>JACZSM010000098.1 GCA_022574185.1 Pseudomonadota bacterium
TGGAGTGCCCCCCGAACTTTGGACCAGAGCTATGTTAGGTTTTCCTCAATCTGAGGAGAACCGAGATGAAGAAGAGTCGCTATAAGGAAGAACAGATCGTATCGATATTGCGGGAAGCTGAAATGGATACGGTGACGTCCACGGCGCGCAAACATGGGGTTGCGGAGCAAACGATTTATCGCTGGCGCCGGCAGTTTTCGGGCATGGAGGTGTCAGACGTTCGTGAGCTCAGGCGCTTACGCGATGAGAACGCCAGGCTGAAGAAGCTGGTGGCCGAACGCGATCTGGAAGTGGAGGTGATGAAGGAGATTCAGGCAAAAAAGTGGTGAGCCCGCGGGCACGGCGGGCGGTGGCACGATTAGCAGTGAATCGGGGATTGAGCCGGCGCCGGGCGGCCTGGCTATGCTCGACACCGCGTTCCGGGATCGACTACCGGCCGCTACGTGAACGCCGGGACCGGTGGTTGTCAGCGGCGTTACGGATCGTGGCCCGGGAAGATCCGAGCTGGGGCTACCGACTAGCAGGCGGCTACCTGCGGCTGCGAGGCTGGCAGTTCAACGACAAACGGCTTTATCGGCTGTGGCGCTTGAATGGCCTGTCGTTGCCGCCGTATCGGCCGCGTCGCAAGGTGCGCAGCGGTGACAAACTGGAGGGGCCTGCCAGACATCGTAACGATGTTTGGGCTTGGGATTTCGTGCATGATCGCTATGGCGATGCTGAGCCGCTGCGTTGTCTGACTGTCAAGGATGAGGCAACCGGCTATTGTCTGGCGATCAAGACCGCTCGGCACTTACAACATCAGCATGTCCAAGCGGCGCTGAGGGAAATGGTCACTCGCTTTGGAATGCCGAAAGCGATCCGCAGCGACAACGGCAGTGAGTTGCTTGCCGGGGCATTACAGGAGCAAATGAAAAGCTACGGTATCAAACTGGCGAATATCGAACCGGGAAAGCCATGGCAGAATGGCAGCAATGAAAGTTTCAACGGCACCTTTCGCAAAGAATGTCTGAACGCAGAAATCTTTGTTAGTCTGACCGAGGCGAGAGTGATTATCGAAAAGTGGCGTCGTCGATACAACGAAAGACGGCCACATAGTTCACAGAACTACATCACGCCAGAGATGGCCTATTTTGGAATACGGGAAAAACGGAAAATCTAACAAGCCAGGTGGCCAAAGAATGGGGGCAGTTCAGAGGGCTGGTACAATCCACACCGACGCCATTCCTCAATCGATTACTTGTCACCCATTAACTACGAAAGGAGAATGATAGCCACTGCAGAAATCTCAACTCATTAACCGTCCACGGAAACGGGGTAACTCCACAGATACGGTGCAGCGGCAGTCCCGCTTTTATTCGCGGCACGGTATAGTGTTGCATTACGTCGGCTTAGGAGCAGTTGCATGACTTGGTGGGCATGGCTGGTATTGGGTGCATTCCTGTTTGGCGCCGAGTTGTTCGCGATAGATGCACAGTTTTATCTTATATTTCTTGGTGTGTCGGCGGCCATTGTCGGTCTCTTGAGCAGCGCTGGAGTCGTGATGCCGGAGTGGGCGCAATGGCTTACGTTCGCGCTGCTATCGCTGCTGTCAATGGTTACGTTTCGCAAGAGCATCTATGCGAAGATTCGTGGCGATGTGGTCGGGTTCAAGGAAGGCCTCGCGGGCGATTATGTGGTTGTTAAACACGATCTTGCCCCAGGCGAGCAGAGTCGCGCCAGTTTCCGTGGCTCGGAATGGACAGTGCTCAACGCCGGCGATGTCGGTATCGCCGCAGGTGAGCGAGCAATAATCCTGCGCAGCGAAGGTCTCACATTGCATATACGTGTTGAGGTCGACTAGGCGATTTACGAAAATTACAAATAATAAGGATCAGAGATGAATTCACTTTACGTTTCCATGGCCGTCGCGATTGTGGTCGTTTTTATTGTGGCCAAGACCGCCATTGTCGTTCCGCAGCAAAATGCCTATGTCGTTGAGCGTCTCGGCAAATTCAGCAAAATTTTGCGCGCGGGTTTCCACATATTGATTCCCTTCATAGAGCGCATCGCCTATCGGCACACGCTTAAAGAGCATGCGATCGACATTCCGGAGCAGGTGTGCATTACCAACGATAACGTGCAAGTGGGCGTCGACGGCGTTCTGTACATGCAGGTGCTCGATGCCGGCCGCGCGTCCTACGGAATCGGCGATTACATGTTTGCGATTTCGCAGCTTGCGCAGACAACGCTACGTAGTGAGATCGGCAAGATCGATCTTGACCGCACGTTTGAAGAACGCAGTGCGATCAACGCCAATATTGTCAGGGAACTGGACAAAGCATCGGATCCCTGGGGGGTCAAGGTACTTCGTTACGAAATCAAGAACATCAATCCGCCGCCCGATGTACTCAGCGCGATGGAGAAGCAGATGCGTGCCGAGCGCGAGAAACGGGCCGTGATACTGAATTCCGAGGGCGAACGCGATGCCGTTGTCAATCAGGCGGAAGGTGAAAAGCAGCGTGTCATCAAGGAATCCGAGGCGGCGAAGCAGCAGCAGATCAATGAAGCAGAAGGTGAAGCAGAAGCCATTCTGGCCATTGCGACGGCCACCGCGGATGGCCTCAGGACAGTCGCCGGGGCACTGATCCAGGACGGCGGATCGGAGGCAATGAAGCTGCGCATAGCGGAACAATACATAGAAGAATTCGGCAAAATCGCGAAGGCGGGCAACACACTGGTTATTCCCGCCAATCTTGCCGATCTGTCGTCCATGATTGCGCTCGCCACAAATATCGTCAAGGGCGGTGCGACGGGGGGACCTTCCAACGCTTGAGTTGCGCTGGCCACAGAGAACCTGATGACTCGTGACCGCCGTTGAGTTGGATGACGAGAAGCTGCGCAATGGCCTGATCTCGGCGCTGATTGCGTATTCCATCTGGGGCTTTCTGCCCGTCTATTTCAAGTTCGTGCACGCGGTTCCCGCCCTGGAGATGCTGGCGCATCGAATTGTCTGGGCGGTGCCGTTCGGTGCGGCAATCGTGTTATTTCGACGGCAATTTTGACATCTCGACCGGTGGGACCCGCAACCGGACACCAATCGCGATATCGTGGCGGACTATGTTTTCGAGCTGAAGAAGCTCGATCCCACAGCAGATGGTAATTGGTCGTTTGCGGCCATCGCGAGCGATAATTTTGTTACTTTCTCATCGTCATTGAAAGCACAATATTCGTTGCCCGTAGACTCGCCTATCGTGCCTGTTGGCCGCAATGAGAATGGGTCCGGCAAGTACCGAATCCGTTTCTAAACTTCGAGACCCGCTTCCCGCTCGCGCAACAAGTTGCAATACGCCTTGTAGCCGGCCAGAATGATAATGAACGCAAGCAGTCTTGCGGTACCGCCTACGGCAGACAAGGAAATGCCAACTTTGTTGGGATCCCCGAGTACGTAGTCGGTCAATGCAGCGACCAACGTGGGGCCAATCAGGAGTCCCACCGAGTTTGAGAGAAAGAAGTAGACTCCGGCGGCCAGACCGAGCATCGCCAGCGGAAACATTTTCTGCATGGCCGAAGCAGCACAAGCGAAAGCCATGTTGCTACCGAAAATGGCGAACACCATGAGCCACAGGGCGCTCGACACTGACCCCATCAATGGATACATGAAACTGAACGGCACCGAGATTGCGCAACCGATCATTACCATAATGACGCTCGATCCATGTTTACCGCGCTTGCTCAGGCGGTCCGCAATGATGCCGCCCGTCAGCATTCCCGTCAGCCCCGCAAACAGCTGCACCATGCCGTACATGAATGTCACGGTTGAAGGATCCCGGCCATAGCTCCTGGAAAGAAATGCGATATCCCAGAAGGCCTGTGAGTAGGCCGCCAGCGAAACAAGGGCCATGCAAATGTACAAGCTCGCAATCGCCGCCCAGTGTTTGCGGGCGTAAATCTTGACGTCAGACAGGTCGGCGGCCTCGCTCGCCTTCAAACTGCTTTCTTCCTGCTTCTCTACCGCCGCAGAACTTTTCGATCTTGGTTCGCGCACGGTCAGCAAACCGAGCGTCATGATCATGCCGACCATGCCCAGAAAAATGAGAACCAGTTTCCAGGCTGCTGACCCTCCGATGACAGCGACTTCGTTCCAGCCGTCAACAGCCACAATGTCTTGTGCAACATTGAACAGCAAGCCACCCGCTGCGAAAGACAGGCCGATGCCAATCGGCGCGCCGAGCAAGAAGACGCTGGTTGGCGTCGCCAGCCGCTTCGGTGGGAAATAATCGGTAAGCAAGGACAATGTCGACGGCAGCAACGCTGCCTCGCCCAGCCCTACTCCCATACGCAAGAACAACAACTGCCAAAACTTACCTGCCAGCCCGCTGATGGCCGTGGTCAGGCTCCAAATAAACACGCCCACCGCAATCAGCAACGGTCGATTCATTGAATCAGCCAATCGACCGATGAAAATTCCGACCAGCGAGTAGAACAGTCCGAATGACACCCCGCCGATCAAGCTGATCTGCACATCGGAGAGGTTCATGTCGGCCTTGATCGGATCGATAAGGACGGCGATGATCTGCCTGTCCATGAAGGACAACACGTAGAAGAACATCAACAGGACAACGACGTACCACGCATAAGCTGGCTTCGGGTAAGTCGCAACGTTCTTGTTATTTTCGTCGTCTGTTGTCATTTGTCGATCACTCTGGTGGATTTTGATCGCAGGCATCGCCGCCCGACGGAGAAAACACCGCGAATCATTTTGTTCAACGTGTTTTATCCGATCTGGTATTGCCATTCGGCGCGCTAAAGAATTCTTCGTTGATCTTGATATAGCTTTTTTCTTCTTCGGGTACTTCTTCAACGTGCCTGATGGCATCAACCGGACAAACGGTTTCGCACAGCGCACATGCTATACATTCTAATGGATCGATATAAAACATCGTCTCACCTTCGTGAATGCAGTCAACCGGGCAGACATCGACGCAGGTACCGTCCTTGATGCCGACGCACTGCGACATGATGACGAACGTCAACTAACGACCCTTCCAATTCGGCTCGCGTTTCTCGCGAAAGGCCCGCGGGCCTTCATCGGCATCCTCAGACTCCAGCGCCGCCATCAAGGAAGGCAAGCGTTTGGATTGCGCCTCGTCAATCGACAGGTCGCTGGTCTCTTTGACGCATTCCTTAATTGCTTTGACCGACAGCGGCTACAAGGAGGATCCGTTACGTAAGAAATCCAGTTTACTGGCGATCCTGTTGCAACAACGACCCGAAAAATTTCTTGCCG
>JACZSM010000047.1 GCA_022574185.1 Pseudomonadota bacterium
GGTCGTTACGGGATTCGTGCCCGGCAGCGGCCTGACGGTCCTCCCAGGGGTATATGGTGGGGCATCACCAAGTGGGAAATTACACTGGCGGAAATGCTGTCGGATGCCGGTTACGCGACTGGCATGTTTGGAAAATGGCACTTGGGAGACACCGAGGGGCGTTTCCCTACAGACCAGGGTTTCGATGAGTGGTATGGAATTCCCAATTCATCGGATCGAGCCTTCTGGCCGGATAGTGATAGCTGGCAGGAAGGGGCCCACCCGGATCTCGAGTTCACCTACGTGGTGTCGTCAAAGCGCGGTGAAACACCTAAGAGACTTGAAGTGTACGGCCGCGAGAAGCGCAAAACGATCGATCGGGAAATCACCGATCACGCCATCGATTTCATCAAACGCATTGCTAAGACCAGGCAGCCTTTTTTCGCCTATCTGCCGTATACGCAGACCCATGAACCCGTCGACGCCCATCCTGACTTTAAAGGGTCGACCGGAAACGGAAGTTTTGCTGATGTTCTTGCACAGACCGACGCCTACGTGGGCGAACTCCTCGATACGATCGATGAGCTGGGGCTCAGAGACAACACGATCTTTATATTTACGTCGGACAATGGTCGCGAAGGTATAAAGAGATCGTTTGGATTTACCGGGCCCTGGCGAGGAACCATGTTTTCTCCCTACGAAGGCTCCTTACGCGTGCCTTTTCTAATCCGCTATCCTGGGAAAATCCCAGCAAAGCAAACCTCAAACGACATTGTCCATATGACCGATTTGTTTCCCACATTGGCCAATTTTGTCGGCGGCGATATTCCGCAAGATCGTATACTCGATGGTGTTGACCAATCTGATTTCTTCATGGGCAAGTCGGAGAAATCCGCTCGAGAATCCATGGTCATCTACATCGGTAACGAACTCTTTGGTGTGAAATGGCGCAATTGGAAAATGCTTATCAAAGAGATTGATGAAGATAGTTATGCGATTAACAATATGGCTTATGCATCAATCTACAATCTGCTCATAGATCCCAAAGAAGAAGAGCCTGAAAAATTCTATCTCGATGACACCTGGGTAGACGCTCCTTTATGGCAAGTCATAGAGGACCACCTGGCATCGATTGAAAATGACCCTGGGGCTCCGGGTCCCTAGCCTGGATTATTCATGAATACGCTCATTTTCATCATCGACGACTTTAGATAAATGGGACATGGTCGATAGCACGTGTATGTCCGGGAGTCACACTCGACCATTGAAATAACTCGGAGACCGTCTGATGGGCAAGAGCACATGTTTGGGCGCATTAATTGTGCTGGGTGGGTTCTGTTTAACGGGACCTGTAAATGCTGGCGAGATGTATTTTACGCCAGCCGTTTCTTACACCGATGAAGACGAGGCCCGAGGGGCCGACGATGATATTAGTGGCGCTCAGCTTGCTCTGGGCTGGGTCCTGACAGACCGTGTATCCCTGGAAGCCATGATTGGGTACTCGGACCTGGGCGGCATCAATGAACTCAAGATTTCGGAAGCGTCTTTAAATCTGCTGTTTTCGCTAAGTCCCAATGCGCGCCTGTCACCGTATCTGTTGGGTGGCATAGGCATTATGAATTCAGATTCGCTGACGATTGCTCCTGAGGATTCAGCGCTGGTAAATTTGGGTGCCGGCCTGTTGTACCGCTTTGGCGACAGTTCGGTGTCGTTAAGGTTCGAATTCCGTCAGCGCTTCGAAGTTGCGAATACATTAACCTTTAACGATCAGATCACCTCGCTTGGTTTACAGTTCGGATTTGGCAAAACTGAGGCACCTCCGCCGCCAATTGAGCGCGAGAGCGATGCCGATGGTGATGGCGTGCCCGACAGTCGCGACGCGTGCTCAAATACGCCGGCCGGGGAAAGCGTCGATACGCGCGGCTGCCCATTTGATGGTGATGGAGACGGCGTGACCGATCGTAATGACCAGTGCCCGAATACCGTCAGGGGAGCAACCGTGGATGCCAAGGGTTGCGAATTTGACAGTGACAATGATCGCGTTGTCGACCGTCTTGATGACTGCCCGAATACCCGGGCCGGCGTACGAGTTGACGTAAAAGGGTGCGAGATTCGGGAGGTTATCCGCCTACCCGGTGTAAATTTCGAGACCAATTCAGACCGGCTGTTGCCAGGCTCGCTACCAGTGCTCAACGATGCAGCCGCAACACTGCGTATGAATCCGGACCTCATCATCGAGGTCGCAGGGCACACAGACAGCGCTGGCAGTGCTGCACATAACGAGGGACTGTCGGAACGTCGCGCCAACACAGTCCGCGACTATCTGATCAGGAATGGTGCGAGTGTCAAAAACCTCACATCGAGAGGGTACGGTGAGGCACAACCGATCGCGGACAATGCTACGGCAGACGGAAGAGCCCGCAATCGCCGCGTCGAACTGCGCATTCTGAATCGCTGACGGATAGTCATTTTGGATTTGCCTGAGACCCCGCTTCGGCGGGGTTTTTCTATGTCCGCTCCACCCCGAAAGCGGATATTCAGCTAAGATATAGGTGTTGCATCGACCGATTGAAATCGCAACACAAAGCGGTCTTTTGCTACTTATCCCGCGTAAGCAGGATGTTGTTCTACAACCAACCAACAATGGGCAAACTATGAAAAACTTTCTACTCGGTCTCCTTGGCTCGACAGTGATAGCTCTTTCAGCTTTCGCGGCGCTCGAAGCAGGCGACACCGCACCAATCTTTGAGGCGAAGGCATCACTGGCCGGCGAGCCCTTCGATTTTTCGCTCCGCGATGCGCTCGATGACGGGCCGGTTGTGGTCTATTTTTATCCGTCAGCTTATACGCAAGGATGCAATATTCAGGCGCACGAATTCGCCGAAAACATGGATGAGTTCACGGCCGCGGGCGTGAGTGTGATTGGAGTATCTCTCGACAGTATCGAGCGGCTCAATGATTTCTCGGCTGATCCAGACTATTGCGCGGGCAAGCTTGCGGTGGCATCTGATGCCACCGGCGCAATTTCAAAGTCATATGGTATAACCGTTTACGAGGATAGCGAGGGCGACAAGGACACGCGTGGCGTCGAAATCGGTCACGGCTATGCCGAACGCACTACTTTCATCGTGATGCCAAATGGCAAGATTGCCGAGACAATCGGCGGCATGTCCCCGATGGAAAACGTTCACAAGTCACTCGAGGCGGTGAAACGTCTTCAGTAGTCGGATATTGCTGACTGCGAAGCGAAATTTATTCCAGCCGTGATAATTCACTGCCGTCATTATTCACTCATTTGGTCGAAAGCGGACTGTGATTTTATGGTTTTTATTGCCATATGAACGACCGCTGTACTCCGAAGGGGGCTGTTCAGCGGAAAGGAATACCTTAGACCTTCGAGATCATTGCTCCGCGTCGCTTTCTCGCGCCGACAGGATGCTGTGGCCATCGCGGGTTTGCGGCAATTTCATGTCCAAAATACTGCTGGCAATTTGAGTTCGTAGTATTTGGGCCGTCCCGCCGGCGATAGTAAACATCCTTGCGTCTCTAACGGCTCGCTCCAGCGGCAGGCGTCTCGAATAACCCATTGAACCGTGCAACTGAAGTGCGTCGTTCGTCACTTTGTTGGCCATTTCAGCGGCGAAAACCTTTGCTCGTGCGGCATCCAACATCGATGGAAAACCGGTACCGCCATTGGCGGCAG
Organism: Pseudomonadota bacterium; assembly: GCA_022574185.1. GTDB lineage: Bacteria > Pseudomonadota > Gammaproteobacteria > Steroidobacterales > Woeseiaceae > UBA1847. The sequence goes on from JACZSM010000047.1 coordinate 3,683, forward strand.
CGTTGTACAGCAGCGCTTGTGCAGCTGATAAATTCGTTGCCATATCGGCAATCATCCACTGCAGACCCTGGAACTCTGCGATCGGTCGCCCGAATTGCTTGCGCTTCTTGACGTACTCGACTGCGATCTCAAACGCTCCTGTCGCAATTCCCAACGCGACAGTTCCCGCTCCTACTCTTTGGGCGTTGTACGCATTCATCAGATCAGCGAAACCGCGGCGCAGGCCCTGCGGCGGCACGACCAACATATCGCTGTCGACTTCGAGGCCGTCGAAATGCACGTACGTTTCGGGAATGCCGCGCACACCCATTGCGGGCTCGCGTTCGCCAATTTTTAATCCACTATCGTTCTCGCCTCTCACCACGATGAATCCGCCGATGCCTTTGTATTCATCGTTTTCGATCACACGGGCGAAAACCAGATGGACCTTGGAAACTCCTCCTCCCGTTATCCAGTATTTGGTGCCGTTGAGAACGTAACAGTCACCGTGTTTCTGCGCCGTTGTGGTCATCTCTGTTGCGGCGCTGCCAGCATCTGGTTCTGTTATGCAGATTGCCGGTTTGTCGCCAGCCAGGACATAGGGCGCCACTCGCTGCTTCTGTTTCTCAGAACCGTAGGTCATAATCGCGCCGATTGCACCCATGTTGGCTTCGACGGTGATGCGGCCCATCGTTGCGCAACACCTCGCGATTTGCTCTACAACAAGAACGGTGTCGAGGCAGGTAAGACCACGGCCACCGTACTTTTTCGGTATCGTCATGCCCATCAGACCAGCATCGGCGAGAAGCTTGACGCTGTCCCATGGATATTCTTCAGTTGCATCGACCTCAGCGGCACGAGGACGAAACTCGGTCTCCGCGAGTTCACGCGCCGCTGCCTGAAGTGTCAGTTGCGGGTCAGTCAATCCGTGAATCATCAAGTTTCCTCAAAACGCCTGATTCGTCAGAACGATTTTCGCCACTTTGTCTAAATTTCCTGTACAAGCGTTCTGCAACTGGAATATTCATTCGGTTCTCATGTCTTGTCATACCCCCTGTCATCGCCTTGCAGAATACGCGGGAGTTGCGGGACAGAAAAGACGAAATTCATTTGGTGGTTGAGTCAATTATACTGTTGATTATTCTACATTGTGGCCAGCGATCTCTGACCATGACGTTCTTCACTTAATTAAGGTATCAGGCATCCATGATGATACGAATCCTTCTCTTGGTCGTTGCGACCACAGCTGTCGCGCATGCGCAGGAACCCGACGCGGCCGCAATCGTCCGTGATGCCGTCAATCATTGGCGCGGCGTCTCGTCGATCAGCGTCATGACGATGGTCATTCATCGTCCCGGATGGGAGCGTTCGATGACGATGCGCGCCTGGACCAAGGGTGATGAAAAATCCTTACTCGTCGTCATTGAGCCAAAAAAAGATCGCGGTAACCGCATGCTCACGGATAACAACAACATGTGGTCGTTCTCGCCAAAGATAAACAGGGTGATCAAAGTGCCATCGTCGATGATGGGGCAGAGCTGGATGGGATCGGATTTTTCCAACAACGATGTGGCGCGAGCCGATGAGATCGTCGATGTATACGATCATACGATAATAAGCGTTGATGAATCGGACGGTGTCACTGTTTATGAAATCGAATCGATTCCGCACGAGGACGCCCCCGTGGTCTGGGGTCGGGAGGTCCTGCGGATTCGTGCGGATCATGTCGTTCTGCTACACAGCTTTTATGATCAGGACGGTGAGCTCATCAAGCAACTGCAATCACTGGAGATCGGCGAAATGGGCGGGCGGATGGTTGCCCTCAGGCAACGTATGGGCAAAGTTGCGACCCTCGACGAGTGGACGGAGCTGCAACTCCTGTCGGTTGAATATTCGGTCGATCTCCACGATAGCCTCTTCACATTGTCCAACCTGCGAAACCCCCGAGACTGATTGTCGTGATCCTCGTTTTTCGTCTGGCGTGGCGCAATCTGTGGCGACACCCGCGACGCACCTGGCTGACGATCGGCGCCATGATGTTTTCGAATATGTTGCTGGTCTTCATGATTTCACTGCAATTCGGTATGTATGGGCTGATGATCGATAACTCGTTGCAGGCATTTACCGGGCACATGCAGATTCAAGCGCCCGGTTACAAAGACGATCAGAGAATGCGTCAAACCGTTGCCGATATCGTGCCGCTTAGCGACTTGCTGCGCAGGGAGCTTGGCTCCGATGATATCGCCGCACGCGCATCGGCTTTTGCGCTTGTGTCGAGTGACGAGCGCAGCTACGGGATTGCGGTTTTCGGCGTCGAGCCGGAATTTGAAGTCAACGTATCGACAATACCCGGGTTAATCGGGGAGGGACGTTATCTCGGCGACAACGCAGCAACCGAGATCGTTATCGGCGCAGCCCTGGCGCGTAATTTGCGCGTCAAACTTGGTGCTGAGTTGACTTTGCTTGGCAGCGGTCTTGATGGTTCCTTCGCTGCAGCGGTCGTCACAATAGTCGGTATTTTCGACAGCGGTCTTGCAGAGATCGATCGCAGCATCGTGGAGATTCCACTGGGCCTGTTTCAGGATGTTTTCTATATGCGGGGAGCGGGGCACTTGGTCGTTATCAATGCTCCGGTGATTGACGATGTTGCCGAACTGCAGATACGGGTTAATGCATTGTTGCCGGCAGGTCATGATCTCGTTGTACACGATTGGGACGCGTTGCAACCCGGACTCAAACAAGCGATCAGGGCTGACATAAGCAGCTCATTTTTCATGTACGGAATACTCGTCATCCTGGTCGCGTTCAGCGTGTTAAACACGCAACTGATGTCGGTACTCGAGCGCACCCACGAATTCGGCATCGTCATGGCGCTCGGGCTCACGCCAGGCCGGCTCGCCTGGCTGGTGTTGCTTGAAACCGCGATTATGGGCGTGCTGGGATTGTTACTCGGTGCGCTGCTTGGCGCGCTCGTGACTTATTACTTCAGCATCAATGGTTTCGCGTACCCGGGTATGGCGGAGATGGCGGCGAAATTCAATCTGCCCGCTCGCTTCTTCCCGCAGATAACCGTATTAACGCTGCTGATCGGGCCAATAGTCGTATACCTGTTTACGATGCTCTCCGCGTTGTACCCGGCACTCAGGCTGCATCGCCTGCATCCGGTTGCGGCGATGAGGGCCGTGTAATGCATATGGTCGGGATTCTTACGACGCTCGCCTGGCGCAATCTGTGGCGCAATCATCGCCGTACGCTGATCATGCTGGCAGCGGTGATTCTCGGCACCTGGGCAATGATCTTCATGACAGCACTGATGCGCGGCATGGTCACGCAAATGATCCAGGATGGAATCAGCGCGTTGCCCGGTCACATACAGGTACACCATCCCGAGTACCGGGATGATCCCAGCGTTGCCAATCTCATATCGATCAGCGATACGGAACTCGCGGCGAAGTTCGAAGCTGCCGACATAGCGCACTGGGCTACACGCGTGCGAGTTCCCGCGGTCATTACCAGTGAGTATGAGTCTCGCGGCATCACGCTGCTAGGCGTCGATCCAGACCGCGAACGCGGTCTGACTTTCGTTGACTATGATGAGGTCGAAGGCCGTTTTCTCGAGTCCACGGAGGACACGGGGATCGTCATCGGCAAGAAACTTGCGAAGATGCTGAATACGCGGGTCGGCAAACGTGTGGTTGTGATGAGCCAGGATCCCGACAACGAGATCGCAGATCGCGGCTTTCGGGTGGTGGGGCTGTTTACGGCGAATGTCAGTGCGTTTGAAGAAGCATTTATTTTCGCGGGTAAGTCCACGACGCAAAAATTGTTGCGTATCGACGACCAGGTTTCGGAACTCATTGTCTTTGGCGATGATTATCGTAACGTCGAGGCGTTGTACGACAAAGTATCGGCTATCGTCGACAGTCGCGTCGAGGTCAGGCGATGGTTTGAAGTCGATGCATATCTCGGCGCGATGCTCACTATTATGGACGGCTTTGTATTCGTATGGATCATCGTGATCTTTCTCGCGTTGTCGTTTGGCCTCGTCAACACGCTCGTGATGGCGGTGTTCGAGCGTGTGCGGGAGATCGGCCTGATGCTGGCGCTGGGGATGAAGCCCGTATACATCCTCGGGCAGATTATCATTGAGTCGATGATGCTGCTCGTGATCGGATTGGTGCTTGGTACGGCGCTGTCATGGGCGGCTATTCAGCCGATCAAAGACGGTATCGACATATCGATCGTTGGCGAAGGCCTGGATATGTGGGGCATGTCGAGCGTTCTGTATCCCGACTTGCTGCTTCGCGATGTCATCCTCGCCAATGTCGTCGTACTCGTACTCGGATTTTTTGCGAGCCTGGCACCAGCATGGCGTGCTGCCCATTATGAACCCGTTGCGGCGCTTACGAAGGTCTGACTATGACAGCTGTACGTTGCGTCGATTTGTGCAAAACCTATCGCCAGGGCGATGAAAATATCAAGGCGCTCGATCATGTCAGCATTGAAATCGACGCGGGTGGATTCGTCTGCCTGTCGGCACCGTCTGGCGGCGGCAAAACAACCTTGCTGAATGCGATTGGCGGACTGGACAAGCCAGACAGTGGCGAGGTGTACATCGCCGGTCAGCGCATCGATAACCTCAGTAAGGGCGAACGCGCGAACTTGCGTCTCAGGCAGATCGGATTCGTGTTCCAGGCCTTCAACCTGATTCCAGTGCTGACGGCGCGCGAAAACGTCGAATTCGTCATGCAGGTGCAGGGTGTACCGGCCGATGATCGCGGCAAAAAAGCGCTGGCAACACTCGAGGAAGTCGGCCTGGCCGGGCTTGAAGACAGGTTGCCTGCCGATATGTCCGGCGGTCAGCAGCAGCGTGTGGCCGTCGCCCGGGCGATCGTCTCGCGACCGGCGCTGGTTCTGGCCGATGAACCGACGGCTAATCTCGACTCGAAAACGGCCGATGGGCTGATCGAACTATTTCGTGTGCTCAATGAGCGGCACAGCACGACTTTCGTGATTGCGACGCACGACCAGCGTGTTATGAGTTATGCCAAGCGCCTGATCAGCATGCTTGACGGTCGAATCGTTGACGACATCGAGCAAAATGCCACGTAGCCTGTTTCTGCCGATCCTGATTTTGTGCGGTATGGCACTTGCTGACGACGCTACGCTCAAACTTGGAGGCCACGCGAAGTTCCGCCTGATTGCCCAGAGCTTTGCCGAAGAAAGCCTGTTTCGCGACCTGGCTGGTGCGACGTCCACCGATCTCGAAGGCGATCTTCGCATCAATTTTTCCGCGAACCACGGCCGTTGGTCATTTGATACCGCCTATCAGTTGTTCGCTTTGAATGGCGACAGTGTCGAATGGACGCGAGGGCTGGGACCTGTCGCGGATCTGTTGATCGAACGTTTGCCAAACGATGAGCGCCGTCTGTTCGATCTCACCGAGGTCATCCACGATGAGGGCAGGAACGCCGTCGTTCACCGGCTCGATCGGTTCTCGGTCGCGTATACCAGCGAAAAGACTGTTGCCCGCTTCGGCCGGCAAGCGTTGTCCTGGGGTAACGGCCTGTTTTATTCACCCATGGATCTCGTGAATCCGTTCGATCCAACTGCGATAGATACTGAGTTCAAGACCGGCGACGATATGATCTATCTGCAGTACCTGCGTGACAGTGGTGACGATGTGCAGGGGGCTGTCGTGTTTCGTCGTAATCCTGTCACGGGAGATGTTGCAGCCGACGAGGGCACCGTTGCCCTGAAATATCACACCTTTGCCGGTGGCAACGAGTACGACATTCTCATCGCGGAAAGTTATGGCGTTACCGTATTTGGCATCGGCGGCGTGTTTAGCATTGGCGGAGCCGTGCTGCGTGGCGATGTTGTCGCAACGGATACTGCCGACGGCGCCCAGGTACAGATCGTCACCAACCTGGGCTACTCATGGATCTGGGGTGGCAGAAACGTCAGTGGCGTAATTGAGGTCTACTTCAACGGTTTTGGTCAGCACGGCGGAAAGTATGATCCAGCGAGTTTGGCCGCTAATCCCGAGTTGCTGGAAAGGCTTGCGCGCCACGAAATATTTGCGCTCGGTCGCTACTACGTAGCGGGCAGCCTGAGTGTCGAAATGTCACCGCTATGGACAGTGACGCCGACCATCCTCGCGAACCTCGGCGATCCGAGCGGACTGTTGCAATTCGTAACGCAGTATAGTGTGTCTGATAATATGACATTTCTGGGCAGCCTGAATGTTCCGCTTGGCGCAAATGGTTCCGAGTTCGGTGGCATCGAAACCGGGATTGCCGGTCTATACCTCTCGACCGGGGCAAGCGTGTTCGCCCAGCTAGCCTGGTACTTCTGATTTTCTGTAAATTGGAGATGATAAAATTAGAACTTCGTCGGCTGACGCTATGTTGACCATGCAAAAGATATCGGTACTGCTACTCGCCACTTCGCTCACCGCGTGTTCGGTCAACCCGGTCACGGGCGACCGCGAATTCATGCTCCTCTCTGGCGCGCAGGAAATTGCGATGGGCGAAAAAAATTATGCGCCCATGTTGCAGTCGCAGGGCGGGGCGTACGACGTTGACCCGGCGCTGACACAATACGTGCAGTCGATCGGCAAACGGCTTGCAGCGGTTAGCGATGCGCGGTTGCCTTACGAATTCGCGGTGCTCAATAACTCAGTGCCGAATGCCTGGGCATTGCCGGGCGGAAAAATTGCGATTAACCGAGGTCTGCTGACTGAGATCCACTCCGAAGCGGAACTTGCGGCCGTGCTGAGTCATGAGATCGTGCACGCCGCGGCACGGCACACGGCCAAGACTTTGTCGCGTGGCATGCTGATGCAGGGATTGGTTGTCGCAACGAGTGTCGCAACCAATGACAGCAGCTATGGCGATCTCGCTGTCGGTAGTGCAAACGCGGCGGCGGCACTCGTGACAATGAAATATGGCCGAGGCGCGGAATTGGAGTCAGACAAGTACGGTATGCGCTACATGTCGAAGGCCGGCTACGACCCTCAGGGCGCCGTAGCTCTGCAAAAAACATTTGTCCGACTTAGCGAGAACCGTGACCAGGATTGGCTCAGTGGATTGTTCGCCAGTCATCCGCCTTCCAAGGAGCGAGTTAAAGCAAATATCAGGACGGCCGGCAAGTTACCTGCCGGCGGCACGCTTGGCGAAGACAGCTTCCGCATTGCTATGCAAAAGACACTGGATTCGAAACCGGCTTACGACGCGTATGACGATGGTCGCGAAGCGCTGGGCGACAAGAAGACGGACAAAGCGCTGGCACTGGCCAACAAGGCGCTAGCCCTGTATCCGGCCGAGGCACACTTTCACGCTTTGCGCGGCGACGTTCGACTCGTCAATGACCAGTACGATATGGCAGTGACAAATTACAATCGTGCTATCAGCAGGCGCGCCGATTTTTTTTACTACTACCTGCAACGCGGCCTCGCGCGCAAGGAACTCGGACAAACCAGTTCCGCTGTTGTCGATCTGGAGAGGAGTGTCGAGTTACTGCCGACAGCGCCCGCACACTACACGCTGGGTACGATCAATGCGGATCGCGGCAACATCAACGAGGCCATCAGACACTTCAGAATAGTCGCAAAAAGCGGTGGCGAGTATGGCGCGGCCGCAACGGAGCAACTCAAGCGGCTTGAATCTCAGCGGTGATGCGAAAAGCAGCGATGACTATGGATTTGCTGCCTGCACCTCGGCAATCCATGCATCGATCGCGGTGCCAAGCATTGGTAGTGCGACACCGCCATTCGCAAGGAGTCGATCGTGAAATTCACGAATATCGAACTGTTCGCCGAGCACCGCCTCTGCATTCCTGCGTATGCGTTGAATCTCGAGGCTACCGACCATGTACGAAGTCGCCTGGCCGGGTACGGCTGCGTATCGGTTGATTTCGGAGGTGGCCTGGTCCCGGCTGACCGCCGAATGTTCCATCATATAGTCAACTGCCTGATCGCGAGTCCAGCCCATAACGTGTATGCCCGGATCTACAACCAGGCGGGCGGCACGCCAGGCTTCGTCAGAAAACTTGCCGAAAAGTGTGACGGGGCTCGAGTAGAGGCCCATTTCCTCGGCGATGTGCTCGGAATACAAGCCCCAGCCTTCGGCCGATCCGGAGACGTACATGAAGCGCAGGATCGGGTGCAATGACTCATTGAGCATTGCTATCGACACCTGCAAGTGGTGGCCCGGGTATCCCTCGTGAAACGTCAGCGATTCGATCCCGGCCTTGCTGATCGTGGTGGGATTGTAGGTACCAACCTGGATGGTACCTGGACGGCTGCCATCCGCCGAACCCGCCGAGTAAAAGCCGCCGCCTGAGTCTTTTTCATAGGCTGGGGATGGAATTACAACTACGTCGGCATCTGGCACGTTGCCAAACCAACTGTGCACGGCCACACGGCTTCGCTCCACAGCTGCGGAGACAAAGTCGAGTACAGCCTGTTCGCTCGCAAACGTGTACCTGGGGTCTGTGCGCAGTTCCTCGAGCAATGCCTTAACGTCATCCGTAGCGAAGGACTTCTGCGCCAATAGCAACATTTCGCTCTGAATACGTGCCATTTCTGACAGTCCAAGCCGATGAATTTCGGCCGGGTCCATCGACAACGACGACCAGTAGCGGGCCGATGCGGCATAGCACGCATCGCCGTCAGGATTCGCGCTGACGCCGATCGTGTCTCGTCCAGAATAATTGCCGCGGAGGAAGTCACGATATGCAGTCATGGCCGGGTAGACGCCAGATTCGATCGCATCGCGATACTCGGCGATAAACGCGTCATTATCCGAGCGTGCGGCCGGGCTGAAAAACGGCGAGTCCTCGACAGGCGTCTCAATTAGCGATGTGACTTGTTCAACGACGGCGTCGACATTGCTCTGAGCAGCTACATATCCCTGGTCTATACCGCGCCGCAAATTGCTAACTTCGACATCGAGGAAGCGTGCGATGTCAGCTGCGCGACTCAATGCTGCGCCTCGATCATCGTCATCCTCGACGGGCTGCACGGCCAATGTGGATGCGATCATGAACGGCCAGCCGGTCCAGGTCGGGCTGATATTCCACAAATCGTTGTGACAGATGCGCTTGTCGACGAGCACCTGCATACGCTCGCGAGCGAACACATAGGTAATTGCGGTCGGCGTGCCAGTCAGTTCACTGACGTCAATCTGGTCAAGTTGAGTCAACCAGTCGTCGATCCTGGCGTCCCATGCAGCAAGAGCAGCTTCGCTATGGTCACCGAATCGGTCAGGCGGAGAGTCGGGATAGCCAACCTCGTAAACTTCTTCAGGAAACTGGTTGTAGTAGCCGTGAACGAATTCAGATGCGATCCTATTGACGCGCTCGGCGGTGGTTTCTGTTGGAGCCTCGGAACACGCCGACAGGATCAACGCAATGAGGCACAAGGTCAGGCGAATGTTTGCCACGGCCAACTCCGAGTTGTTATTTTGATCGCGGCATAACAGCACATTAGCGGGCACGAATACAATCCATTCATGTCCAATAATTACGTCAACGGATCGATGCAGAGTGCGTAAATCGATTTTGAGCACGTAATTTCGGGGGTGCACCATGAAAAAAGTCTATGCCGTAGCCGCAGTGAGCCTGGCTGCAGGTATCGTTGCAGCCGCGATCGTGTTGAGTGCGACAGAACCGGAGCCACTGCGTGTGGCGAATGACATCGCTTCCACCTATTTTGATCAGTCGGCAGCGACCGACGAGCGAATTAGGGCACTCGAGGTCGCCGTCGATGAAGAGCGGCAGGTGCGTCAGTTGCTTGAAGACGAGTTGCTCGTATTAATTGCCGAAGTCGAGCGCCTGAGTAAAGCGAGTGAGGCGAGAGAGGCAAGCGAGGACGTGCAGACGATTCGCCTTATTGATGAAAGTCGGGCAGCAGAGTTTTTTCGACAATCACGCGGCGATCGCTCCGACGAGGAACGTGCGAATGCGCTAGTGGAAGCAGGATTTACGCTGGCACGTGCTGAATGGATATTGCAGCGTGAATCAGAGCTGCGTGTGAAATCAATGCAGGCCCGTTTTGATGCGCAGCGCACCGGTGACATGCAGGCCATGTTCGCGGCGGGCAATCTTGCCGAGTCGACGTTGCGTGAAGAGCTTGGCGACGCACAGTATGTGCAATATCTAGAGGCTAATAATCGGCCTACCGCGGTCGATGTCGGCCTCGTACTCCCGTCGTCGGCCGGTCACCGCGCAGGACTTCAAAGCGGTGATCAAATTGTAAGCTATGATGGCCAGCGTGTTTTTAGCTACTCAGATCTTAACAACCAAACGTTTTCAGGAGAGCCGGGTCAGTCTGTTGTCGTCGATATCTTGCGCGACGGCATGCCGATGCAAATCGTGATGCCCCGAGGCCCTATCGGCGTTGAGTCAAGGCGATTCGTCCGCCGTTGAGCCGAATTTGCTGCAGGAGCGCTGCAAGCATTGCGCTTACTGGATAATCGCCGATCCCCCATGCAGAATGGTCGTCTGATTAATTGATTGGGGGAGCGCAGGTCCGTGGGTCGTCTCCGCTACACAATTCCAAATAGTTTTACGGCACTGAGCCTGCTCCTCGGGCTGGTGTCGATCGTTACGACACAGATTGGTGACCTGGAGTTTGCCGCCTGGCTGATCGTCTGGTGTGGTCTTCTCGATACGCTGGACGGACTCGCGGCTCGACTTCTGAAGGCAACGTCGGACTTCGGTGCAGAGTTCGACTCGATGGCTGATCTCGTCGCTTTCGGTGTTGCGCCGGCAGTGCTGGTAATTAATGCGGGCATGCAGGTCGGCGGCGTGCAGCTCGATACGGGGCAGTTCTGGGTGTTGCTCGTGGCATCAGGCGTTTTTGTCCTTGCAGGCGCCATGCGTCTGGCTCGATTCAATATTGCTACCTCAAAACCGCGCGGTGGCTGGTTTACCGGCATACCCATAACGGCAGCAGGCGGTGGCCTTGTGGCGTCCATGATCATCGTGCTGATCCGCTATGAAGATATTTCGAGTGTGCTGCCGCTACACCTTTACCTGCCTATCCTGATGTTCGTGCTCGGCATTTTGATGGTCTCGAGAATTCGTTTCCCAAAGGCGGTCATGCGTAAGAACCATTTCATCAATGCATTTCAAATCATCACCATCGCATTGGTGTTCTATTGCGGAATTTTTCGGGTCTATCCCGAATATCTGTTTGGAATAGGTATTTTTCTCCTCATTGCAGGAATCATTGCAGGCCGAATTACACGCTACAACACTTATTAAACATTCGACGGGGAATTCATGCACAAACAATTGCTGGCGCTGGCTGCTCTGGCCGTACTCGTTGGCTGCGGCGCGGGCCCGGAAACTGACGAGACATCTGATGCCGACGCGGATGTTCGTGCGATTACATTAGACGCTGTGACGAGTCTCGATGAGTGGCTGGCGTCGCAGGCACCGGACGATCGCATACTGCGTGCGCATTTCGGTCTGGCGCGCTATCAAATTGCACGACTGCGTGATGACTCGTCGAGTATTGACGCAATCGTCCCGGTCACTTCACCACCGGGCTCGCCGATTGGCTCGTTCACGGAGTAGTTGAATGACACCGATCATTGCTGTTGTCATCGTATACCTTGGGATGCTGGCTGCTTTCGCAATCTGGAGCCGACGGGAAACGCACACACTGGCGGGCTACTACCTGGCGAGTAAGAAGTTGCCGTTCTGGGTCGTTGCGTTCAGCACTAATGCTACGGGCGAGAGCGGTTGGCTGCTGCTCGGATTGACCGGCATGGGTTATGCCGTGGGTGCGCAGGCGTATTGGGTCGTCGTCGGCGAGGTCATTGGCATTGCCTTGGCCTGGACCCTGGTTTCACGGCGATTGAAACGTCTATGCGACGACACTGATTCGATTACGGTCCCGGATGTACTGGCAGCCCGTTTCAAGGATCGTTGGCATCTTATTCGAGGCATCGCTGTCGTCATCATCCTGACGATGGTGACCGCGTACGTTGCGGCGCAGATGATTGCGACGGGTAAGGCGGTCAGTAGTTTCACCGACATGAACTTCGAAACCGGCGTATTTGTCGGTGCCGCGATCATCATCGGCTACACCTTCGTCGGCGGCTACAAGGCGGTCTCGTACACAGATGTGCTGCAAGGCGTTCTGATGTTGCTCGGGCTTATTATCGTTCCAGCGGCCGCAATCTATGCTGCCGGCGGCTGGAGTTCTGTGGTATCCAGCCTGACAGCGACCAACCCGGGGTTTCTGGATATGTTTTCGTTTTCCGGTGCCGGCGCGATTGGCTGGATCGGCATTATCAGTTTCATCGCAATCGGTCTTCCGTTTCTGGGCGTCCCGCAACTACTCGTCCGCTTCATGTCGGCGCGCAATGATGCTGAGCTCAAAAAAGCTCGCGTCGTATCAGTGGTCGTGTTGCTCCTGTACGGTCTTGGTGCGGTAACCGCCGGAATAGCGGGCAGGGCGCTATACCCGGGACTCGAGGACCCGGAAACCATCTTCCCGGTAATTTCGATGCAGCTGTTTCCACCGCTGCTTACGGGTGTGCTGCTGGTTATTGTGTTGTCGGCGATCATGTCGACCGTCGATTCCTTACTGCTACTCGCGTCATCGGCCGTGGTTCGCGACACGATGCAACAAATTCTCGGTAGCAAACTGAGCGACAGTCGCCTGGCCGTCTATGGCAAAGGTGCCACTGTACTGATAGGTATCCTCGGGATCGTGCTCGCGTTCAACACCGAGCAGCTCATATTCTGGTTCGTGCTATTCGCGTGGTCTGGCCTCGGCGCGGCATTTGGGCCCGTGATCATCTGCCTGTTGTACTACAAGAAAACGACGGGCGCCGGCGTCGCCGCCGGCATGCTCGCTGGATTCCTGACGAGCGTTGTATGGGTACTTGCGGTCAAGGAACAGGTTTACGATCTATACGAGGCTGTGCCCGGATTCATTGTCGGCTTTGCCGTTACTTTGCTGGTCAGCAAGGTTACGAAAGATACGGCCGACTTCTGATCCGAAGTGGACGATCATTCTAAAGAGTCGATTTAGTTATGAATCTCGAAAAAAAAGATATCGTAGAGTTTGCTGGTGCCGTGGCAATAATTGCATCGTTAGTCTTTGTCGGTGTGCAGCTGCGACAGTCACAGAATATTGCGGTAGCCGAAGGATACGCGACGATTTTTTCGAATCAATTTGAAGTTGGCAATAGTATCAAGGAGCACGTCAATATTTGGAGGAGAGGTACGTCAGGCGGCGAATTGACCGAAGATGAATCGGCGATCTTCGCCATATTGGTCAATCAGGTCAACGAGTCCAAGGTCATGGGCTATGTGTATATGGGCGCAATCGAAGACTACGAGGCAGCTGAGTTTCAAGTTAAGGAATTCGCCGCATTTCTTTATCAAAACCCGGGAGCGCGAAAAGTCTGGGATAACCGCGAGAGTAGCCTTATAAAATATCGTACGCTCTTAAGTGACGATGGGACCTACAACTCAAGTTGGACCAACCGCGTCCACGCTCGCCTTGTAATATTGGATCGAGAGCAGCCAGCCTTTGCAAAGAAGCCTTTCGTTGATTGGTAGCTAAACAGATCGTTTCTGGCCGAAGGCGGACACCCACGGTGTAACCAAACTCCGAAAAACACGCTATAAGCAGGTATTACAGATTCAATTGAGGACATACCCATGCGCACGATGCGACTTATCCTGATTTTCCTGCTGGTTGGCATATCGTCAACGCTGTGGGCGGATGTCAGCCCGGGAGACCTGCCGTCGTCGACGAAGTGGTATTTCCACGTGAATTTCGAGGAGATGCGTAGAACGGAGGGCGGCCAGTACCTGTACTCATGGCTACAGGACGAAGCATTTGAAGACATTCGCGAGGATGTTGGCGTCGACGTCGACAAAGAAGTTGACCGGATTACCGGATATGCGGCGACAGATGACGGACTCGTTATCGTCGTTGCAGGCGACATCAGTCAGGAAACCAAGGACAAAGTGCTCGCTATGGGCGCTGCAACCGGCAGTCTCGATAGACTGGAGTCAGACGGCGACACGTATTTTTTCGTCAAGGGCGATGAAGGTGCCCATTTCGACGGTGGCCACATCGAAATCGATTCCCTTGAGAACGGCGCGTACTTTAGTTTCGCGCTAACTGACAAGATCATCGTGACGACAACCGAGACGATGATGAAGTCGATGCTTGCGAACAAAGGCAAGATTATAGGTGGCGAAAATCAAAGTGATGCACTTATCGTCCTGAGTGCGGATCGCAACCTGATTCAGGCAGGCATGAGTACCAATGATTTTCAGGAACACTTCGGGTGGAATTCCAACATCATCAGGAATACCGATCAGGTTGCCCTGTTGATTGCTGATGAGGACGGCAAGATCGTAATCGAAGCGCAACTTGTTGCGGCCGATAAGGACATAGTTGATTCACTCGCGAGTATCGTCCGTGGCCTGATTAGCTTGCAGGTCTTCAATGACGATCTCGATCCCGAGATCACGGAGTTTTTGCAAAATACATCAGTCAAAGTCGACGGAAATAAGCTGACGATCAAAGTTTCGCTTGATCCTGAAACCTTAATCGCCGCGTTGGACTGAGCGGATACGTGAGCACGCAGTGCGAGTAAGTTGTGAGTAGCGAAGCCGCATTGATAGACGCTGCAAAACGCGGGTCAATGACGGCGTTCGAGGATCTCATTCGCGCATACCGTGAGGGACTCTTACGATTCCTTTTGTCGCGCACACTGAGTTATGCCGATGCGGAGGATGCGTTGCAGGACACACTGATCAATGCTTACCGCTACTTACATAGCTATGACAGCCGGTGGCGATTCAGTACCTGGCTGTATCGGATTGCCATTAACAATGCGGCGAAGCTCCGCCAAGCCACAACGGTCGAGCTATGTGACCTCAGCAGCGACGAAAGCGATCCGCTTGAACAATGTATCGCCGCATCGGAGCGAGAAAATCTCTGGGTGACTGCGCGACGCTTGTTGAATGATGATGTGTACACGGCCATGTGGTTGCGTTATGTCGAGGACATGTCGGTCAAGGATATCTCGGCAGTGCTGGAGCGATCCGTGTCATGGACTAAGGTCAATTTACTCCGGGCGCGACGCATACTAAACGCAGAACTGAACCGCGAAACGGATACAAATAAGAGTAAGGCCTATGGATAAGTTAGCCGAAAGACTACGACATGATGCCGAGCAGATCGACGTCACGATTTCAACCGAACTTGATGTCCGGATCCGCGCGTCTTTGCACGGCGTAAAACCGGAGTCGCAGACACCAACACGCAGCATGTCCCGATCATCGACATTTTGGTGGGCGAGCAGTTTGACCGGCGTGGCGATCGCATTTGCGCTGGTCGTAGTCCTTAACCTGAAGTCGCCCGAGTCGACGCCGGTGGCCAGCAACGCGGCGACCATACCGCTCGTATTACCGACCGTGAAGTGGAACGTACGAACGGCGGTACTGACGAGCTCACTGGAGCAGGAATTCGACGATCTGGCTGCGGACCTGAAGAAGGCGGAGCAGGTGCTCAAGGAAGACATAGACGCCGTTTTCTAACGCCCTGGGTAACCGTCCGTTCTGCTAAAGTATGCGTATGGGCAAGGCGACTATCCTGGTTCTGGATTCATTTGGTATCGGCGCGACAGCCGACGCCGGGCGTTTCGGTGACGAGGGTTCGAATACATTTGGGCATATCGCGAGCGCCCGTGCGGCGTCAGACGCAGGTCCACTGCAGCTGCCAAATCTCGCAAGCCTCGGGCTTTTTCATGCCAGTAGAGACAGTACGGGCGAATTTCCTGCGGGTGTGGACACTGATGTCGAGATTGTCGGAGCATATGGTTTTGCCGAGGAACTATCGACCGGCAAAGATACGCCCAGCGGGCACTGGGAAATTGCGGGCCTGCCCGTACTTTTCGAATGGGGCTACTTCACGAAGCTCGTAGACACATTTCCACCGGAACTGCTTGAGAAACTGATCAAGCAAGCAGATCTCCCCGGCGTCCTTGGCAATTGTCATTCGTCCGGCACGACGATCATCGCCGAACTCGGAGATGAACACGTGCGCACAGGCAAGCCTATTTTTTATACGTCTGCCGACAGTGTTTTTCAGATTGCGTGTCATGAGGAATCATTCGGATTACAGGCGCTCTACGATTTGTGCGACATTGCGCGTGAATTGGTCGATGAGTACGACATTGGCCGGGTGATTGCACGTCCGTTTATTGGTGACAGCGCTGATTCCTACGTTCGCACTGGTAATCGACGCGACCTGACGACGCCGCCACATGGCGATACCGTTCTCGATAAGCTCGTCGCCGACGGCGGTGAAGTAATCAGCGTTGGCAAGATTGCGGATATCTATGCGCACCGGGGCATCACGAAAAAAATCAAAGCAACAGGTAACGCGGCGCTGTTTGATGCGACGCTCACGGAAATGGCTGATGCACCCGATCATTCCATCGTCTTCACGAACTTTGTCGATTTCGACATGTTGTTCGGGCATCGTCGTGATGTTGAGGGTTACGCGGCCGCGCTTGAGTACTTCGACAATCGCCTGCCCGAGATTCTGGATTTGATACGCGATGATGACTTTCTTGTCATTACTGCGGATCATGGTTGCGATCCGACCTGGAAGGGCAGCGATCACACTCGCGAGCATATTCCAGTACTGGCTTATGGCGGTTGTGTTAAAGCCGGTACGATCGGTAAACGCGAAACGTTCGCTGATATAGGTCAGAGTCTGGCGACGTTTTTCAATCTCTCGCCGATGGACTACGGTACGAGTTTCTTGTGAGCGTCCGCTCTTACAGCATGGGCTCCTACGGCTGTAGGAGCCCGCTCCCGTCAAGCGGGATCGAGACATGCGGGCGATACTTTCCTAAAATTATCCGCGAAGTTTAGTGGCCAGCAGCATGGCCAGCCAGGCGCTGGCGACGATTCCGACCAGGGTTACGATCGACAGCCACAACGGATGCGGTATAAAAATGAAATTAGCGGTCGACGCTGCAAGCACTATGCCGCCAATTACAACTGCGAAAGCGGTTGGTTTGACTGTGCCGATGGCGCAGGCGACCAATATGCCGAAGAAACCCCCAGCAATTGAGGACGCCATGATGAACAGGAGCGAACCGAGTGGGAGATTGGCGAGATAAGGACGGATTGCCTCAGCATCGCTGAAGTCCAGGCCCAATGGTGGCGGATAGAACACGTGACCGAGCATGTCTACCAACATGATGGTCAAGAAGGCAGCGACGATCCCTGCTATTACCGCGGCGGTATTACGAATCATCAGCGGTTCCTCTCGTCTAAGGCGATTCGAATCTCAGCTGCAAGTGCGCGAGCCTCGGTGGCGACGCGCTTCGTATCGATGGTCAGAAGCTGACCATCGCGCATAAGAATCTTGCCGTCAACAATCACCGAGTCTACATCTTGCTCGTCGGTGACGTAGACGAGATGAGACACAACGTCATAAGTCGGAACATGATGTACATCATCGAATCCGACCTGGATAATATCGGCGCGCTTGCCAACCTCGAGTGAACCGATGCTATCGCCGAGACCGATTGCCGTTGCGCCGCCGATTGTCGCCATGCGCAGGACTGTGTTAGCGGACAGGACCTCGGGATTCATCTGTTCGACTTTCTGCAGGAAAGACGCGAGGCGCATCTCTTCCCACATATCGAGATCGTTGTTGCTGGCTGCCCCGTCTGTGCCGAGTCCTACCCGAACACCCGCCGCCAGCATGTCGGTAACAGGGGAGATGCCCGAGGCGATCTTCATGTTCGATGTAGGGTTGTGGATGACGCCTACCTGGCGTTCGGCAAGAATCTTGATTTCGGCTTCGGTTGGCCACACGACATGGGCTGCAATCGTCGGTCCGTCAAAGAAGCCGATCGACTCGAACATAATTATACTGGTCATGCCAAAAGTGTCTTTCGAGTACTGCAGCTCGAAGAGTGACTCCGACATGTGAATGCTGATCGGTACTCCGAGTTCTATCGCCGCTTGTCGTGTAGCCTGCAATTGCTCCGCATTCAATGTGTAATTCGCATGCGGTCCGAAGATCGGAGTAATGCGACTGTTCCGGCCTTTCCAGCGCCTGATGTAGTCGCTACCCTTGCGCAATGCGTCGGCGGCGTTTTCAGCATCGGGGCTGCGTTGATCGATGACTGTCGAAGAGATCATCGCGCGCATGCCGCACTTGTCCACGACGTCGGCAATCGTATCCGGGTAGTAGTACATGTCGACAAAGGTTGTCGTGCCGCCGCGAATCATTTCCCAACAGGCGAGCTCGGTGCCAATGCGCACGAATTCGGCATCCACGAACTGCACCTCGGCCGGAAAGATGTAGTTGATGAGCCAGTCCATGAGTGCGAGGTCGTCGGCAACGCCGCGAAGAATGGTCATCGCAGCATGCGAGTGACCGTTGACCAGGCCAGGCAACACAACTCGATTGTCACCATCGAGAGTCTGTGCGGCAGAATACTGAGAGTGGATGTCCTCGCCCGATCCAATCGCGACGATTACACCATCGTCAATCGCGATCGCACCGTTCTCGATGATGTTGTCACTCGCATCCATCGTGACAACGAACTGGCCGTCGATGATAAGATCGACAAAATCTTCGGCTGTGGCGGCAAACGATTCAGAGTCGGGCGTCTCACTTGATGAACAACCGACGACCGCGAATACTGTGGCGAATAGCGCCGCTACGAACATGTTGTTCTTATTGATTCTTGTCATGTGCATATTTTGACACAAAAAAGGGGCAGCAAAGCTGCCCCTTTTCTTCGCGTGTCCCGGCTTCGCCTAGAAACGAAATTTTACGCCGAACTGGACCCGGTACACTGAGGGCAGCCGTGCAATCGCTGGCTTCGGCGCCATCGTTTCGGGACTGACCTGCGCGCCTGAAACCGGAGCATAGATATACTGCGAGCCATCACCGGAAATTGTGACATTGGCGAGCGTGACGTTGGACGGTGCCAAGTAGGCGTCCACCCTACCCCAGTCGTCATTGATCAGGTTGCCAAAATTCTCGATATCCAGAATTAGCTCAAGAGTCTTGTTATCAAAGAAACT
>JACZSM010000001.1 GCA_022574185.1 Pseudomonadota bacterium
ACACGGCTGCAGCTTTTGCCAAAGACAAGGCAGCATTGAAGCTTTGTGTTGAAGGCGCGATGGAAGGCAAGGACAAGGGGCTCGCACCTATTCAACGAGTATTCTTTTACATGCCATTGCAACACGCCGAATCTCGCAAAGTACAAGCGAAATCCGTGGCGCTTTACAACCGCCTGTCTGAGCTCGTGTCCTTGACGCATCGTGAGACCTTCGAAACCATCGCCCAGTTCGCCGAATTGCACCACGACATCGTCAACCAGTTCGGCCGTTTTCCTCATCGCAACAAGCTGCTGAATCGCGAAAACACAGCGCAAGAAAATAAATATTTGTCCGGCGACAGCCCCGACTTCGGCCAGAGCAGCTAGACTAAGAGAACAATAACAAATATCAAACCGGGAGCTTCTCATGCGCAGACGCACATTTTGTAAGACGGCATTGGGTGCGGCGATAGCCACCACACTACCGGGCTGTGACTTCGGCTCGCCGGGCTCCAGCACCGATGTAGGCAGCTTCATTCCCGCCGTAACCGGTACCGGTGACGAGATTTCGATTGAGTCTGCGGCGGTTGCCGAACTCGCCGATAGCCTGCAAGGCCACTTGTACCTGCAGGCTGATGCCGGCTACAACACCGCCAAACTGGTCTGGAACGGCATGTTCGACCACAAGCAGCCAGCGATGGTGGTGCAGTGTGCATCGACTGACGACGTCGTCAGCGCGGTAACGTTCGCCCGCGAGCGCAAGTTGCTCTTGTCCGTCAAGTGTGGCGGTCACAGTCTTCCGGGCAAATCGACGTCGGACGGCGGCATGATGATCGACCTGTCGCAGATGCATTCGGTCGACGTCGATGTCGATGCGATGACTATGCGCGCAGACGGTGGCTCGCTACTGAGCCATCTCGATGATGCCGCGATGGCGCACAATTTACTCACGACAACGGGCATTGTCTCGCATACGGGCGCTGGCGGTTTCACGCTGGGTGGCGGCCTCGGACGCACGGACCGCAAGATGGGTCTCGCTATCGACAACTTACTGGCCGCCACCGTCGTCACGGCCAGCGGCAATGTTGTGCACGCCAGTGAAGGCGAGAACGCCGATTTATTCTGGGGCCTGCGTGGTGGCGGTGGCAACTTCGGCGTCGTTACCGAGTTTGTTTATCGTTTGCATCCGTTCAATCCCACCGTGTATGGCGGCGACTTGATCTATGACATCGACAAGGACTTTTTCGAGTTTTACGCCGAACTCCACGACACACTGCCCGACGAGGCCAATATCGAACCAAATCTCGCCCCGGGCGAAGACGGTCGGATGGCTGCGATCGTTGACGTCACCTGGTGTGGCGATCATGCGGCCGGCGAGAAGGCGCTGGCGCCGATGCTCGCATTTGCGGGCCTCAAGGGTGGCAAACTTGGCCCACGGTCTTATCACGACCTACAGACCGGTGCCGACGGTTTTCTCGGCCATGGTCGTCAATACTATCTTAAGTCGGGTTTTCTGCGGGAACTCACGCCGGCAGCTATCGAGGTCATCGTCGAATTTGCGAACCGCGGTACTGTTGGTGCATGGTTTCAGCACCTCGGTGGGGCCACGTCGAGGATCGCGTCCGGTGCGACAGCTTATGTGCATCGAGACGCAGCCTTCAATTTCGGCATGATGTATTTTAGCGATGACCCGGCGCAAAACGACGCGGGTATTGCGGCGGTTCGTGAGTTTTACCAAGCCATGCAACCGCACATGGCCGGGTTCTATACCAACCTGCACGACGATAGCGAACAAAACACCTGGGGCAACTACGGTCCGAACTACCCACGCCTGGTCGGGATAAAAAACAAGTACGACCCGGGCAACCTGTTCCGCTTGAATGCGAACATCAAGCCGAGTGCATAGTTCGAAATTCCAGGTCGGATTACTCATTAATAATCCGCGCCTAATCCTCTGCGAGGCGCGCGCGCGACAGGCGCACGTATCGCCAGGCTAATAGTACAGCGGCCACAGACAGGCCGACGATGAACGCGCCCCAGGTGTAACTTGGCGGCGCTTTGTAAGTGACGGCCGCCATGTAGGCAAGCGGGAACGCGAGCGCCCAGTAGGCGAAGGCACTGATGGCCATAGGGATCCTGGTATCCTTGTAACCGCGCAAGGCCCCGGCAGAGCCGACTTGCACGCCGTCGGCAATCTGGAAAATAGCGGCCATCATCAACAGGCTGACCGCTATGCTCGTGACTGACGGGTCGTTCGTATAAAAACTGATAATGGCGTCTCGAAAAAACAACATGAACGCTGCAGAGCAGCACATGAAGAGCCCACAAACGACAATTCCCAAACCGCCACTAAAGCGCGCAGCCTGCGGATTGCCGGCACCGAGCGCATGGCCAACCCGAATCGTAATGGCTGAACTCAGTGCAAGCGGAACCATGAACATCGTCATCGCAAAACTTATCGCAACTTGATGCGCGGCGGCAATCGATGCGCCGCGAGTACCCATGAGTACCGATACCGCATTAAATAAACCGGCTTCGGCTGTGATCGTAATGGCGATTGGCACACCGAGAATCAGAATTTCTTTGAGGACCTCGGGACGTACGGGCGCAACCCGCGAAAATATCCGCAACGACCGATACTTTGGGTCCCATATCATGTAAACGGTCAGTGCGATCATCATCAACCACATGGTGATCGCACTGGCGTAGCCGCACCCAATGGCACCCAGCGCGGGCGCACCAAAATGACCAAACATCAGTACCCAATTCAGAAACACATTGACGATGAGTGACAACACCGATACGTACATGATCGGTCGGGTCGCGCCAATTCCTTCGGTCGTGAACCGCAAGGCGAGAAACACGAAAATGGCGGGAGCACCCCATACGATGGCATGCACATAACCTGTGGTGAGGCCCCGAAACTCGGCATCAATGCCGATCGTATCAAGCGCTGGTCCTACGAACCTGAACGCAATGACCATCAAAATTATTGCCACGAATATTCCCAGATACATTCCCTGGCGTGTGTAACGACCGATCATCTCCGGATTTCCAGAGCCGTAATGTCTGGCAGCAATCGGCGAGATTGCCATCAACAGGCCCAGACAGATCGAGAAGCCGAAGAACCAGACGCTGCCGCCGACGGCAACCGCCGCGAGCGATTCTGCGCCCAGTTGTCCCGCCATCACCGCATCTGCGGTATGCATAAGTGCGATGGATAGATTGTTGACGATCAACGGGCCCGCCAGCTTCAGTAGTGCCCGGGTCTCCTGTCGCCAATTGTTGCTTCTCAACATCCCTGTGATGCGCTCCTGCCGCGGCGTAGATGCCAGTGAATGAAGTTCATTCGCGTCATGAACGGCACGACAACAGCACAAGCATGTTCAAGTCAAGTGCTTGAATAGTGTAAAGTTGCCTTCGCGTACCGGATCAAAACATCAATTTGGAGGCAAGTATGCTGCATGATGGTCGTTCAAATCGAGTCGCTGTAATCGGTGGCGCACGCATTCCCTTTTGCCGCGCGCATTCGATATATCGGGACTGTTCCAACCACGATCTTATGACGGCCGCCCTGTCGGCCGTCGTCGCAAAATATGACCTTAAAGGTCAGGTCATTGGGGAAGTTGCTCTCGGGGCCGTACTCAAGCATTCGCGCGACTGGAATCTCGCACGCGAAACCGTGATCGAATCCGGTCTGTCCCTACGCACACCTGGCCTGGACCTACAGCGCGCCTGTGGCACCAGTCTCGAGGCCTGCGCAATCATTGCCAACAAGATCGCGCTCGGACAGATCGATTCTGGTATTGCCGGCGGTACCGATTCAATCAGCGACGCTCCGATCGTGTTTTCCGACGGCTTTCGCGCAATTTTATTTAACGTCTTGCGAGCGCGCTCAATTTTACAACGAATCACCCCGTGGTTCCGATTGCGCCCCTATCATTTCAAACCCGAGTTTCCGGATGTCAACGAACCTCGCACCGGCCTGTCAATGGGCGAGAGCACCGAACTCATCGCAAAGCAATGGGATGTACCACGCGAGCATCAGGATCAGCTTGCGCTCGCGAGTCACGTCCGCGCAGCGGCCGCCTATGATGCCGGCTGGTACGATGATCTTGTCGTGCCCTTCATGGATTGCGAAGAAGACAACAACATTCGTCGTGACACAACGTTTGAAAAGCTCGCCGATCTAAATCCCGTATTTGACAAGAGTGCAGATGGCACGCTGACGGCCGGCAATAGCACGCCGCTGACCGACGGTGCCGCGGCGATCCTGCTCGCAACCGAGGAATGGGCGCACAAGAAAAACCTTCCTATTGCCGCGTACCTGACTTTTGTGAAAGTTTCCGCCGTTAATTTCATTGATGATGAAGGTCTGTTGATGGCGCCGGCCTATGCGGTGTCGGATATGCTTAAGGATGCAAACCTGCGCCTGCAGGACTTCGATTTCTACGAAATTCACGAAGCATTCGCCGCTCAGACGATTGCAACACTCAAAGCCTGGCAGTCGGAGAAATTCTGCCGTGACCGGCTTGGCCGCAACGAGCCGATGGGCCCGATCGACCTGGCCAAGCTCAACAGCAAGGGTGGCAGCTTGGCGATTGGCCATCCGTTTGCTGCCACAGGCGCACGGGTCGTCGCGACGATGGCGAAACTCCTGAGTGAAAAAGGCTCGGGTCGTGGCCTTGTTTCTGTTTGCACTGCAGGTGGCATGGGCGTCACGGCCATCATGGAAGCCGTGCCCAATAATTCATAATTTAAACGCATTACCTTATCCAGGGCGGGAGTAAATATGGGCGAATTCAGCGCCTTTCTGGCCATGTTGAATGGCATCCTCTGGCACAACTATGTGCTCTACACACTCGTGGCCACCGGAATTGTGTTTACGGTATGGAGTGGATTTTCTCAATACCGGGCACTGACCCACGGTCCCGCCATTGTTCGTGGAATCTATGACGACCCCGACGATCCGGGCGCGATTAATCATTTTCAGGCCTTGTCCGCTGCGCTATCAGCGACGGTCGGCCTTGGCAATATCGGTGGCGTCGCGCTGGCGATCGCCCTGGGCGGCCCTGGCGCCGTATTCTGGATGTGGGTCATCGGCTTTCTGGGCATGGGCATCAAGCTGACTGAAGTCACCTTATCGATGCTGTACCGCAACACTGATGATCCTGACAACCCGCACGGTGGCCCAATGTGGGTTGTCTCGAAGGCACTCGAGCGACGCAACATGCCGCGCCTGGGTCGTGCGATCGGCGTGATCTTTTGTGTCACCTTGCTTGTCTCGACCGCTACGGGCGGCAACATGTTCCAGGCATGGAATGTCGCCGAGCTGACGGAGGAGTACTTTTCAGTGCCGAGTTGGATAACCGGCATCATCCTCGCGATTATCGTCGGCGCCGTAATCATCGGCGGCATTAAACGCATCGGCAAGGTTGCTGGAACGCTGGTGCCTTTTATGGTCCTGCTGTACTTACTCGCAGGCACTTACGTCCTCGCCGTCAATATCAGCGAACTCCCCGCGATATTCGCGCTGATCGTCAAATCCGCGTTTGTACCCACCGAGGCCGCAGGCGCATTTATCGGCGGTACCGCCGCTTCCGCATTCTTGTTCGGCCTGAAACGTGCCGCATTTTCGAATGAGGCCGGACAGGGCTCGTCGCCCATCGCCCATTCCGCCGCGAAGACGAATGAGCCTGCGCGCGAAGGCATTGTGGCCGGCCTGGAACCATTCATCGACACGATCGTCGTCTGCACTTTTACGGCGCTGATTATTTTGTCTACCGGCATCTGGAATCGCGGCCCCGATGTCGAGTTTGAACAAACAATTATCGCCACGCAGATGGATAGTGGCTGGCAATTTTCCGCAACCGATGTGGCCGGAGGCAACTGGCGTGATGGTGAAAAAGCGATTCTCGTCGTGCAGGCGCATACCAATGCTGATGGATTTGACCGCCACAAAATTGAAGGCACTGTTCATGCTGGCAGCTCCGGTTATTCTATTCGCTGGGATGCGTTCGTCAGCACCACCGAACCCATTGTCGTCGGCAACGGTTTTTACCGCGTATACATCGGTGCCACTTTGACGGCCAAAGCGTTTGACAGTGTTACGCCGGGCCTTGGCAAATGGCTCGTATCCATTGCCGCCTGGTTATTCGCGATATCGACAATGATTTCCTGGAGTTATTACGGCGAACAAGGAGTGGTCTTTCTCGCTGGCGAAAAACCAGTGCTCGCTTACAAGGTCGTGTATTGCGCACTGATCATCGTTGCGACACTCGGTTTCGTGAAGTCTGACACCGACCTCGACAACATTACCGGCATCGGCACGGCAGTGATGTTGTTCGCGAACATCCCGATATGCTGGTTCTTCGGTTACCAGGCGATGCGTGCTTACAAGGACTATATTGCACGACTCAAGTCCGGCCGCTTGGGGCCAGGCCACCCAGCACCGAACCTCGACGATCTTTTGTCGGGACGGGATGTGGATTAAGCACAGCGTTACTACAAATCGCCACTTTTGCTGCGCTTCATCGCTGCTATAGCTTGGTGAATTCGTGCTTGTGCCTGCGCGGTCACGCCACCACGCCGATGCTCGTCGATAACGAAGGCCTCCACACGCGAAATGATGTCATCGATGTCAGCATTGCCAAACGACTCGGCATAATCGAATCTCTCTGGAGAATTTTCGATAGCGCCAAACAGGTTGATCCAGTGTTCGCTGCGTTTGCCAAAAACGAGCAGACGATAAAATTGCGGTCCCGGCTTGCCGTTCTTACTTTTGACCAGGCTGACGACGCCGACGATCAGGGACGCAGGCAGCAGGATGAGGTCACGAAGGCCATCAACCAGTAGCTTGACTTGCAATACGGCAACGTCGCGGACGAGGGTCCATAGGGCGGCTTGCTGTTGCGCTTTTTTGACGACTACTCCCATTGGCATCACCTGACAAACATGAATCAAGACAAGGAAGTATAGCCTTGCTTGCTGGCGAATGGCCGGCCTTTGGTTTACTGTTACCAAGACTCGCATCGGTTTCCAACCCGGACTATTCATGAATATTTGCGATGATTGTGCAGAGCATTGTTCGCACACGGAATTTTGCGACCGAGCCGAATACCAGTGTATATTCCCGAGCGAGACCAATTTCGTGTGCGGACAAGAATCAAGCAAGGGCGCGAACCTATTCATGAATAATCCGGGTTAGGTATATGCCGTCGTTTGAATCCTCGCCACAATTCGAGCACGGGCTCCCGGAGTCGCTCGGCATACTTCTCGTCAATCTGGGCACGCCAGATGCGCCAACTCCGGCGGCCGTGCGGCGGTACCTGCGGCAATTCCTCTGGGACCCACGGGTTGTTGAGTACCCGCGCATTTTATGGTGGCTTATCCTCCACGGAATCACGCTGCGATTGCGGCCGTCGCGATCAGCCCGCGCCTACCAGAAAATATGGACCGAACAAGGTTCGCCCTTGCTCGTTCATTCGCGCGATGTGGCGAACGCCCTGCAGACGCAAATCAAGGCCCGACTTTCGGGCGCTGTCCATGTCGAGTTGGCAATGTCCTACGGGCAGCCGTCAATAGCCGCCGGGCTCGATAAACTGCACGCTCTAGCGGCACGCCGTATCGTCGTATTACCGCTGTTTCCACAGTATTCGGCATCAACGACTGGTGTCGTGTTCGACGCCGTCACATCCGTGCTCAGCCGTCGACGATGGGTTCCAGAGTTTCGTTTCGTGAATCATTATCACGACTCACCCGGATACATTTCTGCCCATGCCGCAAACATTCGCGACTACTGGGATCGCCATGGGCGTGGCGACAAGCTACTATTTTCGTTTCATGGTCTTCCGATCGAGATGCTGCACAATGGCGATCCCTACCATTGTCAGTGCCACAAAACAGCGCGCCTGATTGCCGCATCACTCGAACTCGATGATGACGAATGGCTGATAGCGTTTCAATCGCGTTCCGGCCGCGGTGAATGGTTGCAACCGTATACTGACAGCGTGCTAACCGGCCTTGGCGAGAGCAAGTTGGCGCGTGTCGATGTTGTCTGCCCGGGATTCGTGGTCGACTGTCTCGAGACGCTTGAGGAAATCGTCATACGCTATGCTGAACTGTTCGTGAAATCCGGCGGCGGCGCATTGCAATACATTCCCGGACTCAACGCTCGCGACGATCATGTTGCTTTTCTATCCAGACTCATCGAAAAATATTCGGCCGGATGGCCCGAGTCGTCGCCCGACTGGAGCGCCAGCGAAACTACGCGCGAACAAGACAGGTCCCGACAAAGGGCGAAAGCCATGGGTGCCACGCAATGAGCAGCCTTGGCCGTTTTCTCGAATTCAGCGTACATACACCCGATATTCTCGCATCAATTAGCTACTACAAGATGCTCGGGTTTACCGAACTCGAGAGCGGCGATGTCTGGCCGCACAAATACTCGGTCGTCAGTGATGGCGTGTTGTGCATAGGTTTGCATGATCGCGTATTTGACTCCCCCGCTATCACGTTTGTAAAGCAGGATCTCGCCAGACACTCGCGGTCAATGATCGACCATGGATTCGATTTCAGTTTCATGCGTCTCGACGACGATGTGTTTAATGAACTTGGCCTGGCTGACCGCGATGGCCATATGATCACGATGCTTGAAGCGCGTACATTCACAGGTGGCGATGAGTTCGACAACGATTCGATTTGCGGCACCTGGTTCGAATTATCTCTGCCTGTCCGCGACGCCGTGCACTCTGCCAGGTTCTGGGCATCCGTTGCCCCGGTACTGTTGCGCATGCGTGAAGAACCAACAACCCATATGCGTTTTGATGCGGGCGGCTTCGCGTTGGGGCTATCGGAGAGCATTGCGCTGGAGAAGCCGTCGCTGAGCTTCCGCTGCCACGACAAGGACGCGCTTTCCGCGTTCATCAAAAAACACGACCTGCCGCATCAGCGATTTCCAGGGTTTGAAGGTGCATTCGTTGTGCTGACGGCCCCCGAGGGAACGAAATTATTCGCCTTCGATGAAGATTTTCTCGGCGAAAACTACGAGGTCGACGAATCAGACGACACCAGCGCATTCCCCACCCAATAGCTCACGAACAAGTTAGTGCGACCGAGACCCGGACTCCTACAAAAGATCTCGCAGCAGACTTTTCGCCTGGCTCATATAGCTACGACCGAATAAATTCAGATGATTGAGGACGTGATAAAGCTGATATAAATGACATCGTTGCTCGTGTCCGGCGGCCAGCGGCCAGCTCGCTTCATACGCTTCGTAAAACGCCTCGCCAAAGCCGCCGAATAGTCTTGTCATCGCAATATCAGTTTCGCGATCACCATAGTAAACGGCCGGATCGAATATCACGGGCTCGCCATTCACGCATGCCCAGTTACCCCCCCACAGATCGCCGTGCAAAAGCGAGGCATCCGGTTCGTAGTCTGCAAAAATTTCGGGCAGCCGCTTGACCAATTTTGCTCC
Source organism: Pseudomonadota bacterium (assembly GCA_022574185.1). Classification (GTDB taxonomy): domain Bacteria; phylum Pseudomonadota; class Gammaproteobacteria; order Steroidobacterales; family Woeseiaceae; genus UBA1847. Next base: position 9,457 of record JACZSM010000001.1, read on the forward strand.
GGCCTCGGTGAGTTCGTCTCCATAACCGCGGCTTACAGCAAGCTCAAGCTGGAACTTGAGTCTCCGGTCTCGAAAAAAGTCAGCCCAGTTATCGAGCCAGCCGTTTTTCTGTGCCGTAGGTCCAATCGTGTTGTCGCGAAACCATCCGAATCGACTCTCGCAATGTCGATGTAAGTCCGCAAGCCGCTTGCCAAGCCGTCGTTCAGTTTCCGTCGTGGGCGTCTCGAACGTCAATCGCTCGAGCGCAATGTAACTCTCTCCATCGGCCACACCGCACGCCAGTACGTCGGGAACGCGAATCGTGTTTGTTGCTCTGAGTTCGCTGAGACCGTCAACCTCTGCTTCGAACATCGGCAGCGCGGATGTACGTGCCTTTTTGAGGAAAACGGAGTCGCCGTGCAGATCAACAGGCCGGTCGGACATTCCTAGCTCGGATTATTCATGAGTCGCCCGAGTTAGTCGCGACTCAGGTCCGAGATGCGCTCCGCCTGTCGCCTGAGCGCCGTGCCGATATTCGCTTCATCGTACAGCGCGTTGATGTCGCCAAGGTCCGGCGCCGAACGTTGCAACAACGCCTCAAGATCGTCGATGGGTATGTCACAGGCGAGGCCGGTAAGCTTACGCGCCAGCATCGCATCATCTTTGTGTGTCTCGAGTTTTTCCGCCAGCGTTTTCGCGCCTCGAATATTGACCTCGTGCACCTTGTCTAGATGGTCGTAAATTGCCTCGAGACTGCCGAATCGCTGCAGCAAAACAGTGGCCGTTTTCTTGCCTACACCAGGAACGCCCTTAATATTGTCGACGGCGTCGCCCGCCAGAGCAAGAAAGTCGGCGATTTGTTCCGGCCACACACCGAATACCTCTGGAATTCGTTCGTACCCCAGCTTGCCCCTGCCGGCGAAGTCCCAGAACACATCGTCCTTGCCCACCAGCTGTGCGAGATCTTTGTCGCGAGTGACGATCGTCGATGGCCGGTCAACCGATCGACCATGTTTGACCAGGGTGCCAATCAAGTCGTCAGCTTCATACGTCGGGCAGGCAAATTCCATTACACCCAGCGCACGAGTGAAACGGCGGCACTGCTCGAATTGCCGCTTCAATTCGGGCGGCGCTGGATCGCGGTTCGCTTTGTATTCAGGATAGATTTTGGTGCGAAAAGATTTGGACAGGCTTTCGTCAAAAAGGACCGCCACGTATTCAGGGTTGACCTGCTCCATGAAATCACCAAGAAATCGGCAATACCCGTACAGTGCGTTGATCGGATTGCCTTCGCCATCGACCATGTCGTCGGGCATCGAATAGTAAGCCCGGTATACATAAACGCTTGCATCAATCAGATATTGCATCCCTACCCGTGGAAATGCACATCGATGATTTCCTCGCCCTCGGACAGATGATCCGACAAACGCGCATGCAGCGGGCTCGAGCGCGGAATATGCGCAAGCAGGTATTGCATCTGGTCTGCAAGGACTCGACGTCCTTTGAGATAGATGTATTCGGCGTATGTGGGCGTAAAGGGTACGGCGACGAGCTGCATATTTGCTTGTTCAGGAGTGCGGCCGCCCTTGTAGTTGTTACAGCGACGACATGCAGTCGCAACATTGTTCCAGGTATCGCCGCCACCGCGCCAAATTGGTGTGACGTGATCGCGAGTCAGGTCACGGGTCGGATGACGCGTTCCACAATACAGACAGAGGTTCGCATCACGTTTGAACAGCGTGCGATTATTCAGCGGCGGAACGTATTTATCACGATTCCGGGAAAGGCTCTTACTCGTGCCGTGCGTTGCAACAATCGAATTAACGTCAATTTTACTGCGACTGCCGTCGAAACTGCTGTAGCCACCGAACACCGTATACAGACGCGTACCGCAGTCATAGGCAACCTGTTCGGCATGATACAGCCGCACCGCCTCCCGGTAGTCGATCCACTCGAGCGGCATTCCGGCTACATCTGTTCGCAACACCTGTTGCGATATGTTGGCAGCGATTCCTGCGAGCATTGCTTCACCTCGTCGCACCCTGCGCGACCCTGCCCACCTAGTTTGCCGATCGCGCGTCAAAAAGCAACACGAATCGCTATAACGCTTTCAATACGGCGTCGAGACTGTCCTTTGCGTCACCGAACAACATGCGGGTATTCTCTTTGTAGAACAGGGGATTCTGTACGCCCGCATATCCGGTTGCCATGCTTCGTTTCAGTACAATCGTTGTCTTGCCTTTCCACACCTCGAGCACCGGCATGCCGGCAATCGGGCTGTCTGGCTCTTCCAGGGCGGAGGGATTGACGATGTCATTCGCACCGATGACGACCGAAACATCAATGTCGGGGAAGTCGTCATTGATTTCGTCCATTTCATAGACGATATCGTAGGGAACCCTGGCTTCGGCCAACAGGACATTCATATGTCCCGGCATGCGCCCGGCAACCGGATGTATGCCGAAGCGTACATTGACTTTCTTGTCGCGCAACGCGCGCGTAATTTCATTAACCGTATGCTGGGCTTGCGCGACGGCCATGCCGTAACCCGGCACAATCATTACTTCCTTTGCGTTGACTAGTAATGCCGCTGTTTCCTGCGTATCAATAGGCGAGACCTCTCCCTCGATATCACCACTCACGGCGACAGCCCCGCCGCCCGTGCCGAATCCGCCCGCAATGACAGCAATAAAACTGCGATTCATCGCGCGACACATTATGAAACTTAAGATCGCGCCGCTTGATCCAACCAGCGCACCTGTGACGATCAAGAGATCGTTGCTTAGCATAAATCCCGTCGCCGCCGCGGCCCAGCCCGAGTAGCTGTTCAGCATCGAGACCACGACCGGCATGTCGGCACCGCCAATCGCCATGACCATGTGTATGCCGTACAACAAAGCGAGTGCGGTCATTATTATCAATGGCGTCAGTCCGCCGCCGGCAGCCGACTGCAAAACGAATTCCCGGCCAAACCAGATCACAGCAATGAGCAGACCCAGGTTCAACCAGTGGCGTGCCGGCAGCAGCATCGGTTTGCCAGTGATGTGTGCGCTCAACTTGCCAAACGCAATCACCGAGCCTGAAAATGTCACAGCACCGATCAATATGCCGAGATAAATTTCGATGTCGTGGATCGTGTGCTCGACGCCCGTAAAGTGCACGGTCGGATCCATGAAGTTCGCAAATCCGACCATCACGGCAGCAAGTCCGACGAGGCTGTGCAAGCTCGCGACAAGCTCTGGCATCTGCGTCATTTGCACACGTCGCGCAAGAACAATGCCGATCGTGCCACCAATCAGGAGCGCAACAAGCAGAATCGTGTATTGCCGGGTGACGACACCGAGTACCGTCGCCAACAACGCGATTGTCATCCCTGCGACGCCGTACCAGTTACCGCGGCGAGCTGTTTCCGGACTGGAAAGACCGCCCAGGGCGACAATGAATAAGATCATCGCAGCAATGTACGACACAGTTACAATACCGCCGCCAATCATGTCGACCTCACTTCCTGAACATGGCGAGCATGCGCCGGGTTACGGCAAATCCGCCGGCAATATTGATGCTCGTAATCAGTATCGCGAATGCCGCAATCCACATGATGAGCTTGTCGGTTGAACTGATTTGCAAGAGCGCACCGATAACGATGATGCTCGATATCGCGTTGGTGACACTCATCAGCGGCGTATGCAACGCGGACGTTACGCTCCAGATTACCGAGTAACCAACGAAACAGGCGAGCACGAACACTGTAAAATGCGCCAGGAACGATGGCGGCGCGACAGCGCCGAGACCGAGTAGCGAAAGTCCGGCAACAACCATCGCAATGATCGGACCGGCAACTGAAGGTTTGTGTTCGACGACTTCGGGCGCAGGCTCGGGCTTTGCCGCAGGCGGTGCCGCTGAGAGCTTCGGCACCGGCGGTGGCCAGGTCGTTTCGCCGTTTGTACAAACGGTAGCACCGCGTATGACCTCATCGTCCATGTCGATGACGATCTCGCCGTTTTTGTCGGGACTGAGTTCGGCCAGCAAGTGCCGGAGGTTCGTACCGTACAACTGGCTGGCCTGTGTCGCGAGACGACTTGGCAAATCGGTATAGCCAATGATCGATACTCCGTGACGTTGCACCACCTTGCCGGCTTCCGTCAACTCGCAATTGCCACCTTGCTCGGCCGCAAGATCGACCACCACACTGCCATTATGCATTGAGCGAACCATGTCCGCCGTAATTAATAGCGGCGCCGGTTTGCCCGGTATCAACGCCGTCGTAATGATGATATCGACTTCTTTGGCTTGCTCCGCAAATAGCGCCATCTCGGCCTTGATGAACTCTTCGCTCATCACTTTGGCATAGCCGCCTTCGCCGGAACCGTCTTCGTCCTCGAATTCGAGCATCAGGAACTCCGCATCCATGCTCTCGACCTGCTCTTTGACCTCGGGACGCGTGTCGAATGCCCGCACAATCGCGCCCATACTTTTTGCCGTGCCAATTGCCGCAAGGCCGGCCACGCCGGCACCGATTACCATGATCTTGGCGGGCGGTATCTTGCCTGCTGCCGTGATCTGCCCCGTAAAGAATCGACCAAAATGTTGTGCGGCTTCAATGACGGCTCGATAACCGCCGATATTTGCCATCGAACTCAAGGCGTCCATTTTCTGTGCCCGCGAAATGCGTGGCACGCTATCCATCGCGAGTACCGTTGCGCCACTGTTCGTCAGCTCTTTGAGAAGGTCGGGATTCTGTCCGGGCCAGATGAAACTGATCAACGTTTGCCTGGACCTTAGCTGTCCAACTTCACTTCCCTCCGGTGCCCGCACCTTGAGTATCAGGTCCGACTGGGCCCAGAGTTCTTTCGCAGATGCGACGATCTCGCATCCCGCGGCCGCGTATGCTTCGTTGGAATAACTTGCAGCATCACCAGCATTTTCTTCGACGGCAACACTGAAACCCATCTTGATGAGATGAGACGCAACGTCGGGTGTCGTTGCAACGCGCTTTTCACCCGCATGTATCTCCCTCGGCACACCGATTCTCATTGACAAGCCTCCGCTTGGATTTCAGGAAATTGCCGGGACTGGCGTTGTCCGGCTTTTATTCAGACAAGCGGCGCGTACTCTAACAATATTGGCGAGCTACGCACAGATGTCGTTGTTGGAGCCCGTCGTACTAATAGAATATTGAGCCAACCATTTGGTGAAGAGCTAACGATCGGACCGGGCGATTACCACAATGCCCGGGGAATCGCCCGTATGACGGGCTCCTACAGGCGGACTTCTGATTAGTTGCGAGGTGCGGGTTTTGGCCGCCGATCAGTAAGGCGATCCCGTGTGCGTCTGCGCTGATCGGGCGACATGTTGTGGTAGCGATCACGGAGCTTTTGGCGATGGTCATTTCGAAGTTGGCCAAACCGCCGATAATTTTCGCGGATGCGCCTTTGCTCGCCAGTTGGCAGGTCTCTGTACATCTCGTAGCGATCGCGAATCATTTCCCGACGATCGTCGGGCAATTCGCGCCACATGCTGAAGCGCTGCTGTGCCGCGTCCCGCTGCGCAGGCGTCATGGCGGCCCAGCGCTCGGCGCCGTTCGACAACCGCTGCTGACGGTCCGCCGGCATGTTATCCCAATGGTCGGCGAAGGAACTCAAAACCTGCTGCTGTTCTGCGGTCAATCCGTTCCAGTCAACGCCATCATCAGCCATCACGGTGCCACAGGCGAGCGTTACTGCCAGTACTGTGATCGCAATTATGTTTCTATGATTCATTGTCTTTCTCCGTCGATTCTTCACCCTCCGGTACGGGATCGCTCCGTTCATCTGTTTCGGCACTCATCGGAACATTGAAGATCAGCCAGTCTTCGTCCGACTCCTCCCAAAGCCCCAGGTACTCCAGAAACTCCATATCTGGTATGTCTTCGTCGGCGGCAAGCACCAGACCGCAGACCATCAACATCGATCCTATCAGTGCGGCTCGTCTAGCCGACATTGCCGTATGTGTCCAGGTCGGCCGCGTCCAGCCAACTGTAAAATTCAAGGTCTTCGAGCATTTCGAGGCTCTCGTTGTCGAGCAGCAACTCGAAATCCGTCACCGCGACGGGCTCGACTATCAATTCGATATCTCTCGGTCCGCGCATGACCATCACCGTTATCAGCACCGCAGCGGCAATGCCGGTCGCCGGCATCCAGCGTACCCATTGCCCTACGGAACTCGGCTGCCGCAACTCATCGAGCGCCGCATGCCGCGCCCTGTTGAGACGCGACAGCGCCGCCGCATCAAGGCGATCCACGCTGCCGTCGAACTGCTCTTTCGCCCGCTCGGCGAATCGCGCATCTGCGGCCGCTACACCTGTCAGTCGTTCTTTGTCTCTTGGCTTATTCATTGCCAGTGTTCTCCCAACTTATCCCGGAGCGCATGCACTGCCCGGGAATAATGTGTTTTAACGCTGCCTGCGCTGCACCCCATTGCAACGGCGGTTCCCGCAACATCAAAGCCTTCAAATGTGCGTAGCATGAATGCTTCGCGTTGCCTGGTCGGCAATGCGCGAACCGCGATTTCCAGTTGCTGCATTGCCTCATCTATCTGTAATTCCTCATCCGGTGATCGACCTGCCGGATCAGGCGCTTGCGCGACGAAATCGTAGTCGTCATCGTCGTTCGAAGACCCGCGACCAAACCAGACCATGATGTGGTTACGGACTTTTCGTCGGCGATGCCAGTCACGAACCCCGTTCTGCAGGATCCGGTAAAAAAGCGGCGCCCACTCACCCTGCGGTCGAGCGGCATAGTTTTTGACCAGTTTGATCATCGCATCCTGTACGAGATCCATGGCCTCGTCACGATCACGAATCCCGATCTCGGCGATGCGCAATGCGCGCCGTTCGACCTCGGCGAGGAACTGATTGAGTTGGCTTTCGCGCTGCAGCGTCTCTGCTCCCGTCGCTTGTTCGCGGATGCACGATACCGCAAAAACGCCAGCGCAGGCGCTCACCGCTTTTCACTCCCTGTCTTCGCGCGAACAAGATCCATCTCTACGATCCTCTTGACTCCACCACACGGTCAACTACCGTATCACCCTTGTTTAACGCGGCGGACAGTGTCCGGTTGACAGTTTCGCTGCGATATTGACTGCAGACATTATGTCACGCAGAACGTCTCCATGGAGTTCGTCTGATCCATAAGTGGTTGTTTTTTTTGACTTTCCAGTGAACAAAATTCCTATTCTCAAAGTTGCTGTTAACGTTCCACTGTCCCGCGAGTTCGACTACTTGCCGGTCAGCGACAATACCGGACCACTACCCGGTACTCGCGTTATCGTGCCGTTCGGCCGCCGCAGGCACGTTGGGCTCGTGATGGGCCATATCGAGCGCAGCGAGCTGCCATTGAGCAAGATCCGGCGCTGTGTTTCGGCGCTGGATGAGACCGCGTTGCTGTCAGCTGACGATCTCTGGCTGATCCGATTCACAAGTGACTACTATCACCACCCGATCGGCGAAGTTGTTGCGGCTGCGCTGCCCGCACTGATGCGCCAGGGCAAAGTCCTGTTTCCGACACTGACCGTTATGGCCATTAGCGACGCCGGCATGACGGCAGATATTGAAGCGCTGTCAAAGCGCGCTCCGCGTCAGGCAGAATTACTCGAACTCCTGCGCGACGCTGGTGGCAACGGCGCCGAAGCCGACTCGCTGACCGAGCAGATGCCTACCTGGCGACGTGCAGCGAATGCCTTACTGGAGAAAGGCCTGATCGCACGATTTGATGCACGAGCAGAGGTGCCAGAAACTGCGAGCCTTGTGGCCGGCCGGCCGGGACCCAAACTTACTGAAGAGCAAGACAAAGCACTGCAGGACATTCGCGGACGATCCGGCTTTACGGCGTTCCTGCTTGATGGCGTTACCGGCAGCGGTAAGACCGAGGTCTATCTGCAGTTGATGACGGATGTGCTCGCGAGTGACCGGCAGATACTTATTCTCGTCCCTGAAATCGGACTGACACCACAGCTTGTGTCGCGCCTGCGCGATCGACTAGGCATCGAGCCGGCCGTACTGCATTCGGGCTTAAGCGACACTGAGCGATTGAGCGCATGGCGAGCCGCGCAACAAGGCACGGCAAAGCTTGTCGTTGGCACACGGTCCGCTGTGTTCACTCCAATGCCGCACCTCGGATTGATCGTCGTCGACGAAGAACATGACCAGTCCTTCAAGCAACAGGAGGGCCTGCGCTATTCCGCGCGAGATCTGGCAATCGCCCGCGCCAAACATCTTGATATCCCCGTCATCCTGGGCTCCGCAACGCCGACGCTCGAGTCCTTGCAACACTGCCGCTCTGGCAACTACGTGCATATCGTTCTTGCACAGCGCGCCGGTGGCGCAAAACCACCATTGATCCGCCTTGTCGATCTCAGTCGAGCGCTGACCAGCGACGGTCTGAGTGAACCGTTGGTGGAGGCGATTGACGAAACTTTACGCACGGCCGGCCAGGCGCTGGTGTTTCTCAATCGTCGTGGCTTCGCGCCCACATTGATTTGCTCAAGCTGTGCTCATATCGCCGAATGTAGCCGTTGCGACTCGCGCATGACCGTGCACGCGAGCGACCGATCTTTGCGTTGCCATCATTGTGGTAGCAGCAGCCCGCTCGACGAGCGCTGTTCGCAGTGTGGTGCTGCGGTCAAACCGCTGGGTGAAGGCACCGAGCGCCTCGAAGAAGCGCTGTGCCGGCGCTTTCCAGGCCATCGCATCAAGCGCATCGACAGCGACAGCACACAGCGCAAGGGGGCGATGGCCGAGGCGCTCGCGCTCGCGGAACAAGGTGGCGCGGATATTCTCGTTGGCACACAAATGCTCTCCAAAGGACACCATTTCCCCAAGCTCACCCTTGTTGGCATCGTCAATGCCGACCAGGGCTTGTTTGGCGCAGACTTTCGCTCGAGTGAACGACTTGCTCAATCGATCATTCAGGTCGCCGGACGTGCGGGCCGGGAGAGCCGTCAGGGCCAGGTCATCATACAAACCGCATTTCCCGATCATCCGTTCTGGCAACGCCTGATCGATGGTGGTTATCGACAAGTCGCCGACGATGCGCTGGCCGAGCGCGAGCAGTCGCGCTGGCCGCCGTTCACGAGGCTGGCGCTGATTCGATCTGCAGCACACAAACAGCGCGATGCTCACGAGTTACTCGATATCGCAAAGCGTCGCATCGAGGCCCAACGGACCGACTACCTGCGAGTACTGGGTCCTGTCAACGCGCCGATGGCTCGCAAAGCAGGTCGCTATCGTGCGCAATTGCTGCTGCAAAGTAGCGATCGTAAATCACTGCATGCCGCACTCAAGGATCTGCGCGTCGCGCTCGAAGTCGAACCCGCCGCCCGAAGAGTGCGCTGGTCGATCGATGTCGATCCAATAGAATTGTTCTAGCCCGGACAATTCATGAATAATCCGAGCTACGCGTCTGCGCAGCCGAACATATACAGGTAGAATCGCCGGCTCGCTGATGAAATCCCTCGTCGCAAAATTAGTCAATGAAGCTCTGACGAAGATGCCCGAGCTCGCTGCTGCTGTTGCCGATCTCGCGGTTGCCGGCACAGTCGAGCGCACTCGCGATGGCAGCCACGGCGACTTCGCGACGAACGTGGCGATGCGCCTCGCTAAACCCGCGCGAAAAAGTCCGCGTGACCTCGCGGCGATAATAGTTGCCAATTTGCCGTCAACGGACCTGATCGACAAAGTCGAAATAGCCGGACCAGGTTTCATTAATTTCTACCTGAGCGCCACGGCGTTTCACGCCGAACTCAAGACAATACTCGAGCGCAATGACAGCTACGGTCGACAGGAGACCAGAGACAAACCACGCATTCTGCTCGAGTTTGTTTCCGCCAATCCGACCGGACCATTGCACGTTGGTCACGGCCGTCACGCCGCCTATGGCGCGACCGTCGGCAATCTGCTCGAAGCAGCAGGCTATCCTGTGCAGCGTGAGTACTACGTTAATGACGCCGGACGGCAGATGGATATCCTGGGCTTGAGTGTCTGGCTACGCTGGCTCGAATCTCAAGGCACGAGCATTCCTTTTCCAAAAGCAGGCTATCGTGGCGATTACATTCGTGACATTGCAGCGGCAATCGACACCAGCGGTGTCATCACGGTTGATGCCGGCACCTTGCTCGCAGATGTGCCCGGCGACGATCCCGACGGCGACAAAGAGGCCCATATCGGAGCATTGATAGCGAAAGCAATCAGTGTGCTCGGTACCGATGGTTTCGCTAAAGTTCGCCAACAATCTCTCGAGTCGATTCGTAGTGATATCGAAGACGATCTCGCTGAGTTTGGTGTGACGTTTGATCGCTGGTACTCAGAACAGAGCCTGACGACCACCGGCCGCATCGATACCGCGCTGGCCGTGCTTGAAGAACGCGGCATGTTGTATGTCAAAGATGGCGCGACCTGGTTCCCGGCGACTAAGTTCGGTGATGAGAAAGATCGCGTTGTCGTTCGCAAGAATGGCAACAAGACCTACTTCGCCTCCGACATCGCTTATCACTTCGACAAACGCCAACGCGGCTTCGATCACCTGATCAATATTCTCGGTTCCGATCATCACGGTTACGTGGCAAGACTGAAAGCCGGACTCGAAGCGATGGGCTACAAGGCGGATAATCTGGAAGTTGAACTCATACAGTTCGTCACGCTATATCGCGGCAGCGAGAAACTTGCGATGTCGACACGCTCGGGCGAGTTCGTCACATTGCGGCATTTGCGCGAAGAAATAGGCAATGATGCAGCACGATTTTTCTATGTCATGCGCTCCAACGACCAGCCTTTCGACTTTGATCTCGAGCTTGCCAAATCGGAGTCAAACGACAATCCGGTACACTACGTCAGATATGCACATGCGCGGATCGCCAAAGTATTTCGCATACTGACCGAAAAGGGTCTTTCCTGGGACCAGAAAAACGGCTTGTCAAACCTGCATCTGCTGACAGAGACGCATGAAAAGGCATTGATGAGCGCTTTAACTCGCTACCCCGAGGTCATAGAACTTGCCGCAGACAATCGTGCTCCGCAGCACCTGGTTCATTACCTTCGCGACCTGGCCAGCGACCTGCATTCGTACTACAACGCCCACAGATTCATCGATGACGATGCCGCTACACGTGATACCAGGCTGTACCTGATCAATGCAACGAAAATTGTCATCGCGAATGGACTGGCAATCATCGGTGTGTCAGCGCCAGAATCAATGTAATGGCGCAGCGCAAGAGACGCCTTTCGAAGCGTGTAGTAGAGAAACAGGATTATCCGGGTTGGGTCTGGATGTTGTTCGGACTGTCGATCGGCCTGTCGGTCGCCTTCGCCGTGTACGTCAATGACCGACAACCAGCGCCCAATACAGACTCACAGTCGGCCGCGAGTTCCCAGGACACAACTGGCGTCGACGACGAACGCGAGGCAATCACGGTTGCCGACCTGCCGACGGCGAAACGATTCACGTTCTACGACGATCTGCCAAAATTCGAAGTCGTGATACCCGAACAGGAACCCGACGTCGCGGCCGATGTCGAACCGCGGGCGGTTCTCAGGGCTGGCGTCTATGTTCTTCAGGCAGGATCATTCTCAGCGTACGCCGATGCCGATCGTCGCCGGGTACAGCTGGCATTCATCGGCATCGAATCACAGATTCAACGCGTTTCCATTGACGACAGAACCTATCACCGCGTACGAATCGGTCCGATCGACGACCTTGATGAACTCAATATACTGCGCAACCGATTACGTGAGGAACGAATTGAAGTGCTGCGTATCCGTCTCGGTGATTAGCCGAGCTCAGTATTATTTTCTCCTGGCGTTACTCGCGCTCGGGGCTTGCTCGACTACACCAACTGAACCACCGCCGACCCCGAAACCCGCTCGCATAGATCCTGAGCCTGTCGCAGTCGCGGAACCCGACAAGCGCGATCTCCGCATCAGCATCGCCGCAGTCGGTGACATGATGCTTGGCACCGACTATCCCGAAAACCATCTGCCCGACGATGACGGCGTAAGCTTTCTGCGCGCAGTGACAGCTGTTATTTCTTCGGCCGACATTGCATTCGGCAATCTGGAAGGCGTATTCGTCGACGGCGGCACTCCGGGCAAGACCTGCAAAAACCCGAACGCGTGTTATCTGTTTCGATCGCCGACACGTTACGCGAAACATTTTCAAAATGCCGGATTCGACGTGCTAAGCCTCGCCAACAACCATGCGCGGGACTTTGGTGAAGAAGGCCGGACAATGACGATGCAGGCGCTTGACGCCGTCGGTATTTACCACTCGGGCCGCGAGGGTGAATTCGCGAGCTTTACGGTCAACGACCTGAAGGTGGCCGTGCTCGCCTATGCTGTCACCAGAGACTCTAATTTGCTGCTCGATTACGCGCTCGCCGAGTCAACCGTCGCCGAGTACGCCGCAACGCATGACATTGTCATCGTTTCTTTTCATGGTGGCGCCGAAGGGGTGGACGCAACACACGTACCGTTCGCCGAAGAAGAATATTATGGCGAGCCCCGCGGCGATGTCGTGTTATTTGCACGCTGCATGGTTGACGCAGGCGCAGATCTCGTCATCGGCCATGGTCCGCACGTTGTACGCGGCATCGAGCGATACAAAAATCGACTGATCGCGTACAGCCTCGGCAACTTTGCAACGTACTACGGTATCAGCGTCGCTGGCATCAAGGGCATTGCCCCGATACTGATCACGACGCTTGACGGCGAAGGCCGTTTTGTCGAAGGCGAAGTGATCTCAACCGTGCAGATACGTCCCAGTGGCCCCAGCATCGACGACCAACAGCGGGCGTTAAACCTCATACGCGGCTTAAGCATCGAGGACTTCGGCGAACCTGGACTGATATTTTTACCGGACGGCCGGCTCGTACCCACAGATCGCTAAACGCGCATTCGAGTTTGCGCTTCCGTGTAATAGCTCGTCGGTATTTTCCCCATAGTCAACACCGTTCTCTACAGATTAGAGCATAGAATGTTGCGTTGACCCGTGGAAATTGTACGTAAAGGCGGGCATTCAGATTTTATTGTCATTGAGGTTGGTTCGGACAATTGCTAGCTCACTATGTGAAAGAGTTCTCAGTTAATCCCTTGGCCGAGAACTTAAAACTCTTTTTGTGAACGACACCCCATTTATGATTCACGGTCGCGCGCATTTTCTGGTCTCGATTACCATAGGCAACGTGGGAGCCAGAATATGTGGTCGCCAACGCCAATCTACGAAAGAGTCCCGCAGGTCTGGTTTCTGCTGGGTCTGCTGTTCATCACTACTGGATTGTATCTTGGCTTTGAGTTTGCACAGTCCTTTTGGTACATGGCAATCGGATGTTTTTGCTGCGCATTTGGTGTGGCATTATTCGTGCTTCGACTCGGGGAGCGCCCGAGAGCGTCCGCAGAAACACGTTTGTCTCCGGATTTCGTCTCGGAAGGATCTGCACAGCCAGCGCCTGCAGCGTCGAATGACGACAATGTGCCTGTGCTGGAGCAATCGGGCAGCGAATGACAGGTTGATGACCGGAGACTAGTCCCCGGCTGATACAGACTTAAAGTCGATGCCGAGTGACCGCAATTTTCGGTACAAGTGCGTGCGTTCCATGCCGACACGCTTGGCGAGCTGTCCGACCTTGCCATCGCACAACACCAGTTGTTGCTTCAGATACGCACGTTCAAATTTCTCTCGCGCCTCCCGAAGTGGCAGCGACAGCAGATCCTGTTTAACGAGCGGCTCGTCCACTGGAGCACCTGCGGTGACCTCTGCCTCAACCTCTTCAAGTGAAATGTCGTCCTCGGTATTGATCAGCAGCAAGCGGCGCACCATGTTTTTCAGCTCGCGCACATTGTCCGGCCACGGATAATGGCGTAGCCGATTCTGTGCTGCGACGCTAAATCGGCGAAACGACAACCCCTCCGAGTCTACGAGTTTATCGACATAGTAAGAAAGAAGCTCAGGGACATCCTCAGAATATTCCCGCAACGGTGGTATGCGCAGGCTCAAGACGCTCAGTTGTGCGACGAGATCACGGCGCAGTGACTCACCATTACTTTGTGTGTCGTAGCGAATGCCAACAGTTGCCACGATTCGTGCATCGAGCTTGATGTGCTCACTGCTGTTGGCGCGGCTGAAAGCACGGTCCTCCAGCACGGCCAGCAAAATTTTCTGGCCAGTGGCATTGAGGTCTGATAGTTCTTCAATTACCAGCGTGCCCTTGACCGCCCGTTCAAACGCGCCTGCATAAATCTCGCCGCCCTTCTCGCTGCCGAGCAACTGCTCTTCGACATTACTGTCAATTAACGATGCCGCAGTAATTCTGATCAACGGCCCATCACCCCGAGGACTCAAAGCATGCAGGTATCGTGCGAACGCACTGCGACCCGTGCCGGGCTCGCCGCTCAGCAAAACCGATGCATCATGCTGCGCGTACTGTTGGACCTTCTCACGCAGCGACTGCATGAGTACGCTGCGGCCAACGGGCGCCAGTAATGATGGCAACAAGCTGCGACCCAACGGTGGTTTGTTAGCCGACTCGAGCGCAGCCTCCACAGTGCGCAGCAGTTTGGCCAGTGATAGCGGTTTTTCAATGAAATCGAACGCACCGAGTCGCGTTGCTTCGACTGCCGCGTCGACCGTACCATGACCCGACATGATCACTACGGGGCAGACCAGGTCGCCGCTTTCAGACCACTCTCGCAACAGCGTGATACCGTCCGTCTCGGGCATCCAGATGTCCAGAAGAATCAGATCAAATTTCTGCTCTGCCCGGGCCGTACGCGCTTCGTTGGCGTCTGCCGCAGCAACAACGCCGTAGCCCTCATCGGACAGGATTTCAGAAATCAATTCGCGGATATCCGACTCATCATCGACCACCAACACATGAGAACTGCTCATGCTCTTTCCCTCCTCTGTTCGGCACGTCCAGGTGCCTTTGCAATCATCGCTTCGCGCGCTGCCTCATTGAGTGGCAGGCGAATGCTAATTACTGCGCCGCCGTCTTTATTATTGTGCGCAACTATCGTACCAATATGTTCTTCCACCAATTTCTTGACAATCGCAAGACCCAGACCCGTGCCCCTGGGCTTCGTCGTTACATAGGGATCGAAAACCTGGTTGAGTGACCCTTCTATAAACCCGGGACCATTGTCCTCAACCTTGATCAGCATGACCTCGATCGTCTCTATCTCAGCTACGCTGACCTGTACATCAATACGGCCATCAATGGTGTTTTCCAATGCCTCGATCGCGTTACGAATGAGGTTGTGCAGAATCTGTCGCACACGACCGATGTCTGCTTCAATCTTCGGCATCGTGGGATCCGACGTCAGCACGATTTCGACACCGCTTTCCTGCGCACGATACAAATCGACAACCTCGCGTACGAGCTTGTCCATGCTGAAAACATCTATATCCATGTCGGGCGCACGAGCATAGTCGCTGAACGCATTCACCATCTCTTTCATTGCCTCAACCTGTTGCACGATCGTGTGCGTAGCCCGATCGAGAACCTGACCCTCTTCCTCGCTCATTGAATCGAGGTACTTGCGTCGCAATCGCTCTGCCGACAACTGAATCGGCGTTAATGGGTTCTTGATCTCATGCGCCAGGCGCCGAGCGACTTCGCCCCACGCCGCATCTCGTTGCGCCTGCAACAACGCTGTGATGTCGTCAAATACGATTACAAAGCCTGCCGCATGATTTTCGTCTCCCGGCAGTGTTGTGCAAGCACATGTCAGGACACGCCGACCAACATCGCCGCGTAACACGATTTGCTCACGCCACTCCGTTTCGCCGGCACTCAGATGTGCCTGCGCAACGTCGACGAACTGTTCAAGTAACGTGTGCCCTTTCGCAACATCGTGTAAGAACTCACCCGCATGATTTTCAAGATCGACATTGAGAATCGCGCCCGACGCCTGGTTCGCCGTGCGAATTCGCATGTCCAGCTCCAACGCCAGCACGCCTGTTGACAGTCTCGCCAGGATAACCTCGAGATTGGCGCGCTCAGCCTCAACCAGCGCCTGGGACACGCTCGCTTCACGGCGTGCCGTAGCAAGACGTTGCGTCATGTCATTGAACGAGCTGACGAGAAAACCGATTTCGTCCTTTGTCGGTGTTGGCAGCAGCGTATCGTAATCGCCTGCCGCTACAGCGCGCGTACCGGCAACGAGATCCTGGATCGGCGCAACGAGCCGACGCGATAATATGAACGCGCCATAAATTGCCGCAAGCAAGCTGAGCATCAGGACGACTGTCAATGTCAGCATGAACGTTGTCTTCAGCGGTTCGCGAAGAAACATGAGTTGCTGATATTCGCGATAGGTATTGTCGACACTGTTCGCCAACCGTGCGAGACGCGCCGGCATGGGAAAGTAGGCCTGAATTACGCCGACCCGGCCGATTCGGCCACTGCTTGAAAATAAAACAGCTGTGTGAATTTCGTAATCGTCCGGGTCGACTGCAACGTACGGCCGATCCTGCTGCATCTGCAACATTACTTCTTCCTTGAGCGGTCTTGGCAGCCTGACCAAGGAGCTGTCCGAGCTGGTGGCCAGGATGCGATTATTGCTGCCGTAAATAGTGATTTCGCTGGCGTCACTTTCGCGCCGCAACATGCTGAGCTCAAAAACCAATAGCGACTCGCTGACATTGCCAAGGTGTTGCGCTATCCGTTGCGTCGTCTTCAAGCGCTGGCCCATCTGCATTTCGAGTGTCGCACGACTGAGTCGCAACGCATTTTCAAGCCCCACCTCGGTCTCGACGTTAAACCATGTGTCGATCCCCTTGTTGATGAACTGCATCGAAAAGTAAAACACGACCAGCAACGGTAATACGGCGAGGCCGACGAACATGCCGACGATGCGGGCTTTGAGTTTCGCGCCCGGAACATGAGTGCGATATTCTCGCCACAGGCGCGCAAGGTTGCCAACGAGCAGCATGAATAACACGAATACACCGGCAATATTGATCGCGAGTATTACGTTGTGCAGCCGGTCGAAATCGTCCGAATTTTGTGCGGTTCGACTCAGCAGAAACAAGGCGACCAATACCAGACCGACGCCAATCGCCGCTAATAACGCGTTAAGAGCTCGTTTTATCTTTCGAGAATCCATTCGGACCATTCGCTTTGTAACTGCCACTGATCACGCCAGAAAAACAATAGTCTCAGCGGCGCCGGGTACTGCTGCGTATTGAGCATCGCTCGCAGCCGAATCCGGTATCTTTTATCGGCATCTAGCAAAGAGCTGTCAATTAGCGGCAGGCCCTGTACGCGACCGAGACTGTTTAGCGCGGAGTAGAGTGTTGCGAAAGAATCCTGATCGCCACTATTCAGATTGCGAACAATGTAGCGTTGACTCAGTGGCCGGTACTCGAGTTCGTATCGAACGGCCAATTCGGCATCGACGCTGTCAAAGTAGAAACGGCGTATACGGATGATCTGCAATTGCAGCTCGATCGTCAGCGGCACGCCGCTAGCCAATGCCCTGAGCGCCTCGCTGCTCAGTACGAGCTGCAACCTCGCATCCAGTGTATGCACCCCGTCAACCAACGCTGTCGCTGCCGATCGAACCTCGAAATAGCCCTCGCGTTCGATTTCGTCCCGGGCAAAGCTATTGCTCGCTGCAAGCAGCACAAGCAATGCCAGCACGAATCCGTGGGACAAAGCATAGCGTTGAATGATGAGTACGCGCGACATCCTTTCTTCAGGAATCCTTCTCAAGACATGCGAAGTAAAAGCCATCCATAGCCTCCACACCCGGCAGGATCTGGAACCCGCAAGCCTTGATCCGCATTAGATCGCGGATGTTGTTATTTTGCAACACATCGTTTTCCTGTGCGTCGGCGTTAGCCTCAAGAAACCGCCCGACGATTGCATCATTTTCGGCCGCCAGAACGGAACAAGTCACGTATAGCAACCGCCCCCCCGTCGCCAGCAGCGGCCAAAGTGCACTCAACATGGCTGACTGAGTTCGAGCGAATTCGCCGATATCGCCCGCCCGTCTCAAAAGCTTGATATCGGGGTGGCGTCGGATCACACCGCTGGCCGAACATGGAGCATCGAGGAGGATGCCATCGAACTGCGTACCGTCCCACCACTCACCAGGATTCGATGCATCTGCGACCAATTGCGTTGCATCGAGGCCCAGTCGATCGAGATTTGCGGATACTTCCCGCAATCGCGCTGCGTCCTTGTCTATACATGTCAGAGCCATTCGATCACCCGCTAGTTCCAGCAAATGTCCACTTTTGCCGCCCGGCGCCGCGCAGGCGTCGAGCACACGACCGGAAACCCCCTCGAGCAACCAAGGGGCGGCAAGCTGTGCAGCGGCATCCTGCACAGACACGTGCCCATCGGCGAATCCGGGCAATGCATCAACAGGCCGTGCCTCGGCCAGGCGTACAGCCTGAGGCGCCGCGTTCAGCAAGGTACCGGACATTCCGCAGGCCTCGAGGCGCCGCAGATAGTCAGCCGCCGTGCCATGAGCCGGATTCACACGCAACCACATCGGCGCACGCTCATTGTTGGCCTTGAGAATATCGGACCAGTCGTCGGGCCAATCGATTGCGATTGCATCAATAAACCATTGCGGATGGTCGTGAGCCACCTCGTCGTTAGACGGTGCAAGCTCTGCGATTCGGTCGCGCAAAAACCGGCGTAACACTGCATTGACGACTGGCGCAAGTTTCGGCCGACGCAGAAATCGCGCCGCCTCGACTGTCTGCGATACCACCGCGTAGTCCGGAATACGTGTTTGGTTAAGTTGGTAAATCCCGGTAGCGATCAGGGCATTGACGGTACTGTCGCGCGCCCGCAGCGGCCGACTGAGCAGTGTATCGACCCAGTACTGAAGCCGCCAATGATGGCGTAACGTGCCGTAGCACAGTAACCGCAACAGTGACCTGTCGCTCTCGACGACACGTGTTTCGAATTCACCGAGCGCCTTGTCAAGTGACCGTCCGGAGGTGGTGACGGCATCGATTATTTGCGCCGCTGTCGCCCGCAGCTTTGCCCCCTGTCTGCTGTCGCTCACAGTCGTCGGCCAACCAGATCCATTTGTGCTGAAAACTCTGCGGCTGTAACGGGACGCTTGCCGGCCCGCTGCAGTGACTCGATATTTAGCGCCCCGTCGCCGCACGCTACGATGATGCCGTTACGATCTGCCGCAACCAGCGTACCCGGCGCTTCGTCGACCGCGGCGATGTGCCGTGCGCGCCAGCACTTGATCCGAAGATCGTCAAGCATGAAGTAAGCGCCCGGCGTCGGGTTGAATGCGCGCACCAGCCGTTCGAGTTCAGCCGCCGGGCGCTGCCAATCAATGGCCGCATCCTCTGTCCGGATCTTCGCTGCATATGTCGCCAACGATTCATCCTGTTCCACGGCCGGAATGCGGCCACCCACAATATCGGCCAGATGCGTCACCAGCAGCTCACCACCCGATGCCGCCAGTCGGTCGTGCAATTCTCCCGCCGTCTCATGCTCGCCGATGCTAAGGGTCTCGCTGACGTAGGTTGGCCCACAATCCAGGCCCGACGACATCGACATCAGGCTAATGCCGGTTTGCGCATCGCCCGCGAGAATCGCCGCTTGCACCGGTGCTGCGCCGCGCCATCGCGGCAACAGCGACGCGTGCACGTTGAGACAGCCGGCCGTGGGGATGTCGAGCACACTTTGTGGCAGAATTAATCCATACGCAACGACGATAATGATGTCCGGATCATGTGCCGCAAGATCTGCGACAACAGCATCGTCATGCAACGACGTCGGTTGCATAACTGTAATTCCCCGTTCCGCGGCGAACTCATTTACCGCACTCGGCGTCAGTCGCTTGCCGCGGCCAGCGGGTCGGTCGGGCTGCGTCAAAACAACAGCAGGCACGACACCCGACGCGACGAGCGCGCCTAGCGCCACGCGCGCAAACTCCGGCGTGCCGGCAAAAATCACCTTGAGCTGGTTCATATCAGTGGGTGCGCGCTGCGGCGCGCTCCTACATTATGGCCGCAGAGGCTTGGTGGCGTCTGTCCCGCACCAGTCGTTTGCGAATACGTTGCCGTTTGGCTTCAGACAGGTAATCGACAAACAACTTGCCATCGAGGTGATCTATCTCGTGCTGGAAGCAAACCCCGAGCAGGCCAGACGCTTCCATTTCCACCTCCTCGCCATCGCGTCCGACGAAGCGCAAGCGAATGTGTTCGGCGCGTTCGACCTCTGCGTAATAACCAGGAACTGACAAGCAGCCTTCTTCGGTCACAATGACGCCGTCCTTTTCAAGAATGACCGGATTAATCAGCGTATAGGGGTCGCTTTGGTCCGCCGAAATATCGGCTACGAGCAGCCGCTTGTGCACATCGACCTGAGATGCCGCCAATCCGATGCCGGGCGCCGCGTACATGGTCTCGAACATATCGTCAATGAGCGCATCAAGCTTGTCGTCGACAGCCTCAATCGGCACGGCTCGCGTCCGCAACCGTGGGTCAGGGAACTCCAATATTGTCAGTATTGCCATAATTTCCTGTGGGCGAATGAGCTCATCGCTGTGTAATGATCAGCCGACTGCAACATAATAAATATGATCATTATTCGTGTAAAATCCTACAGAAACCACCTAAATGTTTGACTTTATTGAATAAGATGTCGGACAATCGCTGCTGGCCGTGTACTATCCGGAAGGCGTTTGCGGCCAAAAATGTGACGTGATTGGCAGCCGCGAACGCATCGGAACGACATATTATAGCAACGCCAAATTGTTACTGGTCTCATCATCTTGTATGGAGCACCGAGGAAATCATGTCCCTCCGTAATTACTGTCTGAATAACCGCCTCCGGCTGACCACTGTCGCGCTCGCTGCGTCACTGGTTCTCGGATCCCTGAACGCATTTTCGCAGAGCGCTTCGCCGCTCGCTGGCGACCATCCGGACGAGTATGTCGTTCAGGTTGGCGACACGCTGTGGGATATCGCCGCCACGTTTCTCAATGATCCCTGGTACTGGCCTGAAATCTGGTACATCAATCCCGACATTGAGAATCCGCATCTTATTTATCCGGGCGACGTACTTGGGCTTGTGGTCGTTGATGGCACCCAGCGTGTGACCAACATCCGTACGTCGACGTACAGGCTATCGCCTGAGGCTCGCATCACGCCGCTGGATGCGGCGATCACGAGTGTATCGTATGACTCAGTCGCAGCTTTTTTGAGTTCAGGCGTCGTAATTGAAAAGAATGAAGTCGATGATCTGCCGTATATGTTTGCGACGCGTGGCGATCACCTCATCGCCGCGGCTGGCAATCTAATATATGTCAGAGGTGTGCACAACGACACACCGGGCACACGCTTTAACATCGTGCATGTTGGTGACCCGTTGATCGATCCGGATGACAACCGTCTTATTGGCTACCAGGGCATTTTGGTCGCGAAGGGCACGCTACGTCGCGGTGGTGACCCATCCACGATTGCTTTGACTGAATCTTTCCAGGAAGCCAAGCAAGGCGACTTGCTAATTCCAACCTTTGTTGATGTGCCTTTGAATTTCTTTCCTCGAACACCGTCGACCAATATAGACGGTAGCATCATCTCGGTTATCGGTGGAGTCACCCTGATCGGGCAGTACCAGGTTGTCGTATTGAACCGCGGTTTACGCAACGGCCTTGCAGTCGGCGATGTATTGACTGTTTTCCAGAAGGGCGAGCGCGTCCGAGACCGTGTCGGCGGCGGCCACGTGACCTTGCCTGACGAGCCTGCTGGCACAGTCATGATATTCAAGATTTACGACAAAATCGGCTACGCTCTCGTAATGGAGGCCACGCAATCCATTCGTATTCACGATTTTGTGCGTAATCCGATCTAGTTTCTCGCCGTTAATCTCACTAAAGACGGCGCCTCGGCAGCCGCCCAAGCCTGTATTATTCGGAGGTTCTCACTTCCGGGGGCCTTGATGAGTGATTGCAGCCGTGCTTGGCTGATACTGGCAAATGCGCATGTTCGCGCAAGCGAATTTCGCTCTCTCGCCGATCGTTTCGGTGACGCCCAACAGATCGTCCGGCAGTCATCATCTAATTTGCATCAGGCAAACCTCACCGATGACAAGTGCCGTGCCATTGCGAACCCGGATGATGAGCAGATAGAACGTGAACTCACTTGGCTCAACGACCCGCAGCATCACATAGTGAATTGTCGCAGCGCTGGGATGCCGGAGTTATTCAGACAGATTTCCGATCCACCGCTCCTGTTATATGTGCATGGCGATCCTGAGTTATTGCACTTACCGGCGCTCGCGATTGTCGGCAGCCGCAACCCGACCCGGGGCGGCGCACGCAATGCTTTTGAATTCGCTCGCCACCTGGCGAAAACCGGCTTTATTATTGCCAGCGGGCTTGCACAGGGTATCGACAGTGCCGCGCACCGTGGCGCTATCGAGGGAGGTGGCCGGACGGTCGCGGTCCTGGGCCATGGCATTGATCGAATCTACCCTGCGTCCAACAAGGATCTTGCCCACGAAATTGCGCGCAACGGCGCTTTGCTCACTGAATATCCACTCGGCACGCATCCTGATAAATATCACTTTCCGCAGCGAAACCGGCTAATAAGCGGCATGAGCCTCGGTACTCTCGTCGTCGAGGCGGCCAGGCGCAGTGGCTCGCTGATCACGGCAAGGCTTGCCGGCGAGCAGGGAAGAGAAGTTTTCGCGCTGCCCGGTTCTATCCATAATCCACTGTCCCGCGGCTGTCATCGACTAATTCGCGAAGGCGCCAAGCTCGTTGAAACGGCCGATGACATTGTTGCCGAGCTAGCTCCGCTAGCGGCTCACGTCGCGCAAAATGCAATGGAATCAACACCAGAGGAAACAATTAACCAGAGTCATGGCACCGAATATCACGAGCTGAAAAAATTTCTCAGCCACGACCCAGTTTCCATCGACGCACTGGCCGATCAATCCGGATTGACGATTGGCGAGGTTTCATCCATGCTTCTGATCCTGGAGTTACAAGGAGAAGTCGAATCACTGTCCGGCGGGCGGTATTCACTTCTGGTTTAAACATAACGCTGCAGGACAACAAAATGGAGCCGCTCCAGGCATGAAAGAAAACGTACTCGACGTACTAATGTACCTTTTCGAAACTTACGTCGACACCGATGAAGAACCCGAAGCCGATCATAACGAATTGCGTGATGAACTAGCGCGAGCGGGCTTTGGCGATCCCGAAATCGATCGTGCCCTCGACTGGCTCGACGGGTTGACCGATCATCAGAACAATCTCGCCTGTAACGCGCAAACGACCCATGGCACGCGCATCTTTAACGACTTCGAGCAGGACCGCCTCGACACGGCCTCTCGTGGCTATATTACTTACCTCGAGCAGATCGGAATCCTCTCGGCACCGCAGCGCGAAATCCTTGTAGATCGCCTGCTGGCGCTGGACTCTTACGAAATTGACGTAGAGCAAATTAAATGGGTCGTATTGATGGTTTTATTCAGCCAACCAGGTCAGGAGTTAGCTTATTCGCGTATGGAAGATCTTGTATTTGAAGAGAGTACCGGGCTTATACACTAGCGTAGACCGCGCCGCGCGCAGCCCTCATGCAAACGCGTAAAATACCAGTTCGTGATACTGTCGATTTACTGATTTCCTTGACACACTGCGATCAAGCCTGTAATTCAACCGCGGCACTGTCCGCGGTTTTGTATTTTGAGTACTTGAGTCCATGTCGAAAAATCTTGTAATTGTCGAATCGCCAGCGAAAGCCAAGACGATCAGCAAATACCTGGGTAGTGATTTCGAAGTCCTGGCTTCGTACGGCCATGTACGCGACCTTGTGCCAAAGGAAGGCGCAGTCGATACCGAAAATGACTTTGCAATGAAGTACCAGATCATCGAGCGCAATGAGAAGCATGTGAATGCGATCATTCGCGCACTCAAGAAGGCCGATGCTCTATACCTTGCCACTGACCCCGACCGGGAAGGCGAGGCCATTTCCTGGCATTTGGTTGAATTGCTCAAGGAAAAGAACGCCCTCGGCAACAAACCTGTACACCGCGTTGTGTTTCATGAAATCACGAAATCCGCGGTGCAGCACGCCATTGATAACCCACGCGATATCTCGACGGACCTCGTGGGCGCGCAACAGGCGCGACGAGCGCTCGATTATCTCGTCGGTTTCAATCTGTCGCCACTATTGTGGAAAAAAGTGCAGCGCGGCTTGTCCGCAGGTCGGGTGCAGAGTCCCGCGCTGCGAATGATCGTGGAACGCGAACTGGAGATTGAGGCATTCAAGGCGCGCGAATACTGGACTATTGAGGCGGATGTCAGCAAGAATGAACAACCTTTTATGTCGCGCCTGGTGATGTACGGCGGCGACAAGGTTGAGCAATTCAGTTTCGAAAACGAAACTGCGGCCCGCGAAGTGGAAAAGACGATTCTCGACGCGGCAAACGGCAAATTGACCGCAATCACTGTCAATAAACGCCAGCGACGACGAAATCCCGCCGCACCATTTACGACCTCGACGCTGCAACAGGAATCTTCGCGCAAGATCGGTTTCAATACACAGTGGACGATGCGCGTAGCGCAAAAACTTTATGAGGGCATCGAGGTACCGGGCGAGGGCAACGTAGGTCTGATCTCCTATATGCGAACAGACTCCGTCATGCTCGCAGCCGTGGCAGTGGAGGAAATACGCGAGGTCATTGCCGATCGTTACGGGCCGGAGAACGTTCCCGAGTCGCCGCGGGAATTCAAGACCAAGGCGAAAAACGCTCAAGAGGCCCACGAAGCCATTCGTCCAACGTCCGCGGCGCGAACGCCCGAGTCTCTTAAGGATGCGCTCGATGATGACCAGTACCGATTGTACTCACTGATCTGGAAACGCACGATGGCATGCCAGATGGTGTCAGCCGTTTTTGACACTGTCGCAATCGATCTCGCGGTGGGTCCGCTCGACAACGGTCACCAGTTTCGCGCCAATGGCTCAATTCTTGTCGAACCCGGCTTTACAGCTGTATACAAAGAGGGTAAGGACGATCCCGGTAAGGACGACGATGGCGACCGCCTGTTACCTGCCATTAGTGAAGGCGACGTCATCAGTCTCGACGTATTGCGTCCCGAACAGCATTTCACCGAGCCGCCACCGCGATTCAGCGAAGCCAGCCTTGTTAAGACACTCGAGGAATACGGCATTGGCAGGCCATCAACTTACGCCAGCATCATTGCAACGTTGAAGAACCGCGAATATGTCGAGATGGACGGTAAACGATTCTTTCCGACCGACATTGCTCGCATCGTTATTGGCTTTCTTACCGAACATTTCACGCAATACGTCGACTACGACTTTACTGCCCGGCTCGAGGACGATCTCGACGAGGTGTCACTCGGAAACAAGGACTGGGTGCCCTTGCTGCAAAGTTTCTGGGGGCCCTTCCGCGACCTCTGTATCGATAAGGAAGCTTCCGTTACGCGCGAACAGGTTGCACAGGCGCGCGAACTTGGCACGGACCCGAAAAGCGGCAAACCGATGACGGTTCGCATGGGGCGTTACGGCCCATTCGTACAAATCGGCACCAAGGATGATGAGGAAAAGCCAAAGTTCGCAGGTCTGCGACCCGGCCAGAAGATGAACGACATTACGCTCGAAGATGCACTCGAACTTTTCAAGTTACCACGTGATTTAGGCGAGACTCCCGATGGCCTGGCCGTTTCCGCAAGCGTCGGTCGCTTTGGCCCCTATGTACGATTTGGCGACAAGTACGTTTCGATTCGCGACGACGACCCGTATACGATCGAGCTCCCACGCGCGCTCGAACTCATCGAAGCAAAGAAAATCGCGGACGCCAATCGCATCATTCAGGAATTCGAAGACGAAGGCATTCAGGTTCTTAACGGACGCTACGGCCCCTATATTACCGATAAAGTTAAAAACGCCCGTGTACCGAAAGACAAGGAACCGAAATCGCTGACGCTCGAAGAATGCAGGAAACTTCTCGCCGCCGCCCCGGTACGCGGCCGCAGCAAAAAGAAAGCGAAGAAAAAAACCAGGAAAAAAACCGCCTCCAAGAAGAAGGCCAGTAAGAAAAAAGCCGTGAAGAAGACCGGCGACTAAGCGCCGGGTCTTGCCCATGAAGATGTACATCTACCGAGCGGCCACTGTACTGCTCAGTGGTGGTGTTATTGCCTGTCCCACCGAAGGGATTTTCGGACTCAGTTGCATGCCGGACGACCCTCGCGCACTGTTGCGCCTCCTGACGATCAAGCAACGCGATCCCTCGAAAGGCCTGATTTTGATTGCTGCGAACAAATCTCAATTCGATGGCTGGATCGATTCCCAGGGCGCGACGATTCCGGACCCGGATCCGGCTCATCCGGTTACGTGGCTGACCAAAGCAGCCCCCGACGTCTCGCGCCTTGTGCTCGGCGAGCACGACACCCTGGCTGCCCGTATCACTACGCACCCGATCGCGCGCGCATTGTGCGATGCTGTCGAATCACCGCTCGTTTCAACCAGCGCGAACTTCACAGGAGAACCAACCGTGCGCAACCAGTTCATCCTGCACCGGAAATTTTCGGCTTGTGTAGACTATATAGTTCCTGGTCATTGTGGCCCGGCGGCAGGACCGTCGGAGATTCGCAACCTGATGACGGGTGAGCTCGTTCGACCAGGCACAGCATGAATGAACTCAGTCAGGTCAAAGACTATCTGCAGGCACTGCAGAATCGTATTGTTGCAGAGCTTGAGCAACTCGACGGCAAGCGATCGTTTCAGCGCGATGCATGGGAACGACCTGGTGGCGGTGGCGGACTCAGTTGTGTGCTCAGCGACGGCGCGGTGTTTGAACAGGCCGGCGTCGGTTTCTCTCATGTCTTCGGCGACGAGCTGCCCCCGTCGGCAACCAAAGTACGTCCCGAACTCGCAGGTCACAGCTTCCAGGCCATCGGCGTCTCACTCGTCATTCATCCGCGCAACCCGTATGTACCAACGTCCCACGCAAATTTTCGATACTTCATTGGCGGTGATGCGGACGACGAATCTCTAACCTGGTGGTTTGGCGGCGGCTTCGACCTGACGCCGTATTACGCTTTTGCCGAAGACGTCGTGCATTGGCACGAGGTCGCGAAACGCGCCTGTGATCCCTTCGGCGAGGATCTCTATGCTCGTTACAAGGCGTGGTGCGACGAATATTTCTTCCTCAAACATCGCAACGAAACCCGCGGTATCGGCGGCTTGTTCTTCGATGACGTCAACGAACCTGGCTTTGACAGAAGCTTCGAATTCTTGCAGTCCGTTGGAGACAATTTCATGTCTGCCTACGGACCAATCGTCAGGAAACGCAAAAATCATCGCTATGGCGACAGACAACGCGAATTCCAACTGTATCGACGCGGTCGCTATGTCGAATTCAACTTGATATACGACCGTGGCACCTTATTCGGCTTGCAATCGGGCGGTCGAACCGAGTCTATTTTGATGTCATTGCCGCCGCGTGTACGTTGGGAATACGACTGGCAACCCGAGCCCGGCTCGGCAGAGGCAGAATTGTATAACGACTATTTACAGCCACACGATTGGCTCACGGCAGGCTCCAATGAGACCGATGCCTGACGCCGATCGCAAAATAAACATGCTTCGCTTGCTGCCGCTGACGCTGTTGTTGCTCGTGGCAGCTGTGCCCGCCGAATTCGAATCACGGCTGCGTGATGCTGGCAGCATTGGCGCTATCCGGCTCGCGGGCAGCAAGGACCCGCAACAGAGCAAGGTCTATATCGTCCAACTCGCGACTCCTTCCGCCGCTCAATACCATGCGTCACAGAGAAAAGCCGGCGTCATCCCCGGCAATTCAGGCCTGCCGCGCACACGATTCGACAAGGCGAGTCCAGCCGTACAGAGCTACGCTGCGCGCCTGACCGCAGAACAAGATGCGGTCCTCGCTCGCGTCGGCGCAAGTGCCGGACTGATCTATCACTACCTGTATGGCTTGAATGGCTTCGCGGCGCGCATGCATCCGTCCCAGGCTCACAAACTTGAAAGCATGGCCGAGGTCCTGCGTGTCTGGGAGGACGAGATCCGACCGCTGGCAACGAACTACAGTCTGGACTTCCTCGGTCTTTTTGACGACAAAGTTGGCTTGCGCGGAGCACCGGGCCTCGATGGCGAAGGCATAATTATTGGCATAATCGACAGCGGCATCGCTCCCGAGCATCCCGCCCTGCAAGACACAAAAGACGCCAATCGCCCGGGCATGTGCAAGGGAGACTGGGCCGAGAATTCACTGCTCGGGCGCTGGCTATGCCGGCGTTACAGGAAGCTCGAGGACACGGTGATTTTCGACGCACCCGAGAATTGGAATGGCATTTGCGAGACGGGCGCTCAATTTGAAGAAACAGCTTGCAACAACAAGCTGATCGGCGCGCGTTACTTCATCGACGGTGCAGAGGCTTCAGGTCCGATAGATGCAGGTGAGATTCGCTCGGCACGGGATGTCGACGGCCATGGTACGCATACTGCAACCACGGCAGCAGGCAACCGCGTCAAGGCTTCTATTTTTAATACTTTTATCGGCAGGATTGAAGGCGTTGCACCACGTGCACGGATCGCGGTCTACAAAGCCTGCTGGTTACGCCCGGGGGACCAACGTGCGAGCTGCAACACTTCTGATCTTGCCAGCGCTGTCGACGCCGCCGTCGCGGATGGTGTCGATATCATCAATTATTCTGTCGGCAGTTCGCTAACGAGCATCACGGCCCCCGACGACATTGCCTTGATGGCGGCGACCAAGGCTGGCGTACTCACTGTTGTTGCCGCGGGTAATGAAGGACCTAACCTCGGTACGATAGGATCTCCAGCCGGCGGTCCCTGGGTTATTACCACCGCCGCATCGAGCCGCGACGGCGAAACCTCGATCGAGGCGCTCGAAATCCTGTCGCCGCGTAAAATCTCCGGCAAGTACGCCGTCAGGGAGGCCAACTTCACTCCCGCGCTCGCCGACCGTGGCCAGGTCAAAGGTGATCTTGTGCTCGTCGATGACGGCGATGACACGCTTGACGACGGCACGGATGGGACGACATCAGATGCTTGCGAGCCCCTCGTGAACGCCAGCGACATCGCCGACAAAATTGCCCTGATACAACGCGGCGGCTGCAATTTCGAAGTCAAGATCGCGCAAGCGGATGATGCAGGCGCTATTGCCGCGCTCGTCTATAACAACGCCGGCGACCCGATCGTGATGAATGGCGCGTCTGGGCTATCCGACATCCCGGCACTGATGATTGGACAGGCTGATGGCAACCTGATTCTAAGCGAGCTCGACGCAAATATCGTTGTTGCTGTCGTGTTCGACAAGGGACTGTTCCTGACAGAGACCGAAACAGGCAACGTCATGGCGTCTTTCTCAGCGCGTGGTCCGGCACCCATAGCCGATATTCTCAAGCCGGACGTTAGCGCTCCGGGCGTTAATATCCTTGCAGGATTCACGCCGGATGCCGCCAACGCTACCCCCGGCGAAAATTATGCCTATCTATCAGGTACGTCGATGTCCACTCCGCATGTTGCTGGTGTCGCGGCATTGTTGATGCAAGCACACCCAACCTGGAGCCCATCCGCGCTCAAGTCCGCGCTC
Source organism: Pseudomonadota bacterium (assembly GCA_022574185.1). GTDB lineage: Bacteria > Pseudomonadota > Gammaproteobacteria > Steroidobacterales > Woeseiaceae > UBA1847. The sequence goes on from JACZSM010000001.1 coordinate 39,058, forward strand.
ATGACAACCGCACGTCAATCGCTGACGGGTTCCGATGGAGCGAGCCCCGCGAACCCGTTTGACTTCGGCGCCGGGCACATCGTGCCGAACGACGCCGTCGATCCAGGCCTGGTGTACGACGTCACCGACGACGAGTATGACGCATTCGCCTGCGGCACCGACTCGCCCGCTATAGCCGTGGATCGTTGCAACGCTCTCAATGCGGCAGGGCTTTCATTTGCGGCGGCCGATCTCAATCAAGCGTCCATCGCCATCGAACGGCTCGCCAATGAACGCACCATCAGCCGCCGTGTTACGAATGTCGGCGACCAAACGGAATCTTACGCCGCGATTGTCATCGCACCATCTGGAATCGGCGTTAATGTCGTGCCTGCGAGCCTCACGGTTGCGCCGGGGCAGTCTGCATCGTTCGATGTCACGTTCAACTACGAATCCGGCCCACTCGACCTCTGGCGCTTCGGTTCGCTAACCTGGGTCAGCGGCGATCACTCGGTATACAGCAGCATTGCGATTCGTCCAACATCGATCACTGCCCCAGCTGAGATCACCGCTTTTGGTGCCAGCGGCGCGTTGGATTTTATGGTCGAATTTGGTTACACCGGGGTTTACTCGCCAGGCGTACATGGCTTGCGACTGCCGATCGTGATCAGTGGCTATGTGGACGACGATCCAACGAAGACGTTTTCGTTCCGCACCGTGAACGGCGTTACTGCGCACCTGATCGACGTACCGCAAGATCAGGCATACCTGCGTTTCGCTCTGTTCGACACTCTGACCGACGGTGATGACGACCTCGACCTGTATGTCTATTTCTGCGCGGACAATGTCAATTGCGTAAAAATTGGCGAGAGTGGTGAAGCGACCTCCCAGGAGGAATTTAATATTCTTCTGCCTGCGGGCGGTCGCTACGCAGTGCTGATCCACGGCTTCGAAACTGACAACTCGAATGGACCCGGAGCAAATTACACGTTGCTCGGCTGGTCGTTCGGTCTGATCGACGATCAGGGCAACATGACAGTGAGCGGACCCGCTTTCGTTAACGCCGGAACGACAGAAACAATCACCGTTGACTGGATGGGTTTGTTAGCGGATACGATTTATCTGGGTGGTGTTTCGCACAATACGCCGCAGGGGCTATCAGCAATTACCGTCATCAGGATCGGTAACTAGAACGCGGCGCACGCCTTGTGCCGAAAACAAGCAACGACATGATCATTGACCAGTCCGGTGGCCTGCATATGTGCATACATGATCGTACTGCCAACAAACTTGAACCCTCGCTGCTTGAGATCTTTACTCAAGCTATCGGATGCGGACGATGTCGCCGGAATATCGGTGTCTTTGACAAATCGATTCTGCAGCGGTTTACCGTCGACAAAGCCCCAGATGTAGTCACTGAAACTTCCAAATTCCTTCTGTACGGCAAGAAATGCCTTCGCGTTCGACACCGCCGAGCGCACTTTCAATCGGTTTCTGACGATGCTGGAATTCAGCAGTAGTTTTTCGATTCGCTTGTCCGTAAATCGCGCAACTTTCTCCACGTCAAAATCCGCGAAGGCACTGCGATAACCATCGCGCTTGTTAAGGATTGTCGACCAACTGAGTCCGGCCTGAGCGCCCTCGAGTATGAGGAACTCGAATTGCAGGGCATCGTCACGGCTTGGCACGCCCCATTCTTTGTCATGATATTCGATGTAGCTGAGGCTGACGCCTTCTGCCCATTTACAACGTACAAGCCGTTTTGCCATTGGATAAGCCCCGTTTTGAGTCCCGCTGCTAATTTATCAGTCGCGGCATAACCGCGCCGCGGTCAATTATCAAACCAGCATGCAGAAATGCACGACCACAAAAAAAGCCCGCGCTATCGCGCGGACTTTTATCTGCCTGCATTTCCCTTCGATCACCGATCGTTGCATCGGTGCGCGTCAGGAAATGATGGTGCGTGCGTCTACAGCTTAATTCTCACCGCCGCAAGATCCTTCAGCATCCTTGTCGTCACCGCCGCAAGATCCTTCAGCATCTTTGTCGCCACCACATGATCCCTCAGCGTCCTTGTCATCGCCGCAAGATCCTTCACCTTCTTTCTCGTCGTCGCCGTCAGCGCCGCCTTCCTTGTCGCCTCCGCAGCTTCCTTCGCCGCAAGAGCCTTCAGTCTCGTCCTTACCTTCCTTGTCACCGCCGCAAGAACCTTCGCCTGCACCGAGCATGTAACCAGCGCTCAACGTCGACATCGTAAACGGGCTTTCAGTGCTATCCGCGCTGGCAATTCCACCACTCAATGCAAATGAAACGGCTAGAGCAGCGCCTACAGCCAGTGCTACAGGTTTTACTACTTTCTTTTCTGACATTTTCTCTTCTCCTACCAGGGTTGTCTGCCCAAGCCGGGCATCCGATTTGGTGATTTGGACATCAAGTACTCCACATCACCGACTTCAATAATTTTGTCTGAATTCTCTCGAGCGGCTCGTCGCGTACACCAACAATAGCGATGCTGCCATTACCTACCGGAAGTATCACGCCCGTCGTGAATTCATCACTCAACGATTGCGGACCAGAAATCTTTTCGTAAGGCATCAGCAAAATCGTCACGGGCCCCCGCTCGCCCTGAATGACAAGGTGCGGTACATCGTGTCCGCCGATGACGCAGGTCCGCGCGTAAGTGATCAGGCCCGCGCTGTGATCCAGCTGCGCAATGTCGGCAGTTACAACCGCATTGAGTCGTTTGTCTGACACCGGCAAATTGCTGATGCGAAGTGACGAGCGCTCGTGCTGCAAGTGCGCCAGTACTTCGTCTGCCAGCGAATCGTATTCGACGCTGGTGCCTATAAAACGCGCGCCCAAAGCCACTGCAAGCAACACCGTAGCGGCCATCGCTAACCAGGTCGGCGTGGTCAGGTGGCGCCAGCCTGACAATCTAACGACCTCGGCAGACTCGAGATCGGGCAGCTCCGGCACCATCAACTCGGGAACTTTGAGCGCCAACGCCCGACCGATCTGCAGATCAAGCGCCTGCATATCTCTACGGTAGGCCTGACAGCCGGCGCAATCAGCAAGGTGACCAGCACCACCATCATAAGACGGGTCCGCTGCTATCGACTGTCTGTACTCTTCACAATTCATTGTGTGTCCGCGGCCAATCAGCCGACCACTCCTACGTTCATCTTTGCCTTCAGTTTCGTCCGCGCCCGGTGCAGCCGTGTCAGCACCGCGCCTTGCTTCAATCCCATCTGTTCGGCAATCTCATTCGTGCTGTAGCCCATCAAGACCTGTAACACGAGCGGTTCGCGATAATCATTGTGCAGTGCATAAATCGCCGTACGCATATCATCAAACTCATCGTCTGGCTGCTCCGCCAGCAAGGCCGCCTGCGACGCCGTAAGGTTATCGATATCCACGGTCTCAAGTCGCCGACGCTCAAAATATCGAGCGTTTTCTCGCCGTACGATCGTCAGCAGCCAGGGCTTGGCTGCCGCATCATCGCGTAGCGCATCGAGCGACTTCCATGCCCTGAGCAGCGCCTCCTGAACGACATCTTCAGCTATCGTCTTGTCCCGGCTCAGCCAGGCCGCATAGCGGTACATATCCTGATGGAATACGCCCACTATCCGATCAAATCTCTGTCGCCGCGCCGCGTCGGTATTACTACTTTTCATTCGAGATGACCTGCCCTGTCGAGTATTTATTACCGAATCGGAGAAAATCTGGGCCGCAGAAATGGAATCCATGCCGAAATACACGGAAAATCGAAAATAATTATCGTTATGCTGTTTAACTATGATTGCACATCGAAACATTCAGTTCCCACAGATTCGGCTACGCCGCAGCCGCCGCACGGCCGCACTGCGCCGCCTCGTTGCAGAATCGGAGCTCGGACCGGCCGACTTGATTTATCCGCTATTCGTGCTCGATGGGGAAAATCGAAAGGAGCCGGTGCCCTCGATGCCGGGTGTCGAGCGCAAGAGTGTCGACAACCTGCTCACCGAGCTCGCGGAAGTCAAAAGCCTCGGAATTCCAGCGGTTGCGTTATTTCCCGTTATCGATGCCGCGCAAAAGACGCCGGACGGCGTCGAATGCGCAAATCCTGACGGCCTCGTGCAACGGTCTGTGCGCGAAATCAAGTCAGCGTACCCGGACATCGCGGTAATCACTGATGTCGCACTGGATCCCTACACGACTCACGGCCAGGACGGCATCATTGACGACTCGGGCTACGTACTCAATGATGATACCGTCGAGATGCTGGTGCGCCAGGCGCTATCACATGCCGACGCTGGCGCCGACATCGTCGCGCCGTCTGACATGATGGACGGCCGCATCGGCGCCATTCGTACCGAGCTCGAATCCCAGGGGCATTGCAATACGCTCATTCTTGCTTACGCCGCTAAATACGCGTCGTGTTTCTACGGGCCCTTTCGCGACGCCGTCGGTTCAACCGCCAGTCTCGGCGACGGCGACAAATCGACTTATCAAATAGCTCCCGCGAACAGCGACGAGGCGCTAAGAGAGGTTGGCCTGGACATCGATGAGGGTGCCGATTTTGTGATGGTCAAACCGGCGCTACCCTATCTCGATATTATTCGACGCGTGTCGGACACTTACAACGTGCCCGTATTCGCCTACCAGGTCAGTGGCGAATACGCGATGCTCAAGGCGGCGACCGCCAACGGCTGGCTTGATGAACGTGCCGCCGTACTTGAGTCGTTGCAGTGCATAAAGCGGGCCGGGGCCAGGGCGATTCTCTCGTATTTCTCGGTTGCGGCGGCCCGATGGCTCGCCAACTAGGGCGCTGATGGGCTCGCAGGCCTTATAATCCGACAATAATAAAAACATAGGGGAAGAAAGGGTCGTTTTGGAAACTGAGACGACAGTAATCGATCGATACGGTGTGATGGGATATCCCGTATCCCACAGTCGGTCACCTGTCATTCATCGTCTGTTCGCGCTGCAGACCGGGCAAAATCTACAATATGAATTGTTGCAGGTCACGCCCGACAAGCTCGAGACCGCCATCCGCCAGTTTCAGCGCACGGGTGGTAAGGGACTGAATATCACGGTGCCGCACAAGAGTGAAGTCGCCAAGCTCGTCGATCAGTTAAGCGAGCGTGCCAGCACCGCTGGCGCCGTCAATACGCTGGCGTTTAAAGATAACAAGATTTTCGGCGACAACACGGATGGCATTGGCCTGTTACGCGACCTGGTCGTCAATCTCAGCGTCAATCTCGAAAATTCCAGCATCCTGATACTGGGCGCCGGCGGTGCGACGCGCGGCATCGTCGGACCCCTGCTCGAGATGCAACCGGCCGCATTGCTCATCGCCAATCGCACCCTGGGCAAGGCGAAGGTGTTGTCTGACCATTTCGAGAAAATGGGACCGGTATCGTGCTGCCGCTTCAAAGCCGTACCGACTTCTGAGCCATATGATCTGATAATCAATGCGACATCGGCCGGACTGCATGGCGACACGCCTCCATATCCCGAGGCCGCCGTGTCGGATAAAACGTTCTGCTATGACCTTTCATACGGCCTTAGCCCGACGCCCTTCAGTGCCTGGGCGCGCGAGCAAGGTGCGGCGAAATCGGTCATGGGCTGGGGAATGCTCGTCGAACAGGCCGCAGAATCTTTTCATATCTGGCGCGGCGTGCAGCCCGATACCGCTGCTGTTCTCAAGCAGATGTTCGTCAACGCATAGTCACGAGTTCCTCAGCGCTCGTCGGATGAATGGCGACCGTGTCATCGAAATCAGATTTCGTAGCGCCCATGCGTATCGCGACAGCAAATCCTTGCATCATTTCCTCTGCACCATCACCGATGACGTGGCAGCCTACAACACGCTCATCATCACCCGCCGTGATCAGTTTCATGGCGGTAAGTTGCCGTTTCTCGCCGAGTGCGTAATACATCGCATTGAACGTTGTCGTGTAAATCTTGACTGCATCACCGTGCTCGTCGCGTGCCGCGTCCTCGGTCATGCCAACCGTTCCCATCGGCGGATGGCTGAAAATAACCGTCGGAATTGTCTCGTAATCAAGGTAACGCTCGGCCATGCCGCCATAGAGTCGGTCGGCAAGACGCCGCCCCGCGGCGATCGCGACCGGCGTCAGTGCCTGACGTCCGGTGACATCACCCAATGCCGCAATGTGTTCGATATTGGTCTGCTGAAACTTATCAACAACAACAAAACCCCGGCCGTCCATGGTCACTCCCGCCTTGTCGAGATCAAGCCCGGCAGTATTAGGTTCGCGTCCAATCGCCCAAATCACGCAATCGGCCGGACCAATCATCCGACTACCTTCGGCCTGCAAGGTCAGGCCTGCATCCGTTGCATTAATTGATGACGGCACGGCACCCGTCTCTATTTTGATGCCGTCTTTCTGCATAGCGGCTTTGAGTTCTCTGCCCAGCATTGAATCAAAGTTTCGCACCAGGCCATCCTTGCGCACCGCAATCTGGGTTGCACTGCCAAGCGCATTGAACATGCCCGCTAACTCAACCGCGATATATCCGCTGCCGATGATAAGAACACGAGCGGGGCGTTCGGTAAGCGCAAAAAAACCATCCGATGTAATGCCATGTTCGGCGCCCGGCAATTCCGGCACGATCGGTTTGCCTCCGGTCGCAATAACAATACGCTCAGCCGAATACCGCATGTCACCAACAGCAACGGTATGTGCGTCAACAAAGCAAGCTGTGCCCACCAGGTAATCGACGCCGCTGTTGTCAAGACCGTCTTCGTAAATTTTGTTGAGGCGGCTTATATATGCGTCACGTCGCGATTTCAGTTTGGCCCAGTCATGGCCGTTAACCTCGACGCTAAATCCGTAGTCCGCGGCATGCTTGAAGTGATGCGCAAGACTCGCCATATACCACGTCACTTTCTTGGGCACACAGCCAACATTCACGCAGGTGCCCCCGAGTGGTCCGTGTTCTACCACCGCGACGTGTGCGCCATACTCGGCCGCGCGTCGTGCATGCGCAATGCCGGCACTGCCGCCGCCGATTACCAAGACATCATATTGATCGTCCAATTGTCAGTTTCCCTATGGTTTTCCATCAATTTCACCTTGATGGGGTACGAGCATTATGCCGACCTTTGGAGGGCCTCCAGGCCCGGCCGTGCTACCATCGCGCGCCTCTAAAGGAGATCAGTCACTGCGATGACCAACCCGCTTCTGGACACCTCGTCGCTGCCGCGATTTGCCGATATATCGCCTGAACATGTCCTGCCAGCACTCAGCGAGCTTATCGCAGCACATCGACAAAAGCTCGATGCCTTGCTCGACGCATCCTCGCACCCTGATTTCGACACACTCGTCGCACCGCTGGAAGAAATGGAGCACGAACTGTCACGAGTCTGGTCTCCCGTCAGCCATCTTCAGGGCGTCCTCGGTTCCCGCGAGTGGCGCGATGCATACAATGCGGCACTGCCGCTATTAACCGAGTACGGCACCGAATTATCACAAAATGTTCGTCTACAGCAAGCTTATGTAGGCGTCGACAAGGGACTGCCTGAAAACGCAAGCAAGGCACAGAAGACTGTCATCGAGCATGCGCTGCGTGATTTTCGTCTCGCTGGCGTCGACCTCCCAGAAAGCGACAAGGCCCGGTTTAAAGACATCATGCAACAACTGGCCTCGACCCAGGCCGCGTTCGAGCACAATATTCAGGACGCCTCGGATGCCTGGACCCTGCACATCGATGATGAGTCGGAGCTGGCTGGCCTGCCTGTGCATGCGCTCACACGTGCAAAGACCGAAGCGCAAAAGTGCGATCGCCCTGGCCTGCTGTTGACGCTCGACTACCCGACCTACCACGCAGTAATGACACACGCGGAAAGCCGTGATCTTCGCGAAACGCTATATCAGGCCTGGTCAACGCGCGCATCCGATCAGGGCGACAACGGTAGTTGGGACAACAGCGACAATATCGAGTCGATCCTTGCGCTGCGCTACGAAGCCGCCAGGCTCGTCGGTTTCGATAATTACGCCGAGTTTTCGCTCGCAACAAAGATGGCGGTTTCAACCGATGAGGTTATCAATTTTCTTCGCGATCTCGCGTCACACACGCGTGCATCGGCCAGAAAAGAGCTCGCGGAGCTCGAAGCGTTCGCGGCATTTACACTGTCGCCGTGGGATATCGCATTCTACTTCGAGAAGCTGAAACAGAAGAAGTACTCGATATCCAACGAGGAGTTGCGTCAGTACTTTTCGGCACAAACTGCCGTCGAGGGTCTGTTCGAGCTTGCCGGGCGACTTTACGGTGTGACGATCAATGTCCAGGACGATATCGCGACCTGGCACGATGATGTCTGTTATTACACCGTTTACGACGAGAGCGGCGCACTTATCGGCGGCTTTTACACTGACCTTTATGCCCGCAGCGGCAAGCGCAGCGGTGCCTGGGTCGATGAGTGTGTTGGTCGCAAAAACCTTGGCGGCGAAGCCACGTCCCCAGTGGGCTATCTCGTCTGTAATTTTCCTCCGCCCGACGACCGTCACGACTCGTTATTGACTCACGATGATGTTGTAACCCTTTTCCACGAATTCGGACACATGCTGCATCACCTGCTGACGCGCATCGACTACCCGAGCATTGCCGGTATCAATGGCGTCGCCTGGGACGCAGTCGAGCTGCCCAGTCAATTCATGGAAAACTTCGCATGGAACTATGATGTGCTGTTGGGGTGCTCGTCTCACGCCACCACAGGTGAGCCGCTGCCGCGCCCGCTGTTCGATCGGCTTCTTGATAGCCGTCATGCAGGTGCTGCAATGGCAATGATGCGGCAACTCGAGTTCGCTCTTTTCGACTTTCGCCTGCACGCAGAATACGAACCCCGACAGAATTTCGATGTGCTCGAGATTCTCGACAAAGTTCGTGCCGAAATGTCGCTGGTGGTGCACCCGGCCTACAATCGTCTACCGCACGGTTTCTCACACATTTTCGCCGGCGGCTATGCAGCGGGATACTACAGCTACAAGTGGGCCGAAGTGCTGGCTGCCGATGCCTTCGGCGCCTTTGAAGAAGCCGGCATCTTTGACAGGGAAACGGCAAAGCGATTTCGCAACGAGATTTTGGAGGTCGGTGGTAGCCGTGACATCATGCAGGCCTATGTCGCATTTCGCGGCCGCAAACCTAAAATTGATGCGCTGCTGAGACAAAACGGCATAGCGTGCACATGAAAATCGCGACGTGGAATGTCAATTCGATGAATGTCCGTCTGCCGCACGTGCTCGAGTGGCTGGCTGTGCACACACCCGACGTATTGGTGCTGCAGGAAATCAAGCAGGTCACCGACGCATTTCCGAGTGATGAGCTGGCCGCGGCCGGCTATTGCTCTCTAGCTAACGGACAGAAAACCTATAATGGCGTGGCAGTGGTCAGCCGCACTACCCCGACGGACCCCGTCCCTGGTTTTCCCGGCTTCGAAGATGCTCAACGCAGAGTTCTTGCGACGACGGTCAATGACGTCCGCGTAGTCAATCTGTATGTCCCCAATGGCCAATCTGTCGGCTCCGAGAAGTACGATTACAAGCTCCGCTGGCTGGCCGCACTGCATGGTTTTCTCGACCACGAATTGTCACAACATGACAAGCTTATCGTTCTGGGCGACTTCAATATTGCCCCTGCCGACGCGGATGTCTATGACGCTGAAAAATGGGGTGATGGCATTCTTTGCAGCCAGCCGGAGCGGCAAGCACTAACAACCTTGCTCGACCTCGGGCTTACCGATGTGTTTCGCAGCTTTGACCAGGCAGAAAAGACTTTCAGCTGGTGGGACTATCGGGCCGCCGGTTTCAGACGCAACGCAGGGCTGCGAATCGACTTGATTCTAGCCAGTAAGGCTATGGCGAACGCGTGCTCGGCATGTTATGTCGACAAAGAGCCCCGCGCCTGGGAGCGGCCATCAGATCACGCGCCCGTTGTGGCAGAGTTCGATGTCTAGCCCGGAATATTCATGAATAATTCGGGTGAGGCATTACTCCTCGTTGGCAATTATCGGCAGCTACATTACATATTTCAGAAATTCACCCTGCGTCGCGACATGCCGCAGTGTAGAATTACTTAACACGAATTCGTGCAGCGAGAGCGACGTTGACCGAAATCACAGGTAACGTTCAATCCGGTACTCCGGCGACGACTAACAATAAGAAAAAAATCATGTCCCAGGACCGCCGTAATGATTACGACGTGACGAATACCGTACAGGTAAGCAATCCTGTCGCGGTCCGCAACGCTGTGCATGCCCTTTTCAGTCAGGCGTTTCCCACTGCTTCTTTCGATAAACTCTGGCTCGCATTCTACGATTTCGAGCGCCTTTTCTCGGGTCGCTTTCCGGGCTACAAAGGTTGCGATACAACCTATCACGACGTTCAGCACACACTCGATATGACACTTGCGCTGGCGCGCCTCGTCGCTGGATACGAACACAGCGTCGACGCCGGTCAGCGACCTGGCCCGGATCGGGCGCAAATGGCTATCGTGACCGCTTTGTTCCATGATTCCGGTTACATTCGCCACGAGGAACGGGACAAGGGTTTCTCAAACGGCGCGCAATTCACTCTGTATCATGTGTCGCGCAGTGCTGACTTCCTGCGTCGTTATTTGCCCGAGCTCGGCATGGCCAGGGACGTCGCCGTCAGCAGCATGATCGTGCACTTCACGGGTTATGAAGTCGACCTGGACGAGATCGAACTTGACGACCCGCGCGATATAATCTGCGGGCACCTGATTGGTACGGCTGACCTCATAGCGCAGATGGCCGATCGCTGCTATCTCGAAAAGTGTCGCGATCGCCTATATCATGAGTTTGTCGCCGGCGGTGTTGCTATCGAGATTGCCGGTCCCGGCGAGTACGTGGTTCGATATAAGTCCGGCACAGACCTGTTGAAAAAGACGCCGGCCTTCTATCAACAGGTCACGCGCGACCGCTTGCAGCGAAAATTCAACCGCGTCTACCGGTACATCGAGGTGCTCTACGACGGGCAGAACCCGTATATCGACTCAATCCGCAAGAATGTCGCGCATTTGATTCATGTCATTGAGGGTGCCAAATGGTCGCTTTTGCGGCGCGAGCCACAGTGTTTCCTGGGTTTCGAAAATACCGTAGATGACCTCGAAACCCTGGTCTCACAACAACTCGGTGCATTGCGCGGTAAAGGAATCGAAATCGACAACGGTTTGTTGATGCCTGTGTAGAATCCGCGATAACCTAAATTCAGCAATGCATCAGGATCGCTCTGCGTCTTCTTGCTCCTTGCCCCATTTGCGCAAAGCAATAAATTCGGCCCGGGTCAGCCGACGATTAGCATAACTGGCCGCAATTGCTGCCGCGAACAAGGCGAAGATTGCGTCGGCTGGTGTCAATACTTCGTCAAAGAAGACCGGCCATGTCATCGTCGTCACGGCACGCAGGACAGTCAGCGTCGTCGTGTCCAACACAATCGCCGTAAACGTTGCTGCAACGACGACATTGCCGGCCAATGCGCCCAGCGCCGCCATGCTGGCAGCGATGGTGGGAAAGCGCCAGTCCAGGCCTTGCCCTGCGCGCCGCACGCTCAGCCCGATCAAATACCCGAGAATCAGCGTCATCCATGGAAAGATGCGATCTATCAGCGCTGACAGGATCGACCACAATGCACTGAACAGCACGACCACGATCAAGGCGGCCATGATTGCGTCGCGCACAGACTGTGCCTTCGCTAACTGTGCACCGTCTGCCGCACTGGGCTCGGATTCCAGTTTTGACGCATGCCGTTTGGGCAGTCGCAGAAAATCTCTAATTTCGTCGCTCATGGCTCTGCACGATACCGGAGCCGATCGCAGCGAACCACGCCATTTTGACCGATCCTGGCTACAACCGCGCAGAGTTCCTGTAAACTTTTCTGCAGACCACCTGCTTGGCGGAACCGGATCGAAAGGACCATCGATGAACAAGAATGTCATCATTACGTGCGCAGTAACGGGTGCGGCCGATACCTTGTCGAGACATCCGGACATTCCCGTCACTACCACACAGATTGCCGATGCGGTGATAGCCGCCGCCAAGGCGGGTGCAGCGGTCGCGCATATCCATGTTCGCGACCCGGACACAGGCCAGGGCTGCCGCGATGCTCGCCTCGAGCGAATCTGGGATGGCACCTCCGAGATACAGCGTCATATCATTGCCAAGACGCAATTGCGCGCTTACGAGTCTTAAGCAGATGTCATCGAAGCACAGCACAGTGCTCATATCCGGTGGCGCTTCCGGCATCGGTCGAAATATCGCCGAGACTTATCTCTCCGCAGGATCCGCAGTGCATATCTGCGATATATCCGATGTGATGATTGACGAGTTCATCGCGGCCAACCCCGCAGCAACGGCCACACAAGCGGATGTTTCGAATGTGACAGACGTCGACCGGATTTTCGATGATTTTCTCGAGCTGCACGATGGACTGAACATTCTTATCAATAACGCCGGCATCGCTGGTCCAGTTGCAACTGTTGACGACATTGATCCGGCCGATTGGGATCGTTGTATTGCCGTGGATCTCAGTAGCGCTTTCTACATGACTCGCCGTGCTACGCCGTTGCTAAGAGCCGCTGGTGGCGGTTCAATAGTCAATATTGCATCGACAGCAGGTCTGTTCGGCGTGCCGATGCGTTCACCGTACGCCGCGAGCAAGTGGGGCTTGATCGGCCTGACGAAAACCTGGGCTATGGAACTCGGTCCCGACAATATTCGGGTCAATGCCGTCTGCCCGGGCTGTGTCAGCGGTCCCCGAATTGACGGCGTCATCAAATCGCATGCCGAAAGCCACGGCATTCCGCCTGCAGAGGTACGCGACGCGTACCTCTGCCAAAGCTCTATGCATACATTTGTAACACCCGACGACGTATCCGCAGTCGTCTTGTTTCTGACCTCGGAAAAAGCGGCGCGAATGTCCGGCCAGGCGATCGCGGTTGATGGTCACACTGAAGCGCTATCTAATTGGCTCGATTGAATGATCGTAGTAGAGAGACCGCAATGCTTGCTGCATGGTATGAAAAGTTCGGTCCCGCAACCGAAGTCCTGACGATAGGCGACACTGATACGCCATCCGCCGGTCAAGGCGAAGTGCTGGTGCGATTGCACACGAGTGGTATCAACCCGTCCGATGTCAAAAAGAGAGCCGGCGCATTTCCCGATCTTCTTGATGGTGGATTCGTTATTCCAAACAGTGACGGCGCCGGGATCATCGAAGCTGTCGGTGAAGGCATAGATCGCAGCCGTATCGGCGAACGCGTCTGGATTTACCAGGCACAGTATGCGCGCCGCTTCGGCACCGCCGCAGAATATGTGGCTGTCGACAGCACACGCGCAGCAACGCTCCCCGATGCCGTGGGTTTTGACGTCGGCGCATGCCTCGGCATTCCCGCAATGACAGCACATAGGTGCGTATTCGCCGACGGCGAAGTATCTGGACAAACGATACTGATTACCGGTGGCGCCGGCCGTGTCGGCAACTATGCCGTACAATGGGCGAGTATGTCAGGAGCGACCGTTATCGCGACCGCAAGCAACGACGACGATGTCGCTGCTTGCACACAAGCAGGCGCCCAATTCGTCGTTAATCATCGCGGTGACGACTTCATCGACGCCGTTATGGCCGCCAATAGCGGCGCACCTGTGGATCGCGTCATTGAAGTCGAATTCGGCGTCAATCTGCCAACGTCTGTGGAAGTGCTGCGGACTGGCGGAACGATCGCAACATACTCGTCGAACCTGGACAAGGAACCCAAACTCCCGTTCCTGAAAATGATGTACAAGGACATCACGCTTCGCTTCGTCATCGTCTATGCAATGCCGGAGGTCGCCAAGGAACATGCAGTCAGCGACATTGCGGCAGCGCTGGGCGAAGACACATTGCAGCATCGGATCGCCGCAACACTACCGCTGGCCGATATTGCAACAGGCAATGAAACGATCGAACAAGATGGTGTGCGCGGGGCCGTCGTCCTCAACATCGACTAATAAACAAGAAGAGACCGCAGATGCAGCAGAGTAGAATTGATTGGCCGACTTTCATTGGCAGCATCGCAATTATTCTCTTCGTTTGCATTCCGCTCGCCGCATCCCCCGCGGCGGCCGGTGCCATGTTGCAGTCGCTCTACGACTACATCGCGAGCGAGTTCGGCATCCTCTACCTGCTGGCTAGCGTCGGCGCAATCAGTTTCCTGATCTGGCTCGCCGCAAGTCGCTTCGGTAACGTCAAGTTCGGCGAACCAGATGAGGCGCCCGAATTCTCACAGATGAGCTGGATCGCCATGCTGTTCTGCGCCGGCGTTGGCGCGGGACTGATGTATTGGTGCGCAACCGAATGGGCCTACTACTACGATGCACCGCCGTTCGGCGCCGAACCTCGCAGCACCGAGGCCGCTGAATGGGCTTCGACTTATGGTCTTTTCCACTGGGGTTTTACGGCCTGGGCATTTTATTGCCTGCCGGCCATTGCAATCGGTTACCCGTATTACGTTCGCAAGATGGACGTCCTGCGCTTCAGCATAAGCTGCAGCTGGTTCCTCAAAGGTAAGGAACACGGTCCGGTCGCTCGCATTATCGATTTTTTGTTCATTATTGCGCTCGTGGCCGGCGCCGCAACCGGTCTCGGCTTTTCGGCCCCGATGATCGCGGCATGCATAGCGTGGTTGTTTCCGATCGAGCATGGCTTCGGACTTGAAGTCGGCGTCATGGCGCTTTGTGTCAGCCTGTTCGTAGTCAGTGTCTGGCTCGGACTGCAAAAAGGCATCAAACGCCTGAGCGACATCAACATGTATCTTGCCCTCGGCATGTTGCTGTTCATTCTCATGGTCGGTCCCACGATCTTCCTGTTCAAGACGAGCCTTAACGGCCTCGGGTTAATGACGCAAAATTTCCTGCGCATGAATTTCTGGACCGACCCATTTACCGAATCGGGTTTTGTCGAGTCCTGGACAGTATTCTACTGGGCGTGGTGGATAGCCTTCGCGCCCTACGTCGGCCTGTTCATCACGCGCATCTCGCGCGGCCGCACCATTCGACAGATCATCACAGGCATGTTGATTTTCGGCTCGCTCGGCAGCTGGATTTTCTACATGATTATCGGCAATTACGCCTTGTTCCTGCAGTTGACTGGCGAACTCGATTTTGTGAATATCATGAATACAGTGAGCGGCAATGCCGCCATCGTCGCAACACTCGAGACACTGCCGTTCGCAGGACTCGTAATAGCGGTATTCGCCTTCGTGTCGATCATCTTCGCAGCAACGACTTACGACTCTGCCTCGTACACGATTGCATCGGGAGCAACGCTGCACCTGCCCGCAGGCGACAATCCAGCTCGCTGGCATCGTGTGTTCTGGGCGTTCGCGCTAGCCGTCATGCCGATTACCTTGATGTTCATCGGGCACAACGCTGATGACCCGGAACAGGGCCTGCGTGCAATGCAGGTGATGCTGTTGATTGCGTCGTTGCCGATATTATTTGTCGGCGTGGCCATGTCGTACTCGCTGGTCAAGTCGCTGCAGGAAGACCACCCGGCTTAGCGCGATGCTCAAGACCCTGACAGCATTTTCGTTTCTGCTTTTGCTTGGCTGTAATAGGGCCCCTGGTGTCGAGGTCGATGGCGAAATCCTGCTCGGCAAGTACGTCGAGGACGGCACGGTCGCCGCATTTTTCGGCGTACCGTTCGCTGAACCTCCGACAGGCGATCTGCGCTGGCGCTCGCCACAACCTTTAAAGAACACGGTAGACCACCGTACCGTCGTCGATTTCGCGGCCGCTTGCATGCAAACGATGCGCATTCTTGACTGGTATCGCTACATGGCCGAGACATTTGGCGGCTCCCGCGATTACTACCGTGATCTGGAGATCAGCGAAGACTGCCTCTATCTCAATGTCTGGACGCCAACGCTGAAACACGATGCAAGCCTGCCGGTGATGGTATGGGTACATGGTGGCAGCAACCGCAGTGGCTGGTCGTATGAGCCCAATTACCACGGCCACAAGCTCGCGCGAAAAGGCGTGGTTGTCGTATCCGTTGCATATCGAGTCGGCGCTTTTGGCTTTCTGTCGCACGCCGAAATTCCGCCCGAAGATGCTGTCGCCAATTTCGGGCTTTGGGACTTGATCGCATCACTGCAATGGGTGCAGCAGAACATCGCGAAATTTGGTGGTGACCCCGGCCGAGTCACGATGTTTGGCGAATCATCCGGAGCCGAGAACATTCTTGCGCTCATGTTCGCCGCAAGCGCCGATGGCCTGTTTCACCGCGCTATCCTGGAAAGTACCGCAGGTTACGGTCTGCGCCGATCACCCTCTCTGGCGGACGAGCAGAAACGCGGTCACAACCTCGCCGGAATCATGGGCTTCGAGGGCGACGATTCAATTGCATCGCTCAGGCTTGTCCCCGCCGACAAGTTGTTGCAAGCCTACGAGGAGGCATTTCCCGACTACTACCATTCTCCTGCTGTCGACGGCCAGCTTCTCCTTCGGCCTACCTGGGAAGAAATTCAGGCCGGTAGCTTCACCGATCGTCAGTTGATCATCGGCACGAATGCCGACGAGTGGTATGACTTCCTGGATGCCGACTCGACGAGGGATGATGTTTTGAGCGCAGCCGATAAGCTCAGATACATTGACAGCGCTGGCGCTTTGGCGGCCGTCATTTCTGAAACGGACCCACGCCGCGCGATGGATCGTCTGATCACTGCCGAGAATTATGTGTGCCCGTCACAAAATACGGCGGCTAAAATGACGGCTGTCGGCCGCGATGCCTGGATGTATTATTTCACACGGGTCCGGGAGGACCCTGGCGGCGCGAAAGTTCGGGCCTTCCATGGCGCTGAGTATGCCTACGCTTTTGGAACTCATGATGCATACATGAGAACCACTGACGTCGATCTGGAGCTGACAGAATCGATGATGGGCTACTGGACTCAGTTTGCGGCAACCGGCAACCCGAACGCCGAGGGCCTGCCCGAGTGGCTGCTGTTCAAAGCACCCGACTTCCCGGTGCAAGAGCTGGGTGACGATATATTCACGATAGCTGCGCCTGAGCCAATGCTATGTGATCTGTTTGAACGCTCGATCGGCGAGCCAGTAGTGGCTCCCTAAATTAACTTCTGCGCGACGTCACCCACCTTGAGATCGCCTGATTGAACCACCCTCGCATTGATGCCGCGAAAACTGCGTTTGCGCCCCAGTCCTGAATTAACGAATACGGTCGCGTCTCTGCCAAATCGGTCCGCAAACTTTCTGCACCCCGTGTGCGGCAGTTCAGTAACCTCGATGATTGCATCGCCAATATCAAGTCTCGTTCCCGGCGGCAGGTTTGCGCCGCTTAAGTCCAGGTCAAGATACAACTGATCGCCGGCAAGCTCACGACGACTTTCGTCATTAGCAACCAATGCAACAACCCTGGAGTTCATGATGGTGATCTGCACGTCGGGATCTGCTGATCCGTCGGCCATGTCGCCGCAATGTCTGAATGACGCCATGCGCCATTAAGTCTCTTTGAGAAAACCGTGTCCGCCTTGGTACTCATTCGACAGTCACGGATTTCGCGAGATTCCTCGGCTGATCAACGTCGTTACCCTTGAGAACTCCGACGTGATACGCAAGCAACTGCAACGGTATCGTATATAGAATCGGCGCCTGGAAATCCTGGATTTCTGCAGGCATGTGTGTTGTGTGAATGCCCGACCGACTTTCAAATTGCACTCGCGGATCTGCGAACACATAGAGCTGGCCGCCGCGCGCCCGCACTTCCTGCAAATTGCCTTTCAACTTCTCCAGCAACTCATCATCCGGGGCAATCGTAACGACAGGCATATCTTCATCGACGAGAGCAAGCGGGCCGTGCTTGAGTTCGCCAGCAGCATAGGCCTCCGCATGGATATACGAAACTTCCTTGAGTTTGAGTGCGCCCTCCATTGCAATTGGGTTTTGCACGCCACGACCGAGGAATAATGCATGATGTTTGTCGACGAAATGCTCCGCCAGTAATTCGATCGACGCATCGAGCGTAAGCACCTCATCGATCAATTCGGGCAGTGCAACAAGTTGCTCCACCAGCTCTCGCTCCTGTTTTTCTTCCAGCCCGTTGCGTCGCGCCAGTGAAATCGTCAATAGCGCCAGCGCGGCGAGTTGTGTCGTAAATGCTTTCGTCGACGCCACCCCGATTTCCGGCCCGGCATGAGTCATCATGACAAGCTCGGACTCGCGCACTATCGAACTCTCGGGCACATTGCAGATCGTCAACGTTGAAATGTAACGCATCTCCTTCGCCGCGCGCAGCGCAGCAAGCGTGTCCGCTGTTTCACCGGACTGGCTAATCGTGACGAACAGCGTCCCTTCAGGAACAACAGGATCGCGGTAACGATATTCGCTGGCGATCTCGACCGTGCACGGCAGGCGGCAGAGTTGCTCGATCCAGTAACGCGCAACGAGTCCTGCGTGATAACTCGTACCACACGCCACGATGTGTACGCTCCTCGTTACATCAAGAGCCTCATTAGCCTTGGGACCAAACGCTGCGTCAAGCACCTTGCCATTGGCGATGCGCTCAGCAAGCGTTCGGGCTACAGCCTGCGCCTGCTCGTGAATTTCCTTTTGCATGTAGTGCCGATACTCACCACGTTCCGCCGCATCCGCTGTAAGCTCGCTTTCCTTGACGGGTCGGTCAACTTCATTGCCGTCAGCATTCCAAATACAAACTCGCGTGCGCTCGACCAGCGCGATATCGCCTTCCTCCAGAAACATGAATTTACGCGTCACCGGCAGCAATGCCGCAACGTCCGAGGCAATGAAGTTTTCATCACTGCCGATACCGATCACGACCGGGCAACCTGCTCGTGCCAACAATAACTTTCCCGGGTGATTCTTGCTCATCACGACCAACGCATATGCGCCTTCGAGCTCGGCAACCGTGGCTTTGACAGCCGCCGTCAAATCACCGGACACCTTTAAATGATGCGAGATTCGATGAGCAATAACCTCGGTGTCCGTGTCGCTAACGAACGCATAGCCTTCTGCTTTGAGGTCTTCTCGCAGTTCTTCGTAGTTTTCGATGATGCCGTTATGAACGATAGCGATGTCGTCCCCCGACATATGTGGATGCGCATTGATCTCGCTCGGCACACCGTGTGTCGCCCAGCGCGTGTGCGAAATACCAATTTCAGCGTGCAGCGGATTTTCGTCGAGCGCATTCTGCAACTGCTGAACTTTTCCTACCCGCCGCGTACATGTGATATTGCCGTCGTCAAGGACAGCAATTCCAGCCGAATCGTAGCCGCGATACTCCAGCCGTCTGAGCCCGTCCATCAGGATCGGGACAACATTTCGTTCGGCCACCGCGCCGACAATTCCACACATGGTTTGTTTCTCCTGTCTAATTCTTCTTGGTAGGTCGCTTCCAGCCCGGAACGCTTACCTGCTTCGATCGCTCTAATACCAATTGGCCATCGGCAACGGACTTTGTAATTGTCGAACCTGCGCCGATCGTCGCTCCTTTGCCGATTTCCACCGGCGCCACCAGATTGACGTTGGAGCCGATAGACACATCAGCGCCGATTTTGGTCCGGTGTTTGGCTGCGCCGTCATAATTGCACGTGATTGTGCCAGCACCGACGTTGACACTTGTCCCAATTTCGGCATCGCCGATATAAGCCAGGTGATTGACCTTGCTGCCATTGGCGATCGTACTCTTCTTGATCTCGACGAAGTTTCCAATCTTCACATTGTTGGCAAGCTCCGCGCCTGGACGCAGGCGCGCGAATGGCCCTATCTCACAGTCGCTTCCCGTCGTTGCTCCCTCAATGTGGCAATTCGAATGTACGATCGTACCTGTTCCAAGCTTGCTGTCGCGAATCAGGTTATTCGATTCGATTCGAGTACCATCGCCCAGTGATACGTCACCCTCAAACACAGCGTTAACGTCAATAAAGACGTCCTTGCCACAATTCAGATTACCGCGTATGTCAACACGCGCCGGATCCGCGAAACCGACACCCTGTTCCATTAATCCATTAACCAGTCGAGTCTGCAGCGCTCGTTCTGCCTCGGCCAGTTGTTTCTTGTCGTTGATACCCATTACTTCCACCCAGTTATCTGCTTTGATGCCCTTGACGCTGACGCCATCGCCAACAGCCATACGCACGACATCCGTCAGGTAATACTCGCCCTGTGAATTATCGTTACCAACCTCGTCCAACCATGTTCTGAGTTTGTTCGCATCACAAACCATGACGCCCGTGTTGATTTCGGTGATTTCCCGCTCCTTGTCGGTCGCATCCTTTTCTTCGACGATACCAATAACTTCATCGTTATCACGAACGATGCGCCCATAGCCTGTCGGATCATCCAGATCGACTGTCAACAGACTTACTTCCCCGGCCTTCGCCGCACCCAGCAATCGCTGCAATGTCTCGCGTGTGAGCAGCGGCACATCGCCGTACAGGATCAACACCTGATTGTTGTCTGGTGTATCCGGCATCGCCTGCTGCACTGCGTGCCCCGTGCCGAGTTGCTCCGCCTGCAAGACCCATCGCAACCCATCACTGCCGCAGGTCTGTTGCACGGCTGCGCCCCCGTGCCCATAAACGACCGCAATATCGTCGGCGCGAAGAGCCCGAGAAACATCGAGCACGTGTGCAAGCAGCGGCCTGCCAGCGAGCGCCTGTAGCACTTTCGGCAAATCCGAGTGCATACGTGTGCCCTGGCCCGCAGCGAGAATTATGACACTTAGGCCCAAGCCTGAAACTCCCTGTTTCAATGACCGGGCATGATACCGCAAGACCCGTGGCACCGGCGTGCAGAAATTGTGACCAACAATGTTAATCTTGCGCTTCGGCTACAGAATAAGAACCAAAACATGTCGGATCAAACAATTATTTTCATTGGCGTCGCTATTTATATGGTCATCATGCTTGGCGTCGGGTTCTACGCGTCGAAGAAATCTCATTCTGTCACCGATTTCATGGTCGCCGGCCGCGGCCTTCCCATTTGGTTGTGTTCAATGACCGTTATCGCGACGTGGTTCGGTGGCAGTACGATTATGGGCGGCGCAGGAGCAGCGTACGACGAAGGAATGCTCGGGGTTATTGAGGATCCGTGGGGCGGTGCCCTTGCACTGTTACTTGTCGGGTTTTTCTTCGCGAGAACATTTCGCCGATTGCGGATCATCACCGTCACCGATTTTATGCAGCAACGGTATGGTCCCACGGCCGCGATGGCTATTACAGCTGTCGCCGTGTTTGCAAATGTCGTCTGGGTAAGCTCAATGCTGGTTGGCTTCGGCTTGATTTTCAGGGAGCTCACCGGCATTCCGCTCGAGGTCGGAATTGTCAGCGGCGCAATTGTTATTGTTATTTACACTGCTGTTGGCGGCATGTGGGCCGTCGCGCTGACCGACTTCATCCAGATGATAATTATCATCGTCGGCCTGGTTGTTTTGTTCACCGTTGTTCTGATCGACGTTGGTGGCTGGAGCGCCATATCGCCGCTGCTCGATGAAAATGCGTTCCGTATGCTGCCGCTCGAAAATACGGCCGAGCAGTGGCTCAACTACCTGCGCGCATGGACCATAATTGGTGTTGTCGATATATCGGCGCAAACGCTATTTCAGCGCGTCGCATCTGCAAAAAGCGAGCGCGTTGCGCAAAATTCATTCTACTTCGGCGGCGTCGGCTATCTCGTGTTCGGCATGATTCCCGTCCTTCTCGGAATTATTGCGAGCGTCACAATGCCGGATCTTGCTTCTTCGGAAGCCGTTATTCCGGCGATGATGATCGAACATCTCCATCCTGTCGCAGTTGCTGTATTTGTCGGCGCCCTGCTTGCTGCAATAATGAGTTCTGCAGACAGCGCCTTACTTGCCGTGTCCAGTATTTTCGCCAAGAACATTTTGCCAATGGTTAAACGAGATCCATCAGATAAACTATCGCTTCTCGTGGCCCGATTGACCATACCGGTATGTGGCCTCATCGCGATTTTTATCGCGATGCGGGTTCAGGTCGTATTTAACCTAATGGTCGATTCGAATATTCTGGGCCTTGCCGCGATAATTGTGCCGTTCATTATGGGAGTTTGGTGGACGAAGGCGAATCGGACGGGCGCGTTGTCGTCAATGGCCGTCGGTATTCTGGCCTGGTTGATAACACTGTCAATTGCGCCTTGGTTGCCCGCCGACTTTATCGGTCTTGCGGCCTCGTTTTTCACTATGTTGATCGTGGCGCCGCTAACGCAAAAATTCGATCCGCCGCGTGAGATGCGTGACTGTGATGGGGTGCCAATAGAGATGGCTGATCGACTTGGTACACTGCCGTTATTCAAGCGCAATTAGATATGACTGTCGCTTGCACGCAGTAACGGCTTCCCAATGAAAATAGTAACCCCTGATCTCTGTGATGAAAATCCCGAAACGGTAAGTGCGGTCGCGCCGATTTTTAATAACTATGGTGGTAAAAGAGCCTTTGGAGGCGAAATTGTTACCGTCAGGTGTTTTGAAGATAACACTGTGGTCAAAGCTCAGGCAGCCGAAGACGGTGCCGGTAAGGTCATGGTAGTAGACGGTGGTGGCTCGATGCGTTGTGCGCTCGTGGGCGATATGATTGCTGCAAACGCAATGAAAAATGGGTGGCTGGGATTAATAGTTTATGGCTGCATTCGTGATGTGGACGCGATATCTACTCTGGATATCGGTATCCAGGCACTCAATAGCATGCCAATAAGAAGTATCCGAGAAAATCGTGGTGAATTAAACATTGAAATTAGCTTTGGCGGAGTGACTTTCAAGCCCGGTGAATACGTTTACGCCGATAACAATGGTGTCATTATTTCTCCGCAATCACTTTTTTAGTCTTCTAAATGCGTGTAATTAGCATTAGCGTCCACCCTTGAGTTTTTGCGCGGCCCGATAGCGCGCACGGGCTTCTGCAAGTTCCTGCTGGGCCCGCGCAATGTCCGTTTCTTCGGACGCTCCCTCGAGCGCTTGCTCGGCTTCGAGTTGCGCCGCAAGTGCCGCAGCTTCGTCGAGTTGTTCGCCGCGTAATGCCGTATCAGCCAGTACCGTAACGAGATGCGGCTGTACTTCAAGCATGCCGCCGGTGATGTAGAAGAAGTGTTCCTTGCCTTCGGTATCCAGGACGCGCACTTCGCCAGGATTCAGTGCCGTTAACAACGGCGCGTGTCGCGGAGCGATTCCGATCTCGCCCATCTTCGCCGGCACGAATACCATCGTAGCTTCACCCGAATGGATTTCGCCTTCCGCAGAAACAATGTCGACTTGAATCGTGGCCATTAGCAGGTCTCTGTTCCTTATTGCATCGTTTTCGCGGTTTCGACTGCCTCGTCGATCGAGCCAACCATGTAAAACGCTTGTTCGGGGAGGTGATCGTAGTCACCATTCACGATACCACTGAAGCCGCGAATCGTTTCTGCCAGCGCTACATATTTGCCCGGCATGTTCGTGAATACTTCGGCAACGAAGAACGGCTGTGACAGGAAGCGCTGAACTTTGCGCGCCCGGGTCACCGTAAGTTTATCGTCTTCGGACAATTCGTCCATGCCGAGAATTGCAATGATGTCCTGCAACTCTTTGTAGCGCTGCAGTACCGCCTGCACGCTGCGCGCACAATCGTAATGTTCCTGGCCGATGATGTTCGGATCGAGAATTCGCGATGTCGAATCAAGCGGATCCACGGCCGGGTAGATACCCAATTCCGCGATCTGTCGTGACAATACGAGTGTTGCGTCAAGGTGAGCAAAGGTCGTTGCCGGGGACGGATCGGTGAGGTCGTCAGCCGGCACGTATACAGCCTGGAACGAGGTGATCGAACCGGTCTTGGTTGACGCGATACGCTCCTGCAAGATACCCATTTCTTCGGCGAGCGTCGGCTGGTAACCAACAGCCGAGGGCATGCGGCCGAGCAGGGCCGAAACCTCGGTTCCCGCGAGCGTGTAGCGGTAGATGTTGTCGATAAACATGAGGACGTCGCGTCCCTCATCGCGAAACGCTTCGGCCATCGTCAGGCCTGTCAGCGCAACACGAAGCCGGTTTCCGGGAGGCTCATTCATCTGCCCGTAAACCAGCGATACCTTGTTGATAACGCCCGAATCAGTCATCTCGTGAAAGAAGTCATTACCTTCGCGCGTACGTTCGCCAACGCCGGCAAATACCGAGTAGCCCTCATGCTCGTGAGCAATATTACGGATGAGTTCCATGAGTGCTACGGTCTTGCCCACGCCTGCGCCACCGAACAACCCAACTTTACCGCCCTTCGAGATCGGCATGATCAGGTCGATGACCTTGATACCGGTCTCCAGAACTTCGGTCGTCGCCGCTTGTTCCTCGTACGTCGGCGGCGGACGGTGAATCGGCATTAACTTTTCTGCGCCAATCTCGCCTGCATTGTCAATCGGTCTGCCAAGCACATCCATGATGCGCCCAAGCGTTTTCTCGCCAACGGGCACCATTATCGGCTGCCCGGTATTGGATACCGACATGCCGCGCTTTAGACCCTCGCTCGCACCCATCGCAATGGTACGAACAATACCATCGCCCAGCTGCTGCTGAACTTCGAGCGTAATCTCAGCGTCGTCTATGATCAGCGCATCGTAAATTTTGGGAATCTTGTCCGACGGGAACTCGACGTCCACGACAGCACCAATAATCTGCACAGTAGTTCCGGTACTCATACCTGGGTCCTCAAACATTTCGGCGTTGTGCCGCCGATTAACTATGGTTAAATCACACTAACCAGTCACGGCGGCTGCGCCGCCGACGATTTCTGATATCTCTTGTGTAATCGCGGCTTGCCGTGCCTTGTTATATTTCAATTGCAGACTGTCGATAATCTCTCCAGCGTTGTCTGTGGCAGACTTCATCGCCACCATTTTCGCTGCCATTTCGCAGGCGAAGTTCTCGACCGCACCACGATAGACCTGTGATTCGATATAACGCATCAGGAAATCTTCGAGCAACTCCCTTGCGTCTGGCTCATAAATGTAATCCCAATGCTCTTGCAATTCTTCGTCCGTTTCCGAGATCATACTTACGGGCAACAGCGTCTCCACAACGGGCCTCTGGCTCAGCGCACTGATGAACTCGTTATGCATCAGGAAAAGGCGGTCGATCTTGCCTTCGCTGTACGCGTCGAGCATGATTTTGATTGAACCGATCAAATCATTGATGTGCGGCTTGTCGCCGAGGTGCGTAGCCGTACCAACCACATTGCCACCAAGCCTGCGAAAGAATTGCACAGATTTCGCACCGATCAGGGCAAGATCAACGTCGACTTTCTTGCCTTGCCATTTTGCGATCTCACCGATTACCGTTTTGAACAAGTTGACATTGAGACCACCGCACAGACCGCGGTCGGTCGAAATGACGATGAATCCAACGCGTTCGATGTCGCGCTCGCGCATATACGGGTGACTGGCATCCGGGTTCGCGTGTGACAGGTGGCCGATTACGCGGCGAATACGCTGCGCGTACGGACGTGACGCCTGCATTTGAATCTGTGCTTTACGGATTTTGCTGGCCGCAACTTTTTCCATCGCACTGGTGATCTTCTGCATGTTTTTCACGCTGCGAATTTTGTTGCGTATCTCTTTTGCGCCTGCCATTTGTGTCGTTTCCTATCATCGCTATCGCCCGCATGGCGGGCTCCTACGATGCATTGTCATGTTTTTCCGTCGTTCGAATTATTCCTGTTGGAGCCCGCCATGCGGGCGATCCCTGAATACTGTGCTCAAAACGCTCCTTTTTCGGCGAAGTCGGCGCAGACGTTCATCAATTGCCCCGCGATTTCTTCATTGTAATCGCCGGTCTTGTTGATCGAATCCAGCAGTTCGCCATGATTAGTCTTCGCGAAGCCATGTAACGCTGTTTCATAATCGAGAACTTTGGCAACTTCGACGTCATCGAGAAAACCCTCGTTGACCGCGTACAACGATAGCGCCATTTCGGCAACCGACAGCGGCGAGTACTGTTTCTGCTTCATAAGTTCTGTCACTCGCTCTCCGCGTGCGAGCTGTGCACGGGTTGTGGCGTCAAGGTCCGAGGCAAATTGCGCGAATGCCGCAAGCTCACGATATTGCGCAAGCGCAAGGCGCACGCCGCCGCCAAGCTTCTTGATTATCTGCGTTTGCGCCGCTCCACCAACCCGGGATACCGACAAGCCCGCGTTGATCGCCGGTCGGATACCTGCATTGAATAAATCCGTCTCGAGGAAGATCTGGCCGTCGGTAATCGAGATCACGTTTGTAGGCACGAATGCCGATACATCCCCGGCCTGCGTCTCAATAATTGGCAATGCGGTCAAAGAGCCGGTCTTACCCTTGATCTTACCGCCCGAAACTTCCTCGACGTATTCTGCGTTAACACGCGATGCCCGTTCGAGGAGGCGTGAATGCAGATAGAAAACGTCACCGGGATACGCCTCGCGGCCCGGCGGACGTCGTAGCAATAACGATATCTGGCGGTACGCCCAGGCCTGTTTGGTCAGGTCGTCGAAGACGATCAGCGCATCTTCACCCCTGTCGAGGAAGTACTCGCCCATCGACGTACCCGAATACGGCGAGATGTATTGCATTGCCGCACTCTCTGCCGCCGCTGCCGCCACTACAATCGTATGCTCCATTGCGCCTTCTTCTTCGAGCTTTCTCACGACGCCGGCGATCGACGAGGATTTCTGGCCGATTGCCACGTAAATGCACTTTATGCCTGTGTCGCGTTGGTTGATGATCGTATCGACTGCCAAAGCTGTCTTGCCGGTCTGGCGATCGCCGATAATCAGCTCACGCTGGCCGCGACCGATCGGCACCATTGAATCGATTGCCTTCAAACCGGTCTGTACTGGTTGATCGACCGATTGACGTTGAATGACGCCCGGTGCGACTTTTTCGATCGGTGCTGTGAGATCCGTTTCAATCGGGCCTTTACCGTCGATCGGTATACCCAGAGCATCGACAACACGACCGAGTAGCGCGGTACCAATGGGCACTTCGAGAATGCGCCCGGTCGTCTTGACCGTATCGCCTTCCGAGATATGCTTGTAGTCACCAAGGATCACCACGCCGACTGAATCCCGCTCAAGGTTCAGCGCCATGCCGAAGGTGTTTTGCGGAAACTCGAGCATTTCGCCGTAGCGGGCGTTCGTCAGTCCATGCACGCGGACGATGCCGTCCGTAACGCTGATAACCGTGCCGACGTCGCGCGCTTCCGCGGATGCCTCGAAGTTCTCGATACGCTCTTTAATCAGTTGGCTGATTTCAGAAGCTTTGAGTGCCATATTCGTGTCCCTTTTATTTCGTCAGCGCGATTGCGAGGCTTTCAAGTCTCGAACGCAGTGAGCCATCGATTACGACATCGCCGGCCTTGATAACTGCGCCACCGATGAGATTTTGGTCAATTTTTGTCTCGAGATTGATCTCGCGACCCAGTCGTTTGCGAAGCGCATTCGAGATCGTCTGCCGTTGCTTTATGCTGATCGGGATTGCCGAGATAACCGTTACGTCGACAACATTTTCAGCATTGGCCTTGAGTACTTCAAAATGCGTTGCAATCTCAGGCAAAGCCGCGATACGCCCGTTTTCCAGCAGTAATTTCAGGAGGTTTGTACCCCGCTTGTCCTGGCCCGAAATCTTTGTCGCCTTGGCTTTATCGAACAGGCCGGTTAGAAACTCGAGTCGTCGCTTGTTGCTGAAGGCCGGATCGCCAAGGAATGCAATCACCTGGCCATCGGCCAGCAGCGCACGGGCCACATCAAGTGACTCAGACCATACCGCGAGATCGCCAGCCTCCTCCGCCAATTCAAACACGGCTTGTGCGTACGGACGGGCGATCGTGTTGTTGTCTGCCATTTCTCTGCGCCTGCCCGTTTACAGTTCTGCGGCCAGCTTGCTGAGGATGTCTTCGTGCTGCTTGGCGTCAATCTCACGTTGCAGGATCTTTTCTGCACTCGCAATGGCGATTGCGGAGACCTCACCGCGAAGTTCTTCGCGGGCACGATTGGCCTCCTGTTCGATGTCAGCCTTGGCCGCAGCAAGTTGGCGATCCCGTTCCTTGACGCCCTCCGACTTGCCTTCGCTCACGATTTCATTGGCGAAAGAATGTGCCTGATCGAGAATACCGGTCGCTTGCTTGCGCGCATCGGCAATGATGCCTTTGGCTTCAGCCTTGGACTGCTCAAGCTTTGCCTGCCCCTTTTCAGCAGCAGCGAGGCCTGCGGCGATCTGTTCCTGCCGCTCTTCGATCGCATTCATGATCGGTGGCCAGATGAACTTCATGCAAAACCAGACGAACACGATCATCGCGATCGACTGACCGATGAGGGTCAAATTCGGATCCACTGGATACTCCTCTTTATGCTGTGATAGCGCCTATTAGCCGGCCACAGGAGCCAAGGCGTTTTTTAACTGATCGACGAACGGGTTGGCGAATGCGAATAATAGTGCAATACCAACACCGATCATGGCCACAGCATCCAGTAACGCCACAACGATGAACATCTTGGTCTGCAGCATAGGCGCCAATTCCGGCTGCCTTGCCGCGCCTTCGAGAAATTTTCCGCCAAGAAGGCCCATGCCAATACCAACGCCCAGCGCGCCCATACCGATCATAAACGCGACAGCGAGCGCAGTGTAACTAATAACCATTTCCATCAGTGTCTCCTCAACATGAGATCAGGTCCAACGAGTTAAAAATTAATGCAATGAATTAATGCTCTTCAGTTGCCAGGCTTATATAAGCTATGGTCAACATCATGAATATAAAGGCCTGCAGCGTAACGATCAGCAGGTGAAAAACCGCCCAGCCGAAATGCAGCGGCAACTGCCAGACACCGACTATCGCGATCAGGATAAAAATCAGTTCGCCGGCAAACAGGTTGCCGAACAGTCGCAGTGACAGTGACAATGGTTTCGCCACCAGAGCGACTGTTTCAAGGATCAGGTTGAAAGCTATGATGAACGGCGCTGCAATCAGGCCGGCGCCCCTGGTTGGCGGAGCTATCGGGTGCATTGTCATCTCGCGCACAAATCCGCCCACGCCTTTTGTTTTAATCGTATAAAAAATAATTAACACGAATACCGAAATCGACATGCCAAAGGTTACATTGACGTCGGTGGTCGGTACTACTTTGAGATACGGAATACCGATTCCCGCAGCGGCCATCGGCAGCCAGTCAACCGGGATCAGGTCCATGAAATTCATCAGAAAAACCCAGACAAACACGGTTAGCGCCAACGGCGCGACCACCCGGCTGTTGCCGTGAAAAGTATCTTTAACGATACTGTCGACAAAATCCACGATGATCTCGACAAAGGCCTGAAGTTTGCCGGGTGTGCCACTGGTCGCTGTCCTGGCGGCCTTACCGAACACCCAGATAAAAACCACGCCGAGCAGCACTGAAAAAAACATCGAATCGACGTTGACTGTCATCAGGTTACCGGCACATTGATTCCACACCCACTCACCTGCCTCGTCTTTGCAGACCTGCAGATTTTGCAAATGGTGCTGAATGTACTCGCTCGAAGTTTGAGCGCCCTGTTCGCCTTCACTCGCCATTTTTGGTTTCCGTCTGTCCCGCTTGATACTGTTCGTCGTGCATCAGGAGGCCGCCAAGAGTCACAAGCTGCGCCGCAATGAATCCTGCAAACAGCGCCGCCGGCTCAAACGGTCGCACTACAACGAAGACAATGCTGAACATCAGCACAGTCAACGCCAGTTTGCCAAATTCACCAATGTATGCCGCCCGCATCAGGGCGCCTGCCCTACGATCCCGGCGCGATAACGCGAGCCGCAATGCCAGGAACGCGTTCGGAATTACGCAGATCAGGCTGCCAAGCAACGCTGAATAGCCTGCAGTGATTCCGTAAATGCTCCAAAGCACGGCGGCAAGAACCACCCCTGTTCCGCTCTGTCCAATTAGTACCTTGAGCATGATTCCCTTTGTCTCCGGCACTAAAAACGCCACGTCCAGCGGGCTAACCGGCGGATCGTGGCGCTTGACTAACGATGTTTCCAGGCGGGCCCGCAAAATTGCCCGCGCATTATAGTGTCAGCCCCAGAGCATGGCAACCGGATTCGGGCAACAACTGCTGCCCATTCTGGCCTGTTTTCCCGGTATTAATCGGCGTTTTCGTCTGCGTTGCCCGGCGCGAAAATCTGGCACCTTCGACGCTCTGTGGTCGAGGTTCGGCCGCTTACTTAATATGCTTTAAAATCCCGTCGAGTTCATCGAGACTGTTATAGCTGATCACCAGTTTGCCCGAACCATTCGCCGTGTGATTCAGGCGAACTCTGGCGCCGAGTTTTTCCGATACTTCGATTTCCAGCCGCCGAATATCCCTGTCTGCGGACCTGGCGTGGTTGGCGGACTTCCTGCTCCCGGCGTTGTCGAGCATACGCTTGACGAGGCGTTCGGTGTCGCGAACGGATAGCCCTCTCCTGGCAACCTGGCGGGCCGCATCGTGTTGCTGCGCGGCGTCGCTAATCGACAGCAACGCGCGCGCATGTCCCATCTCCAGCTGTCGCGACTCGAGCATGACTTTGACCTTGTCCGACAGATCCCGCAGACGCAGTATGTTGCTGACCGCTGCGCGTGACCGACCGACAGCTTCCGCCGCCTCGGCATGCGTCATTTTGAATTCACCAATCAAACGCGAGAGCGCACGTGCTTCTTCGAGCGGATTCAAATTCTCGCGCTGAATATTCTCAATGAGCGAGATCGCAATCGCAGCTTTATCGGGGATGTCACGAATGATTGCCGGAATCTCATCAAGACCCGCCATCTGCGCCGCGCGCCAACGACGCTCACCTGCAATGATCTCGTAGCGCTGTGCGCCATTACCTTTGGCCAGCGGCCGCACGACGATGGGCTGCACGACCCCCTGCGCCCGTATCGAGCTCGCAAGGTCTTCAAGCGAGTCCTGCCGAATGTCGATTCGTGGCTGATACTCGCCGCGCTGTAACAGGTCGAGCGCGATATGCCGTAGCCCATCGGTCGCCCTGACCCCGGTTACGGCACCTGTCTCGGCGACAGGCTTGCTCAGTAGTGCCTCGAGCCCACGACCCAGTCGTTTTTTTCTAGGTGGCATCGAAAGTCATCCTATACGACTCGCAGCCGTTGCTCACGATCGTCTTCCTTGCGCAGAATTTCACCCGCAAGCGCCAGGTAGGAAATCGCGCCGCGCGAGGAACGATCGTGCATGAGCACCGGACGACCAAAACTTGGCGCCTCCGCGAGCCTCACATTGCGCGGAATGATCGTGCGGAACACTTTCTTGTCAAAGTGCTCAAGCAAATGCATCGACACCTCATTTGCAAGATTAACGCGTGGATCGTACATCGTTCGCAAAATTCCAAATACTTCCAGTTCGGCATTGACCGAGTCACGAACCTGCTCAATCGTGTTCAGCAACGCACTCAGACCCTCGAGCGCATAGTACTCGCACTGCATTGGAATCAGCACGCCATCAGCCGCAGCAAGCGCGTTTACCGTGAGCATATTTATCGACGGCGGACAATCTATCAATATGAAATCGTAAAGGCCAACAACGGGCGCGAGAGCCTTTTTGAGCTTCATCTCACGACCGAATTCCTGCAATAGCTTAACCTCAGCGAGCGTCAGCTCCTCGTTGCCCGGCAATATGGCGTACCCGCCCTCGGGTGTTGAAACGATAGTATCGGCCGCCGACGCCTCGCCAAGTAATACATCGCACGCCGACAACTCCACTTCCATCTTATTAATGCCGCTGCCCATGGTGGCGTTGCCCTGCGGATCCATGTCGACGAGCAGCACGCGACGTTGTGTTGCCGCCAGGGACGCGGCCAGGTTGACGCAGGTCGTCGTCTTGCCGACCCCGCCTTTCTGGTTTGCTATCGCAATTATGCGTGTCATTGTCTTATTTTAGCTGCATCAGCACGGCATGCCGCGATCCCTGTTCGAGACCTGGCACATCGAGTTCCGCTACGCTGTATTCCCACGTGTCCGGCACTAATTTTAATTCTTCTGCCGGGAAGCGCCCCTTGAGGGCTACAAACACCCCGCCCTCTCCCACGTGGTGACCGGCAATTTCGATAAGCCGTGGTAGTGCGGCAACGGCTCGGGCGATCACCGTATCAAAGCGCTCGGCGGGTGCATAGTCCTCTGACCGTGATTTTACAGCCATAACATTGCTCAAGCCCAGCAGGGCTGCAGCATGAGAAACAAACATGATCTTTTTGTTATTGCTATCCACGAGCACAAACGATCGGTGCGGCTCGGCTATCGCCAACGGCAGACCGGGAAATCCCGCGCCCGTGCCAACATCGAGAACCCGATTGCCCTTGAGCAATGGTCGCGCAACCAGGCTGTCGGACAAATGCCGCGTAATCATGTCCTGCGGATCACGAATCCCGGTCAGGTTGACTCGCTCGTTCCAGCGCAGGAGTTCATCGAGAAGGGTCGTTAATTTCCCGGCCGCGTCTTCCGGAAAGTCCTGCTCGAGCCGGCTAAGCGCTATTTCAATGGCATTCCGCATAAGACCTCAAAGCATAGCAACTGTCGTGGCGCTCCGGATGACTACGTCGCACGAGCACGCCACCGGGTATTTTCTCACTGTCGCAGCACGCTACGACAGATCAGACGACGAGTAATGCCATGAAATCATCGACGGCCGCGGCGGCCAGTTTGTCACGGTCGGCGCACAACGCATCGAGCTCGGCCCACTGCTTGTCTTTCAGTCTCGGTGACAGGCTGTCGGCAAATTTCTGCTTGAGGATCGGGATGCCTTCCGCCCTTCGTTCGCGATGGCCAATCGGGACATTTACTTCAACGCGCTCGGTACTCGTACCGTCAGTGAAAAAAATCTGTAGCGCATTGCCGATGTAGCGCTTATCGGTATCGAAATAGTCCTTCGTGAATTGTTCATTTTCCCGCACTTTCATCTTCTCGCGTAGCGCATCGACCCGCGCATCGCTGGCGATATCGTCTTCATAATCGGCGGCCGTCAGGCGACCGAAGATCAATGGCACCGCCGCCATATACTGGATGCAATGATCGCGATCGGCCGGATTGTTCAGAGGCCCGGTCTTGTCGATGATTCGAACTCCTGCCTCCTGCGTTTCAATGACAACCCTTTCGATCTCGTCAATGCGGTCCCTGACCTGCTCATGCAATGTAATGCACGCCTCGACGCAGGTTTGCGCATGGAATTCGGCCGGAAATGAAATCTTGAACAACACGTTTTCCATGACGTAACTACCATAGCCACGCTGGAAACCGAAGCGCTTGCCTTTGAACAAGACGTCGTAGAAACCCCATGTCTTTGCTGACAGCGCTGACGGATAACCCATCTCGCCCGTCATTGCGATGAACGCCAGGCGCACGGCCCGGCTGGTAGCGTCGCCCGCGGCCCAGCTTTTGCGTGAGCCCGTATTCGGTGCATGCCTGTATGTGCGTAGCGCACCCCCATCGATCCAGGCATGCGACAGCGCATTCAAAACCTGCTCCCGATCGCCGCCAAGCATGCGTGTAACTACAGCCGCCGACGCGACACGCACGAGCAACACATGATCGAGACCGACACGGTTATAGCTATTCTCGAGTGCGAGCACGCCCTGGATTTCGTGCGCCTTGATCATCGCTGTCAATACATCATGCATCGTCAGTGGAGCCTCGCCCGCCGCCCGATTTTGCCTGCTCAGATAATCCGCCACGGCGAGGATGCCGCCGAGATTGTCGGATGGATGTCCCCATTCGGCGGCGAGCCAGGTGTCGTTGAAGTCAAGCCAGCGGTTCATTGTGCCGATGTTGAACGCCGCCATAACCGGTTCGAGCTCGTACGACGTTCCAGGAACTCGCGCACCGCCCGACAATGTGGCGCCTGCAACGACGGGGCCAAGCAGCTTGGTGCAGGCCGGGAAGTCCAATGCCTGAAAACCGCAGGCAAGCGTGTCCATGAGACAGTAATGCGCAATCTCGTAGGCAAGCTCGCTATCGATGCTCTTGTCGCAGACAAAATCGGCGATGTCGGCAAGCTCAGGGTCCCAGTCAGGACGCTTCGTCGAGCGCATGTCAATCGTGGACATGATGTCTCCGCAACTTCATGCCCTTGCGTAGCGCATTAATCGCGGTCATCCATAGCCACCCAGGACCGCAGATCCGGGCCAATGTATTCGGCCGCCGGACGAATCAGCTTGTTGTCCGCACGCTGCTCCATGACGTGTGCGGCCCACCCGGTGATGCGCGAGCAAACGAAGATCGGCGTGAACAGGTGAGTTGGAATGCCCATGAAGTGGTACACCGTCGCCGCATAGAAATCAGCATTTGCAAACAGCTTCTTCTCCTCCCACATCACTGTTTCGATTGCCTCCGAAATGGGGTAGAGCAACGTATCGCCCGCATTGTCTGCAAGCGCTTTCGACATTTTCTTGTTCACCGTGTTACGCGGGTCCGAAGTTGTGTACACGCGATGACCGAAGCCCATTATCAGGTCCTTGCGCTCCAGCATTTCATGAACGCCGGCAGCTGCAGCTTCGGCGGATTCAAACTTATCGATAAGTGCCATCGCCGCCTCATTCGCACCACCATGCAATGGCCCGCGTAACGCTCCGATGGCACCGGTGACTGCCGAATGCATGTCGGACAATGTGCCCGTGATAACGCGCCCCGCGAATGTTGATGCGTTGAACTCATGTTCGGCGTAGAGAATCAGTGTCGTGTCCAGGCTCTTTCTGTTCAGCTCGGAGGGGGCCTCGTCGTGCAACATGTGCAGAAGATGTCCGGCGATACTGTCATCATCGGTTTCTGTATCGATACGCACGCCATCGACGTGGAAACGATGCCAATACATAAGCATCGAGGGCAAGCACGCAAGCAGTCTGTCCGCAACGTGCAATTGATTGGAGAAATCGCCCTCGGGTTCAATGTTGCCGAGAAAAGATACCCCTGTTCGCATCATATCCATCGGCAATGCGCCTGCAGGCACCATCTCGAGCACGGTCTTCAGGGCTTCGGGCAATCCTCGCGAGGCCTTTATTTTTTTTATGTACCCGCTTAGCTCGGCCGGATTTGGCAATTTGCCGTGCAACAATAAGTAGGCCACTTCTTCAAAGCTGGCATTGTCCACCAGATCATAAATATCATAGCCGCGATAGGTCAGACCGGCACCTTCTTGGCCGACGGTGCAAATATGCGTCTGGCCTGCGTTGACCCCGGCCAGCCCCCCGGTCTTCTTACTTGCTGCCATCTGTCTCTCCAGTCTGCATTTCTTCATCGGCAAACAGCTCATCTATCTTGTCTTCGTAAGCCTGGTAATCGAGCACCTCGTAGAGCTCCTCTCGCGTCTGCATGTTGTCGACTGACGCCGCCTGGGTACCATCTGCCCGCAATGTTTCGTATACCTGTGTCGCCGCTTTCGCCATAGCGCGAAAGCCGCTCAACGGGTACAAGGTCATGCGCACACCGACGGCCGCAAGTTGTTCCGTCGTGAACAGCGGCGTCCTGCCGAACTCAGTCACATTTGCCAGTACCGGAACCGCAATCACGTCGGCAAACTGCCTGTACTCGTCCAGCGTCGTCAGGGCTTCGGCAAATATCATATCAGCGCCTGCCGCAACATAAGCGCCAGCGCGATCCAGCGCCGCTTGCTGACCTTCGACAGCGTGAGCGTCGGTTCTTGCCATGATGACGAACTGATCATCATCGCGCCCGTCAACGGCCGCCTTGATGCGATCACACATTTCCCCGGGGCTCACCAGCGCTTTGCCCGGTCGATGTCCGCAACGTTTCGCAGCCACCTGATCTTCGATGTGACACCCGGCGGCGCCGGCACGAGCCATCTCACGAATCGTACGCCTGATCATGAACGCACCACCCCAGCCTGTATCTGCATCGACAAGTAACGGCACATCGGTCGCGTAACTGATCCGGCGTATGTCTTCACAGACGTCGTTCAATGTCGTCATCGCAAGATCAGGCAGGCCGAACGACGCATTCGCAACGCCCGCACCAGACAAATAGATCGCCTTGAAACCAGCCCTTTTGGCCAGCAACGCCGCATACGCGTTGATCGTGCCGACAATTTGCAGCGGCCGCTCTGCGTCGAGCGCCGCGCGGAATCGTGCTCCTGCACTCATGCGCTATGTCCTCCAGGATGGTCTCAGGCCAACAGACTGGTTTTTAATCGGGATTAGAATAATTTGGTGGCGATTCTAAACCACTGAAGGGTCGTTCCCCAAATAGTTTGGTGGTTCTAATGGCATTGAGTGCCCCTTCGGGTACTCAATGCCAGATGGTTGCAGACGATTGCTCAATGCCCGGCATTTACGATTACCCGCTTAGCTTGGTACCGGTCTTCGACCCAGGTAAAGCGCAGCACAGCGAGCTTCCGTCAAGCGGGATCGAGACACCAGGGAGAGGAATATGTCGTGCCCGGCCTGCTTTTAGCTGATGCGCACCACCGTGCGTCCGGTCACGGTGCCGTCGATATAGGCCTGGAATTGGTTTGGAAGGTCTTCGAATTCGATGCTTCGGTCGCTGATGATGTCGAGGTGTCGGGGCTTGAGGTCGCCGCCGATGCGCGACCAGACCGCAAGCCGAAGATCGCGCGGCGTATCGACCGAATTGATGCCGAGCAAACACACTGCTCGCAGAATAAATGGTAGAACGGTCGTTTTCAGCGCCGGACTTGCCGCGAGGCCGATGCTCGCGATATTGCCGCCGTAATCCATCGTGCGTGTAAGCCAGGTCAGGTAATCGCCGCCAAGATTGTCAACTGCCCCGGCCCATTGCGTTTTCTCCATCGGCCGCTTGCCGAGATCGATATCGTCACGCCGCAGAATGCTGCGCGCGCCAATGCTCTTTAAGTACTCTTCCTTGTCAGCCTTGCCGGTCATCGCCACGACTTCGTAACCGCGGCCGTCGAGCATATCGATTGCAATACTGCCAACACCGCCTGTCGCTCCGGTAACGACAACCGGTCCATTTTCAGGTGCCTGACCGTTCTGTTCCATGCGATGAATCGCGAGCGCTGCCGTATAACCTGCAGTGCCGATCTGCATAACCTCTGCGGCGGTCATGCCCTCGGGGATCGGCACGAGAGACGAACTATCGACCCGGGCGTACTCCGAATAACCGCCGTCCACGGTCTCGCTCAGCCCACAGCCGTTGACCAGCACCGCCGTGCCCGATTGAAAATCAGCATCCGCGGAGCTGACAACAGTACCAGCAAGGTCAATACCGCCGTTCAACGGATAACGCCGCAATATTCTCGCCGTGCCTGTCGCCGCAAGTGCGTCCTTGTAATTGATCGTCGAATGGCTAACCTTGATGACGACATCGCCATCAGTCAGTTCATCAATGGAAAGTTCTTCAAAACCGGCCGTGATGTTGCCGTCCTTCTCATTAATACGATACGCGCGAAACTTGTCCATCATTGCCTCAACTTTTTATTTCCGGACAGTTTACTTAATTGATGGTTTCTTGATCAATTAAGTAAACTGTCCCCGAAGTTTTTACACTCGTCTATTAAGCCAGACCTCGAGACCTTGAGTATTGATTTCGATGTCAAAATTCAAAGTTGACGATATCGACTCCCGGTCGCCGTTGTAACCGTGTTTGATAAGGCGCTCCTCAAAGTACTCGAACATCGCTGCTTGCAGCAATTCGGTACGGTTCGCAGCGTCGGCGTGTGCAAGAGCCATCGCAACAAAGGCGTCGATACCTTCGTGCATGTCCACAGCAAGCCGGTCGAGATCGCGAACACGACTGTAGTGGGTCAAATACACCTGCTCAGGCTCGTAGGCCATGATGCGGTCAACCGACTTGTGTGCTTCATCGGGATCGAAGTGCACGGGTGTCGTCGTTGGGAAGATGAACTCGCCGGCAGCTGTATCCAGTTCGCGATACGAAACGCCAAAACTGTCGCCGGTGAAGATACCTTTCGAGTTCGGGTCGTGCAGGCAGTAGTGATGTCGCGCGTGACCCTCCGTGAAGAAAGTCTGCATCGCGCGACCGCTGAGTTCAAACCATTGCCCGTCGTCGGAAATATCGATGCGCTTTGCGTCAATCGATTGAATTTCTCCATACATCTCTTGCGTTCGCTGCTTGCCATACACGGCCTCCGTTCCAGCGATGAGCTTCGCCGGATCGATCATATGCGGCGCACCACGTGGGTGCACGACGCAGCGTGCATTTGGCAGTTGCTGCATTAGCAATCCGGCTCCGCCAGCATGGTCCAGGTGAATGTGTGTCAGAAAAACAAAGTCGACATCCGCAGCATCAATGTCTTGCTGCTCAAGTGCGCCAAGCAAAAGGGAAACGCTATTGTTGGTGCCCGTATCGACAAAGGCGGCACGACCCTGTTCGACGATCAGGTGACTTGCATCCAGTAACGGTCGCGCGAATTCGGTATCGATAGCAATGATGCCATCGTTGAGTTCGGTTGTTTGTGCGTGTCGACTCGGCATTGCGTCTCTCGTCTGGAGTTGGGCAACCGACTTTAATCAACGGCCGGCGGCGGATTGGTATCGCATGCTAGCATCAGGGCGGCAATGTACGGTTTATCAGGAGCTCGTTGTGAAGAAAAGTGTTGTCGCACTGCTCATAACTCTGGCGCTGATCGTATTGATCTCGCCAGGTATCGTCGGCAGGCTGGCCGAGCAGTCGATGCAGGAAAATCTCGACTGGGCGAGTACTGAGAGCCGCGAATTCGTCATTATATCGCAGGGCTTTGATCGCGGTTGGTTTTCGTCAGCAGGCCGGCACCGCATCGAGTTTCGAGACGGCGACCTGCAAGGTGCCATACTGCGTCTGGCTGGTACTGATACGGTCGCGGTTCTCCCTGCACTAATCGTGAATACGCGTCTCGATCATGGCCTGATTCCCGTGACATCGTTGTCCCGCGAGCAAGGCTCCCTCAAACCCGGACTCGGCAGCGCGATATCGACGTTCAGCCTCGAACTCGCGGACGGTGAAATCATCGCACTGCCTGGCACAATTTACAGCACTCTCAGCTTGGCCGGCGAGTTGCAGTCAAACTTTGTACTGCAGGCCGACGGCTTCGAATCTGAAAAAGTGCGTATAGACTGGGGCGCTACCAACATTCTCGTGACAACGAACCCGACGAACGGCAGCATTGACATTGAAGGCAGTATCGATTCCATCTCTATCCAATCGCCTCGCGAGATGTTGCGCTTTGACAAAATTGAGCTAACGATTCAACAACGCATGAGCCCGTTCGGCTTTGCTGTCGGCGACTTGAAATTCAGCTGGCAGGCGATGACAGAAGGGACCGGCGCTGACACGACCACGATCGGTCCGGTAACGATCAACTCGAATCTGGCCGTCGACGACGATCGCGTCAATGGTCACATCACACTGAAACTTGAGAACGCGCCTTTTGCAGACTTTGGTACGGCGGCGATTGTTGCAAACATTCGCCTCAAAAATGCTGATGGCGTCGCCATAGCCAATCTCAAGCGGGCGCTCGAGAAAATGTCGCTTGATGAGGATGCTTTGACCGCATTTGAAAGTCTCGACAACGATTTGCGGCGCCTGCTGGCCGCCGGTATCGAGCTACATATTGAGCAGCTAGAAGTCTCTTTGCCGCAAGGCTCGATTACCTCGACGTTCAGCTTCATTGTCGCAGAAACCGATCTCAACGGATTTACCTGGACCGCGCCGTTGCTGGCGCTCGACGCCAGAGCTGATATCAGTCTGCCTGTGGAGCTCGTCGAGCTTGCCCTTGACATGAATCCACAACTCAATGCTGCAATCGGCATGGGTTTTCTGCGAAAAAACGGCGCCTTTTACGTCATGGAGGCTGCTTTCGAAAAGGGCTTGCTGACCATTAACGGCGCGCCAATGCCGATCCCGTTGCCGGGATTGCAGTCACTGGCGCACACTACAGACTAATCTCCTCGGCCCGATGACAGGCGACAATGCTGCCATTAACGATTCGCGGTAACGGCAATTCGGCCCTGCAGATGTCTTTCGCAAAACGGCAGCGCGGATGAAACGCGCATCCTGAGGGCGGCGAGAGAATCGACGGCACCTCACCTGACAGTGACACCGTGCCACCGGCCGCGGCCGGATCGGGTGTGGGCACGGCATCGAGCAGTGCTTTCGTATACGGGTGTTGGGCGCGACTATAAAGTGACGCGCAATCGGCAAGTTCGACGAGCCTGCCCATATACATGACCAGCACGCGGTGACTGATGGCGCGCACGACCGCCAGATCATGCGTGATGAAGACAATCGCGAGGCCACCATCTTTCTGCGCATCACCGAGCAACGCAAGAATTTCTTTGCGCACCGATCCGTCGAGTGCTGCGACGGCCTCGTCGCATACGAGCACCTTTGGCTTAAGAATCAGCGCTCGGGCAATAGCCACGCGCTGAGCTTGCCCGCCCGACAGTTCATGTGGAAACCGGGCGCGGTAGCTTGCATCAAGTCCGACCCTGTCCAGCATCGCCGCAACCTGTTTCTGTCGTTCCTCACTCGACAGGCCGCGCTCGTGTACGAGCAGCGGTTCATCGACAATACTCGCCACGCGCATCTGTGGATTCAATGAACCAGCCGGATCCTGAAACACCAATTGCAGGTCCCGCCGCATCGCGATCGGCCTGGATTGCACCAGGCCGCCAAGCTCCTCGCCACAAAACAGCACCCGGCCCGACTGCAACGGCACAAGACCTAACGCTGCCCGGACCAGACTCGTCTTGCCCGATCCCGACTCGCCGACAACGGCGACCGTCTCGCCAGCACTGACCGACAGACTCAAATTGCGAACCGCCTGCAGGCTGTCGCCATTACGCTCGTCATAACTTACCGAGACATTGCACAGCTGCAGCACTT
The DNA here is from genome assembly GCA_022574185.1 of Pseudomonadota bacterium. Classification (GTDB taxonomy): domain Bacteria; phylum Pseudomonadota; class Gammaproteobacteria; order Steroidobacterales; family Woeseiaceae; genus UBA1847. The sequence goes on from JACZSM010000001.1 coordinate 79,897, forward strand.
CGTTTCCCGCCACCGCTGACAAAACATCACCACGATCAAGTCGTGGTGCAGCATCGATCAACGCTGCTGTGTGCTCGTGCTGCGGACTCGCGAAAATGTCGATAGTCGTTCCGGACTCAACCAGTCGGCCTTGCTCCAGCACCAGCATGCGCTCGCAATGCCCGGCGATGATGCCGAGATCGTGTGTGATCAGCAGCAAGGTCGTGTCGCGACGAATTTCCTCGAGTAACTCGAGAATCTGTGCCTGCACCGTTACATCAAGGGCCGTTGTCGGCTCATCAGCGATCAGCAGTTCCGGCGCCGCGATCAGCGCCGATGCAATCATTGCTCGCTGGCGCATGCCGCCTGACAACTGATGCGGATATGCTCGAAACTGCCGCTCTGGATCGGGCAGACCAACGCGCTGCAGCATGTCCAGAACGCGGGCGTCTGCCTCTCTGCCCGATGCGAGATTGTGCGTGGTCAGGATGACTCGCAGCTGCGCGCCGATGCGCACAAAAGGATTTAGTGCCTGCATTGGATCCTGAAACACCAATGCCATGTGCCGCGCTCTGAGGCCGTTAAGCGTTTTCTCGCTCGCATTCAGCACCTCGGTACCATTAAGCAATACGCTACCGTTTGTGACTGCATTACCCGGCAACAGACCGAGAACAGCCAGCGCCATCTGCGATTTTCCCGAACCCGACTCCCCGACCACGCCGACCGACTCGCCTGCCTCAATTGCAAAGCTCAGGTCGCGGACGACCTCATTATCGCCATAACGAATCGTCAGCCCGTCGACTTGCAACAGGCTCATGCTGTGTGCCTGGCGTCGAATACATCGCGCATTGCATCGCCGAGAAAATTGCAGCAAAACAGGATCGACGCGAGCAGTGCCGCCGGAATCAACAGCATCCACGGCGCGCCCTCCATCTGATTGACGCCTGCATTGACAAGCGCCCCCAGCGACGTCTGCGGCTCCTGGATGCCGAGGCCGAGGAAACTTAAAAATGACTCAACCAATATCGCCTGTGGAATCGTCAGCGTGACATAGACGATGACAACACCCATAAGATTGGGTGCAATGTGGCGGAATATGATTCGCGGTGCGGACACGCCCGTCACTCGTGCGGCCGCGACGAACTCGCGCTCGCGCAAACTCAGCGTCTGGCCGCGCACTATTCGCGCCATGTCGAGCCAGTTGATCGCCCCTATCGCAACAAAGATCAGCAGAAAATTTCGCTCAAATGCGACCATGAGCAAAATTACGAAGAAGATGAATGGCAGCGCGTACAGTGTGTCAACGAAGCGCATCATGACGGCGTCAACCCGGCCACCGACAAACCCGGCAACAGCGCCGTAGATGACTCCAATGACGAGACTAACCGCACTCGCAACGACTGCAATCACAATCGTCACTCGCACGCCGAGCATCGATCGCACGAACAAGTCACGGCCGAGATCATCGGTGCCGAATACTTGCATATCGGTGACGGTCGGCGGGCTCAGCAAATTATCGAAGTCTGTCTGCAGGTAATCGTTCGGGCTGACCAGTGGACCGATGCAAGCAACCACGACGACGCCGAAGAGCAGTCCGCCACAGATCATCACCGTACGATTTTGTCGCAGCCGCTGCCACGTACTGCCGAGCGACATCATCGCTGCCGAACTCTTGGGTCGATCACTGCGTAGAGAATATCAACGAGCAGGTTTAACAGGATAATCAATGTCGCGTAAAAGATAACGATGCCGAGCACCAGCGTGTAGTCGCGATTCAATGCGCCGCGAACGAAGAGCTGGCCCAGGCCGGGAATACCAAATATTTCTTCAACCACCACCGAGCCGGTCAAAATGGCAGCGACCGCCGGGCCCATATAGGACAGCACCGGCAGCATCGCCGGCTTGAGTGCGTGATAACGCACGATTGCGATCGTGCCAAGGCCCTGTGCGCGAGCCGTCCTGATGAAGTCGCTGGCCAGTACATCGATCATGCTGGCGCGAGTGAGTCGAGCGATATAGGCGATCTGCGGCAATGCCAGCGATACGACAGGCAACAAATAGCGTGCGCCACCTGCATTGCCACTCCAGCCTGCCGGCAACCACTGCAGGTACACGGCAAGTACCAATACCAGCACAGGTGCAACCACAAACACCGGGATCGAAATGCCCGTCATCGCAAGGGCCATGACGGTTCGATCAAGCACAGTGTTTTTACGCAACGCCGCCGCTGTGCCGGCCGTCACGCCGACGATCAACGACAGCAGCATCGCCAGTGCCCCGAGATGTAACGACAGCGGCAACGCACCGCCGATCAGCTCGCTGACTGTGTGATCCCGATAGCTGTAGGACGGGCCGAGGTCGCCTTGGACCACGCCGCCAAGGTAGCGCAAGAATTGCCGGTGCAGCGGTTCATCCAGATGATACTTTTTCGCAATATTCGCTTCGATCTCGGGCGGCAATACGCGTTCGTCGTCAAACGGCCCGCCCGGCGCAGCATGCACCATCAAAAAAGCGAGCACAATTACCAACAGCAGCGTCGGAATTGCACCCAGCACTCGAAGCACGGTGTAGCGCAGCAAAGCGTTATCCAGTTCTGAGACTAGTCTGTTGCGAGACTCAGATGCTGACTGTAATGATAATCCAGCACATTGTCTCCCCAGCCAGAAACCTGAAGACTGACAAGATGTTTGCTGACGTAAAAATACAGCGGTATGACCGGGTGATCGGCGAGCAGCACGCGCTCGGCTTCTTCGAGGTACACGCGCCGCAGCTTAGGGTCTGTCTGCTCAGCCGCCGCAAGCATTAGCTCATCGTACTCATCGCTGGCATAACGCGGCATGTTGGCCGGATTGCCCCCCTGCAGGATGCTGAGAAAAGTGTGTGCGTCGTTATAGTCGCCGATCCAGCTCGAGCGAAATACCTGCGTTACCTCCGCTTCGCGCATATTGGAAAGCAACACCTGAAACTCTTCGTTGACGAGCGTCACCTCTGCGCCGAGAACCTCGCGCCACATTGACTGCACGGCGAGCGCAATGCGTTGTTGTGTGTCCGATGTGTTGTAACGTAGCTCGAACTGCGCGGGGTTTGCCGCGCTATAGCCCGCCTCGCGATACAGCCGCCTTGCGCCTGCATTGCGCTCGTCCTGGTTCAGGTCCGCATAGTTGAAGCGTCGCGGCTCGTAATTGTCGACTCCCGCCGGCACCCAGCTATAGGCCGGAGCCTCGCCGCGACCCGTGATCTTCTCCACGAGAACATCGCGATCGATAGCCATCGACAGAGCCTGGCGAAGTTGTAGGCTATCTCCGAACATCGGTTTGCTCAGGTTATAACCGTAGTAGTACACGCCCAGGTACGACGCGACGTGCAGTTCATCTGGGCGGTCTTCGCGAATCCGTTTGAAGCTTTCCGGCGGCACGATTGCAGTGATGTGAAGTTCCCCGGCGCGATATCGATTGAGCTCGGTCATTGGCTGCGTCAGCACATGATAGTTCACAGCATCAATCGCAGTTGCCGCGTTATTCCAGTATTCCTCATTGCGGCTGAGCCTGAGCATCGATCCGGGCTGCCATGAATCAAGCTTGTAGGCGCCGTTCGATAACAGATTGCCGGGGCGCGTGAAGGAGTCACCGTGTTCTGCCAATGAGTCCGGGTTAACCGGGAACGTACTTGGGTATGTCAACAACGCAAGGAAATACGGTGTGGGCCGTGACAGCCTGATAATCAGCGTTTGATCGTCTTTTGCTTCGACCGCGAGCGCCGATGGCTCCATCTCGCCCGACGAAATGGCACTCGCATTCTCAATGTCAGCGATAAGGTGTGCATTGAATGCCGCCGTCGCCGGGTCGACGAGTCGGCGCAGACTGAATACGAAGTGCGACGCCGTTACCGCGTCGGCGTTCGACCACCGCGCATCAGAGCGGATATTAAAAGTGTAGGTAAGTCCGTCGTCAGAAATCGTCCAGCCATCTGCTGCTGCTGGAATCAACTCGCCCGTCGCCGTGTAGCCAGCCAGGCCTTCGCCGATGTCGCGCAATACCTCTCCCGCTTGTACGCTGCGCATCTTGTGCGGATCCAGGGACTCTGGGTCCGTGGACAGTCCGCGATTCAGCGTAGAATTCGCTGCCGCGGAATCTTCCACGTCCTCATAGGAGTAGAGGGCGATGGCCACAATCGCGAAAGTTGCAAGTGCAATCAACACATTACGACTGATATTCATGGATGCTCTTCGCCACCAGAATGCGCCGAAGGATACACGATTAGCTGCCAGACGCGATGTTTCTCGTCGCAAGCCCGAGCATTTAAGCGGACCTGCGCAGCTGCCGTTTCTTCAGATGAACAAGTAATATAGAAACCGCGGACGGCGTCACGCCTTCGAGTCGCGACGCCTGTCCAAGCGTCACGGGACGCGACGACATCAGTCGCTGTCGCGCCTCGTTCGACAATCCATCAACCACTGCGTAATTAATGTCTTCAGGCAATCGTAGTAACTCGTGCTTCGCGTGTTTCGCGATCTCACGTTGTTGTCGTTCGATGTAGCCCGCGTACTTCACCTCGACTTCAAGCTGCAATTCAATTTGCTCGCGCAGTTCATCGTGCGCGGCGTTGTGCGAATCCGAGTCGCCAACCATGGATAGCCCCGCAATATCGGCATAGCTAAGCTCCGGACGTTTGAGCAAGTCAGCCGCCGCGCTTTCGCGCTGTAACGGTTGCCCAAGCAGCGCTACATCAGCCTCGGTCATGTCGACAGGTTTGACAAGGATGCCCGCGAGGCGTTCTCGCTCGCGGCCAACGGCTTCACGCTTGGTCTCGAACGCGGCCCACCGCGTGTTGTCGACGATGCCGAGATCGCGCCCAATCGGCGTCAACCGCAGATCCGCATTGTCTTCGCGCAGCATCAGGCGATATTCAGCGCGGCTCGTAAACATTCGATACGGTTCGCTGACGCCGCGCGTGATGAGGTCGTCAACCAGCACGCCTAAATAAGCCTCGTGGCGCTGCGGAAACCACTGTTCTTTTTCTGCCGCCCGACGGGCCGCATTGATGCCCGCCAGCAACCCTTGTGCGGCCGCCTCCTCATAACCCGTCGTGCCATTAATCTGCCCGGCAAAATAAAGTCCTGCGACCGGCTTGGTCTCAAGAGTCGGCTGCAGATCGCGTGGATCGAAGTAATCGTATTCAATTGCATAGCCAGGCTGCGTGATGTCCGCATTCTCAAAGCCGCGAATCGACCGTACAAATCGCAGCTGAGTTGCGTAAGGCAGGCTCGTCGAGATTCCGTTCGGATAAATCGTGTCCGACTTCAGGCCCTCGGGCTCAACGAAAATCTGGTGCGATGCCTTGTCTGCAAAGCGCACGATCTTGTCCTCAACCGACGGACAATAGCGTGGACCGACACCTTCGATAATTCCTCCGTACAGCGGCGATTGGTCGAGTGCGCTGCGAATTATGTCGTGCGTTTCTTCGTTGGTCTTGGTGATGTGGCAGGAGACCTGCCTGGGGTGATCGCTGCGTCGCCCCAGGAATGAAAATACCGGCCTGGGATCGTCGCCCCGCTGTTCGACCATTGCATCGAAGTTGAGCGTTCGGCCATCGAGCCTGGGCGGTGTTCCGGTCTTTAGCCGCGCAACGCGAAACGGCAATTCGCGCAAGCGCTTCGCCAGGCGACTCGATGCTGCGTCGCCAACGCGACCGCCAGCTTTCTCAGTATGCCCGATCAGAATTCTTCCGCCGAGAAAAGTACCCACCGTCAGCACGATGGCCGTAGCGCGAAATTTCAGGCCCTGTGCCGTCACGACCCCCGTGGCCCGACCATTCTCGACGATCAGATCCTCAACCGAGTGCTCGCAGATCGACAGTCGCGGCTGGTTCTCGAGAATATTGCGGATAGCGCATTTGTACAGTTCGCGATCGGCTTGGGCCCGGGTGGCCCGTACTGCTGGTCCCTTGCTCGCATTGAGCGTACGAAACTGAATACCTGCGCGGTCGATGGCCATCGCCATAGCGCCGCCTAACGCATCGATCTCCTTTGTCAGGTGACCTTTGCCGATGCCGCCGATCGCCGGATTACAACTCATCTGTCCCAGCGTCGATATTTTCTGCGTAATCAGTAGCGTTCGCGCACCCGCACGTGCGGCAGCCAGGGAGGCTTCCGTACCGGCGTGACCGCCACCGATCACTATGACATCGTAAGGTTTTAGCATTGATCAAAAAGTACGCATGTTTTCGCGGTCAGGGCGGCGCATTTTAGTCGTTGCTCGCAGCAGTCGCCAGCAAATTCGACACAAACTGGATTGCTCGTGATCCGTCGATGCGCGCCCTTGTCCTTTACTTAACTGTGCCATGTCGACAAGATAACGCCGCTTAACTGACTCGCAGAGCTTTAATGATTCGCATCTTTGCTTCCGCCGCCATATTTTTGATGGCCTTGACGGTCGTCCACAGCGGGCCTGTTATCGCCTTGACCGACTGCCGCATCAGCGCCGGTCCCGGCCATCCGAGCATTGTCGCTCGCTGCGGTACGTTGTATCGGCCGCTTGATCCGACTGACGACAGCTCCGAGCAAATTGCTCTTGCTGTCGCCATCGTCCCGGCGCTGAGCCTCGAGCCGGCGCCGGATCCGTTCGTGCCGATAGCCGGCGGTCCGGGGCAGTCGAGCATCAATTTCTATGCTGCGTGGTCTGCTGCATTCGAGCGCGTGCGCAAAGACCGGGACATCGTCCTTATCGACCAACGCGGCACCGGTGACTCTGCACCAATGGCCTGCGTGTTTGATGATGACATTATGGAAGGCAAATACTCCCGCGAGCTGACGCTTCAAGCGACGCTGGAATGTCTAGAAGCGCTGCCGCATGATCCAAGATATTTCACCACGAGCGTGGCCGTAGCAGACCTCGAGGCACTGCGCATTGCGCTCGGCTACGAGACACTGAACCTGTACGGTATTTCCTATGGCACACGAGTCGCACAACACTTTGCCCGGCGTTACCCCGAGTCTACCCGCACGCTCATCATTGATGGCGTAGTGCCTCCGCAGCTCCCGCTCGGCCCCGAAATTGCTACTGAATCACAGCGTGCAATCGAGCGCGTATTCGACCGCTGTCGTGATGATGTCGGCTGCAACGCACGCTTTCCAGACCTGCGCCAGGACTTTGAGACCCTGCGCGCTGATCTCGACAGCGGCCCTGTCTCGGTCGTATTAGCTGACCCCGTCACGGGCAAACTCGAGACGCTCGAATTTGGCAGCGAGCATCTCGGAGCAGCGATTCGCCTGCTGCTTTACAATCCGAGAACCGTCGCTTTATTGCCTCTACTCATAGACTCTGCCAGCGATGGCAACTACGCGCCGCTCGCTGCCCAGTACCAGATGACTGTAACGCCATTGGTCGAGTCACTGAACATCGGCATGCACAACGCAATCGTGTGCACCGAAGATACGCCGTTCATCGATTGGGGCGCTCTCGACCATGATGCGATTGCTGCAAGTTATCTCGGTCCCATGCAGCTCGATGCGCTTGAAACCATGTGTTCGGTCTGGCCGGCCGGCATTCTCGACGACAACCTGCACGACCCTTTGTCGACCGACAAACCCGTGTTGTTGCTATCCGGCGACGCCGACCCGATCACGCCACCCCGATACGCCGAGCTTGCCGCAGTGAATCTTTCCACGGCGTGGTTGTTGACCGGGAAAGATCAGGGCCACGGCCTCGCCATCGTTGGCTGCATGCCAAGACTCATTGGTCAGTTTGTTGCAACAATGCAGCTCATCGAGGGTGACGGCGATTGTCTCGACGAGGCTTTTGCCATGCCGTTCTTCGTCGACTACTCGGGCCCGGCTCCGTGATCACTGTCAGCGACATTCACAAGTCTTTTGGTAAAGTGCGGGCTTTGCGTGGCATCAGTTTCAATGCTCCCGATGGCAAGATAACCGGATTGTTGGGTCCAAACGGCGCGGGCAAGTCGACAGCCTTGCGTGTGTTGTACACGGTGCTAAAGCCCGACCAGGGTGCCGCCACCATTGATGGTATTGACGTTGTTGCTGACGGTCTTGCGGCGCGACAACGTATCGGTACTCTGCCGCATGGTGCCGGTCTGTATCCACACCTTTCCGCGCGCGAGAACATTGCCTATTTTGCGACACTATGCGGCCTCGACAAGGGCATTATTGACGATAAGGTCAGCAGCATCATCAGCCTGCTCGACATTGACGACTTCGCCGACCGTCGCACGAAAGGCTTTTCACACGGCGAACGAACCAAGGTCGCCCTGGCCCGCGCGCTGGTCCACGACCCGCAAAATATCATTCTCGATGAACCAAGCAACGGCCTCGACGTCATGGCAACACGGTCACTGCGCGATCTGATTCTCAAACTCAAGGACGCCGGCCGCTGCATTCTGTTTTCCAGTCATGTCATGCAAGAGGTGGCCGCACTTTGTGACGACATCGTCATTATTGCGCATGGCAAGGTCGCAATCGACGATTCCATCGAAGGCATTCGTAGCCGCACGGGTTGCGACGACCTCGAGGATGCGTTCGTTCGCGCCATTCATTGGGTGGAGCCCGAGTGATGCGCCCGTTGCTGACCGTTTTTGCGAAAGAAGTCCTCGATAACTTTCGCGACCGTCGCACGCTCATTTCTGCACTGGTAATGGGGCCGTTATTTGGCCCGATGCTGTTCGCGTTCGTGATAAACCTGTCGATCGAGCGCTCCTTGTCCGATGCCGATAGTACGATGGAGCTACAGGTGATCGGCGCAGAAAACGCGCCAAATCTGATCCGTTATCTCGAGAGCCGCAACATCGAAATAGTTGACGGGCCGGCAACCCGCGATGCGGCCATCGAAGGCGTCAAGGCCGGCACGCTCGATGTCGTCGTCATCATCCCCGAGACGTTCGGCTCGCAACTCGCTGACGGAATTCCGGCCAGGATCGAGGTCATCGCGGACCGTGCGAATACTCAGGTTGAGCGCGATGCGCGTCGTGCGCGCAGCGCGTTACGCGCCTATAGCCAGGAGCTTTCGACGATCCGGCTTGTGGCCCGCGGCGTCAGTCCGCTCGTCATGCGCGCAATCGATATCGATGACGTCGACGTCTCGACGCCAAGCGGCCGCGCTGGAATTCTGCTCGGCATGATGAGTTACTTCCTGATCTTTGCCTTGTTGATGGGCGGCATGTACCTGGCGATCGATACGACCGCCGGGGAACGCGAGCGCGGCTCCCTCGAGCCCTTGCTGTCGTTGCCCGTCACTCGCGATCAACTCATGCTCGGTAAAATCGCAGCGACCTGTCTTTTCATGTCACTGTCTCTGTTGCTTAGCTTGTGCTCTTTTTACGTAGCACTGAAGTTCATGCCCTTCGCACAGCTCGGCATGACGCCAAATTTCGGGCCTGCGGTCGTCGTTGCAGCATTCTTCATTCTTGCCCCGTTCATTTTGGTTGGCGCCTCGATCATGACGCTCGTCGCATCCTTTACGAAGAGTTACAAAGAGGCACAGACCTGGCTCAGCATTGTGCTTGTGGCGCCAACCTTGCCAATTCTTATCGTCAGCATCCTGACCCTGCGCCCACAACTGGGATTCATGTTCATACCCAGTCTGAGCCAGCACCTTTTGCTCGTCGATATGGTCAAAAATGAGCCCGTCAATATGCTGTATGTCGCCGTGTCCGTGACCAGCACGCTTGCAATTGGTGCCTTGCTCACCTGGATCTGCGCCCGCCTGTATCGCCGCGAGGGCCTGCTGGGTTAGGATTCAGCTATGGCCTTGTTCGCCGAACTCAGGCGCCGCAACGTTCTCAAGGTTGCGCTGCTATATGTTGTCGCCAGCTGGCTGCTCCTGTGGATTGTCCGCTCCGGTGCTATAATCCGCGGCCTGCCTGTCTGGACAGAGACCTTCGTGTTGTTGTTGGTTTCGATCGGCTTTCCGGTTGCGTTGATTTTCGCCTGGACTTACGAAATAACGCCGGCGGGCCTCAAGAAAGCCGTCGACGTCGATCAAACCATGTCCATCGTCTACAAGACCGGGCAAAAACTCAACGCCGCTGTCGCCGTCCTGCTCGTGCTCGGCCTGCTGGCTGTCTTTGGCGAGCGCTTGCTGCCGAAATTTGAGTTTCTCGTGCCTGGCACACCGCAAGGCGAGCGGCCTGTTACTGCGGCGACACCCGCGGAAATCCGCAGCCTGACGCTCGCCAACGGACTCAAGATTATCGTCTGGCCCGATCACGATATTCCCAATGTCGTCATGTACAACTTCGTGCGCGCGGGCGGCCGCAATGAGTATCCGGGCATCACCGGTCTGTCACATTTTTTCGAGCACATGATGTTCAACGGCACCTCGAATAGAGAACCCGGAGAGTTCGATCGCATCATGGAGGCAGCGGGCGGCGCCAACAATGCCTATACCTCGAATGACGTCACGGTATACCAGGACTGGTTCCCGCGTTCGGCGCTCGAGCTGATTTTTGATCTGGAGTCGGATCGTCTGCAAAACCTGACAAGCGATGCAGCGGTTGTCGAAAGCGAGCGCGGCGTCGTTTACTCCGAGCGCCGCACCAGCATCGATAATAATAATTTTCGGCGCCTGCTTGAGCAAATGTACGCCACGGCATTTATCGCACACCCTTATCAGTTTCCGGTACTCGGCTGGCCCTCAGATATAGAGGCCTGGACTGCTGCAGACCTGAGCAACTATTTCCGTACCTATTACGCGCCAAACAACTACACGATGATCTTTACGGGCGACGTGACACCCGGCGAAATTTTCGCCCTTGCCGAGAAATACTTCGGGCCTATTCCTGCGCACGAACCGCCAGCGCAAATTCGTACTGTCGAGCCAGAGCAACAAGGCATGCGCCGGATCATCGTCGAAGTCGATGCGCAGACGCCGCTGCTGCACATGGCGTTCCATGCCGGCAGCGCCACGGATCCGGAGACCCTGCCGTTGAGCCTGTTGCTGAATATACTGGTCGGAGGCGATTCGTCGCGGCTGCACCGTCTGCTCGTCGAAGAGGAGCAAAGCGTGATCTCGGTCGGCGGCTACCAGGACGAAGGCTTCGATCCCGGCCTGGCCTATTTCTACCTGACGCTGCCTCCGGGCGGCGATCTGGCGGCCGTGGAGCAACGCATGCTCGAGGAATTGCGCCGCGTCGCCGATGACGGCGTAACTGACGCCGAGCTCAGCAAAGCACAGAATATTCTGTTGGCCGATTTTTGGCGAGGTCTGGCGACTATCAACGGCAAGGCGTCCGCATTGGGCAACTTTGAGGTGTTCAACGGTGACTACGAGCTACTGTTCAAGCTCCCCGAACACGTCAGGGCAATCAGCGCCGATGATCTTCGCGAAGTTGCTGCGCAATTTTTTCGGCCACGCAACATGACGGTCGGCATCCTGCGCTCGCCGCCCGACGCGGAGACGAAAGAATGAAGCGACCACCGCTTGCTTTTCTGGCTATGGCCGCGCTGTTGGTTGTGGCCACCGCTCGCGGTCAGGGCATGGCGTTGCCCGAGTTCGAGCGCATCGAGCTCGACAACGGCGCCATCATTCTGCTGCACGAGAAACACGACGTGCCGCTGATCGGTGTTGAGGTAATCATTCGCGGTGGCGCAAGCAACGATCCCGAGGGCCTGGCCGGGCTATCGGGTCTGCTTGCGGGCCTGCTTGAGAAGGGTGCCGGCGACCGCGACGCGGCCGAATTCGCCGAATCGGTAGCCGCGGTCGGGGGCGAGTTATCAGCCAGCGGCGCGCTTGAAGCCATCACGATTTCCGGTGAGTTTCTAGCCGACGACGCAGACCTGCTGGTCGAACTGCTGGCGGACATGCTGCGGCGGCCCGCGCTGGATGCTGCAGAGATGGACAAGCTCCGCAAGCGCTTGATCAATTTCATCCGCGCAGCAAAAGACTCCCGCCTGGGGCGCCTCGTACCAATCTATGGCAACGCGTTCTTGTTTGGCGATCACCCGTATGGGAATCCGGCTTCCGGCAGCGAGGAGTCTCTCGGCAAAATCAAACATCGTGATTTGCTTGGCTACTACCGCGATTACATTGGCGCAGATCGATTGATTATCGCCGTTGCAGGCGACTTCGATTCCGCCGCGATGAAAAAGAACCTCACATCCGCCTTCGGCGACTGGCGCAAAGCGCCGGCGGCGTTGATCGAGGTCACCGCGCCAATCCCGCGAACCGGCCGCCGAGTTTTGCTGGTCGACAAACCCGGCGCTACACAAACCTATTTCTGGATAGCCAATGTTGGCGTCGCGATTGATTATCCTCGGCGTGCCGAGCTCGATATTGCCAATACCGTATTCGGCGGCCGGTTTACGTCGATGCTGAACACCGAGCTGCGCATTAAATCCGGACTCACTTATGGAGCCCGATCGACTCTGACGCGGCCGGCACAACCAGGTTCAGTCGCGATTTATTCCTACACAAAGACTGACTCAACGGTTGCGGCAATCGATATGGCGCTCGGCGTGCTCAGCGATCTTCGCGCCACCGGCATCGACGCTGAGATGATCCAGTCAGCCAAGAACTACATTCTCGGCCAGTTCCCGCCGCGCCTTGAAACTGCCTCGCAGCTTGCCGGCATCCTGACACAGCTCGAGCACATGAATCTCGATGTGTCTTACATCGACGACTACGGGGCGGCTGTCGCGGGCGCCGACAGTGAGATCATCGCCGCTGTCATCAATGACGTGTACCCGGCCCTCGATGACCTCGTTTTCGTGTTATTGGGCGACGCCGAACTCATTCGCGAGGCCGTCACGAAATACGGGCCGGTAACTGAAATGTCGATTACCGCGCCGCGCTTTCGCCCCTGACTGCTTGGCCAGACGCAGCCGGGCGTGCGCGCCACCTCACTTGCCGATACAAAACTCCGAGAATATTCGCCCAAGCAGGTCGTCAGATGATGTCGCGCCTGTTATCTCTCCCAGCGCCTGGTGCGCAAGTCGCAACTCTTCGGCAAGAATCTCCCCGGCGTGTCGCTCCTCGAGTGCCCGCCTTCCGGATTCGAAGTGCGCCGCAGCTCGATTCAACGCCTCGACGTGGCGCTGTCTTGCCGTGAACGCGCCCTCACCGAGATCTTGGTAACCGGCGAGCTCGCGCAAGTGGGTGCGCAGCACATCGATGCCGTCGCCTGTCTTTGCCGACAGGCGAATGACCGTGTCCTTATCAGCGTCGACGCCAGCGGGCTCATTGGTCAGATCGATCTTGTTGCGCACAATCGTTACCGAAACGCCCGCGCCTATGTCTTCGCCGATGTCCGTCACATCTGCCTCGGTGGCATCCTGGATCCAGAGTACCGCGTCGGCACTGGTGATGGCCGCTCGGGCCCGTCGCATGCCCTCTGCCTCGATTTGATCCGGATTCTCGCGTAGCCCCGCCGTATCGACGAGCTCGACCGCCAGGCCATCGATGCTGATTTGTTCTCGCAGGATGTCTCGGGTCGTGCCGGCAATCTCGGTAACAATTGCCGTATCTTCGCCGCTCAACCTGTTCATCAGGCTTGACTTGCCCGCATTGGGTTTGCCGACGATGACGACGCGGTATCCGTCCCTGAGCACGCGCCCGTTTCTCGTCTGCGATAACAGCTTGGTAAACGTCTCCGCGCACCGCGCGATCCCGGCCTGCAAATCCTCGTCGGAAAGGAAGTCGATCTCTTCCTCGGGGAAATCAATCGCTGCCTCAACCTGCATGCGTAGCTGCGTTAATTGTTCGGCCGTTTGCTCAATCGCGGACGAAAACACGCCCGACAATGAGCGCAGGGCGGCCCGTGCCGCTTGTTCAGTACCGCTGCCGATGAGGTCCGCTATAGCCTCGGCCTGCGCAAGATCAATCTTATCGTTGAGAAACGCCCGCTTCGTAAATTCACCGGGTTCCGCCGGCCGCGCGCCCAGCTCAACGGCCGCGCCGACCAGCAGCGAAATCACGACGGGACCGCCGTGCCCATGAAGCTCTATGACCGTCTCGCCCGTGAACGACGCCGGCTCCGGAAAGTACAGGACGATGCCGGAGTCAAGCGCGCTGCCGTCAGCGCCACGAAATACCCGATGGGTGGCCATCCGCGGTTCGGGTAAGCTGCCAAGCATCCCGCACGCAATTTGTTCGGCGGCGGGGCCGGAAATGCGCACGATGCCGACGCCCCCCGTGCCTGGCGGAGTCGCCGCCGCAACAATCGTGTCCGTCGCCTCGTTCATACACCCATGAGACCACAGCTTTCGCCGCCGCGCAGAATCCCCGCCGGGTCGTAACAAGAAACCCTGCGGACTCGCCCGGAATATTCACCCGTTGGCGCGCCAGATCGGTCAAGGATTTGATTGGCTGAGGGCTAGCTGCCTTTCGGCTTCTTGCCCCCCTGCTGCTGCTGCTTCCCTTCCCGCTCAACGACCTGGTTGATCTTCCATTGCTGGGCGATCGACAACAGCGTGTTGGTAACCCAATAAAGCACCAGGCCGGACGGGAAGAACGCAAAAAACACCGTGAAAATGACAGGCATGATCTGCATGACCTTGACCTGTATCGGGTCGCCGACCTGTGGATTGAGCCTTTGCTGGAAGAACATTGCCGCGCCCATGATAAGCGGCAAGATGAAGAATGGATCTCGCGTAGACAGGTCGGTAATCCACAAGGCGAAGGGCGCCTGACGCATCTCAACGCTTTCGAGAAGCACCCAATAGAACGCCAGGAAAAACGGCATCTGGATAAGAATCGGCAAGCAACCGGCAGCCGGATTTACCTTCTCCCGCTTGTAGAGATCCATCATCGCCTGGCTTTGCTGTTGCTTGTCGTCTTTGTAGCGCTCCTGCAAGGCCTTGATGCGCGGCTGCAGATTTCGCATCTTCGCCATTGACCGGCCGCTCGCTTCGGTAAGCTTGTAAAACGCGAGCTTGATCAGAACGGTCACCGAAATGATGGCCACACCCCAATTGCCGAACAAGCTAAACGCCTTGCCTAAAAGCCAGAATAACGGTTGCGAAATAATAGTCAGCCAACCATAGTCGACCGTGAGCTTCAGGCTCGAATCAATTTCTTCAAGTTGTGCTTGTAATTTCGGGCCAATGAAAATTGTTGTCTGGAATGAATGGCTTTGGCCTGGCTCGACGACCACCGTGGGTCCAATCGCGCTCGCGGTAGATATCTGTCCGCGAACCGACACGCTAAAACGCTGGCTCGTGTCCGGTTCTGGAATTACTGCTGTTACGAAGTGATGCTGAATGGCGCCTACCCAACCGTTCGTTGCCGTGATTGCATACGCACCGTCATCGATTAAGTCGTCGCGCTTGAGCTTTTCCGATTTGTCGCCGTCATAAATGATCGGGCCCGCAAATGAATAGGTGTCGACATCAAACATCGATCGTTCTTGCACGAACGACTCCCGTATAATTTGCACGTACTCGGCACCACGCCACGATATGTCGCTGCGATTCGTTACGGTTTGTGTAAGCTCGATCTTGTAGCTGCCACGCGTAAATCGAAAGCGCTTCTCAACCGAGATGCCCTTGCCGTCTGTCCACGTCATTGGCACGATAAGAACGCCCGTGCCGTCGATCGTATAGTTCGTTCGCGAACTTGCAAATTTCGCGCGGTGGTTCGCCTCCGGCCCATCACCGGTCGAACGCAATCCTGATTCAATGAGGCCGACCGCGTTTGGGTCCGTGCTTAGCAGGTTGATGAGCTGATCTGGCCGGTCCTTGGCAATCGGGTACTCCAGCATCCTCGCCCGCTGCAGCGTTCCTCCCAGCAAACTGATCTCGATGTCCAACACATCCGTCTCGACTCGAATGGCGGATACGAACTGGTCGTCCTCGCGCAACTGCTCGACGTCGGCAGCTGGCAGAACCGCGGGTGCGTCAATTTTACTGTCGGCCGATTGCGCCAGCTCCGGCAGCCCACTATCCAACGGCTCTACTGTCGGGGCGTCAGCTACTGCGGATGGTGTTACCGACGCCGCATAGTCCTGTTGCCAGGCTTGGTACGTCATCCATGCCATCATCCCAAAGAACGCCCATGTCAGCAGTCGTTGGTTGTCCATTTATTCCTCGTCCTGAGCGATTGCTTTATTTTCGGGCCTGTCACTGCGCTGCCAGTGGCCAGCGAGGCTGTCAAAAAGCTGTCGATTGCTGCCCATGCTAGCGGCAGCTTGATTGATGACGACGATGTCGAGCCCCGCCAGCGCCGCTTGGTGCTGCCGAAACGATTCCCTGACAATGCGCTTGATTTTGTTTCTTGATGTCGCCGCTCGACAATGTTTCTTCGAGATGGCAAGGCCCAGCCGTGCCGTTTCGGTCTTGTTGTCTATGCATAGCACCGTAAACCATCTATCGCGGCTGCGTGTTGCTTTTTTAAAAACGCGTCCAAATGCCGCAGCATCCAACAGCCGGCTGTTGCTTCGAAACCGGTATGGACCGCTGCCGGGTGATTGTAAATGTTTATCCGCCGTCGTGACGACCGCCTTCGGCGCTATCGAGCTCGGTTATGGTGTCAGCCTGGCGCGGCCCTTGGCCCGACGTCGCTTGAGAACAAGACGTCCGGCTTTCGTCGCCATGCGTGCCCGAAAACCGTGCGTGCGTGCGCGTTTGATTTTGCTTGGCTGATACGTGCGTTTCATTTACTGGGCCCTTGAGTATTTACAGCAGTATTATGTCGACCGTCGCCGATGCTACACGCGGAAGGGCGGCAAGGTTACGCAGATGGTTTCACAGTGTCAATAGAGGCCCGGAAACATGGCGCCTTGTTGCACTACCGAGCCCTCGATAAGACCGTCTGGCGATGCCTCCGCAGACGGTATAGACTGCCCGGTCTTACTTCGTATCTGCAATTTTCGCACTATTTTGGGGACTTTTTTGCCTGCCGAGATCCCGCTCTGGAACCGCTGCATCCGTAACTTACAAGCGGAGCTCCCCGAACAACAGTTCAACACCTGGATCCGGCCGCTCCAGGCCGTCGAAGACGGCAAGGTCTTACGGCTGCTCGCGCCGAATCACTTCGTGGTGGACTGGTTAAAGGAGCATTACATTGAACGAATTCTGCAGATTGTTGATGAGTGTGGAGCGACCGCCAAGGTTATCGTCGAGGTCGGCTCTCGACAACCAGCGGTTGTCGAGAGCCGCAATCTAAGACCGAAACCTGTGCCCATTCCTGCTTTTACACCGACAGCGCTTGAGTCGCGGCTAAGCCCGGTCTTCACGTTTGACAGTTTTGTCGAAGGTAAAAGCAATCAACTTGCCAGGGCGGCAGCAGTTCAGATTGCAGAAAATCCCGGTAAATCTTACAACCCTCTTTTTATCTATGGCGGCGTCGGTCTTGGCAAGACGCACTTGATGCACGCGATCGGCAACGCGATGCTGGAAAAAAACCCATCCGCCCGCGTTGCCTATGTTCACTCGGAGCGTTTTGTTGGTGACATGGTTCGCGGTCTACAACACAATAAAATTTCCGAATTTAAACGCTCTTACCGATCGCTCGATGCTTTACTCATTGATGACATCCAGTTTTTTGCCGGTAAGGAACGATCACAGGAAGAATTTTTTCACACTTTTAATGCCTTGCTTGAAGGTCAACGACAAATAGTTTTGACTTGTGATCGATATCCGAAAGAGGTCAATGGACTTGAAGAACGCCTCAAATCACGCTTTGGCTGGGGACTCACAGTCGCAATCGAACCACCGGAAGTGGAAACGTCTGTTGCTATTCTCATGAGTAAAGCGCATGCGGAAGGCGTTGCTCTTCCTGAGGAAGTCGCTTTTTTTATCGCCAAAAGAATTCGGTCTAACGTTCGTGAACTGGAAGGCGCATTACGGCGCGTTATCGCTAATTCTCGATTTACCGATCGGCCGATCAATCTGGATTTTGCGAAAGAGGCTCTGCGTGACTTGCTTGCTGTTCAAGCTCGCTTGGTATCAATTGAAAATATTCAAAAGACAGTAGCTGATTATTTTAAAATTCGCGTTAGTGACTTGTTATCAAAACGGCGCAACCGATCCATTGCACGACCACGACAAGTTGCGATGGCGCTGGCCAAAGAATTGACTAACCATAGCCTGCCGGAAATTGGCGATGCTTTTGGTGGTCGCGACCACACGACAATTTTGCATGGCTGTCGCAGAATTGCGTCTTTGCGCGAGACAGATAAACGCATCGATAACGATTACTTAAATTTATTGAGAACATTGACAGGATAATGTGGATAACGAGTGGATAACTTTAGAAGACTTTTTTACACACAGCATATTCACCTATCAACAACCGTCCGTGCACGTGCTTATACTACGATTAATTAGCGATAACTCTTTGGTTTTTAAGGCAATAATATAATTATCCACAGGCCTTTGTTGCCTTAATAATAGTAATAATAGATCTTTTTCCAATTATTTATTAACAGGTGAGACCCATGAAGTTAAGAGCTGCGCGTGACGTCCTTTTAAAGCCCCTCCAGGCTGTAATTGGTGTCGTCGAAAGAAGGCAGACGATGCCGATTTTATCGAACGTTCTTCTTGTTGCGCGTGACGGTAAGCTTGCAGTTACAGCAACAGATCTCGAGGTCGAGTTGGTTGCGCAAGCGGAAGTGACGGTTGAATCGGAGGGGGAAATTACAGTATCCGGTAGAAAGTTACTGGATATTTGTCGAGCGTTGCCAGAGGGAGCGGATATTGATATTAGCGTATCGGGTGAAAAGCTGGTTATCCGGTCGGGGCGGAGTAAATTTAGTCTTGCAACATTACCGGCAGCGGAGTTTCCGACTATAGAAGATATCAAAGCAGAGCAAACAATAACGGTTGAACAAAAGATGCTGAGCCAACTGATCGAAAAAACACATTTTTCCATGGCTCAACAGGATGTCCGTTATTACCTCAATGGAATGCTTCTTGAAACCAGCGGCAATCAACTGCGGGCCGTAGCAACAGACGGGCATCGCCTGGCTCTGTGCGAGATCAAAATCGAAGGCGCTTCGTTCGAGGACCAGCAAGTAATTGTGCCAAGAAAGGGCGTTTTGGAGTTGCAGCGACTCATGGATGGCAAGGGCAGTCTTAACATTGAGCTTGGATCGAATCATGTTCGCATTCAACTTGAGGGCATCCGTTTTACGTCCAAGCTTATTGATGGCCGGTTTCCAGAGTACGACCGCGTTATTCCAAAAGAAACCAGTAATGAACTTACCGCGGACAAAGAAGCGCTAAGGGGAGCCCTGCAAAGAACGGCGATCCTCTCGAATGAGAAATACCGCGGCATTCGTTTAATCATTCGGGATGGAGAAATTGTCATTCAAGCGCATAACCCCGAGCAAGAGGAAGCCGAAGAGGAGCTTGAGGTGTCGTATAGCGGTGAGGACATTGAGATAGGCTTTAATGTTAATTACCTGCTTGATGCGTTGGGCGCGATCGAGGGCGATGTCGTTACGCTGTCGGTATTGGACAGCAACTCAAGTTGTCTGATTCGGCAGCCGGGGAACGAGAACAGTAAATTTGTTGTAATGCCTATGCGACTTTAGTTGCGTTTTGAGACCGCTGCGATGCCGATTCGGCAGTTTACGGCGCGCAACTTTCGCTGCCTCGTGAGCATCGAGCTCGAGGCAGATCCCGAGTACAACCTTATCTGCGGCCCAAACGCATCGGGCAAAACCAGCGTCCTGGAGGCGCTGGCGTATCTTGGTCGCGGCAAGTCTTTTCGTGGCGCCGTAACAACGGACCTCATTCGGCACGGGGAGCGGGAATTCGTGCTGTTTGGCCACGTCGCTGTCGGGGCAAGAGAGGCGAAGGTCGGGGTTCGCAACAGCCATGAAGGTCTGGAAATCCGCATAGACGGTGACGCGGAGGGTGGTTCTGCTGCGCTTGCCGCGGCGCTACCGCTGCAGATCATCGACCCGGATGTACACAACCTCATCGGCGGCGCGCCAGAGCAACGCCGCCGTTATTTGGATTGGATCGCGTTTCACGTGGAACCGGGATTTCTGGATGTCTGGCGGCGGTTTCGTCGGGCACTGAAACAGCGCAATGCGGCGCTCAAATCCGGGGCTGCCGCAACGACGATGGAGGGTTGGAACGCTAGCTTCGTTGAGCTTGCCGGGCGCATCGATAGCGGTCGGCGGCAGGCGCTTGAGGTCGTTACAGGGCGGCTGGAAGAGGCTGGGCAAGACTTGGTCGGCAGCGAGGTGGGCTTCGAGTATCAGCCAGGCTGGAACGAAGACAGGGGGCTTTTGAAGGCGCTTGAGGACAGCATGGAGCGAGACCTGCAACAAGGCAGCACTCAATACGGCCCGCACCGAGCAGACCTCAAACTGATGTACGATGCCCGCCGGGCCCGCAAGCTTGTGTCTCGAGGTCAGCAGAAGCTGCTCGCCTGCGCGATGATCCTTGCTGCAACGGAGACAGCACAGGTGGCGCTCGAGCGGCCGTTGCTGCTGTTGCTCGATGATCCGGCCGCAGAGCTTGACAGCCACAGTCTGCGGCGGCTCATGCGTCGGGTGGTGGCCCTGGGGTGTCAAGTCGTTGCCACGAGCCTGGAGACAAAGCTGCAGTTTTTCCCCGAAGCGGCGAGCGTGTTTCACGTGGAACACGGCGATCTGAAGCGAGTCGGTTGAGGTCGATTCTGCTCGCCGCAGCCAGCAATTCCGGGCGCGCGCTGGCGAGCACGATTTCAGCGCCATAAAATGCCCAAAACACCTTGAAATATAAGGCTTTGAGCACACTTTCGCCGGGTTCATTTGGTACAATAGGCCGGCTGTACGGAGAGGATACGGAATGACGAACAAAAATGATTATACTTCCAGTAATATCAAGGTCTTAAAGGGTCTCGAGGCCGTTCGTAAACGCCCGGGAATGTTCATCGGCGATACCGACGATGGCACAGGCCTGCACCACATGGTTTTTGAGGTCGTCGATAACTCTATTGACGAGGCGCTGGCAGGCCATTGCAAAGACATTACGGTCACGATTCATGCCGATGAATCGGTGACGATCACCGACGACGGTCGCGGCATTCCGGTTGATATTCACCCCGAGGAGGGGCGCTCGGCAGCTGAGGTCATCATGACGGTGCTGCATGCGGGCGGCAAATTCGACGATGATTCCTATAAAGTCTCGGGAGGGCTGCACGGCGTTGGCGTGTCGGTTGTGAACGCGCTGTCGGAGCACCTCGTGCTTACTATCCACCGTGACGGCCAGACCCACCAACAAGAGTACGAACACGGTGAGCCGCTGGCGCCGATAAGCGTTGTCGGTGAGACCAGCCGCAGGGGTACGACGGTTCGCTTTAAGCCGAGTAGCAAGACGTTTACCAATATCAAATTTCACTTCGACATTCTTGCGGGCCGGCTCAGGGAATTGTCATTCCTGAATTCGGGTGTGCGGATCCACCTTATCGACGAGCGCTCTGAACGCGAGGAGACGTTCGAATATGAAGGCGGGATCAAGGCCTTCGTAAAGCACCTTAATCGTAACAAAGCGCCGATTCACGACACGGTATTTTATTTTTCTTCAATGAAGGATGGTGTTGGTGTCGAAGCAGCGATTCAATGGAACGATGGCTACCAGGAAAACATGTTTTGTTATACCAACAATATTCGACAGCGAGATGGCGGTACGCACCTCGCGGGGTTTCGGGCCGCGCTGACACGGACCCTCAATACCTATATCGAGAAAGAGCTTGGCAGCAAGAAAGACAAATTTACGCCATCGGGCGACGATGCACGCGAAGGCCTCACGGCAGTGTTGTCGATCAAGGTGTCGGACCCGAAGTTTTCGGCACAGACCAAGGACAAATTAGTTTCATCTGAAATTAAAGGCGCAGTCGAACAGGCCGTGTCCGGACGGCTCGAGGAATTCCTGCTCGAGCACCCGCAAGAAGCACGGATCATAGTTTCCAAGATCATCGATGCAGCAAGGGCACGCGAGGCGGCACGCAAAGCTCGCGAGATGACGCGGCGCAAGGGCGCGCTCGATATCGCCGGCCTGCCCGGCAAGCTGGCCGACTGCCAGGAAAAAGATCCGGCGCTATCGGAGCTGTTTCTCGTCGAGGGCGATTCGGCCGGCGGTTCTGCGAAGCAGGGCCGCGACCGGCGCACTCAGGCGATCCTGCCGCTGAAGGGCAAGATTCTGAATGTTGAGAAGGCGCGCTTCGACAAAATGCTGGCATCGGTCGAAGTGGGAACGCTGATTACTGCTTTGGGCTGTGGAATCGGGCGCGAAGATTTTGACCCGGACAAGTTGCGTTATCACCGCATCATCATCATGACCGATGCTGATGTCGATGGTGCACATATTCGAACCTTGTTATTGACATTTTTCTATCGGCAGATGTTGGCGCTTATCGAGCGCGGGCATGTGTATATCGCACAGCCGCCGCTGTACAAAATCAAGCGCGGCAAGCAGGAGGTATACGTCAAGGATGACGCAGAACTAAACAGTTATCTGCTCACCGCGGCGCTGGACAATGCAAGGCTGTATGTCAATAAAGAGGCGCCCGCATTATCGGGTACCGCGCTTGAGGCCCTGGCGAAGGAATACATTGCCGTTGAAAACATCATCACAAGATTGGCGGGACGATATGACGAAGCGGTGTTGCGCGCGTTCAGCGCGCTGCCGGAGGTTACGGCCGAGATCAGCGAAGACCTCGACAAACTCAGCGTCTGGACAGAGACTTTGTCGGCGGCGCTGCCAAAGGGCGGCGGTGACCGAGCGCGCATCAAAACCGGCGGTTCGTATTCGGCCGAGCTTGACCGTGGCGATGAAGATGGCGAGGGCGTGCGGATTGCGATAACCAAAGTTCAGCATGGCGTCGACACAACGCGTTACTTGCCGAGGGAGCTATTCGGCACCAACGAGTATCGACACATCATGGCGCTGTCCGACAAGCTTTCTGAGTTACTGGGAGAGGGCGCCTTCGTGCAGCGAGGCGAGCGCAGCGCGACGGTCAGCGAGTTTTCAGAGGTGGTGGACTGGCTAATGATCGAAGCGCGCAAAGGCCAGTCAATACAGCGCTACAAAGGGCTGGGCGAAATGAACCCGGAGCAGTTATGGGACACGACGGTCAACCCTGAAACGCGGCGCCTCTTGCAAGTGAAAATCGAAGATGCAGTCAAGGCGGATGAAATTTTCACGACGCTGATGGGCGATCAGGTCGAGCCGCGGCGAGAGTTCATCGAAAAAAATGCGCTGAATGTAGTTAACCTCGACGTCTAGCCCGGATTATTCATGAGTCGCCGCAATGGTTAATAAGCGCCGGCTGGTCCACACAGCTTTTCTACTCGCCGTGCCGATCATCGTGGCGGGCTTCGGCTTGTCAGTATTCTCCGCAATGGGTCTTGTGTTGCTGGCGCTGGCCTGGCGCTGGGCTCTCGCCGTGAGTGGTGTCGCGGCAGGCGCGGCGGCGCCCGCCGTCGTTCTCGAAACGATTTCATTGAGTCACTTTGTAGAAAAGGTTCGCTGGTGCCTGGACCGGCTGGAGATCGCGTACACCGAGCAACACCATGCAGGCGTCCTCGGTGCGGTCTTCAAGGGTCGTTCGGTGCCGGTGCTTAAGATTCGCACTGGCATTGTGTACTCAACGATCGGCAACTCACCGGAGATCTTGCGCTACCTCTACGGCCGATACCTGGTAACACAGGGCGACAAGGCCGCATTTCTCGAACCAACCGATGTGCGGCTTGAGCTCGAAGAACGCATCGATCGGTATGGTGTCAACCTGCAGGTCTGGGTGTATTACCACATACTCATGGATCGCGAATTAACGCTGCATGCCTGGGGTGTTGACAGCCCGTTTGTGCCATGGTGGCAGCGGCAGCTGCTGCGCCCGCTTTTCCCGCTGTTGGCGTTTTTTGTTCGCAGGACCTTTTCCCTGAGTGACGAGCACTATGCGAAGGCGGCTCACCACATCGAGGAGATGCTGGCGGACATCGACTTAAGACTTTCAGATGGCAGGAAATTTATCCTGGGCGGCAACGAATTAGACTACGTCGATATTGCGTTCGCCGCGATTTCCGGCATCTGGTTGCAGCCCGATGGTTATGCAGGCGGCAAGGCGGATGCATGTCGCATCGCCAGGAACCGTGCGCCGGCGCCAATGCGCGCGGATATCGAACGCTGGATCGAGGATTATCCGAAAGCGTCCGCATTCATCGCGGAACTTTATGCAAACGAAAGGGGCCAGGCCGCAGAGAGCGGGGCGGCCGGATGAAAGCGGTGACGGGCATTGCGCTGTCAGCGCTGCTATTGGGGTGCGCTGCACAAGACACACAAGATAAGCCGGCCACGCAGGATGAAGAGCAGGCGGTGCGTGACTTTGTTGCGGTGCGGGATCTCGAAGAGCTCGATAAGCTGCGCTCGAGCAGCAACGATAGCTGGCAAGTGATCGGGGACGAATTTATAATATACGAAACGCGCAAGGCCGACTACCTGGTTGAATTTACGCGCGCATGTTACGAGCTGGAAGACAACACGCGCATCGTTGCCGACATACGCAGGGAAATGAACATCATGCGCTCCCGATTTGACACGATACGGGGTTGCCGGATCAGGAAAATATTTGCCCTGACCGAGGCGGAGGCTGCGGAACTCAAGCAACTCGGCGAGTCGCCCGGCAGTCGAAACTAATTAAAAATAAGATCGGTCTATCAGATAGCCGCGGGCCACAGGTCGCGGAAAACAAAACCAAAGGGGACAAAATGATTAAACGAATAATGGGTGCAGCAGCGCTTATGGTACTGATGGCCTGCGGACAAGAGCCGGCCGCCATTGTGGCGGCGACTGCGCCGACTTCCTCGGGCATCGACGTGCACTACATGGATACAAGCGTAAAGCCTGGCGACGATTTCTTTCGCTACATGAACGGCAAGTGGCTTGATGAAACAGAGATTCCGGCCGACAAGTCAAGCTATGGGGGATTCGTGATCCTGAGGGACGAGGCCCAGGAAAATGTCAAGGCGATCATCGAAGAATCGGCCACCGGCGATTTCGCCAAAGGCACCGACGAACAAAAAGTGGGCGATCTGTACAAGTCTTATATGGATATGGAGACGCGCAATGCATTGGGGATTACGCCATTGCTGCCAGAATTTGAAAAGATCAACACGATCTCGAGTTACGATGAGCTGACCGTTTATTTTGGCAGAGCCAGCCGGTATGGGGTCAGCGTGCCGATGGACATCGAACAGCTAGTGGACTGGAACGACCCGACGCAATATTCGTTGATCGTAACTCAAGGGGGGCTGGGCCTGGCCGATCGAGAGTATTACCTCAAAGAGGACGAGAAGTCGGCGGACATTCGTGATAAGTACGTCGAGCACATTGAAAAGATGTTTGGCTTGGCGGGACTGCCAGACGCTGCCGCGGCGGCGACGACAATCATGGCGCTGGAGACCCGGCTTGCCGAGAAGAATATGACGAAAGAGGCGGCGCGGAACCGTGCGGAAAACTACAAATCGATTGCACGCGCAGACCTCCGCGGTGTTATGCCACAGTTCGACTGGGATGCGTATCTGGCGGAATTTGGCGTAGCGGAAACCGAGAGCGTCGTGCTTTATATGATCGACTATCTTGGTGAACTCGATCAAATCATCCGCACAACTGACCTCGATACGTGGAAAACCTACCTGACGTGGAAGGCGCTTGACGATGCAGCGGCCTTCCTGAGCGCAGACCTCGACGATCAGAACTTTGATTTCTACAGCAGGGCGCTGGCGGGAACCGAAGAGCAACAACCCATGTGGCGACGGGCCACTCGTGTCGTGAGTGGCCGTCTTGGCGAAGTAGTTGGCAAAGTATATGTCGCCAGGCATTTTCCGCCCGAAGCCAAAGTGCGCATGGAACAGCTGGTCGCCAACCTGATTAATGCGTATGAGAAAAGCATCAACGAACTCGACTGGATGAGTGACGCAACGAAAGTCGAGGCATTGCGAAAGCTGTCGAAGTTCACGCCTAAAGTAGGCTATCCGGACGAATGGCGTGATTACACCGCACTTGATATCGAGGTCGATGACCTGTTCGGCAACCTTGAGCGAGCCGTGCTGGCCGAACACGAAAGAGAAATGGACAGGCACAATGGTCCTGTCGA
This sequence comes from Pseudomonadota bacterium, assembly GCA_022574185.1. GTDB lineage: Bacteria > Pseudomonadota > Gammaproteobacteria > Steroidobacterales > Woeseiaceae > UBA1847. Next base: position 105,912 of record JACZSM010000001.1, read on the forward strand.
TCGCGGTGAGTGGGGAATGACGCCGCAGACCGTCAATGCTTACTACCATCCGGCACTCAACGAAATCGTATTTCCAGCGGCCATTCTGCAACCACCATTTTTCAACCTGGATGCGGATGAGGCCGTGAACTACGGAGCGATCGGTGCGGTTATCGGCCATGAGATTGGGCATGGTTTCGACGATCAAGGCAGCACATTTGACGGTGACGGCAAGCTACGTGACTGGTGGACCAAGGAGGATCGCGCCGAGTTCGAGACGCGTACCGGGAAGCTGGTCGAGCAGTATTCGGCATTTGCCCCGTTCGAGGACCTGCATGTCAATGGCGAATTTACGCTCGGCGAGAACATCGGCGATCTCGGCGGCATCACGATCGGCTTGCTGGCCTATCAGATGTCACTCAACGGCAAGGAAGCGCCAGTGATAGATGGCTTCACAGGCGCGCAGCGAGTGTTCCTGGGCTATGCCCAGGTGTGGCGCGGAAAGTATCGTGATGAGGCGCTGCGGCAGCTCATTGCCACGAACCCACATGCCCCAAGTGAGTACCGAGCCAACGGCGCCGTCAGGAACGTGCCGGAGTTTTACGAGGCATTCAATGTCGAAGAGGGCGACGCTTTGTATCTCGCACCCGAGGATCGCGTCAAAATCTGGTAACCACTATCGCGGCGCGAATTTGTCGCCGAAGAAATCACCCTCGTTCCAGCTTGGCCGGGCGTCGTCATTGGCGATGCCCAGGCCGATCCGGGCGTTGGCCCGCGCAAAGCGCACGGCCGAGTCCCAGTCGATGGGTCGGCTCAGGTCATCAGATGGGCGGTGATAGTGATTCCGCAAATGGTCTGTTGATATAGCCTCTGCATCGATTTCAGGATCGGTCGTGCTGCGGCCCGGACTCAGATAAATTGCCGGCACGCCCTGGCGAACGAACGAATACTGATCGCTGCGGATGAACAGGTTTTCCTCCGGAATGGGGTCCGGGGTTAGTGCAAAGCCTTCGGCGTTAGCAGCAGCTGCAACGATGGCTTGCAGCGAGGAGTGCTCGGCGCCAAAGGCGACCACGTCGGCCAACGGGTACAGGAACAGCGGCATGTCCATGTTGACATTGGCGACGATTGAGTCGCTTGGCACGGTTGGATAGTGTGCAAAATAGTCGGATCCGAGCAGGCCCTTCTCCTCGCCCGTTAAAGCAATGAACATGACCGAGCGGCGTAATGGCATTGCTGCCAGTGCTCGCGCGGTTTCGATCATTAGCGCAGTACCCATCGCGTTGTCGTACATGCCGTTGTAGAGGTCGTCACCGTCGACTTCGACACCACGGCCAATATGGTCGAGGTGTGCCGTGTAAACAACGTATTCATTCGAGAGTTCCGGATCTGTGCCACGGATGACACCGATGACGTTCGGGCTGCTAAGTTGATCGAGATCGGTTTTGCGCGACAGCGTTACTTCAATGCCCAGCGGCACGGAAGAGGGTTGCGATGCGTCGATGGAGTCGAGCGCTGCTTCGAAACTGATCGGCGTGCCCTCGAAAAGGTCGGCGGCAGCATGCTCACTGAGATATGCGCTGCCCAGAAGCTCGGGGAAGTAGTTGGCAGCGGCGCCAGACGCGTCAATCCAGGTCATGCCCGGGTTCAGACCGGCCGCTTTTTTCGCGCGGTCCCAGGGATAACTTTTCTGCGAGTGTCTCGAGCGCAGCGCGATCCAACCGACGGCGCCCCTTGCGACGGCCGCCGTTATCTTGGTGCGTGTCGAGGCGTGATATGCCCTCTCCTCTCCTGGAAGCGCCGCGGGACCGCCGCGGAATGCGGCGACGATTTTTCCTTCCAGATCGATGCCCTCGTAGTCGGAATACCCGAACTCAGGCGCATGCACGCCATATCCGATATAGACGACCTCGGCGCGAACCGTGGTGTTGTCACGGACCCGGTCGCCACGCATCGTGTAGTCGTCCCGATAAGCGAGCGAGGTATCGCCGGATTCGCGATGCACAATAAACACCGGGCTATCGTTGTCGATGTGGTAACTCTGCAGCGGTACCGGCTGATACCAGCCGTCGCTGCCGCCGGGCTCAAGGCCAAATTCCGCGAAGCGATCAGCGACATACTGCGCGGCCTCTGCATGGCCGGGCGACCCGGTCTGGCGCCCCTCGAGCGCGTCGTCCGCAAGGAACTCAAGGTGAGCGTAAATACTGTCCCTGGTAATTTCATCGAGAGGACTCGCAGCCGCCATTGGCGGCGTTTCGGTTGAGTCATTGCATGCAACGCAAGCCAGGATGGCGCAGGCCGCCGCCAGTAGATTCTTCATAGTGCTGCTTCCCTTATAAGACTATTTATTATTGCCGTCGCCCGTCTTTGGCGGGCTTTGATAGTGATGGCTTATTTCGCACATTTTGCCCTCGATCCAGTCCTGTGCGAGCCTGTTTATTTCTTTTGGCGTATGCCCCGCGGGATCGATGGGCGGCCCGATACAAAAGCGAACGCGACCCGGATACTTGCGCAGGCCGCGTTTTGGCCAGAAATCGCCGGCATTGTGCGCAACCGGCACAACCATACAGTCGGTTTCCTTCGCCACCGCGGCGCCGCTCACGCCGTAGCGCCGGGTTTCGCCGGGAGGCATGCGCGTGCCTTCTGGGAAAATGGTCAGCCAAAGGCCGCGCGAAATTCTGTCCTTACCTTGTGCGATGACCTGTTTGATGATCGCGGCGCCAGCCTTACGGTCAATGGCAATTGGCTTCAATACGAGCCCGAGCCCCCAGCCAAAAAGCGGAATCATCAAGAGCTCTTTCTTGAGGACCCAGGTTTGCGCGGGTAACGCAGCGATCTGCCAGTAGGTCTCCATGGCAGTCGTGTGTTTGATTAATGCGACGCTCGGTGCATCTGGCAGGTTCTCCGTACCTTCGGTGACGACATCGAGCCCGCAAAAGAACTTGCCCGCCCACAGGTTGGAAAATGCCCAGCCCCGGGCAATGGCCCATTGCACTCGGTGCGGCGCCCAAAAAACAAACAACTCGAGCGTGCCGGCGATGAGCGCCGACGCGAAGAGAAAGCCCGTAAAAAGCAGGGAACGAAGGGTCAACATCACATTATGTTCCAGTTCCGAAGAGCATGGCCATGGCGCCGTATTAGCTAATTGCGAGCTTGGAAAGGTCCGCCACATGCAGAAACAATGCGCGCAGCTCGCGCAGCAATGCGAGGCGGTTATTTCTCGTTGCTTTGTCGTCGTCCATAACCATTACGTCGTCGAAAAACCGATCGACGGGCTCGCGCAGCGCCGCAAGAGCGCTCAGTGTGGCTGTGTACTCGTGGTTCTCGAGCATCGGTTGTACGGTTTGTCGTGCCTGCTCAAGCGCTGACCAGAGCGCAAGTTCTGCCGGGTCGCGCAACAACTTCTGATTGACGGTGGTGCCGTCATGATCGCCGGCTTGCTTGAGAATGTTTGCAATACGCTTGTTTGCCGCCGCGAGACGCGATGCCGGCTCGAGCTGAATGAAGGCCTGAACGGCACCAAGCCTGCGCTCGAAGTCGACAAGTGACGATGGGCGGCGCGCCAATACAGCATCGAATGTTTCTGTTGCGAGCCCGGCATCGCGATCGAGGAAATACCGGCGCAGGCGCTCGCCAATAAAAGCGTATAAGGCATCACAAATCTCGCTTTTCTCTGTCTTGCCAGCCGGCTGCCCGTCAACAGCAGCGCCGATCATTGCCTGCAAGTCCAGGTCCAGGCCACATTCGACGAGCAAGCGCACGACACCCAGAGCGGCTCTGCGCAGGCCAAACGGATCGCGGTTGCCTGAGGGCTTCTTACCGAGCGAGAAGATGCCCGCGAGAGTATCGAGCTTGTCGGCCAGCGCAAGGATCTGGCCATCAGTCGAGGTCGGCAATTCGTCGCCCGCGAAGCGCGGCAGGTAGTGTTGGCCAATCGCATCGGCGACGGCATCCGCCTCGCCATCGGCGGCGGCATAATAGCGCCCCATGATGCCCTGCAGATCGGGGAATTCACCCACCATGCCCGTCAACAGATCACACTTCGACAGGGCTGCGGCGCGCGTTACGTTGTCCGGGTCGACTTCGAGGGCGGCGGCGATCCAGCCGGCCAGAGCTGTAATGCGAGCGCACTTGTCAAAGAGACTGCCAAGCCCACGTTGATAAACGACCTCGCGCAGGGCGTCCTGACGTCCGACCAGCGTTGTACGACGATCGGTGTCCCAGAAAAAAGCAGCATCGGCCAGTCGTGGCCGGATGACGCGTTCATTGCCGGCGCTAACCTGGACAGGGTCCCGGCTTTCAATATTGGCAACCGCAATAAAGCGCGGCAGCAAATCGCCATGCTCGTCGGCCACCGGAAAGTAGCGTTGGTGTTCGGTTAGTGTCGAGATGACAACTTCGCGCGGCAGTTCGAGAAACTTCTCGTTAAAACTGCCGGTCATTGGTACGGGCCATTCGACGAGTGATGTTACTTCGTCGTAAAGCGAATCGCCATTGACGACACGGCCGCTGACAGCGCGAGCCTCTGCTTCGACGCCATCTTTGACCAGCTTACGGCGGCGCTCAAAATCCGCGATGACGTAGCCGGGTTTCTCAAGTAAGCGCAAATAGCTCGAAGGGTTTTTGATTACGACAGGGCCATCTGCGTGAAAGCGATGGCCTTGCGACTGATTGCCGCTCTTGATGCCCATGATCGACGCTGTGATTATTTCGCTGCCATGTAACAGCACGATCCAGTGTATGGGACGCACGAATTCAACGTCGCCATCGCCCCAGCGCATGCGACGCGGGATGGGCAAGGCAGCGAGCGAGGTCTCAATCAGGCCTGGCAGGAGTTCGACGGTTGGCTGACCCCGCTCAACGACGTCACAAGATAACCACTCGCCCTTGTCGGTCTTCGTGCGCCCAAGTTCCGCTGGTTTCACACCGCATTTTTTCGCAAAAGCCGTTGCCGCCGAGGTCATATTGCCGTCCGCATCGAACGCGACCGAAATGGAAGGGCCTTTTTGCGAAATTTCACGGTCGTCCTGGCCGAGGCCGAGGTTCTCAATCAATACGGCCAGGCGGCGTGGGCTCGCATACGCGTGTACCGCGCCATGCGGGAGTCGTGCTTTTTCAACGGCCGACTCGAGATTGTCCGCAAAGGCCATCATCAGCGTGCGCAGCGCTTTCGGCGGCAATTCCTCAGTGCCTATTTCAACCAGAAAGTCTCGTGCTTTAGTCATTAGTCGGACGCCTCTACGCCGGCCGAACTAAGCATTGGGAAGCCAAGCGCCTCACGGGACGCGAAGTAGGCTTCCGCAACGGCACTTGCCATGCTGCGGACGCGCAGAATAAAGCGTTGCCGTTCGCTCACCGAAAGCGCCTGGCGCGCATCGAGAAGATTGAATACGTGCGATGCGGCAAGCATCTGTTCGTAAGCAGGCAAGGCAAGATTGACTTCGATCAAACGCTCGCTTTCGTGCTCGGCGTGATCGAAGGTGTTGAACAGATAGTCGATGTCCGCTTCTTCGAAGTTATACCTGGATTGTTCGAGCTCGTTTTGGTGATACACGTCACCGTAAGTAATTCGACCGAGTGGCCCATCAGTCCAGACGATGTCATAAATACTTTCGACGGCTTGCAGATGCATTGCAAGACGTTCGAGGCCGTAGGTGATCTCGCCGGTAACGGGCCGGCACTCGAGGCCACCGATCTGCTGAAAATATGTGAACTGCGTGATTTCCATGCCGTTAAGCCAGACTTCCCAGCCCAGACCCCAGGCACCGAGCGACGGCGACTCCCAGTTGTCTTCGACAAAGCGAATGTCATGCACGGTCGGATCGATGCCAATCTCGCGTAACGAGTCCAGGTACAGCTCCTGGATGTCATCGGGGGAGGGTTTGATAACGACCTGGTACTGATAGTAGTGCTGGAGTCGGAACGGGTTGTCGCCATAACGGCCATCGGTCGGCCGGCGCGACGGCTGCACATAGGCCGCGCTCCACGGCTCGGGTCCGATTGCTCGCAGGAAGGTCGCCGGATGAAAAGTGCCTGCGCCCATCTCCTTGTCATAGGGCTGCATGATGACACAGCCGCGCTCCGCCCAGTATTGCTGCAACGTCAGGATCAGGTCCTGGAAGCTGAGCATCTCGGACGGTTTTTTCTTTGCCATTCGGGAATCACTGGGACCAAAGGCGCGCAGTATATCGTGGGTGCGGCGCCCAGCCGACATTTTTGTCGTTCGTCGCACGACCCGAGGCCGGCATATTCCTTGCCGGAATGTCTCGATCCCGCTTGACGGGAGCTCGCTGCGCTGCGCTTTATTTCCGGCAAAAAACATCCCGGCCTCGGGTCCGACGAACGGCCAACGCCGCGCACCAAAGTGGTGCCAATGCGGACGGTCATGCACTATACTGGTGCTTATGTGCGCGCAGTCAGTGCGCTGATTTTAATTAAATCAATAGGTTAGGTGCCGCACCATTTTGGCACGCATCGTGCAAATAGAGAATATCAGGCCCGCGTAAGGCGGGCCCTTTCTATGCTTTGACGAACCGGAGGAAAGATTGATGAAGCCCAAGGAAGTACTCGGCCTGATAAAAGAAAATGACGTCAAATTCGTCGACTTCCGTTTTACCGACACCAAAGGCAAGGAACAGCATGTAACTGTGCCAGCCCACGCGGTCAACGAAGATCTGTTCGAAGATGGCAAGATGTTCGACGGCTCGTCAATCTCTGGGTGGAAGGGCATCAACGAGTCCGACATGATTCTGTTGCCCGATCCAGCATCGGCAGTGATCGATGTGTTCTCTGACGAGACGACGTTACTCCTGCGCTGCAATGTTATCGAGCCAACAACGATGCAGGGTTACGGCCGTTGCCCGCGATCATTGGCCGGCCGCGCGGAGGCGTATCTCAAAGCAAGCGGAATTGCGGACGCCGCATATTTTGGCCCTGAAAATGAATTCTTCGTTTTCGATCACGTTACGTGGGAAGACACGATGCAAGGCGTCGGTTACAAGGTCGACTCCGAAGAGGGCGCGTGGAACTCGTATCGCAATTACGAAGATGGCAATACAGGACACAGGCCGACCGTCAAGGGCGGTTACTTTCCGGTTCCGCCCGTTGATTCCTTACACGACCTGCGCTCGGCAATGTGCCTGGCGCTTGAGGACATGGGCGTTGAAACGGAGGTGCATCATCACGAGGTCGCAACCGCAGGCCAGTGCGAAATTGGCACTAAATACAACACCTTAGTGCGCAAAGCGGACGAAGTGCAAATCCTCAAGTATGTCGTTCAGAACGTTGCTCACGCGTATGGCAAGACGGCGACTTTCATGCCTAAACCTCTCGTTAACGACAATGGCAGCGGCATGCACGTACACCAGTCGCTCGTCAAAGACGGAGAAAACCTGTTCGCAGGAGATGGTTATGGGGGGCTGTCCGATATGGCGCTGTTTTACATCGGCGGCATCATCAAACATGCGCGGGCGCTGAACGCATTTACAAACCCGGCGACGAACAGCTACAAACGCCTGGTGCCCGGGTTCGAGGCACCAACAATTCTGGCGTACTCGGCACGCAATCGTTCTGCATCAATTCGCATTCCCTACGATTCGAACCCGAAGGGACGTCGTCTTGAAATTCGATTCCCGGATTCGATGGCCAATCCCTACCTCGCGTTCGCGGCGATGATGATGGCGGGCCTCGATGGCATCCTGAACAAGATTCACCCGGGCGACCCCATGGACAAGGATTTGTACGACCTTGCACCCGAAGAAGAACAGGGTCTCAAGCTCGTTGCATTCTCGCTGGACGAGGCATTGGGGGCCCTCGACGATGATCGCGATTTCCTCAAGGCAGGCGACGTGTTTTCGGATGATCTGATCGACGCCTATGTCGATCTTATGATGGCAAACGTAACGCGTTTGCGAATGACGACGCACCCGGTCGAATTTGACATGTATTACAGTCTCTGAAGACTAAAAGTGTGAACCGGGTGACATTTTGTGTCCCGCTGACTACCCAGAATTACTCCAGCGCTGTTATGCTGACTTCATGGAAGCACGCTCAATATTCATCTTTGCCGGACTGCTGGCGGCTTCTCTGGCCATGGCAGAAACTGCTTATAAGTGGACCGACGAGGAAGGCGTCGTGCATTACTCCGATCGGCCTCGCGAAGGGGCGGAACGTGTTGAGCTGGCCGAGTCCGAAGGGCCGACCAGAACGCGTTTCTCACCAAGCAGATCAACTGACGCGGCTCCAGCCATGGTCCAACAGGCTATATTCCGTTACGACAGCCTGTCAGTTGCCTCTCCCGGTCCTGAAGAAACACTGTGGAACATAGGCGGCGTACTGAACGTCACGTTGGCGTTGGACCCGGGCCTGCAAACCGGGCACCAGGTGCGCGTGTATTTCGACGGCGGCGAGCCGAAGATTGTGGCGGGTCAGAACTTCCAGCTCGAGGAAGTGCATCGGGGCGTACACAACATTCAGGTGGAAGTCATCGACCACACGGGCAAGCTGATGATTCGCAGCGTTCCCAATCGGTTCTACGTGCAGCAGAACACGATAAACGTGTCGGGCGGAACATAGGCGGCGATAAAGCGCCGCAGCGCTCCGGCGACGATGGAACGTTCGATCGAAATTCCCAACAAATTCTCGACAGTCTGAGTTCAGGCGTCATCCTGCTCGACAGCAGCATGCTTATCGTCGGACTCAACCCGGCAGCAGAGAACATCCTCGGAATCAGTGTGCGGCGCGCCATCGGTGAGCCGGTCTTACGGCTACTCGACGATGAGCCGGAGTTGCGGGATATCTTAAGCCGCGTCAGCAAGACGGGTGATCATTACGCCAACGAAATGCGGCTTGCGCCGACCGAGGTACATGCCGAAGAACGAATCGTCGACTGTCGCGTATCGCCCATTGATTGTGACGAAGCAGCTTTAATCGTCGAAATTACGGACGTAACGCGGCGCGCGAGAATCAGTCGCGAGAATGCATTGCTGATACAACATGGCGCTGGACGACAAATGATTCGCCAGCTCGCGCATGAGATCAAGAACCCACTCGGCGGCATACGCGGCGCGGCACAATTACTCGAGCGGCAACTCGACGATGATGAGCTGCGCGAGTATACCGACGTGGTGATCAGCGAAACGGATCGCCTGGTCAGTCTCGTCGACACCTTGCTGGGGCCGGGGGGGCCACCGAATAAAGTGCCGGTCAACGTGCACGAGTTGCTCGAGTATGTGGTACGAATTATTAAGGCCGAAAACAAGCCGACACTGAAAATCAAGCGAGACTACGATCCCAGCCTGCCATTGATAGATCTCGACCGCGATCACATAGTGCAAGCGTTTCTGAACCTGGTTCGCAACGCGGCGACTGCGCTTGAGGGGCAGGGAGTAATTACACTGCGCAGTCGCGCCGTGTTGAATTACACGATTGGTAACACACGACATCGGGTGATCGCGTCGATAGAGATTGAAGACGACGGCCCGGGTATTCCCGACGATCTGCAAGACTCGATTTTCTATCCCTTGGTGACGAGCCGGCCGGATGGCACGGGCCTTGGGTTGCCAGCAGCGCAGGAATTGCTGAGTCGACACGGCGGACTCATCGAGTTTGAGAGCCGCCCGGGGCGAACCGTGTTTCTGGTGCGCATACCGCTTGATCAGGCGCAATCGACATGACGAGCGAGCCGCTGAACGTGTGGGTAGTTGATGACGATCAGTCGGTTCGCTGGGTGCTCGAAAAGGCCCTGCGACAGGCCGACATGAGAGCAAGAAGTTTCGAGCGTGCAGAACACTTACTCGATGCCATTCAGCATGAAACGCCGGATGTTCTTATAACCGACATTCGCATGCCGGGCATGAGTGGCATCGCTTTGCTCGAACGATTACAAGAGGCATCGCCAGGTCTTCCGATCATTGTCATCACGGCACATTCGGACCTGGAAAACGCGGTCGCTGCCTACAAGGGCGGCGCTTTTGAATACTTGCCCAAGCCCTTCGATATTGATGAGGCAATTGACCTGGTAATCAAAGCAGCAAGGCAAAATGGTATAGCACCGTCCGGCGGCGAAACCGCAGTGAAAAAACGGCCTTCGTTAATCGGCAAGGCGCCCGCCATGCAGGAGGTTTACCGTTCGATCGGGCGGCTGGCGGGCTCGAGCATGACGGTACTCATCACGGGCGAGTCCGGCACGGGCAAGGAACTTGTCGCACGTGCATTGCACCAGCACAGTCCGCGTGCCGACAAACCGTTTGTTGCACTTAACACGTCAGCGATTGCTTCGGAGCTACTTGAATCCGAATTGTTTGGGCACGAAAAAGGCGCGTTTACGGGCGCGGATGCGAAACGGATCGGGCGCTTTGAACAGGCTGACGGCGGCACATTGTTTCTAGACGAAATCGGCGACATGTCGCCGGCACTACAGACACGGTTATTGCGCGTGTTGGCCGAGAGCGAGTTTTATCGGGTAGGCGGACAGGCATCGGTCCGTGTCGATGTCCGTGTAATTGCAGCAACCAATCAGGACCTGGCCAGGGCAGTCAAAGAGTCGCGATTCCGCGAAGATCTTTACTACCGCCTGAACGTCATCCGTATCAATACGCCCCCGCTTCGGCAGCGCCGGTCGGACATACCGATGCTGTTAAGACATTATTTTGCCGAAGCGGCCAAGGAGCTCGAGTCGCCCACCAAAATGGTGGACGCTGAGGCACTCGACATATTGCAGACATTTGACTGGCCAGGAAATGTTCGACAGCTGGTTAATGCGACCCGGCGGCTGACAGTTGCCGCGCCGGGCAGCGTTATAACATTGCGCGACATTCCAGGCGACCTGGGCGGGCGTCAGACATCGCAACGCGCCGCGCAGGAATGGACCCGCAGCCTTGGAGCATGGGCGCAGCGGCAACTGGACTCGACAGACAAAACAACGCTATTGGCGAGCGCCCTTCCCGAGTTTGAGAAAACCCTTATTCAGAGTGCACTGCAGCAGACGCACGGACACCGACAGGAAGCGGCCAAGCTACTGGGCTGGGGCCGCAATACGCTGACGCGCAAGATGAAAGCGCTAAACCTCGACTAGTGTAGGAGCCCGCTCCCGTCAAGCGGGATCGAGACATGCGGGCGATTCCACTGAACATTGTGGCAATCGCCCGCATGGCGGGCTCCTACAATAAGAACGTCCCACCCGCAGCGCTTTGCTTCTGCCGACAGGCGCCGCGCTCGGATCGACGATACATTCTACGAGCCACCGTGTTGGGACCCGCCTTCCAGTCTTCGGGGGGACGGCGGGAGGGACGTTCCTTGCCGGAAGTAAAGCGCAGCGAGCTCCCGTCAAGCGGGATCGAGACATGAGGGAGAGGAGCATCCCGTTCGCGGTGCTGATTTAGTCTGTTTCGCCCGCACGACGGGCTGTTACGGAGCCATCGATCCGACAAGCTCTGCAACAGAAGCCATGTCGTGCCGCTCCAGATAAGCTGTAATGCCGGCATTGATTTCGGGGCACACCAGCGGTTCATAAAAGAGTGCAGTGCCGACGCCGACCGTTGCAGCCCCCGCAATCATGAATTCGATCGCATCATCGGGCGTCGTGATGCCACCCTGCCCTATGATCGGAATATTGTGTGGTTTGGACACTTCATGAACCTGCAAAGTCATGAGTAACGCAATCGGTTTGATCGCGGGTCCCGACAGGCCACCACGCACATTGCCTAGCACGGGCGTACGTTGCTCGATATCGATCGCCATAGCCATCACCGTATTAATCACCGCGAACGCGTCGGTCCCGGCCTCGATGCACAGGCGTGCGTTCTCGCGTATGTCTGTCTGATTGGGCGACAGCTTGGTGATGATGGGTTTACTTGTCTGTGCGCGACAGGCTGCGACGACGCGCGCAGACATTTCGGGCACGTTGCCAAAATGCACGCCGCCCTCGGAGATGTTCGGGCAGGAAATATTGATTTCGATGGCGTCGATTGGTGAGTCATCGAAGCGGCTGGTAATTGCGGCGTAGTCATCGATCGTCGATCCGCAGATATTGGCGATAAAGCGTGTTTCACTGAAGTCGAGTCCGGGGAGAATTTCGTCAATAACTTTATCAACGCCAGGATTTTGCAAACCGATTGCGTTGAGCATGCCCAACGGTGTTTCACACATTCGACGCGGACGATGCCCGAGTCTGGGCTCCAGGGTAGTGCCTTTGAGCACGACGGCTCCGACGTCGCTGTTAGAGAAACCCTCGACGCGAGTGTATTCCTCGCCAAAACCGACGCAGCCTGATAACAACACGATGGGTGACGACAGCGAAAGGCCGCAGAAGTCTACGTGCAGCGGATTTGTTTGTGAACCAGACATCGGATAGCGCATTTTACGTCAATTCAAACAGGGACCCACTGATTTATTCTGGACGCAAGACGCAAGTTCATGAATAGATCAGAGGTTCCTTGAGTAAACTGTCTCCATGTTCAGCCTGATTCTTTATGAGCCGGAAATACCGCCCAATACTGGCAATGTCATTCGCCTGTGTGCAAATACTGGTGTTTCGCTGCACCTGATCGAGCCGCTCGGCTTTGAACTCGATGAACCACGGCTCAGACGCGCCGGGCTCGACTATCGCGAATTTGCCAGCGTTGTGACACATGCATCGTTGGAGCAATGCCTGCACAATCTTGGAGGGCCACGTGTTTTTGCTTTGAGCACGCGCGGCAAGATTCGACACGACGTACCGCGTTACGAGAAAAACGACGCTTTCCTCCTGGGTCCGGAGACGCGCGGACTACCAGTCGAGGTACTTGAATCGCTACCACCCACGCAGCGACTCAGGCTGCCAATGCGTGATGACAGCCGCAGCCTGAACCTGTCGAATACTGCGGCCGTTATTATCTACGAAGCGTGGCGTCAGCTGGGCTTCGAAAACGGGGCCTGATTATGCGGGCTCGATGTTGCTATTGAGCCGGAACAAATTGCCCGGATCGTACTGGGCTTTGATTTTACGCAGTCGTCCGTAAGCTGGACCATAATTGCCCGCGCTCTCGAAGCCATCGGTATCGATATTGGTGTAATAACCGCCCGTAAACGGCTCGAGCTTGCCGTATACCTCACGTGTTGCCGCGATGACTTCCGCGTCTTGTTCCGGGTCCATCCAGCCGCTGACAATGACGAGCATTAATTCGGCGTTGCGGTGTGGGAACGCCGTATCCAGTTCGCCGACACGTTTAACCGCGGCGCCGGCAACGTGATTGGTGATAAATACGCGGGGGTCCGGGATGTAAGCATCGAGCATCGCGTCGATCAGCCCCTGCGTGACTTCTTTGATCATGGTGCTCTTGGCATAAGAACGAACGCCGTGAGCAAATGCGGCATCCTGCGCCGTCTGCGTAATCATGTAGTCCTGCACCTTGACGCCATCGTCCATCGGTGTGCCGATCTTGCGCAGCGGCTCGAGCTCTTTCTCGCCCGCTGCCGGGTCGCCGTTGTAGACGACGGTCATGACTACGATGCCGGTACCATCGGGCATGGTCATCAACGTCGGTCCGACGTACATCTCATCGGAAAGGTCGACGGACCACTCGCCGTAGAATTCGAGCACGTCTCGTGCCTGGTCAATTGGCCAGACAATGTCGCCGGATAGAACCAGGCGGTCGAAAGGATGCAGCTGGTACTCGAATTCGGTGACAACGCCGAAGTTACCGCCACCGCCGCGGATAGCCCAGAACAGATCAGCATCCTGTTCGCTGCTCACGCGACGTATCTGGCCATCGGCGGTTATTATTTCGGCGGACCTGACGTTGTCGAGCGCCAAGCCGTATTTGCGGTTCAGACGACCGAAGCCGCCGCCGAGCGTGAAGCCACCAACGCCCGTGTGCGAAACAACTCCAGCCGTGGTCACGAGACCGTGTTCCAGGGAGGCCGTGTCCAGGGCGATCAGCAGCGCACCACCCTGGGCGTGAGCGCGCTGCGTCTCGGGATTGACGGTAACGGAGTTCATCTGCGAGAGGTCAATCATCAGGCCGTCATCGCAGATGGATTTTCCAGGCCAGCTGTGTCCACCGCCACGCACGGCAACGAGCAGCTCTCGTTCGCGCGCGAAGGTTACTGCCTGGCTGACATCGTTGGCGTTCAGGCACCGCGCGATCAAGGCCGGCCGTTTGTCGTGCATGCCGTTCCAGATTGACCGAGCGCTGTCATACAAGTCATGGCCCGATAGCAGCACCGGACCTGTCATGCTTTCGCCGAGCTCTTTGATAGCAGCTCTTTCGAGTTCGATTTCGACGCCGGTCAGGGAAATGCCACGGATACTCGTAACAGCTTCCGTCGCAACGGGAATCGAGCTGTCACAACCTGGCAGGAATGGAATTGTAGCGGCTACTCCTGCCGCTATGGTCGTACGGCAGAATTGACGTCTGTCCATGAGATATTCCCCTAATTTTTTTGGGATTTATTGTGTATTCGTATGCGTCTGATTCTAGACTAAACGGCGGCAATTTTCAGCGAGAAGAACTCTTGATCGCTACGTCGCGAACGTTATTGCAATTCAATGCTCGGTCGTGAGTTCACGGCTCATCAGTGCCCCAACAGCTTCAAGTGGCGGTGCGCCTTCATACAAAATTCGATAGATCTGGTGGCAGATAGGCATCTCGATGCCGAGCTTTTCAGCGACCTCGTTGACGGCTTCGGCTGCCATGACGCCTTCGACAACCTGTTGAATCTCTTGCTGCGCGTCAACGACAGTCTGACCACCTGCGAGCGCGAGACCCATGCGTCGGTTGCGCGACAAGTTGTCAGTACAGGTCAGGACAAGGTCGCCCATGCCGGCGAGACCCATGAAAGTCTCTTTCTTCGCGCCTAGCGCTACACCGAGACGTGTCATCTCGACCAGACCCCGGGTGATCAACGCAATGCGCGAGTTTGCGCCGAAGCCGAGGCCATCGGACATGCCGGCGCCTATGGCGAGCACATTTTTCACGGCGCCGCCGACTTCGACACCGATCATGTCATCCGAGGTATATGCGCGAAAGCTTTTTCCCGATAGTGATGTTGCGAGATCTTGCGCAAAGTCATTGTCATTTGCGGCAATCGTCATTGCCGTTGGCAATTGCTCGCCGACTTCTTTGGCAAAGGTTGGTCCCGACAGGACTGCGACCGGGCGCGTCGCACCAAGTTCCTCGGCGGCTACCTGGTGTGGCAGCTTGCCTGAATGTAATTCGAAGCCCTTGGTCGCCCAACAGACGCGTGAGTCATGCGCCAGTAGCGGGCGAATAGCGATCAGGGTGTCGCGCAGACCATGACTGGGGACTGCAATGAGAACGTCGCGAACACCCAACAAACACTCTGCAAGGTTGGGCTGTGCGGTCAGCGTTTCCGGAAAGGCCACGCCGGGTAAATAACGAGCGTTGACTCGATCACGCGCAAGCGACTCCAACTGCTCGCGATCCCGGCCCCAAAGCCTGACCTCACATCCGCAGCGGGCAAACTGCAGGGCTAGCGCCGTTCCCCAGGAACCCGCGCCGACGACCGCGATTTTCTGTGCGGAGGGTGTGCTTATCAGTGCTTCTCCGCCAGGGAGGCCTCAATCTGTTGCGCTTTGGACTGCATATACAGCGCGTCAAAGTTTATAGGCTGCAGCACAAACTCGGGAAAGCCGCCCTTCTGGATGATGGACGCAATTGACTCGCGGGCATACGGAAAAAGAATATTCGGGCAAAAGCTACCGATGATTGCGCCTTGTTCATCCTCGGTATAGCCCGTTACGTCGAACAAACCTGCCTGATGCAATTCGACGAGGAAAATAGTCTCGTCACCTTCTTTGGCGTCAACGGTAATAGTCAATACGACTTCGTGCAGATTGTCGTCGATCCGACTGTGGCTGCTGCGCAAATTCAGGTTGGTTTTCGGCGACCACTCGCCAGAATTGAATATTGCGGGAGCCTTGGGCGATTCGAATGAGAAATCCTTCACGTAGATTTTCACAATAGAGATGCGCTTTTGATTTTCGTCTGCAGCTTTGCCTTGTTTCTCGCCTTGCATCTCGTCTTTTTTCTCGTCTTTTTTCTTGCCTTTTTTCTCGTCGGCCATGTTGAATTCCCGGGTTCAAAAAAATACTCGACGAACAAGATGTCGGCGAGGTCGTGTTTAGATTAAAACGGCGCAGATAGCTATCTTTTTCTTTTGCTCTTCGTCTTCTTGGCGCTGACGACAGGCAGGCCCGCCTCAGTCCAGGCATTCATTCCGCCCTTCAGTCCGTATACGCTTGCAAAACCGGATTTTCGCAGAGCGTCGACGACCTTCGACGAGCTTGCACCGGCATCGCACACAGCAACGATGGATCGGTTTCTGAACTTGGCTAATTTATCTATTTTCGCATCGAATTCATCGAATGGAATATTCTGCGCGTTGACAATATGACCGCGCGCGTAAGATTCGATATTGCGCAGGTCGATTACGATGCCGTCGTTGTTAATTAGCTGGACCGCGGCAACGGGGTCAACGGAAACCAGGCCACTGGCCTTGCGTCGCAGCTCAGTAAAGACCACGACAAAAAAGCTGATCATTAGAAAAAGGACCAGCAAAGTGTGATTGCCGGTGAATTCGAGAATATTGTCCATGAATTGTATTCGGGGCGGGCGGCGTGAGGCCCGGCTTGTGGCAAAGAACGCATTATACCAAACTGCCCAACCATGAATTGGCAGAAGACCATCTTATTGTTGTTCCTGGCGGTGGCCGGCCCTGCGGCGGCACAAAAGACCGAGGACGGTCTCGCCATGGTCAAGGAGCAGGAGCTCGAAGAGGTCCGTGCGCGGATCAGCGAACTTACGAAAAGAATGGATGCAAGTGCTGCCAGCCGGGACCGTCTGATAGTCGAGCTGCAGGCCGCAGAGGTCGTGATTTCCGAGAAGCGAATCCGGCTCAAGGAGCTCGAACGCGAGCGCAACTATAGTGCAAAACGCAGAGCGGAGCTCAGCGCAGATCTGGCGACGCGCGAAACCGAACTGCATGAAGAATTCAGGCAACTCGCGGACCAGGTGCGCGCGGCATACATGAGTGGCAGCCAGGAGAGAATCAAGTTGATGTTGAATCAGCGTGACCCGGCAGCACTCGGGCGCTTGATGACTTACTACGGCTACCTTAATGACTATCGGGCAGAAAATATCGACGCGGTAACAGAACACATCCACGAGCTATTGGCGCTCAGAAAGGCAGTTGCTGCCGCAGAGGCGCGCATAGCCGAGCTTGCTCGGGCGCAGTACGCGGAACTCACAGAGCTGAACTCGGCCCAGGAGTGGCGGCAACAATTACTCGCGTCACTCAAAGGTAAAATTGCTGATGAGGGCCGCGAAATCGAGCGACTGGCGGCGCAGGAAAAAGACCTGTCGCGGCTGATCGCCGAACTTACCAGCATCCTGTCGGATTACCCGATCACTTCCGAGGACCCATTCAGCCGGCACCGGGGCCGGCTGACATGGCCGGTCGCGGGTACGCTGGTGCACGATTTTGGGCAGCCTCGCGTCAGCGATCGGCTCAAGTGGAACGGGGTTGTTCTTGCCGCGCCGCGGGGCCGCGAAATTCGGTCGGTCTATCACGGTCGAGTCGTGTTTGCCGATTGGCTTGCCGGTCTGGGCCTGCTCGTCATTATCGATCATGGCGAGGGCTATATGACGTTGTACGGTTACAACGAGACGATACTCAAGAACACAGGTGATTGGGTCGCCCCGGGGGACGTAATAGCGACCGTGGGCGACAGCGGTGGACAGCCGATATCTGCGCTTTACTTCGAAATTCGTCGTGGCATACGACCGGTCAACCCAAATAACTGGATTACGCGCCGCCCCGGCAGCTGAGCACTGAATTGTGGCCGTCGCAGATAGGACGGTTCTGGACGCTATGCTATCGTCGAGATTCCCACGGCCCTCCGCGCCGCCGCCCGGGATGATTGGAGATTTGTATGTCATTGAAAACCAGGGCAATTCTGGTTCTGGTCATCGGAACCATCATGGGCCTGGGCCTGTCACTCGGCGGTGGCATGCTGGCCGACAGGCGGCAGCCTGACAAGCAAGAGCTGGCCTGGGAGCAGTCGCGCCTGTTTGCCGAAGTCATGGAGCGAGTGAAGCGCGATTACGTCGAGTCCATCGACGAAAGCGTGCTTCTGGAAAGCGCTATTCGAGGCATGGTTGCCGATCTCGATGCGCATTCGCAATTCCTCGACGCCGACGAATACAATGAAATTCGCATCAGTACGACAGGCAGTTACACAGGCGTCGGCATTGAGGTCAGCGAGGTTGACGGAGAGATTCGAGTTATTACACCGATCGTCGGCTCGCCCGCTGCGAGGTCGGGGATTCGCAGTGGTGACCAGATCATCGCGGTCGATGGAGTTACCGTCGACGCATACGATATGCAAAAAACCATTGGCCGTATGCGCGGCCGACGTGGTTCGAAGATCAGCATTACGGTACTTCGCGATGATGCAGCGATTGTTCACGACATGCGTCGCGAGGTTATACGCATAGCCAGCGTTCATTACGAATTACTTGAGCCATCCTTCGGCTATGTGCGCGTCAGTCAGTTTAGCGAGACAACGGCGCGCGAGTTAAGCCGCGCAATTGACGCATTACAGGAAAGCAAGGGCGGCTTGCTGGACGGGCTGGTGCTCGATTTGCGCAACAACCCCGGCGGCGTACTGGATTCCGCGGTCGATGTGTCAGACCTGTTCCTCGATTCGGGTGTCATCGTGTCGGCCGAAGGACGCAGTGCTGAATCACGATTTACGCGCTCGGCGCATCGTGGTGATGTGCTCGATGGCGCGGAAATCATCGTGCTCGTGAACAAAGGCTCGGCATCAGCATCGGAAATCGTTGCGGGCGCGCTGCAGGATCATGGGCGAGCGACGGTCCTGGGCACATCGACGTTCGGCAAGGGCCTTGTGCAGACGGTGATGCCGCTGTCCAAGGGCCGAGCGATCAAGTTGACTACTTCTCGGTATTTCACGCCATCCGGGGACTCGATTCATGAGACGGGTATCACGCCCGATGTATTCGTCGAAGACACGCCCGGTTTCCCGGACCTTAGGCTTACCGGCAACGTCGACCGCGAACGAGACGCGCAATTGCTCGAGGCGATTGAGCGGCTTCTACATCGTCGGGTGATGCACAGCAGCACACAATGATCCATCGCCGCTACCTGCTGATCACGGCATTGCTTGCGCTGGTCCAGCAGGGTTCAGCAGAGCCGATAGCCAGGATCGCGATCATTATTGATGATCTCGGCTACCAGCTCGAAGCGGGCCGCCGTGCGATCGAACTCCCCGGTCCAGTTGCGTACGCAATTCTACCGGGTACGCCGAGTGGCCGGGTGCTTGCCGAGACCGCGCATCGCAACGGCAAGGAAGTGCTGCTGCACTTGCCGCTCGAGGCCGTCGAACATTCTGGACCGGTTGAGCCCGGCGGCATTACGCTGGACATGGGTCGTGGCGCATTGCAGAAGGTGTTCGCCACTGCACTAGGGTCAGTTCCTTTTGCGATCGGCGTGAGCAGTCACCGCGGTAGTTTGTTGACGCGCCATCCCGGTCATATGGAGTGGCTCATGGAGGAGATTCGCTTGCGTGAGGGCCTGTTCTTTATCGATAGTTATACGACACATCAGAGCGTGGCGTTACAGATCGCGGCCGAGGCAGGTGTCGTTGCCACGAAACGTGATGTATTTCTCGACAACGACCGCTCCGAAGCAGCGCTGGCATTCGAATTCGAACGACTGCAAAACCTGGCGCGCACACAAGGTGTTGCGATGGCAATCGGGCACCCATATCCTGAGACTCTGGCGTTTCTCGAGCGCGAATTGCGAGCATTGGACGACGAAGAGATCGTGCTCGTATCAGTCAGCGAGTTGATGCGCATTGTGGCGGGCGGTATCGGCGCGCCGTAATACAGGTAAAGAACCTATGGGTTGGTACGACGATCATATTCTTCCGCATCTGATAACCTTCGCTTGCAACACGAAGCCGGTTCGCATGCAACGCGAGAAGATCGTCCCGCAAGCCACGGGCGATGTTCTCGAGATAGGATTTGGCAGCGGGGCGAATTTGCCATATTACAATCGAAGTAACATAAGAAAAATCTGGGGTCTCGAGCCGGCGGAAGGAATGCGCAAGTTGGCCGCAGCCCCGATCGCCGCATCGGCAATTGATGTAGAGCTTATCGGCCTGCCTGGCGAGGAAATCCCGCTCGACGCAGCTTGCGTGGATACGGTTCTCGTTACCTACACGCTATGTACTATCGGCAATGTCGCAGCGGCCCTGGCGGGAATGCGCAGAGTGCTGAAGCAGGATGGCCGGCTATTGTTTTGTGAGCATGGCAGCGCTCCCGACCCTGGTGTTAGACGTTGGCAGGATAAGCTGAATTCAGGCTGGGGTCGAGTGACGGGCGGATGCAACATGAATCGCGACATACCGTATATTATTGAGTCCGCCGGGTTCTCGATCGTCGACGATAATCGCATGTACATACCCGGGCTCAGGATGTTGAGCTACAATTTCTGGGGTGTAGCAGTAATTCGTTGAACCCGTCTTGAAATTGATGCTCTAACGTAACAAGCGTTGGATAAAAAAAATAATAATGAAAAAAATAAAAATGGGACGAATCGTGTGCGTTGTTGCGGCAGCACTATCGATCATGGCCACGGCGAGCGCGGGCGATCTCGACTTCTACCTGTTGGTAACCGGCGATGATGATTTGGTCGCTGCCATCGTGAGCGACACGGTGTGTACAACACAATTCGACCCGGTCTGTGGCGAGGATGGCCAGACTTACAGTAATGAATGCGTCGCCGGTGCCGCGGGTGTTGAAATCATGGCGCAGGGAAGATGCCAAATGGGTGCGACGGAGTGCACCGAGGAATTCGACCCGATCTGCGGTATCGATGGCAACACGTATATCAACGAGTGTTTCGCTGCTCAGTCCAATGTGACTGTCGCCGGGCTTGGCGCATGCGCACCCAGCGGCTGCCCCGGCATTAACGAGCCCGTGTGCGGCATGAATGGGCGCACCTATATAAATCGCTGCGAGGCCGATGTCTCACGGGTTCCGGTGCAGCGTAAAGGTGTCTGTGACGTGAACAACTGTCCGATGGTATTTGCGCCGGTGTGTGGCGACGACGAAGTGACCTATGACAATGCCTGTCACGCGGAAAGAGGCGGTGTTGCGACGTTTACCGAGGGCATCTGCGATGTACGTCCGTGTCCGAGTCTATTCATTCCGGTCTGTGGTGCGGATGAATTGACTTACAGCAATGCGTGCCACGCTGAGCGGCGCGGTATCCGAATCGAGTACGCCGGCGTGTGCGAGGCGCAGGGTCGAAATTGCCCGCGTGATTTCCTGCCGGTCTGTGGGACAGATGGCGTGACTTACGACAACGAATGCCAGCTTGAAAACGCCGGCGTTGATAAGGTATACGCCGGCGCCTGTTTCGGAGACTGATCCGCTAAATCTGCAGATTTACGGGTACGTGTAGCTTGCGCCGATGCCGAGCGGGATGCCGAGCAGGTAGTAAATCACCAGGAAGGCGGTCCAGCTGATAAGGAAGCTTATCGAGTACGGCAACATCATCGCCGTCAATGTGCCAATGCCGGTCGTAGTAACGTAGCGCTGGCAGTAGACAACCACGAGTGGGAAATACGGCATCAGCGGCGTGATGATGTTCGTGCTTGAGTCACCGACGCGATACGCGGCCTGCGTCAGGTCTGGCGACATACCGAGCGTCATCAACATTGGAATGAAGATCGGGGCAAGCAGCCCCCACTTGCCGGTCGCTGAGCCGACGAACAGGTTGATGAAAGCGGTCAGCAGCACGATGCCCACGAGCGTAACGGCAGCCGGCATCGCGAGCGCCTGCAGTCCGGCCGCACCTTGCAGCGCCAGCAGCACGCCAAGATTCGACTGGCCGAACGCGTACACAAACTGTGCGATGAAAAACATGATGACGAGGTAATAGGCCATCAGGTGCATCGCCTTGGTCATGCCGTCAATGACATCCTTGGAGCTCTTTATCGTTTTTGCCGCAATGCCATAAGCAATACCGGGAATGACGAACATGAAAAAAATCAATGACACGATCGACGCCATGATCGGCGCGGCGCCGGTCGCAAGCGACCCATCTGCATCACGCCAGGCAGAATCTGCAGGCCAGGCCGTGACGACCATGAACACGACACCAGCCAGTAGTGCCAGCAGGGAGATTCGCAGTCCCTTGCGTTCGTTTGCGTCAAGGGCATGCATGCGCGGCAGGTCTTCGAGGTCGCCGTCGAGTTCGACACCTTTGAGGCGCGGCTCGATGACCTTGTCGGTCAGGTACCAGCCGAGACCGACAATAAGTACCGACGAGGCGGTCGTGAAGAAGTAGTTGTTGAGCGGGTTCAATACGATCGCGGGATCAATAATTCGCGCCCCGGCCTGAGACAGGCCTTGTAACAGCGGGTCGAGCGAGGACGGCACGAAGTTGGCTGAAAAGCCGCCGGATACGCCGGCAAAAGCAGCAGCGATACCTGCAAGCGGGTGCCGCCCGGCCGCGTAAAAAATAATGCCTCCCAGCGGTATGACGAGCACGTAGCCGGCGTCCACTGCGGAGTGGCTGACAATGCCAACAAGGACAACCATTGGCGTGACGAGCCATTTCGCCGTGACGCCGAGCAATGCCCGCAACCCCGTGTTGATAAAACCAGTGTGTTCGGCAACGCCGATACCGAGCATTGCGACCAGGACCACACCAACTGGATGGAAATGCGAGAAGTTCGTCACCATTACCGACATCCAGGCAGTCATCGCGGGGCCGGACATCAGGTTATTGATAACAAGTGCTTCGCCGCTGCGTGGGTCGATCATTTCGAAGCTGACGTAGGACAGCAGCCAGGACAGGAACCAGACGACGACGAGCAAGAAGACGAACAACATCGCCGGATCGGGTAATTTGTTACCGACGCGCTCGACTGCTGCGAGCATGCGAGTCGCGAAATTGTTCGGTGCGCTTGCGTCCGACATGGGACTACCCTCTCTTATTATTGGTACAGAGTTTACGCAATTTGGTCACTTTCATCGCGGCTTGACGCAAAGGACAAGATGACTACCAGCCGCAGCTACGGCCCTCGTTTTGCTCCTCGAGCCACACCATGAGCGGCGCGAAGTAATCGATGATTGCGCTGGCGTCCATTTCGCGCGTGCCCGTCAGCTTCTCCAGCGTGTTCTGCCAGGGCTCACTCGCGCCAGCCTCAAGCATCGCTTGAAGTCGCGCGCCGGCTTCCTTGCTGCCATATACCGAACAGGCATGCAGTTCACCTTCGTGACCTGCGGCTTCGCATAGCGCGCGCTGGAACTGGAACTGCAGAATACGTGCGAGGAAATAACGTGTGTAGGACACATTGGCCGGGATGTGGTACTTGGCGCCGGGGTCGAAATTCGCTTCGCTGCGCTCGACTGCAGGTGCGATGCCCTGGTAGCGCGCACGCATGTCCCACCAGGCCTGGTTGTAATTTTCAGGTGTGACTTCGCCTGAGAACACAGCCCAGCGCCACTCGTCGATCAGCTTGCCGAAAGGCAGGAACGCGATCTTGTCGAGCGCTTGTTGCATTTGCTGGTTGATGATCGCTTGTTGCGACTGTTCGGCAGACGCAACCAGACCCACTTCGGCCAGATACTCAGGCGTCATCGATAGCGTAATCGTATCGCCGATAGCTTCATGAAATCCTGAATGCGCGCCGTCTTGATAAAGCGGCGGCTGGTCTTTGTACGCACCCTGGTAATAGTTGTGGCCGAGTTCGTGATAGATCACGCGTAGCTCATCGTAGGTTTGCTTGATGCACATCTTGATGCGCAAATCGTTGCCACCGTCGAGACCCCATGCGCTGGCATGGCAGACGACCTCGCGATCCGCCGGTTTCGAAAACATCGAACGCTCCCAGAACGTATCGGGGAGGCGTGGCATACCGAGCGAGACATAAAAATTCTCGGCCGAGCGAACCATCTCCTGCGGTGAATAATTTTTCGTCTTTAACGCGCTGTCGACGTCCAGATCAGAGACACCCGGATACGGCTCCATGAGGTCATACAGAAAACCCCACTCCTGCGCCCACATGTTGCCGAGCAGGTGTGCCGGTATCGGACCGTCCTGCGGCACTTTGTCTTCGCCATAGTGTTCGCCAAGCTTGGCACGCACATGGCAATGCAGCTCTTCATAAAGGGGTTCGACCTGCTCCCACAGGCGCAATGCCTCTGCCTGAAAGTCGGCCGCGCTCATGTCGTAGCCTGAGCGCCACATTTCACCGAGATTGCCGTAACCGAGTTCGTTCGCGCCCTCGTTTGCAAGCTCGACGTAGCGCGCGTATTTCTCGCGCATTGGCGGTGCGATGTCGCGCCAGCCGGTCCAGATGTCGAGTAACTCATCGTAGTCGCGACCCTGTTGCATCAGACCTTCAAGCTCCGAGATGCCCAGGCAGTCATCTGCGCTGCGGCAATATTTGCCGGTCCCATACATGCCCTTCAGGTCGGTTGCGAGGCGCGTGAGTTCCTTGCGTTTGGCCGCATCGTCCGGCGCCGGTAACGACGTGCCGAGCTTGAGCAGGTTCAATGCGCGACGCGTTTCGGGCGAGAGCTCCTGATCGTTGTATCGGGCCGCCGCGCCGACCGTGCGGCTGTGCCATTTCGCATAGCGTTCATTGGCGGTGGCGCTGAGTATCGCCGTATCCTCAGTGATATAGGTTGCCCGCACCCAGCCAGCGGCGCCAAGCTCCCGGCCAAGCTCCTTGAGCTCGATGTTGATGCGCGCGATGAACTCCTCGGCGGATTCGGTGGCTGCCCCTGTCGCGGCGGGCGCGGATGTTTGTTGTTCACAGGCGGCGAGCAGAGCGGTAGCCAAGCATGCGATGAGAAATTTTTTCATGAGTTTTCCTGCCATACAAAATGCGGCGGCTTGAAGCCGCCGCCGAAAAAACAACTTGTTGTGATTAATCCACGCCGCGCATGAGTTTCTTGATCGGCTTGGAGAACAGCAACATGACCAGGCCGGCACCACCCGAGATCAAGACGATCTGCATGAACTGGTCGGGGAAGGCCGCAATGTTATCGGCATCGAACTCACCGGCGATCTGGCCGGCAATCAGGTTGCCGAGCGCTGACGCAAGGAACCACATGCCCATCATCTGCCCGACATAGCGTCGCGGCGCGAGTTTGGTCGTCACCGAAAGGCCGACTGGTGACAGGGCAAGTTCGCCGAATGTATGCAACAAATAGGTCATGATCAGCCAGCTCGGCATGGCCTTGTCGCCGCTGACGACGATTGACGCAGCGCCAACCATAATGAGAAAACCAGCCGCCAGCAGAATCAGTCCGAAGCCAAATTTGGCAGGCGTGGACGGATTGAGATTCTTGCGCGCCAGTGCGACCCAGAGCCAGGCAAATACGGGTGCAAAGATGATGATGAACAGCGCATTTACCGATTGCAGCCAGGTCGATGGTATCGTGGCCCAACTGAATTCGAGCTGTGTATAACGATCAGCGAAGAAGTTCAGCGAACTGCCTGCTTGTTCGAATCCAGACCAGAACATCGCGCAACCCATGAGCAATACGATCAATGCGTAGGTACGCATTTTCTCATCGCTGGTGAGCTTGCCGAAGATCAGGACATAGCCGAAGAAAGCGACGGCCAGGCCGATGATGGCCTTGGTCGATTGCCGCGAAATCTCGAGGGGATCAAGTGTGACGCCGCCCGACAGCGCGGACACCATGAAGACGACAAAAGCGCCAACTGCAACTGCCACGACAATCCAGCCTATCTTGCGATTTTTTGCATCGACCGCCGCGTCACCAGAGCTCGCCGGATGCAGGCCCGCGCTGCCAAGGTGATGCTTTGTCATCCAGAACTGGATGAGACCGAATAGCATGCCAATGCCCGCTGCGCCGAAGCCCCAGTGCCAGCCGAAGTTCGGGCTTTGCCCGAGCGTGCCGCAGATCAACGGGCCGAACAGTGCGCCGAGGTTGATACCCATATAAAAAATACTGAAGCCACCATCACGGCGCGGATCGCCTTGCGGGTACAGCTCGCCGACGATCGCGCTGACGTTGGGCTTCAACAGGCCCGTACCGGCAATAACCAGAATCAGGCCGACAAAAAAGGCCTGCGTCGTTGGAATTGCGAGGACAAAGTGTCCAGTCATAATGATGATGCCGCCGTAGAATACGGCCTTCTGGGCGCCCAATAGCCGGTCGGCAATCCAGCCGCCGGGCAGCGCAACGACGTACACGAGCGCCGTATAAATGCCATAAATTGCTGTTGCAGAGCGGTCGGTAAGGCCCATGCCGCCCGTCATGACCTGGTCGGTCATGAACAGCACCAGCAGTGCGCGCATGCCGTAGTAGCTGAGGCGCTCCCACATCTCGGTGAAGAACAGGGTCATCAGTCCGCGCGGATGGCCAAATATTTGTGCTTCGCCGGAGTCCGCCGTGGTCTCATTCATAAAATCCGTACCCTTCGGTGGGTTTGCGTCGGTCAGCGACGTTACACTATTTCAAGTGTAACTTTCTACTTGACCCCTTAATTTTCGCCCGGTCCGGTGTCTTTTTCGGACTTTTTGGCGATCAAACGCGACATCAGGATGCCGACCTCGTAAAGCAGGTACACGGGCACGGCAAGCAAAGTCTGACTGATGATGTCCGGTGGCGTGAGCAACATACCGACAACAAAGGCCGTCAGGAAAACATAGGGTCGGGCCTTGCCAAGCTTGTCCGGCGTGGTCAGGCCGGTCCATACAATCAGCACCGTTGCGACCGGCACTTCGAAAGCAATGCCAAACGCAAGCACGATCGTTGTGATGAAGTCGAGATAGGATGAAATGTCGGTCATCATCTCGACGCCCGGCGGAGTTACCGCCGTGAAAAAACCGAACACTAACGGAAAGACGACAAAGTACGCGAACGCCACGCCGGCATAAAAGAGCAAAATGCTGGATGCGAGCAACGGAAATGCAAAGTGCTTTTCTTTCCGGTACAGGCCCGGAGCGACGAACGCCCAGACCTGATACAGCACGAGCGGCATGGCGACGATCAGCGCCACGAAAAACGTCAACTTGAACGGCGTTAACAGCGGTGATGCGACCGCGGTCGCAATCATCTTCTGACCCGGCAACACCTCAACCAGCGGTTTGGAAACAATCTGAAATATGCGTTGCGAGAAAGGCAACAGCGCCACGAATAACACGATAACGGCGGCGGCAATTTTTATGAGGCGACTGCGCAGCTCGACCAGGTGCGACAGTAATGTGCCCTCGGCGAGATCGTCTTCGGCAGTGTCCTCCTCGACAGTCACTCGTCCTTCTCGACGTCGGCTTCTTGCTTGGGGTTGTCTTCGGCGCTAGCTGTTTGTGCTTTGTCATCGTGCGCAGGCGAATACGTGTCGTCGGCGTTCGGGATATGTGGCTTCGGTGGCTTGATATTAAAATCTTCGTCGAAGTTAAGTTCTTCTTCGAGCTGGCGGCGCATCATGCGGGTCATGCGGCGCGCCTGCCCGACCCAGCGGCCCAATTGATTGGCGAGCGAGGCCAGGCGCCTGGGCCCGAGGATGATGAGTCCAATCAGGGTCAGGATTACGAGTTCGGAAAAGCCGACTCCGGACATGATAAGCAGTCGACTTAAGTGTCTTTGCGGGTCTCTTCAACCGGCGTGGTGTCAAAGTCGGCGTCGGCCTTTGCAGGCTCACTTGAGTCGTCTTGCAATTGTTCTTTGACTTCATCTGCTTCAGTCATGGCCGAGCGAAATCCTTTGATGGCATTGCCGAGATCGGAGCCGAGGTTGCGCATTTTCTTGGTGCCGAAGATCGCGATCACAATCACCAAAATAATCAGCAATTGTGGCCAGCTTATGCCTGATAACATCTCAAAACTCCTGGGGTGCTGCCCCGAAAAATACTTGCATAGCGATAATAACCCGCCCGGACAGACAATGCCGCGTTGGCGTCACATCGCCCTGCCTGTCAGGATTCGAGCCAGAATGTCACGGGGCCGTCGTTTGTCAGGCTGACCTGCATATTGGCGCCAAAGCGCCCGGTTTCAACTGTCCCGAGCCTGTCCCTGCAGGCTGCCACGAGCTGCCCGAAATAGCTTTCTCCGATCTCCGGCGCGGCCGCGCGTGTAAAGCTGGCCCGTGTGCCCTTTTTGGTGTCAGCGGCCAACGTGAATTGTGGCACCAGTAACAGGTCCAGCGCCTCATCCACGAGGCTACGGTTCATGCGCTGGGTCGCATCCGGGAATACCCGGTAGCTCAGGATGCGCTCGGCCAGACGAGCGATGTCTTTTTCCTGGTCGTCGCGATGCACGGCAACGAACACGAGTAGCCCGCGGCCGATTTCGCCAATGACTTCACCATCTACCGTGACGCTGGCAGACGTCACGCGCTGCAGCAGGCCAATCATTTATCGGTGATTTCCTGATAATCACGACCAGCGGGGTCTTTATTAATGCATCAAAGAGATACGAAAGCCATCGTGGGACGGAGATGCAGGCATGCTGGGGGGACCGGCCGGCGGGTGGGGTTCTCTGCAGCGGTCACGGTTAGCCCCACCCCGGGATCATGCCACGGATGGCCGATCCGGGTTCCAGCCCCCTGGCCGGACCAGGGAAGGAATGGGGTCCCGATCGTTAGATCGGGGCCCTTTCAATGAATAAAAGCCACAAATATCTATTTCTAGTGATTTATATACTTTAAACACCCACAATATTATTTTAAATACTATTGTGGATAATTATGTTCCTTATGGTCGATTATGGGCCAGCCGGTGGGGCTGTGGTCACACAGTGGCGTTACAGAGCACGCGAATTGGCATCGCTGCCGCCAGCCAATAGAATCGGGGTCCCGCGCATTGCCGACAGGAACAGGGATGAAAAGACGATATTTTGTAGGCGGCCTCGCTGCCGCAGCCAGCGTTGCCGCGTGCAGCCAGGAAACACCACGGTGCGATTCCGCGAACGGGAAGTCCGCGGAGACCTTTAAATGGTCGTGTGTAACGTCATGGCCACCGAGGTTTCCGGGTCTCGGTATCGCTGTCAATAACCTGGCCGATCGAATTGCAGCGGCATCGGCGGGCAGGCTGAAGATAAAAGTGTACGGTGGTGGCGAATTGGTGCCTGCATTTGAAGTGTTTGACGCTGTGAGCAGGGGCGTCGTCGAGATGGGACACGATGCGTCGTACTACCAAAAGGGCAAGGTAGACGCAGCGCAATACTTTACCTCTATTCCATTCGGACTCAATCATCTTGAGCTAAATGGCTGGCTGTATTATGGCGGTGGCCTCGAGTTGTGGCGCGAACTGTATGCACCATTCAATCTCATACCATTCCCCTGCGGTAATACCGGCGTGCAAATGGGCGGCTGGTTCAACAAGGAAATCAATTCAGCCAGCGATCTCAAGGGGCTCAAGATGCGTATTCCCGGCATCGGTGGCGAGGTCTTTCTTCGCGCCGGAGGTACGCCCGTGACGATGCCAGCCTCGGAAATATTTACGTCATTGCAAACCGGCGCGATAGACGCAACCGAATGGGTCGGCCCGTACAACGACGTCTCGCTCGGCTTGCACAAGGCGGCCAGGTATTACTACTACCCCGGCTGGCAAGAACCTGGCGCGGGTCTTGAGTGCATTATCAACAAGGATGCGTGGGCGTCATTGCCGCCAGATCTGCAGGCGATCGTCGCAACCTCGTGCCAGGCGATTACGACGGACATGATGGCCGAGTACACGCACGGTAATGCACTCGCTTTGCATCAACTCAGCGATAACCCAGACGTCGAATTACGGCGGTTTCCCGCAGCAGTGCTGGACCTCTTGAAGTCACTCACGCAAGAAATCGTCGATGAGATGTCCGCGAAGGATCCCGCCGCCGCAAAGATCCAGAAGTCCTATTACGCATTCTTAGAGAAGTCGACGGCGAACCAGCGCATCTCCGAACAGGCGTTCCTCGAGACTCGTGGACCGAGCTAGCAATCGTCTCGATCAGTCACTCGACCAAGGTTGTCGCGATGAAACCGAATCGTAGCCAAGATTCGACATCTGATCGGCGCTTGATTTCAAATGGCTTCTGCCGGCGCAGTAAGAAAGCTTGAAGCGAATAGTTGTCATTGGTGGAACTGGGCATTTTGGTGGCCGAATTTGCCGCCGAATCGCCGGAGAGAAAAATACTGAGTTAGTCGTAACAAGCCGGAGCAAAACCAAGGCGCAAGCGGTAGTCGACAAGGTGCAGCGTGGTTCCCCCACTGCAATAATCAGTGCTGTGAGGCTTGATCGTCTATCCCCAGAATTCGGCAGCGATCTTCAAGCCCTCGATCCTGACATTGTTATCCATACTGCTGGTCCGTATCAGGGACAGGACTATAGGGTCGCCGAAGTTTGTATTGAATCAGGCAGCCATTACATCGACTTAGCTGACGGTCGAGACTTTGTACAGGAATTCGATGGTCTTGATGAAGAGGCGAAAAAGAAAGGCGTCCTGTTGGTGACCGGTGCAAGTACGTTGCCCGGTCTTTCCAGTGTGGTAATTGATTTACTCCGCAAAAAATTCAAATCGATACAAGAGATCGAAATATCGATCGCCCCAGCCCACCAAACGCCACGCGGTGCAAGTACGATAGCTGCGGTATTGAGTTATTGCGGTATGCCTTTTGAAGTCCTTATCGACGGTAATTGGGTAACAAAACACGGCTGGCACGACATCAGAAGACGTCGTTACCCAATTTTTGGAATTCGATATTCAGCTGCGTGTGACGTTCCAGATCTCGGATTGCTGCCGAGGTATGTAGAGGGCCTGAAATCTGTCACGTTTCACGCTGCTCTGGAAGCAAAGTGGGAGCAAATTGCACTCTGGTCAATGGGGTGGGTAACCAGAGCAGGAGTTATCAAGAACTGGGATCCCTTCGTCCCTATATTCCAGCGCGCAAGTAATTGGCTGATTGGAATGGGCTCAGATGTCGGCGGTATGCAAATTACACTGTCAGGAAAAACAGCTGATAATGTATCAAAGTCGGTCACTTGGAACCTCACAGCGCGTCAGAACCATGGCGCAGAGATTCCGTGTAGTCCGGCGCTGATTATTGCCCGTAAATTAGTAGTTGATGAAATTTCGGTTCGTGGTGCGTTTCCTTGTCTTGGTATGTTTTCGATGTCTGATTTTGCGAGCGAAGTATCTGACTTTGACATAGATTGGAGTGTCGATGAGTCTCCGTAATCGATGAGCGTTCATCTTTGGATAAAACTTGTGCACATCCTGAGCGCGACAATTTTGTTCGGTACTGGAATGGGCACGGCATTCTTCATGTTCAAGGCATATCTTAGTAAGAACGAGCAGGCCATGCGGATAACGACAAAAACCGCAGTCATGGCAGACTGGATATTCACAACGCCGGCTGTAGTAATTCAGTTTGCAACCGGGCTATGGCTAACAAAAGAACTGAACATTCCCTTCGACTCGCCGTGGTTCATTGCTGTGGTTTCACTTTATGCGTTGGTAGGGATTTGCTGGATTCCTGTGGTTTGGATTCAGATTCGTATACGCAACCTAATTGCGGATGGGGAGAGTCGCGATAGTTACCGAAAGTTGATGCGAGCCTAGGTGGCGCTTGGAGTTCCTGCATTTAGTAGCGTGGTACTGATATTCTATTTGATGGTCTCGAGGCTCGGAGCATATAGCTAGGAAGGGCTGGGCGTGCACGAAGCATGCATATCGGTGTGAATCGCCCCTACCGACTAGCCTCCATAGATTCGGTTCGGCAGCCAGGTGACGATGTCGGGGAAGATGGCGAGCAGGATCAGCGCGAATATCTGGATGGCAACGAACGGCATGACGCCGCGATAAATTTGTGCCGTCGATATGCCAGGCGGTGCAACCCCGCGAAGATAGAACAATGCAAATCCGAACGGCGGCGTCAGGAATGAAGTCTGCAGGTTGATCGCAATCATGATGCCGAGCCAGACCGGGTCGAGGCCCATCGCGAGCAGCACGGGTCCGACGATAGGCACCACGACAAACATTATCTCGATAAAGTCGAGAACAAAGCCGAGCAAAAACATCACGAGCATCACGACTAAAACGGCGCCAATGACGCCACCGGGCAGGGAATCGAGAATGGCACGCACGCCGTCGTCGCCACCATAGCCGCGAAAGACGAGAGAAAACATGGACGCGCCGATCAGGATCATGAACACCATGCTGCTGATGCGCAGCGTTCTCTGCATGATTTCACGGAGCCGCGGCAGGCTAAGTTGCCGGCGCGCTATCGCCAGCAGCAATGCGCCCATGGCACCGACGGCCGCCGCTTCTGTCGGCGTTGCGAGTCCAAACAGTATCGAGCCAAGTACCGCGAAAATGAGCATCAATGGCTGCAACAGTGCTTTCATAATGCGACCGGCCGTGATCTGCTCGTCTGGACCGCGGACATACGCAGGCATGATGTCTGGACGAAGCCGAGCGACAATGATGATATACAGGATGTACAGCAGCACGAGCATCAGGCCCGGAATCAACGCGCCCGCGAACAAATCTCCAACCGATACCGTTTTCGGCGAGAAAATACCCATCTTGAGTTGGGCTTCCTGATAGGCCGACGTCATGACGTCGCCGAGCATGACAAGGATGATTGACGGCGGAATGATTTGCCCCAGCGTGCCAGATGCGCAGATCGTGCCAGCCGCTATTTCCGGGGAGTAACCACGCCGTAACATAGTAGGCAGCGACAACAACCCCATCGTAACGACAGTTGCGCCGACGATTCCGGTGCTTGCGGCGAGCAGCATGCCGACGAGAGTGACCGAAATGCCCAGTCCGCCGCGTAAGGAACCGAACAGCGCACTCATGGAATCGAGTAAATCCTCGGCGATGCGTGCGCGCTCGAGCGTCACGCCCATGAAAACGAATAGCGGCACGGCAACGAGCGTTGCATTGCCCATGATGCCGAATACACGATTGGGCAACCCGGTCAACAGCGCCTCGTTAAAGTTACCAGTCAGCGCTCCGATACCGGCAAAGATCAGTGCTGTTCCACCAAGGGTAAACGCAACGGGAAAACCAGCGAGTAATACCGCTATTACCGAGATGAAGAGCAGCAGCGGAACCCATTCCATTGCTAGCTCCGCCGAATCGCCGCGAGCGAGCGCAGCAGTAGCGAGATCCCCTGCAGTGCGACAGCTACTGGCATGATGACCACGATGGTCTTGAGCATGGGAATCAGTGGATAGGCCAGACCGCCGGGTTCACGCGAAGATTCGTGCAACGACCATGACACGACCGCGAAGTCATAAGACTTGTACGCAAGAAGGCCACACAACGGCAGCAGGAATACGATAACGCCGATCATATCGATCCAGCCGCGGTGCCGCGCGCTCATCTTGTGATAAAAAATATCGACGCGAACATGTTCTTCGAGCAGCAACGTATAGGCAGCGCCGAGCATAAAAACGGCACCGTGCATCCAGATCACTGATTCTTGCATCCAGATCAGGCCGGCATCGAACACGTAGCGCATGATGACAACGACAAAGGTGACAATGACCATCGCAAGTGTCAGCCATGACAATATTTCGCCGGTAGCACGGCTGAAGCGGTCCAACAGGTTTTGTAATGAGCCAGGGCTCGATGAGTCACTCAAATGGCCATTCCTAATGGCGCCAAAACGTCGGTGTGATCAGCACGAGCAGTGTAAATATCTCGAGACGACCGAGAAGCATACCCACCACCGCGATCCACTTGGCAGCGTCCGACACGGTCATGAAACCTGACGATACGTCGCCTAGCCCGGGCCCAAGATTATTGAGCGTGGCTGCAACGGCCGAAAAAGCGGTTACCTGATCAAGACCCGTTGCCATCATTGCCAACATCATGATGCTGAACACAACGACGTATATCGAGAAAAACCCCCACACGGCGTCGACTACGCGAGGCGGAACCGTTTTGTTGCCGAGCTTGATCGGAATTTCGGCACTGGGGTGAATGAGTCGGGCAATTTCACGGACACCCTGCTTGTAAATCAGGACACAGCGAATGACCTTGATGCCTCCGGCTGTCGACCCGGCCGAACCGCCAATGAAGCTCGCAAAAATTAACAAAGTCGGTAATGCGCCCGGCCACGCAACGAAGCTGTCAGTTATATAGCCGGTCGTTGTTGCGATAGAGACGGCCTGGAACACACCGTGGATTATTGCCTGCCCCGGTGTATCGTAGCTTTGAGTTTGCAGCAGGGTTGTAACCACAACCACGACGGTGGCAAAGAGTATAAATGTATAAGCACGAAACTCCGGGTCCTGTGTGTAGTGTTTTATCGAGATGTATCGCCAGGCAAAGAAATGCAAGGAGAAGTTAATGCCCGCTGCAAACATAAACACGATTGCGACCAAATTGATCGCAGTGCTGTTGAAGTATCCAATGCTCAGATCATGCGTCGAGAAGCCGCCGATAGCGACTGTCGAAAACGCGTGACACAAGGCATCGAACCACCCCATTCCAGCGGCCATGTAGGAGATTGTGCACGCTATCGTGAATGCGAGGTAGACATACCAGAGCGCCTTGGCGGTTTCGGTGATACGCGGTGTGAGCTTCGTGTCTTTGACGGGTCCCGGCGTTTCAGCGCGGTAGAGTTGCATGCCGCCAACGCCAAGCATTGGCAATACGGCAACAGCAAGAACAATAATACCCATGCCGCCGAGCCATTGCAGTTGCTGCCTATAATAGAGAATGGACTTCGGCAGTTCATCGAGACCGGTTAATACAGTCGCGCCCGTCGTCGTAAGTCCGGACATCGATTCGAAAATGGCATCGGTGACCGACATCGACAAGTCGGGCGCGAACAAGAACGGGGCGGCACCAAAAATTCCAAGCACAGTCCAGAACGAAGCGACCACGAGAAAACCGTCGCGCAGACGTAGATCCTTGCGTGAACGATTTACGGGCAGCCAGAACAGCAGTCCGGCTACCAGCGTCAGACCAAAACCCTCGACAAACGGCAGCCACGATTGCTCGTCAAATACGAGGCTGATAATGACAGGCGGCAGCATCGTCAGGCTGAACATCATGAGCAGCAGGCCAAGAATTCTTTGTACCGCAGTCCAGTTCATTCGTGTGAGCCGGTGTCAGACGAAAGATACGCCGACTTGGAATAATTTCTCCAGGCTTTCAATCTTGCGTCGATCTGTCAGGAACAAGATTACGTGATCATCGCGCTCGACGACGGTGTCGTGGTGCGCGATGATGACTTGGTTACCGCGCACTAGCGCGACGATAGATGCGCCCTTTGGTAAATCGATGTTTCCAATGGCGCGGCCAACGACCTTGGACTCCTCTGGACTGCCGTGAGCAATGGCCTCAATCGCCTCGGCCGCGCCGCGCCGCAGCGAATGCACCTTCACAACGTCACCACGACGCACATGTGCAAGCAGGGAACCAATGGTGATCTGCTGTGGTGATATCGCGATATCAATGCTGCTGGCCTCGACCAGATCAACGTAGGAAACACGGTTAATTAATGCCATCACCTTGTGTGCGCCGAGCTGTTTCGCAAGCATTGAACTCAGGATGTTGGCCTCCTCGGAGTTTGTCAGTGCACAAAAGACATCAACGCTGTCGATATTCTCCTCAAGCAATAATTCCTCGTCGGCGGCGTCGCCGACAAGCACGATGGCCTTGTTCAATTGCTCCGAAATGTTCCTTGCGCGTTCAGGATCGCGCTCGATGATTTTGACCTGGTTCGTATGTTCGAGTGCCAAGGCAAGTCGAACGCCGATGTTGCCGCCTCCAGCGATAACAACGCGGCGTACCGGGTCCTCAAGGCGTCGCATCTCACTCATGAAAACACGTATGTCCTTGCGGTCGGAGATAAAGAAGACTTCGTCATTTTCCTGAATGACGGTATCGCCATCGGGCACCACTGGCTTGCCGTTGCGATATATTGCGGCGATGCGAGCCTCGGAGTTCGGGATGTGCTCCTTGAGCGTCGCGATACGCTGTCCGACAAGCAGGCCATCACGATCGGCCCTGACACCAACCAGGCGGATGCGGCCGTCAGCAAAATCGAGCACTTGCGAGGCACCCGGGTAGAGAATAAGTTGTTCAATATATTCGCAGACCAGTTGTTCGGGACTAATGCGGACATCGATGGGGATCGCATCCTGAGAGAACAGCTGTTTTGAGTTCATGTATTCGGCAGAGCGAATGCGAGCAATTTTGGTTGGCGTGTGGAACATCGTATAAGCAACCTGGCACGCAATCATATTGGTTTCATCGGTGTCAGTGAGTGCGACTATAATATCGACGTCGTTGGCTCCGGCACGCTCCAGGACCTCGGGATACGCGGCATGTCCGACAACGGTTCGAATATCAAGTCGGTCCTGCAGTTCACGCAAAACGTCGGCTCGTTTGTCAACGACGGTCACTTCGTTGGTCTCTTCGCGCGACAGGTGGTAAGCGGCGGAAGCGCCGACCTGACCAGCACCGAGAATTAGAATCTTCATTATTCTTGTTGGCCTCGGAGAGCAGCGAACGATGCTGCCTCAGGGCCGATAGTTTACATCAGATCGAGATTTGCATAGCTTAGAACGAGCCATTTTGTGCCGGCTGATTCAAAATTGACCTCAACCCTCGCGTGCGCTCCCTGCCCTTCGCAATTGAGGATAACACCATCACCGAATTTGCCGTGGCGAACGCGCTGCCCGAGCCGTATTCCAAG
This sequence comes from Pseudomonadota bacterium, assembly GCA_022574185.1. Lineage (GTDB taxonomy): Bacteria > Pseudomonadota > Gammaproteobacteria > Steroidobacterales > Woeseiaceae > UBA1847. The sequence continues at coordinate 142,610 of JACZSM010000001.1, forward strand.
TTCAGCTTCCGTGGCTTTGGACGTTGCTCGACGGCCCGGGGATAACAAGCGGCGCGACACTTGTACACGAGGCCGGATCTCTTCCACAAACTCGTCGGGAATTTCGGCGATAAACCGTGATGGCTGCGACGATTTGTCCATGCCATGCAATCGGCGCTGCTCGGCATAAGTTATATACAGCGTCTGCATGGTACGTGTGATACCGACATAGCAAAGCCGGCGCTCCTCTTCGAGGCCGCTCGGGTCGGCGATCGAGCGCTGATGCGGAAACAGGCCGTCCTCCATGCCCGACATGAAAACCAGCGGGAATTCCAGGCCCTTCGCCGAGTGCATCGTCATCAACTGTACACAATCTTCCCAGGCATCAGCCTGTCCTTCGCCGGCCTCGAGCGCTGCATGCGACAGGAATTCATCGACAAGCGACATTTCATCAGCAAGGCCTGGTTCGAAGCTTTTGCCAGCGCTGACGAGTTCGAGTAGATTTTCAACGCGAGTCTCACCTTTTTCACCTTTATCTTTCCTGAAGAAATTGATGAGATCACTGGCGTGAATAGCGACGTCGATTTGTTGCGAGAGGTCGAGATCAGCCGCATCACTCGCCATTTTCTCAATCAGGTGCAGAAACGAGAGGACGGCGTTAGCTGCTCGTGCATTTAGCTCATCGTTGGCGACGGCGCCAGCCGCACGCCACAAAGAGCAGTTGTTCGCACGGGCATAGGCGCGCATCGATTCCACCGTGCGTGCGCCGATACCACGAGTCGGACGATTGATGATGCGCTCAAACGAAGCATCGTCATCACGGTTGGAAACCAGTCGCAGGTAGGCTAGTGCGTCTTTGATCTCGGCACGCTCGAAGAACCGCAGGCCGCCGTAAACACGGTACGGAATGCCGGCGTTCATCAGCCCCTCCTCGAGCACACGTGATTGTGCGTTAGAGCGATACAGTATGGCCGCATCGGCGCGAAGATTGCCGTGGTCTATCCAGTCTCGCAACCGACCGACGATAAAATCAGCCTCATCGCGTTCGTTATAGGCGGCATATACCTTAATCAGCTCGCCATCGACACCGTCTGTCCAGAGGTTTTTTCCAATTCGAGAATGATTGTTCGCGATCAGCGCGTTTGCGGCTTTAAGAATTGTTGCGGTTGAGCGGTAGTTCTGCTCGAGTTTAACGACGACCGTGCCTGGGAAGTCCTTCTGAAATTGATGGATATGCTCAACACGCGCGCCACGCCAACGATAGATCGACTGATCGTCGTCGCCAACCGCGAAGGGTACAACCGTTTTTCCGGCAAGCAAGCGTAGCCAGGCATACTGAATCGCGTTCGTATCCTGAAATTCGTCAATTAGGAGGTGCGAGAAACGGCGCTGATAGTGCGCCAGAAGCTCGGCGTTGTCGCGCCAGAGTTCGTGCGCACGCAATAGCAGCTCTGCGAAATCGACGAGCCCGCCTCGCTCACATACCTCCTCGTAGGCCTTGTAAAGAGCAATCATTTGCCGGCGATTGGGATCACCATCATCGTCGAGGTGTTTCGGGCGCAGTCCCTCATCTTTTTGAGCATTGATAAAATACTGAATCTCGCGGGGAACCCAGCGGCTATCATCGATCTCGAGATTTTTTAGCAACCGCTTGATCAGGCGAAGCTGATCGTCGGCATCGATTATCTGGAAATTCAGCGGCAGGCCAGCTTCGCGCCAATGGCGACGCAGCAGGCGATGCGCGAGGCCGTGAAATGTGCCAATCCAGAGATGATTGACGGGCATGCCCAGCAGTGACTCGATGCGACCACGCATCTCTGCTGCGGCCTTGTTCGTGAATGTCACGGCGAGCAGACTTTGTGGTGACACGCCCTCGACGTCGATCAGCCATGCGGCGCGGTGCACGAGGACGCGGGTCTTACCACTGCCGGCGCCCGCAATGACCAGCATCGGCTGTGCGGGGGCGGTCACCGCCTGGCGTTGCGCGTCATTGAGTGATTCGAGGATCGGGGTGACGTCCATAGCTTACACAGGACCGTAACGGGAAAGCGTAAAATTCTAGCAGACATACCGAATGTGCTGACGTAAAGAATCTTGGGAATACTTACAAAAGACCACGAGCCGGGTACTTATCGCCCGCATGGCGGGCTCCTACAGATGTCACACAGAACCCTGTAGGAGCGGGCCGTGCCCGCGATTTCCACCATGTCCGGTAGAAATCACCCGGTCCAATCGTTAGCTCTTCACCAAATGGCTGACTCAATATTCTATTAGTACGGCGGGCTCCTATTGATGCCAGGTGACGCCGATCGAGAAAAATTTGCGGTCGTAGGCGATGCGCGAATCGGTGGACGCATACTCAAATAATATCGCTTCTGCGACGAGGCTCAATTGCGGCGTCATGCGGAAGCTTGCGGCGATATTGCCATTGACTGACTCGAGCGTCTTGAGGCCTGCAACAGGATTGTGAAATGCGAAGGCATTTGGATAGTTGTAGATACGGTAGAAAGTACCCACGTCGAGCTTGAAACGCGTGCCCGGCGACCAATGAAAGTCGGCGCCATAGCTGTCGCGAGTGTAGTCGTTGTAGCCTACGAACGTGTCGATTCGAATTGTGTGCTTGTAATTAAACCCGAACCACATGTTGCTCGTAATGCGTTGCCTTGCTGTCAGTCCGAGCTCAGTGTAGTCGTATCGAACGGTCGGGTTGGTGATCAATTGCTGACCGCCCAGGTCGAAAGATGGCCGATCGCCGTAACGGCGGCTGTACCAGTCCACGGTCAGACGCAGCAACGACGTGGACGTAAAGCGGTATTGTATGTTGGCGCCGGCGGCGAAATATTCGTGATCGTACTCAGGCACCAGCGTGGTTTCCTCGTAATTCCAGAGCTGCCCTTTGAAGCGCAGTCCAATTGCCAGCCGATCAAACGATTGTTGTAAGGTGATTTCAGGCCCATAGCGTATGTAGTTCATTCTGTCATCAATACTTCCGCCGTTGCTGGTGCGCGCCGCGCCATCATCGGGATCGTAGTAAGTCTCAATGTGTTGCGCAAACGTAAAAGCGCTGAAAATGCGCCGCTCGCTGTGTTCTTTCTTGCGCCGATATTCACTGCCCAATCGAATTTCGTGGCTGAATTCGTTGGCGTTGCTCAGTTCCTTGTCCTGATAGTAGCGTCCAGCAATCCGATACGCGGCATAAAACGATTCGTACTCAAAACTGTTGATGGAGTACTTGGCATGCAAGTCGATTGGAATGAACGCTCCGGACATGATCTCGGGCGTAACGAGTGGCAGGTTAGGATCTGAAAAATCGACGTATCTCAGATACGGTGCACGGAAAACATTGTCGTCGCTGCCGAAACCGACGCGCGCACGCAATTTGAAAATTGTGTAGGCCCTTTTTTCCTGGCGCTTCTCGATACGGGCTAGCAACGGATCGGACTCGCGTTTTTCGGCTAGCAATCTTGAGATCGCGATAATTGCAAGCTTGCGAATTTTTAGGCGCTCTTCCTGATCGCGGGCCTGGCGGAACCAATCCAGAGCATCATCGATGTCGCCAGCAGCATAGGCATTGAGACCAAGATTAAATTGGGAAATTACCCTTAAGCCTGGTGACTCGACTGCCTTTAGCAGTGAGACGCGCGCGCGGATGTGTTGTTTGGCCCGGTAATGCGCGATCCCGGTGTTGTAATGCAGCAGCGGCGTATTCATTCCTGCCTCGCGCGCCTCCCGGTAACGCAATAGCGCGGCCCAGTACAGGTCATCACGAAACAACCTGTTGCCGTCGTCAAATGCGTCGGTCGCCGTCGTTGCGACGCTTTGCTGCACGGGTGCGAGACACAGAATTGCGGACAGCAGCGCTATTGCGCCACAGAAAAGTCGGCTTTGTGAGATATCTCGCATTACGTTTGGCCCAAGCACCGGTTTCGCGTTATGTCAGGTCCTTAAGATTACCGACTATGGGCCACCCAAAACTATGACGTGGCGCAAGAAAATCCCCCCGCAAGCAACCCAAACGGAGGGATTTCGCCGATCATCGCGATTTTCGGCGAATCACACGCCGTTGTCAGCCCCGTCCTCTGTGCCGGCGCCGTCGTCCAAGCTGTCACCGTGCTCATCATCGCCGTGTTCATGGTCGTCAAAGTCATCGTCGTCAACGTCTTCGCCAGCTTCGAAATCATCTTCCTCGTCGATCTCGCCGTCGTCAAAGTCGTTGTCATGTTCGAAGTCGTCGTCAAAACCGTCGTCCATGTCATCGTCGAACTCATGATCATCTTCGTCATGGCCACGATCTTCATTGGAATCGTGATCACCGTGATCGCCGTCATCGCGTTCTTCGCCATGATCAGACCCATCGTCGTCAGACTCGCTGTGTCCGTCCGGGCCGCTCATAATAGAAATTGTGTCGTTCAGTGCAGCGATATCATCGATGACTTCCATCGTTACATCGAGATCATCAAGACCGTCAGCGCGAGCGATCGCCGGGAATAAAGTGAATCCCGTCAGGACGAGTGTCGCGATAAATACGTTGAACTGTTTCATGGCATTACTCCATATCATTACGAGCGGACGTCCAGTCGCGTTTTTACTTGGCTTACGTCGACGTGCAGCCGGAAAATCCGGTTACGATCGTCATGTTCGAGGCGGGCCAGCAATTCACCGCCGGTCGGCGTTAGTGCAATAAGTTTCAAGGGCAGCAGATTCTTGCCCGCTTGCAAGCTTGTTTCCCAGCTGATCTCGCGCTGCCCGGGGAAACCGACAAGTTCAATGCCCTCGGGTAAAGAGACGGTCAAGGTTGCAGAATCCAGCGCCGTCGCTGACGAGAATACGAGGTTGATGGTGCGCGGTTGCTCAAGCGCAATCGTGATGCCCGGAATTGTCGATTGGGCGTCAGGACCTTGCGGCACTGTCATCAGGATGCTACTCATCAGCCAGACGACCAACCCCGCCGCGACCGCCGATCCGAAGCCGGTTAGCAGCCAGCGATTGCGTTGCTGGCGGGAACCTTCGCGCGTGGCTCGCGCCAATGCCTGGTCAAAAAAACCTGCGTCCGCTGTTGGCATGGGATAGTCCCTTAAAAGAGCCTGAATTTCCTGTTCGTTAATATCGTCGTTTTGCATGATTTTGTCCTGCTTGTTCCCTTACACGTAATGCATCAGGAAAGGGTTCCGTCTGCTCCAAGAATCTCTCGCAAACGGGCTCTAGCCCTGTGCAAGCGGGACTTAACAGTACCCAGGGCACAGCCGCTCAGATCCTGAATTTCCGCGAGGGTATAGCCCTCCGCGTCGTGCAGCAGCACGACGACACGGTGCTCATCGCTGAGCTGCACCAGTGCAGCGTCGAGGTGCTTGAGTTTCTCCATGCGCTGGCTGTCATAAGCCGGATCGTCAGTGCCGGGCAGGCCCGCCAGGCCATCGCCTGGCAGTTGGCCTTCTTCGACGGTGTGCAGGCGGCGACGTGCGAAACGTCGCTTTTCGTCGATGAACAGGTTGTACATGACGCGACAGAGCCAGGACCCGGGTTCATCAATTTTCACGAGATCATCGACCTTGCCGAAGGCCTTGATCAACAGTTCCTGAAACAGATCTTCTGCTTCGGCTTTACTGGCTGTCAGCCGCCATGCCAGTCGAAACAGGCGATCGAAATGCGGGCGCACCAGGTGCTCGAACTTGAGCTTGTTGTCCGTCGTGCTCATATCCAGCACGATTCTATAACTCTGCGAGTTCGTAAAACGGTCACGCTTGGCATTTTGAACACGATCGAAACGCTCGCGACTTGCACCGCGCTAGCTTAGGATAGACGGCAGTGCGCACCCGAAACACAGCGTTTCTCACCACCATCGCCTTGGTGGCATTTGCCGCTAACTCGGTGTTGTGTCGGCTCGCGCTGGGGCAACACCTTATCGATGCGGCCAGTTTCACGTCGGTTCGGGTAATTTCCGGCGCTACGGTGCTTGCGTTGATCGTTCTGATTCGGCAACAGAAAGTCCGCATGAAGCCCGACTGGCGATCTGGGCTTGCGTTGTTCATCTATATGGTGTTTTTCTCCTTCGCCTACATGTCGCTCGGTGTGGGCACCGGCGCCTTGATCGCGTTTGCTGCTGTGCAGCTGACAATGTTCGCCGTCGCACTTCGTGGCGGAGAACATTTTTCCCTACGGTCATGGTTTGGACTCGCGATTGCGATTGCAGGTCTTGTGTATTTAGTCGCACCAGGCGTAACAGCGCCAGACCCAATGGGTGCGGCTTTGATGGTTGTCGCGGGGGTCGCGTGGGGTTGCTACTCGTTGCTCGGCAGGTCAGCGTCGGATCCGACGCAAGCGACCGCTTACAATTTCCTGTTCTCAGTACCGTTCGTCATACTGACCAGCCTGTTATTTATCGAGGATTTAGAAATTTCTATGACGGGAGTATCGCTTGCTGTCGCGTCCGGTGCGATCGCGTCGGGACTTGGTTATGTGATCTGGTATGCCGCATTGCGTGGCCATACCGCAACCAGTGCTGCGACAGTGCAACTGTCGGCTCCCGTGATCGCAGCGCTCGGCGGAGTGCTGCTGCTGGCAGAAGACCTGACACTGCGCTTAGCATTTGCGTCTATCGCGACGTTGGGTGGCGTGGCAATAGTGTTGCTGCAGCGCAATGCGGAAACCGATTAATCAGCACCCGAACAGAAACCTCGATACCAACATCCGATGTCTGCGGGCTGCTCCCAACATGTCGCAGCAGTTCCTGGCTAGTTCTCCGTCAATATCGCTCGACAGAGCTCTAAGCGCTGATCTGGAACAGGAAATAGTGATCGATCAGGAGGGCTGAAAACAATAGCCCGAGATAAGATATCGAGAACCTGAACGATTTCATCGGCAGCTCAAGGTCATCGGCATCACGCCACATCCGTACCGAATAGTAGAGATACATGCCGTCAAGAATGAATGCGGCGGACAGGTAGATCAGTCCACTCATCCCGGTCAAATAGGGAACCATCGTGATCAGGGCCAGCAAGATCGTATACAAAAGAATATTAATTCTCGTATAAGCCTCGCCGTGTGTGACCGGTAACATAGGAATACCGACCTTTGCATACTCTTCCTTTCGCGCAATCGCGAGCGCCCAGAAATGCGGTGGCGTCCAGAGGAATATAATCAGGAACAACAGCAATGCGCTGCCATGAATTTCGCCGGTTACGGCCGTCCACCCGAGAACCGGCGGCGCGGCCCCCGCAGCGCCGCCTATGACGATGTTTTGCGGCGTCGCATGCTTGAGAAAAACGGTATAGACGACGGCGTATCCAATCAGCGAGCTGAACGTCAGCATGGCTGTCAGAGGATTAACGAGAAACCATAAGATCGTCATTGAAATCACGCACAGCAGTGAAGCAAAGGCCAATGCCGATTTCTCTGTCAGCTTCCCCTGCGGCAAAGGTCGACCACGCGTGCGCATCATCTGTATGTCGACGCGGGCGTCGAGCACATGGTTGAAGACAGCGGCAGAAGATGCGGCCATGCCAATGCCGAGCGTGCCGAAAACCAGTATCGCGGCGCCGGGCCAGCTGGGCGTGGCGAGAAACATGCCGACAATCACTGTGAAGACGATGAGCATGACGACGCGAGGTTTCGTCAAGGCCAGGTAATCGCGCCAGGCGGTGGTCATTTCTATGCTCGTGTTTATTTCAATGTTCATCGGCAATGACTGTATCGGGCGTGGTTTCGTCACGCAAGAAAATCCATTCGAGCCGCTCTGATATTTGCGATGACTTACGCACTGCGAGTCCTGCCCCTGCGGAAATTCCATACGAGCATTCCGGCGAGAAGCGCGCCCATCGCGAACCACTGCAATGCGTAAGCAAAATGTTTCTCGGAACCCATTTCCTCAAGAACCCAGTGGCGGAGAAAGCCGTTGGCGTCCTGTGGGTCCATCAACAACACGAAAGGCTGGGTATCGTGGCCAATCGCGGTGGCAAGGTCGTCGAGGGTCGGATATACAGCGCGTTGCGGCCAAGGGCTGCCCGGCACAATGGCATCGCCCCGCCTGTGGCCGGCCTTGGGCAATGAGCCGGCCCGGCCCAGAACGGTTACGCGGTCCGTTGCGACGGCGATCCGCGGCGCATCAATAGTAGCGGCGGTTCGCTCAATCCAGCCACGATTGATCAGCAGCAGCGGCCGGTCGTCGCCGACAACAAGGGGCGTGAGCACGTAATGACCTGAACGATTGTTGAGAATGATATTGCCGACCAGGAACTGGTGTTCACTGTCATAGAAACCCGTAGCTTTAAGACGCTGGTATGGCCGAATGTCCATACCGTCCGACCAGGAGCTGAATCCGGTCTGGTCAGAAAACAAGTCTCGCTGGGCTCGTTTTTCGAGGCCACGGCTTATCTGCCACACACTCAGGCCGGCGAATTGCACAACAAGCACGGCGCCAATGACGAAAAGCAGCCATGACGGCAGAAACTTTTTAGCGGACAAAGTCACAATAGTCTGTTGGCGATCTCGTTCGAGAAAGTATGTTGAAAGGCATAGTACTGGTTTTGCCTGCAGCTATCGGCGTCGCCCGATTTGTGCGGCGTCGATACGGATCTCTCCGCCGCCCTCGAACGACCCCGAGCCCCAGCAGTGACCATACACGAGCTCGAGATCGAGGCTGATGATACCGTCGGATTTGGTCGCATTGAGCGCATCCATCATCGCCTGAAAGCGGTTTTTGCCAATCAGAGACTGACGTCGGTGTCGCAAGCTGTTACGGCCGCCCATGGCGGTCAGATCCCGAAGCACGGCCGCCGCACTCTGGTAGGTTACAGTCAACCTGTCAACGTCCAGAACCGGATCACGCAACCCGGCACGCACGGCTACATCACCTATATCGTGCATGTCGAGAAATCGATTTACATGCGGGCTTGGATCGAGCCCCTGCCAGGCATTACGCAGTTCGAGCAGACTGTCGGGTCCGAGCGTTGCGAACAGAAATACGCCGTCTTTTCTGAGAACCCGAGCAACCTCGCGGAACAAAGCTGCCGGCTCATCGATCCACGGCAGCAGCATGTTGGAATAGATAAGGTCGACGCTGTGGTCCGCAAGTGGCACCGTGGTGGCATCCGCCTGTATGGCGGAGGTCTTCGTGAACCGGGAACGTTTTTTGTTCGCTTGCTCGAGCATCCGCAGCGACAAGTCGATAGCAATGATTCGCGCACGACGAAACCGCTTTGTGAGCGGGCGACAGGCAGAACCGGTTGCACAACCCAGATCAACGATGATTCGGGCGTCGATCGTCATTGGATCGAGTCGTGCGAGCAGACTGTCGCGCGCCACAGCATGGACGAAGTCAACATCGTCGAATTGAGCCGCAGCCCGATCGAAACGTCGGCGCACATCCGTGGTCCGCAACGCTGCATTGTTATCAGCAAGATTCATCGCGATTACGTTACCAGTTTTGTCTGCGAATCGCGCCAAATTGGGAGGTGCACAAGGGCTGCCATGGCGGAGATAATCACTCGATGCGCTGGCACCAACTATCGGGCAAATGTGTAGCTTCAGCGATGGCCCTCGGCAGGGCATTCGATGCGGCGATTATGCCGCGGCGTTGTGTGTTCTGCGGTACAGCGTGCGAGCCCGGCGAGGTGTACTGCTGCTGCGGTTGTGCGGCCGAGCTGCCCTGGATCGAGAATCGCTGTGCACGATGCGCGATACCGGTAGCAACATCTCTGCGTGACGGCGTGGACTGTGCAGACTGCCAGCGGCGCCCACCACCATTTATTGCTGCCGCGACACCGCTGCGTTACACATTTCCCATTGATGCGGCGATCAAGGCGATGAAATTTCGGCGTCGACTCTACTATGTGCCGGCATTCAGCCCGATGCTCATGGAGACAATGGCGCGTCTGCCCAAAGATGTTGACGCATTATTGGCCGTGCCGCTGCATTGGAGACGGCATGCGACACGTGGATTCAACCAGGCGGTCGAGCTCTGCAAGCCATTGCAGAAACTGACGGGGCTGCCGATGCTTGCCAACGTAAAGAGAATTCGATCGACTCCCTACCAATCAGGTCTCGATGCGGACGAACGCCGGCGCAATTTGCGCGCGGCGTTCGCGATACAAGGTAGCGTGATCGCGCGGCACGTGCTGATCGTCGACGATGTGATTACGACGGGAGAAACCTGTCGGCAGCTTGCAAATGTCGTGCTGGCAGCTGGCGCGCAAAAAGTCAGTGTTCTTGCAATTGCCCGGGCGTAGGAGTCTGCGCAGTAGGAATACTATCTACCGCGCAGACTCCTAGACGGGATTGAACGCGTAGTGCAACACGATGCCAATAAAAATGACGAGGCCGATAATGTGATTGTGCAAGAATGCGGCGAAACAACCGGCGGGCTGTCGATCACGGGCGAGCCACTGATGGTAGGCCATAAGGCCACCGGCAATGGCGACTGAAGCGTAATACCAAAATCCGAGGTCGGCATGCATTCCGACAAATAACAGTGCGGCGAGCATCAGGACCTGTAGCCCGGCGATCACGAACAGATCGACATCACCGAAAAGCAGGGCCGTCGATTTGACGCCAAGCTTTCTGTCATCCTCGCGATCGACCATGGCATAGAACGTGTCATAAATAACAGCCCAGATCAGAGCCGTACCGAAGACAAGCCACGCTAACTGCGACGTCTTGCCGGTCTGCGCAGCAAATACCATCGGTACTGCCCATCCGAACGCTGCACCGAGTACAAATTGAGGAATCGAAATGTGGCGTTTGATAAACGGATAAGCGACCGTGAGTGCGGCCGCAACAATAGCGAGTAACTGCGCAGGCCGGTTCAACAAGGTGGCGAGCCCGATCGCGATCAAGGCCAGCGCAATGAAAAGAATGAGTGCTTCGCTTGGGGCAACAGCGCCCGACGCAATTGGGCGACTGCGAGTCCGTTCAACGTAGGGATCTATATCGCGATCAACGTAGTCGTTGAAGACACACCCAGCTGAACGCATTACGAATACGCCTAGCACGAATACGACAAACCAATCCTGGTTCGGGTGACCTTCTCCTGCCAGCCACAATGCCCATAATGTAGGCCACAGCAGCAACCAGATGCCGATGGGTCGGTCGATGCGCATGAGCTTGCCGTAATTGCGCAACTGGCTGATAACGCCACGAGGCAGCAATCTGGAAATGACCGCTTTCATGCGTCTAAAATTACCAGAACTCGGCCACTCATGTGGGAGCGCCTGCGACTTGCTATACCTTACCGTAGCGATCGGTATCGCCGAGCCAGCGCCGAACTATCGCTGTCGCGCGATCAGGAGAGCGACGGATCACCTCAGCAGCGACCTGGACCTGTGGCATGAGGTCGGCGTCCCGAACAAGGTCGGCGATACGGTAGTCGGGCAGGCCGGTTTGTCGCGTACCGAGCAACTCTCCCGGACCGCGCAGCTCAAGATCACGCTGTGCGACCACAAAACCGTCGGTGGTGTCTCTGAGCACGGCAAGACGGGTTTTTGCTAACTGCCCAAGCGGCGGCTTGTACATCAGTACGCAATGACTCTGGGTCTTGCCGCGACCAACACGGCCGCGTAACTGGTGCAGCTGGGCAAGACCCATGCGTTCAGCGTTCTCGATGATCATCAGACTGGCATTGGGCACGTCTACACCCACCTCGACAACCGTTGTAGCAACCAGCAACTGTATCTGCCCTTCCTTGAACGCCTGCATACCGCGCTCTTTTTCGACTGCACGCATACGCCCATGCACAAGTCCGACTCGAATTTCGGGCAAAGCGCGGGTCAGCATGTCGTAACTGGTTTCCGCAGCCTCGAAGTCGAGCACTTGGGATTCTCCTATCAACGGGCAGACCCAGTAGGCCTGCTTGCCTGCGAGACACGCTGATCGAACCCGATCGATGACTTCGTCGCGGCGGGTTTCGGGGAGTGCGATGGTTGCGACGGGCCGCCGACCCGGCGGTAGTTCATCGATGATCGACGTGTCGAGGTCGGCATAGGCGGCCATCGCGAGAGTGCGCGGGATCGGCGTTGCAGTCATAACGATCTGATGGGGATAACCGTGGTCGGAGACGCCCTTCTCGCGCAGTGCCATACGCTGATGGACGCCAAAGCGGTGCTGCTCGTCAATGACAACCAGCGCCAGGTTGTGAAAAGTGACGCCTTCCTGAAACAGTGCGTGGGTACCTATCACCAGCTTCGCACTGCCATCGGCGATGGATGTTAGCGCATCGCGTCGTGCGATCGTGCGTTGACTTCCGCTTAGCCAGGCAGGCTCGATGCCCATCGGGGCGAACCACTCAGCGAAACTTCGCCAGTGCTGTTCGGCCAGTAATTCTGTCGGCGCCATGATTGCGGCCTGAACACCAGAGGCGATCGCGTTGAGACAAGCGATTGCGGCCACAACGGTTTTTCCTGAACCAACGTCGCCCTGAATCAGCCGCATCATTGGATGCGGCTGTGCCATGTCGTCGAGTAATTCGGCAATGACTCTTTGTTGTGCCTTCGTGAGTTCGAAAGGCAGTTGGGCAATGAAACGGGCAATCTGCTTCTCACCACCACGTATCGACTGTGCAGGTTGGAGGCGTGCCTGTGAACGAAGCTCTAGCAGGCTCAGATAATGTGCAAGCAATTCTTCGAAGGCCAGGCGTAGCTGACACGGATGCTTACCCTCGAGCATACGTGTGACGTCAGCATCAGCTGGAGGTCGGTGCAAGTACAGGATGGCTTCAGCCAGGGGTGGTAAATCAAGCGTCTCACGGACGTCTGGCGGCAGAAGCTCGGCGGGCGGAGAATCGCGCATCATAAGCAGCGCCTGATCGGTCAGGCTGCGTAGCCGCCCTTGCTGGATGCCCTCGGTTGCCGGATAAATCGGCGTCAGCGTCGCATCGATCGCTGAGTCCTGATCCTCCCGGAGCAGGCGATACTCCGGATGGATCATCTCGATACCCACAGAGCCTTTGCGCGCTTCGCCGAAACAGGTGAGTCGTACACCGATTTGAAACTGTGCCTGCTGCTGACGGGAAAAGTGAAAAAAGCGCAGCGTGAGCTGGCCGCTGCCGTCGCCGATTCTTACGAGCAAATTACGGCGTCCACGATAAACAACTTCGGCAAGCAGCACTTCACCCGTGACGAGACAACGGCAACCAGGCTCGAGCGCGCCTAGTTTGACGAGTTGTGTACGGTCTTCGTATCTGAGCGGTAACAGGAACAGCAGGTCGTCGACACGAAACAATCCGAGTCGCTCGAGTTTCCTGGCGAGCGCGGGGCCGACACCTCTGAGCACTGTCAAAGGCGACGTTGGGCCTGCTTGCTCGTGCGACACGGTAAATACTGGGTCCTGTTGGAGAGCCGATCAAGCCCGTCGAATGCGGCTCCTACGACAGGGCCAGTATGGCATCCGCTTCGACATCGGCGCCCTTCGGCAGTGCAGCGACTTGGACTGCAGCACGTGCCGGGTACGGCTGATCGAAGTAATCTTCCATGACACTGTTGATGGTTGCGAAATCGTTCAGGTCGGTGAGGAAGATTGTTAGTTTGACGATCTGGTTGAGTTCGCCTCCGGCAGCCGCGGTGACCGCCTTGAGATTGTCGAAGACGCGGCGCGCCCGGGCTTCGAAGTCACCTGCGACGAATTCCATCGTATCAGGATCAAGCGCGATCTGACCCGACAGGAATACGAGGTCACCGGACCTGATGGCCTGCGAATAGGTGCCAATTGCGGCAGGCGCGCCGTCGCTGAGAATTGCTTGCTTGCTCATTGATGGTCCTGTTTGTTAGTAGTGTTTCGTCAAGGTGATATTGATGTGTTGCGGCTACGCGCAGTCGCGCGATATACGCAGGACGTTTGACATGTTGCGGACACTGCGCATGATTTTGGCGAGATGGTCTCGATCTCTGACCTGAAGCAGAAAAGACAGCACGTAGCAGTCCTCATGGCGGCCCAGGACTGAAACCTGCTCAATGTTCGAGTCGCTGTCTGCAATTGTTGCGGCCACTTCGGCAAGCACGCCGGGCTTGTTTTGCGTGTCGACCTGTATCTGGCTCGAAAATTCGAGGTCGACATTTTCTTCCCAGCTTACCGATATCCATTTCTCGGGCTGTTTGCGAAACGTTGCCAGGTTGCCGCAGTTGTTGCGGTGAATAACGATGCCGCGGCCGGAGCTGAAATAGCCCATGACCTCGTCACCCGGAATCGGAAGACAGCACCTTGCGTAGCTGACGACCATGCCCTCGGTGCCGGCGATAACCAGGCTTGCAGTACTCGGCTCGCTCTCGCCGTCTTCATTGACGCCGAGCAGAAACCGGGCAGTCAGTGGCGCAAGCCGTTCACCGAGGCCAATGCGTTCGAAGAGCTCCGTAACGTCCGAATTGCCGAGTTCTTCGATCGCAGCCTTCATGCGCACCTTGCCAACTTTGCGCAGCGACGAACCGAGATCCTTGAGCGACTGATCGAGTAAGCGCTTGCCGAGATCAGCCGATTCGCTGCTGCGCATCGTCTTCATGTGGTGACGAATCGCAGTTCGCGCTTTAGCAGTGCGTACAAACGTCAGCCAGTTCGGGTTTGGCTTGGCTCCACGGCGTGTAACGATCTCAACGGACTGGCCATTTTGCAGCTGTGAGCGCAGCGGCACGAGATTGCGATCGACTTTGGCGGCAACGCAGCGGTTGCCGATGTCCGTATGCACGGCGTACGCGAAATCAACCGTGGTTGCGCCTTTCGGCAACGGCATGATGTCGCCATTGGGCGTAAATACGTAAATCTTGTCAGGAAACAAGTCGACTTTGACGCTTTCGAGAAACTCCTCGGGCGTCTCTGTGCGCTGCAGCTCAGACAGGTTTGCGAGCCAGTCTCGTGCACGCCTTTGTGGTGTGGCATCGGACTTGTCTTCCGCCTTGTACTGCCAGTGTGACGCGACGCCTGATTCAGCAACGCGATCCATGTTACGGGTGCGAATCTGAACTTCGAGTGGCTGCCCTTTAGGGCCGAACAACGTCGTGTGCAGCGATTGATAGCCATTAATGCGAGGAATTGCCACATAGTCTTTGAATCGACCCGGCATCGGCTTGTACAGACCGTGCACGATACCGAGCACCTGGTAGCAAGTGCTGACGTCATCGACGATGATACGAAAACCGAAGACGTCAACGACGTCCGCGAGTGTTCGCCTTTTCTCTGCCATTTTTTTGTAAATACTGTAGAGATGTTTCTCACGACCAATGAGTTCGGCCTCGATACCTTCCGCGGCCAGCGCCGCTTCGAGTTCTTCTGAAACGCGTTTTACCATTTGTCGCTGGCTTCCGCGGCTCCTTCGCAGTGCTTTTTCGAGGACCCGGTAACGGAACGGATGCAAATAGCGGAAGCCAAGATCCTCAAGCTCTACCTTGAAACGATTGATGCCGAGACGATTGGCGATCGGCGCATAAACATCGAGGGTTTCACGTGCGATTCGTGTCTTCTTGTCTGCTGGCAACGCGTCGAGTGTCTGCATGTTGTGGAGTCGATCAGCGAGCTTTACGAGGATGACGCGGATGTCTTCGATCATCGCCAGCATCATTTTGCGAAAGCTTTCCGCCTGCGCCTCGGCACGGCTATGAAATTGAATCTGATCAAGTTTGCTGACGCCGTCGACAAGCTGGGCTACCTCGGTGCCGAACTGGTCCTCGATATCAGCGATTGACGCAGAGGTGTCCTCGACGACATCGTGCAGAATCGCAGCCGAGATAGCCTGAGAATCGAGACGCATGTCCGCAAGTTCCTGGGCGACAGCGACCGGGTGCGATATGTACGGTTCGCCTGACATGCGAGTTTGGCCGTCGTGGGCTGCGGCGCCGAAATCATAGGCCCGCATGATGGCTTCGATTTGCTCGCTCTGAAGATAGGTTTCAAGCGTTTCGATCAGGCGCCGCAAACCGTGGTCACGCTTTGGCGCGCCCGGAAGTTTGGCGAGCAATGTCACGGCATAGTCCATGCCCAGATCATACCCCGCGTTGCCGGGAATGTGTCGTGGTCTGGGGACAGGCAGGACCCCGGTCGGGCTGGTGGAGCGATCAGTCGCCGATGGATATACCGCGTACCGGCAGTATCTCGTCGCTTGCCTCGGGCGGCATGAATTCATCGATATTGGGCTGATCGATCTCATCGAGTATGGCCGGTGTAACATGGCCCGCGGCAATTTCGCGCAGTGCGACGACGGTTGACTTGTCGTTTTTGACGTCAACCATTGGCTCCGCACCGTGAGCGAGGCGACGAGCCCGTTTGGCGGCGACACGCACAAGCTCAAAGATATTGCCGATGTTTTCCAGGCAGTCCTCGACCGTAATTCTGGCCATTTACACAATCCCCACTGTCAGTCTCCGGGCGCCAATTATTAGGCTTGCGGAGGCCTTTATTCAAAGAGAGCAGCACCATACAGGCTTGCCCCGGTGCTTGGCCAGCCTTTATTCCAAAAAGTTATCAGAACCCATCCCGCAGAGCCCGCTTCGCGGCCATGAGGGTTGATGAGATGGGTTCTAGCCGATAATTTCAGCCACGATGGCGTGCAGCGTCTCATTTCCGCTTGCCAGCGCCGCACCAGCGCCGGCCAGTATGGCTTCGAGGTCAGCGATGGCCCGGCCGAGGTCGTCGTTGATGACAACAAAGGCGAATTCGCCCCAATGCGACATATCGCCGAGGGCATCGCGAAGTCGACGCTCGATCACCTCGTCGCTATCGGTGCGGCGATCACGCAGGCGCCTCTCGAGTTCGGCCAGCGACGGCGGGAGAATAAAAATCGTGATGCACTCGGGCATCGAATCGCGCACCTGTTGGGCGCCCTGCCAGTCGATTTCGAGAATGACGTGATGACCATTGCTCAAGTACTGCTCAACCTGTGTGCGACTGGTGCCATAGAGATTGTCGAATACAGTTGCGGATTCGAGTAGTTCGCCCCGTTCACGCAGTGCTTCAAATTCACTTTTTTCAACGAACAGGTAGTCGACGCCGCCGACCTCGTTGCTACGTTTGGTTCGAGTCGTATAGGAGATCGGGAACCGCAGCTCTGGACTGCGGTCTACGAGCTTCTTGACGAGTGTCGTTTTGCCGGCCCCCGAGGGTGCCGCGATAACGAACAGCTTCGGGCGCGGTGCTTGCATTGTCATCACTACTCGACGTTTTGAATCTGTTCGCGCATTTGCTCGATCAGGACCTTAAGCTCGACGGACGCTTTCGTAGTCTCTGTGTCCGCTGACTTGGAGCCAAGCGTATTTGCCTCGCGATTCAGTTCCTGCATCAAAAAGTCGAGCCGTCTGCCGACGGCTTCGCTACTTGCCATCACGTGCCGAATTTCGACAATATGGCTGTCAAGCCGGTCGACCTCCTCGGCAATGTCGAGTTTTTGCGCGATCAGAGCCAGTTCAAGCTCGAGTCTTGATGGGTCCGCATCGATATCGAGTTTATCGATTCGCTCTCGTTGTTTCGCATGAGCCGCAGCCAGGACCTCCGGCAGTCGCGCTCGAATCGACGCGGCAAGTGCCGCGATGTCAGTGCAGCGGGATTCGAGCATCACAGTGATGCGTTCGCCCTCGTTTGCGCGCATTGCGCCGATAGCGCCAAGTGCCTGATCCAGTAATGTGGTGGCCTCGGCATAGAGCGGCTCTGTCTCTGTCTGGGGCTCGGTAATGACGCCCGGCCAGCGTAGTACCTCGATGGGGTTCACGGGTGCACTACTGGGCAGGGACTTGGAGAGCTCCGTCAGGCGAGTGCCGATCAATTTGGCGAACTCCGTATTGATTTGCAGGTCGTCGTGGTGATCGAAAGCGCGACGAAAGTGAAAACTACAATCAACCTTGCCGCGTCTTAGTACGGCGCTCACTTGCTGCCGGAAAGCCTGCTCTTTTGGCCGCAATTCGTCGGGTAGCCGGAACTGCACATCAAGATAGCGGTGGTTAACGGCACGCAATTCCCAACTCAGCGTGCCGATGGACGACTCGACGGACTGCCGTGCAAAGCCTGTCATACTGTGTAACATCAGTAATGGTCTCCTGCCCAAACTTGGATCAGTTTACTAAATTGATCAGGGTGACAGTGATCACGATTTGTCTTGGCCCGATTCAGTAAACTGTCCCGAATTATCAGAATAAATCAGAGATTCCTTAAGTAAACTGTCCCAGGATTGGATATGCAAATCGAATACGCCAAGGTATCAGCATTAGGCGATCGCACCGATAACCAGGATAGAGCTGCGGTTGTGGTTGCCGATAAAGCCGCGCTGATGCTTGTGTTCGACGGCATGGGCGGCCACTCGGACGGGGCGCGAGCTGCCGAAACGGCGCTAAAAGTCGTGCAGGATCTGTTCATGGACACGCCATTGCCCGTGTTTGACCCGCAGGGTTTCTTGTACATGGCGCTTTCCCGCGCCCATGATGAAGTCGTCAATCTCGGAATTGATGTCGCGGTCGATTTCCGGCCACGCGCAACCTGTGCAGTGTGCCTCATCCAGGAGGGCGGCTCGTTTTGGGCGCACATCGGCGATAGCCGCATCTACCATGTGCGGAATGGTAGCGTATTGTCGCGGTCCCGGGATCACAGCCATGTCGAGGTACTGATTCAGGAGGGCGCGATTACCGAAGAGGAAGCGCTCGATCATCCGATGCGTAATTTTGTCGAGTGCTGCCTTGGCGGCGATGCCCCGGTCCCGGATATGAGCGTAACGGGGAAGAAGGCGCTACTCCCCGGCGATGTCCTGCTCGCGTGTTCCGATGGCCTCTGGTCCGGCCTCGGCGATGAAGAAATGGCGCGTATTGGTCGGCCGGGTGACGATAGTCTTGTCGAAAACCTCAAACAGCTGAGCATTCAGGCGCTGCAGGCGAACTCACCCTATAGTGACAATACGACGGGAACCGCGCTCAGGTGGTTTGGTTCCTGAAACCGCACAACAAAGGAGCAAGACAATGCGTCCAAGCGGTCGTGATGCCGACCAGATGAGGGTCGTGTGTTTTACCCCCGAGTACACGCGGTATGCCGAAGGCAGCGTGCTGGCCGAGTTTGGTGACACTCGTGTTTTGTGCACGGCCAGTGTCGAAAACCGCGTACCGTCGTGGTTGCGCGGCAAAGGCAGGGGCTGGGTGACGGGCGAGTATGGCATGTTGCCGCGTGCCACCCATACGCGCACTGGGCGCGAGGCCGTAAGGGGAAAACAGGCCGGTAGAACACTCGAAATCCAACGTCTCATCGGACGCTCACTGCGTGCCGTCATCGACCTCGACGCGCTTGGCGAACGCACAGTGACGCTCGACTGCGATGTCATCCAGGCCGACGGCGGTACCCGCACTGCGGCGATCAGCGGCGCATTTGTTGCGCTCGCGTTGGCAATGCGCAAGCTTGCAGGTGCGAAATCGAGTGCGAAGAATCCGCTACACGGGCATGTCGCCGCAGTATCCGTTGGCATCTATCGCGGCACGCCCGTTCTCGATCTCGACTACGCCGAGGATTCGGAGGCGGAAACGGACATGAACGTCGTCATGAACGAGGCAGGCAACTTTATCGAGCTGCAGGGCACGGCCGAAGGCCATGCATTTACCGCTGACGAACTTACAGCAATGTTAACTCTCGCCAGGGCCGGTATGCACGAGATCGTTGCGGCGCAGAATTTGGCGTTGGCGCAGTGATCCGAAATGTGTCCACTGCCTGATAAAATTGTCATGGCGAGTGGCAATGTCGGCAAGTTGCGCGAGATTGCGCGCATTTTCAATGCTCTGAATATCATCGTTGTGCCGCAGTCTGACTTCGGTATCAGCGCTGTAGAGGAAAATGGCGCAACATTTGCCGAGAACGCGGAGATCAAGGCAAGGCACGCGGCTGGCGTCACCGGCCTTCCCGCGATCGCAGATGATTCGGGCCTTGCAGTCGATGCTCTTGGCGGGCGTCCAGGTGTCTACTCAGCACGTTACTCGGGACCCGATGCGGACGATCAGTCAAACATCGACAAGTTGCTACATGAACTTGATGATGTGCCCGACGACGAACGTGGTGCGGCGTTTCATTGCACAGCCTGTTTCGTTATGCCCAACGACGCCGACGCATTGCTGGCGGCCGGCGAGTGGCGTGGCATCATCTTGCGCGAGCGGCGTGGTGATCGCGGCTTCGGCTACGATCCGGTGTTCTTTGATGTCGATATTGGTCTCAGTGCGGCACAGCTGACGACGGCAGACAAAAACGCGCGCAGTCATCGCGGCAAAGCGCTGCAAGAGCTGGCGCGGCAACTGAGCTCCGCATGATGGGCCATGAGCTGCCGGCGCCGCCTTTGTCGCTGTACGTCCATCTGCCGTGGTGCGTACGCAAGTGCCCGTATTGTGACTTCAATTCCCACACGGCAGGGCGGGATGCGCCGCGGGCACGGTACCTTGACGCATTGCTGATCGATATGCAGGCAGAAGCCGCGCGCGCTGACGGCCGACCGCTTATCAGCGTGTTTCTTGGCGGCGGCACACCGAGCCTGTTTACGGTCGATGAAATCGGCAGGCTCCTTGACGATATCAGTAGCAACTTCAATCTTGCTGACGATGTCGAGGTGACGATGGAGGCGAATCCGGGCACGGTGGACTGCGGTGACCCGCTTGGATACCGTCAAGCGGGTGTCAATCGCTTATCGATCGGTGCGCAGAGTTTTCAGGCAAAGTCACTGGCAGCGCTCGGGCGAATTCATACGGTTGGCGACATTGAGCGAGCTGTCGACGAGGCGCATGCGGCCGGATTTACTAACATCAATCTGGACCTGATGTACGCATTGCCGGGGCAAAGCGTTAGCGATGCGATCTATGATCTTGAACAAGCAGTCCAGCTGCGTCCGGCACACATATCCTGGTATCAGCTGACCCTGGAGCCAAACACCGTTTTTCACGCACGACCCCCGGCTGACATGCCAGATGAAGACCTGAGTTTTGAAATTATGACGCAGGGGCAGGCACGGCTGGCGGCAAGCGGTTACGCACAGTATGAAGTATCGGCTTATGCAGATAGCGGCAGACGTTGTCGCCATAATCTGAATTACTGGGAGTTCGGAGATTATCTTGCAGTGGGTGCTGGCGCGCATGGAAAATTGTCAGATGGGACCGACATCTGGCGATATTCCAAACCCGCAAATCCGCTGCAATACATGGAGGCCATGGAAAGTGGGCGTAGCAACGTTGGATTGAAGGCGCTGAGCGGACCCGAATGCGTATTCGAATTCATGCTCAACGCCCTGAGATTGACCGATGGTTTTGACGAAACGCTGTTTACGGAGCGGACCGGGTTGCAAGGGTCGCTGCTACGCGACAGGCTTGCCGAATTGCGGGAAAAACAACTCATTGATGAGGTCCAAAGCGGCATCTGGCGCGTCACAGGGCTTGGCCAACGCTTCCTGAATGACTTGCAGGCCGAGTTTTTACCCTGAAGTTTTATGCACAATAGATTGCGGATGCCTATATTTTCAGTGTAAGAGGCGCTCCAATTCACTTTAGGTGTGGAGAAGACCACATAAATCATTGATTTTACTTAAGTTAACAAATTGCCTATAAAATAATCATATTAGCAACGGTGCTTGAAAATCCGCACCTTAGGTCACTCGCCCAATTTTTTTCCACAGACTTATCCACAGGATCTGTGGATAAAATCATGCTGGCGGTCAGGGCTTGCGGCAATGCGCACTTCGCTATATCCTACGCGGCCTTTTCCACGATCGAGTGCTCCGGAGAGCGTGACATGAAAGCCGACATCCATCCAAGCTATGGCGATATCAAAGTAACCTGTAGTTGCGGTAACGAGTTCACGACGCGATCGACACTCAGCGAAGACCTTTCTATAGAAGTGTGCTCTGCTTGCCATCCGTTCTACACCGGTAAACAGAAGATTATCGACACTGGCGGCCGCGTAGACAAATTTCGTCGCAAATACGGTATTAGCTAACCGGCGATTCAGGCCGGGACAGTTTTTCGGCCACCTGATTGCTTCAAATCATTAGTTCCCGGACTTAAGCACGCCGTCAATACCACTTTGACGAAGTACTGGATGGCCGGTGCTCTGCTATGCTTGTGTTAACAATTCCCAGATACGGCGAGTCAAAGGATTCCAATGTCGAAGGACGCATTTCGCCTGACAAGCCCCAGCGGCACCGAAATCGAACTGCAAGTTCACTCGGGCAGCGTTGGACCCGATGGAATTGACGTCAGCAAACTGTACAAAGAACTCGGTGTGTTCACCTACGACCCGGGATTCATGGCAACGGGCAGCTGCGAGTCTGACATCACCTTTATAGACGGCGAGAAGGGCATCCTGTTGTACCGGGGTTATCCTGTCGAACAGCTCGCCGCCAATTCGAGCTTTATCGAGGTTTCGTATCTGCTGTTGTACGCTGAGTTGCCAACGCCGGTGGAGCTCGAGCAATTTAGAAATACTATCCGCAGACACACGATGCTCAACGAAGGCATGCTGAATTTCTTCAAGGGCTTTCGTTATGACGCGCATCCTATGGCGATGTTAGCCGCTGTGGTTGGTTCAATGTCCGCTTATTACCACGATACGATGGATGTTAACGATCCCGCGCACCGCGACATATTCGCGCATAGGATTCTTGCGAAACTGCCAACAATTGCCGCCGCCGCTTACAAACTGAACTGTGGCCAGCCCTTCATATATCCACGCAACGAACTCAGCTACTGCGAGAACCTGTTACAGATGCTATTCGCTGTGCCAGCGGAGCCTTATGATATTGACCCCATTGCGGCGGAAGCTCTTGATCTGCTGTTCATCCTGCATGCCGACCATGAACAAAATTGTTCGACATCGACGGTGCGCATGGCAGGAAGCTCCGGAACGAATCCGTACTCGGCGATTGCTGCCGGCATATCGGCGCTGTGGGGACCTGCTCACGGTGGTGCCAACGAAGCTGTGCTGAACATGCTCAAAGAAATTGGTGATGCCAGCCAGATTTCCAAGTATGTCGATAAAGCAAAAGACAAAAATGATCCCTTCCGTCTCATGGGCTTCGGTCATCGCGTCTACAAAAATTTTGACCCGCGAGCAACGATCATCCGTGAAATGTGCCACAAGGTATTAAAGAGTCTAGATCGCACGGACACGCCGATGTTCGATCTTGCGCTCAAACTCGAGGAAGTTGCGTTGAAGGATGACTACTTCGTCGAGAAAAACCTGTATCCAAATGTCGATTTTTATTCCGGCATCATCTATCGCGCGCTGGGCATTCCTACTTCGATGTTCACGGTTATGTTTGCGATCGGCCGATCAGTTGGCTGGACTGCACACTGGCGAGAGATGATCTCCGATCCGAACGGTCGCATCAGTCGGCCGCGGCAGTTGTACACGGGACCATCGCAGCGCGACTACATAGCAATTGATAAACGATAACGCGGATGGAAAGTACGCCGATAAACTCTCTTCACTTAATAGAGCATGCGCTCAGCGAGCTTATCGGCGTGCTTTGCGTCGCGATTGAATTTAGCCCAACAGATCCATGACGGCTTTTGCGTCTGCGCGCCGCATTGGCTTGCCGTTGATCGGACTTATCGGCGCCTGGCGAATGCCGTCGACCGGAAATACGGTCGCCTCGATCGAGGTATCGTCGTAATGAAACTGAAATCCAGCGAACGTGTGGGCGTCATATCGACTGGAACGTCGACTCCGCAGACGCTGCTCGTAGGCTCGATACGAAAACCCCAGATCGGCAAGTCGCATTGCGACCATCTCGGAACTGTCTGCGAACACATGCAGATTAACGGGCGAATTTGTGTCGGCTGTGCCGCTTAGAACAGGACCGACAAGTCGCGGTGTAAATGACACTAATAATTCCATTGCCGAAATTGCTGCTTCGCGCATTGTGCGCAGTAATTCTGCATGCAATTCCCGGCCGAACAACTGCAGGCGTTCGCCAATCGCAGCTTCAATTTCGCTATTTCTCGGCAACGAGCCGCGACGTGTCAGACCCAGGCGCTCTGCAGCCTTGATCTTGGCAACGCGATAATCACGAATGCCCTGATCAACGATAATTCTAGCGGCTTCCTGAGCGAGCAATTGTCGCGCCCGGCCGTCATCGTTTACTTTCTTACTGAACATCTGCTTAAAAAAGAGACTCTTTTTCTTCTTCTTCCAGTACGTCGATTCCCGACGCATCGTTGAAAATGTCGGGGAGCGATTCAACCGAGTCGCAACTTGGAACATGACCGTCGCGAAACATCTCGAAGACGACGTTGCTCTGGCCCGCGTGGGCCGGGCAGCCTGTGTCACGGTCAATCAACTGTGTAACGATGCCATCGGGCATCGCCATCTGGTGCTCGGGAGCGCCGCGAAGTGCGATGCGCATGAACTCAATCCATATCGGCAGTGCCGTTCGGGATCCTTCTTCGCCCGGGCCAAGCGGCAGATCATCGTCGTAGCCAACCCAGACGACGGTGGCCAGGTCGGCGTTAAAACCACCAAACCATGCATCCCGATGGTCGTTTGATGTGCCGGTCTTGCCTGACAGGTCACTGCGTCCGAGAATTCGCGCACGGCGACCAGTACCGCGCCGAATAACATCGCGCATCATGTCCTGAATCAGAAACGCATTCTGCGCTGAAATGGCGGTTTCCGCGGCTACTACGTTGGCAAATAACTCAGGCGCTGTTGATGCATCGGGACGATAGTCCAACGCGACCTCCGCCATTTGGTCTGTAGACATTTCTTCTACCTGCTCGTCGTCAAAATCCAGGTTCGGCTTCGCCTGACAGGGTTCGCACACGACAGGCGGCGCGGCACGGTACAGCAAATCTCCATCGGAATCGAAAATCGAATCGATGACATACGGTTTGATGGCGTAACCGCCGTTGGCTATCGTCGCGTAACCCTGCACCATGTCGAGTGGTGAGGTTGCGCCCGCACCCAAGGCGAGCGAACCGTTTCTCGGTAACGCCGCGTCGCCGAAGCCAAATCGAGCGATGTGCCTCACGGCGTTGCCAATGCCCGTCTCAAACAACAATAATCGCACCGAGACCAGGTTCATCGACCTGACCAGCGCTTCGCGAAGACGCGTCGGCCCGTAGAATCGACCGGAATATTCAGTCGGCCTCCAGACTGCCTCAAGTGCCTCGGAACTGATAACGACAGGTGTGTCCAGCACGACAGTTGCCGCTGTGTTGCCATGCGCGAGAGCGGCCGAGTAGATGAAAGGTTTGAATGATGAGCCTGGCTGCCGGAAAGCTTGTGTCGCGCGATTGAATTTGCTTGTCGTAAAGTCGAAGCCACCAGTCAGGCCGCTGATTGCGCCATCAGCGGGGTCGACCGCGACAACAGCGGCCTGCGCCTCAGGCACTTGCGCGAGGGCCCAGTGACCGGCGGCGGTCGGCATAATGATGATGATATCGGCTGCTGCCAACACATCCGCGGCAGTTTCCGGCTCCGGCCCAACGGTTCGCCGATCGATGAAAGGTTTCGCCCAGCTAATACCACGCCAGGGAATCGTCTCGCGAGCGCCGGTTCTGAGGAGGATATCAACGCTATTATCTTCGTTGACAGCGATCACAATGGCGATGGACAGGCCGCCTGGTGCGTATTGCTCGAGTTCTTGCCGGATTTCAGCGGGCCACTCGTTGAACGGCGCTGCTATTATTTCAGGAGTCAGCTCGACGCTGCCGAGTGGGCCGCGATAACCACGCCGTCGCGTAAACTCGAGCAGGCCGTTTCTTAATGCATAGTTGGCAGCCCGCTGCAGACGAGAATCAAGTGTCGTCACAACCTGGAAGCCGGATGTATACGTGCGGTCACCGTAACGCGACAACATGTTTCGGCGGACCATTTCAGCGACGTAAGGCGCCGAAAGCTCAATAGCCGCCCCATGCAGACGCGATTCGACGGGGAAAGCCATTGCGGCATCGTACTCGTCGTCAGTAATGAAGCCGAGGTCTTGCATACGGCCGAGCACGTAGCCGCGACGCAGGGCCGCGTCGCTGGCACTGGTCACCGGATTGTATCGAGATGGTGCAGGAAGAACGCCCGCCAGGGTGGCGGCCTCGGCAACGTTGAGTTCGCGCAGGCCCTTGTTGAAATATACCTGTGCGGCTGCAGCAACGCCGTAAGCACGCTGACCGAAAAACATCTTGTTCAGGAAAAACGCCATGATTTGTTGCTTGGTAAATTCCTGTTCGATCTTGTAGGCGAGAAATGCCTCCTTGAGTTTGCGTGCGAATGACTGCTCGCGTGATAGAAAATAGTCGCGAGCAAGCTGTTGCGTCAATGTGCTGCCGCCACTCGCAATACTGCCGCTAGTGATTAATTGTGACAGCGCACGCAGTACGCCTCGATAATCGATACCCGGATGTACGAAAAAGCGTTGATCTTCCGCAGCGATAAATGCGTCTATAACATGCGATGGAACGTCGTCATAGGTAATGGGTATGCGGCGTCTTTCTCCGATCTCGCTTATCAGGTAGCCGTCACGACTGAAGATTCGCAGAGGTATCTGTAGCGGGATGTCGCGAATCGTCTCGGCCGCCGGCAATCCCGGAGTGACGAAATAGTAGGCGCCAATCACCGCTGCCACGCCGCCAATGGTGGCAGTCAGCCCGAGTCCGGATAGAATAATTATCCAGCAGACTATGCGCTGCGGTGTGCTGCGTCTGGTCTTGCTGTGCGATATCGACTCATTTTGCATAGTTGTTGCTGTATTGAAGCAAATTGCGCGGACAATCACTGCATCCGCTAATTATATTAAATAAGGATGCTGGTGTCCGAGCGGTGCAGAAAATATGGCAATCCCGTGGCACTGGACCCGGGGCAGTCGCGCTAAAGGCGCAGATGATAACGAGTGACGGCCCGGTGCCGCAATGCCAGTACTCGGTCAATATTACCCTGACCGAGTACTGGTGATCGCGAAAAAGCTCCCGGTCAGGCCCGGTGATTCGATGCGAACAGGGCGAAGAAGTCGCGCAATCCCCAGCAATAAGGTGATATAGGCGGCTCTCATCGGCTTGAAATAGTCGTTATTGCGGCTCACTAACTAGTTCACGGAATGGTATCAGCCCGAGCAGTACCATACGGATCGCTGGATCGTGAACAAAGTCACGTTTTATTTAACATTTTCTTGATATATAGTTAAATCGAGTTGCTCAGGTTCAGACTAAGATTGGTTCGCAACTTACCGACCTAGAAGGAAAAAACGTGTTATTTGGCAAAAAAACTCAACCCCTGTTGGGCCTCGATATCACGACGTCGTCGGTAAAGCTGATAGAGCTTTCCCAAAGCGGAAAACGTTATCGCGTTGAGTCGTATGCAGCGGAGCCCACGCCGCCGAGCTCAGTCAATGAAAAAGCGATTGTTGACGCCAAGGCTGTCGGTGAAGCTATTCGTCGAGCCGTCAAGCGAGCGGGTGCCAAGGCAACTGATGTTGCTGTGGCCATCAGCGGCGACGCGGCAATTACCAAGGTCATTCAAATGCCAGCAGGTCTGTCCGACAGAGACTTGGAAGGCCAGGTCGAAATTCAGGCTGACCAGTACATTCCATTCCCGATGGAAGAAGTCAGTTTTGATTACGAAGTCGTCGGCCCGAACGAAAAAGACCCGGAACTCATGGACGTACTGCTCGTTGCGACACGCACCGAGAATGTCGAACAGCGGCAAGCGGCCGTCAGTGCGGCGGGACTCGTTACAATGGTGGTCGATGTCGAAGCATTTGCGCTCGAAAATGCATGCAGGCTCCTGAGCCACCAAATTCCGGACAACGGCATGGGGCAAACGGTTGCTGTCGTGGATATCGGTGCCAGCAGCACAACATTTAGTGTTCTCAATGATCTCAAGGTGGTCTATACGCGAGATTTTAATTTCGGCGGACAACAGCTCACCGAAGAGATTATGCGAACTTACGGCCTGTCAATGGAAGATGCCGGTCGGGCAAAGAAACAGGGCGGTCTGCCCAGTAACTATCAACCCGAGGTTCTCGAACCCTTCATCGACGATATGACGCAACAGGTCAGTCGGTCACTGCAGTTCTATCTGGCATCCGGCGGCGGTCGCGAGCAACCGGACATGATCCTGGTCTGCGGCGGTTGCGCCAACATTCCCGGCATCTCGGATGTTATCTCGAGTCGCGTCGGTATTCCGACAGAAATCGGTGACCCGCTCGGCCAAATGAAAATTTCATCGAAAGCTAAATCGCAGGGCGTGCACAAAGATGCAACTGCGCTCCTGACAGCGTGCGGCCTTGCATTGAGGAGCTTTGACTGATATGCCACGCATTAATCTACTCCCCTGGCGCGAGGCGGAACGCAGTAAACGGCAACGCGATTTCGGCGTGGCGATGGCGGCTGGCGTCGTCGCAGCGATCGCTACGGTATTAGTAATGATGTTTTCCTATTCGCAGATGATCAGTAATCAGGAAGCACGAAACCAGCGTTTAACCGATGAAATCACAGAGCTTGAAAAGAGCATCCTGGAAATTGATGGACTGGAGCGGCAAAAAGAACGATTGCTCGCGCGCATGGAGATAATCGAGCAACTGCAGAAAAGTCGACCGGAGATTGTGCATTTATTCGACGAGATAGCGCGGCGATTGCCCGAAGGCGTATATCTCACCGGGCTGAAACAGACCGGTTCGAACATTGAGATTCGGGGTGTCGCACAATCAAGTACACGCGTCTCCGCTTTGATGCGTCAGGTCGATGCATCCGATTATTTGACCGACCCTGAAGTAGACAAGGTGGAAACGACGCAATCGGGTGCCTCCCGTCAAGCTGAGTTCATTGTCTATCTGAAACAAATCCGCGCGGGCGATGACGAGGAGTTACGATGAACGTCGTCGAAGAACTAAGAAATCTGGACGTCAATGATGTAGGCCGCTGGCCGCTTGCGTTTCGCGCCGCTGTAATCGCGATCGTGTTTGTCGGGGTAGTTGGCCTTGGTATTTATTTTACGATCATCAAAGACAAGAGGCCGTTGCTACAACGCGCTCAAAATGACGAACAGACGCTCAGAATTACGTTTGAAAACAAGCAGCGCAAGGCCGCGAATTACGACGCGTACAGGGCACAGTTGTCGCAGATCGAGCAATCGTTTGGCACGATGCTAAGGCAGTTGCCGGGCAAGACCGAGATTCCGAGCCTGATTGTTGACATCTCACAGACGGGTTTGGCCGCGGGGTTGCAGGAGAAGCTTTTTCAGCCGCAGCCGGAAAGGCGAAAAGACTTTTACGCCGAGAAGCCGATTAAGATCCGGCTGTCCGGTGGCTATCACGAGATCGCTAATTTTGTGAGTGGCATTGCAGCTTTGCCGCGTATTGTAACGCTGCACGACATCAACATTACACCCGAAGACAAAGGCAGCTTCGACAAGCTTAGCCTGGAAGTGACGGCACAGACTTACCGTTATCTGGATGAGGAGGCAGACTTGTGATGAATGCTTCTCTGACGATTAGAAACGGCTTACTGATGGTGCTGGTCGCACTGGGACTTGCCGGATGTGGCGGTGATACGGATGACCTGGACAAGTATGTCAATGAGGTCAAAGCGCGTCCAGGTGGCCGCATAGATCCGCTGCCGGAAATTACGCCATATGAAATATTTACGTACATTGCGGACGCGGAAGGCGTGCGCTCACCGTTTGTTCCCGATACGCCACAGGCAACCGCGGGACGGGGTGCGGGCGGTATGCGCCCGGATCTTGACCGCAGTCGCGAATTCCTCGAGGGGTTTCCGCTGGACACGCTGCGCATGGTTGGCACGATGTACATTGGCGAAACGACGTACGCGCTCGTACGAACAGCTGACGGCTTGATTCACCGTGTCGTGCCTGGCAACTACATGGGACAGAATGACGGAAGAATCATCGGCATTACGGATTCAGAAATTGACATGGTTGAAATTATTTCTGACGGGATAGGCGGTTATATCGAGAGAGATGCCGCGATTGGTCTTTCGGACTGAACCCTGAATGGAACTGGGAGTAATAGGAATGATGCTCAAAAAGGAACAGACGGTCAGTCACCGGCTGGTGCGTAAACTGACTGCCTTGTCACAGGCTGTGTTGCTGTTGTTCGTAGCTTGCGCCGCAAGCGCGCAGGAAAGCAATCGACTGCAGGACATTCAGATTCAGAGTTTGCCAGGCCATCGGGTGGAACTGAAGTTAATTATGAGCGGGACGGCCCCTGAGCCGCTTACGTTTACGATTGAAGATCCGGCGCGTATTGCGCTCGATTTGCCAAATACCACACTTGGACTGACATCACGTCGTCGCGAAGTCAATCTTGGTCCTTTGGACACCGTATTGACGGCGGAGGCGAACGGTCGTACGCGCGTTGTCCTGAATCTCGAGAAAATGGTCGTCTACGAAACCCATCGCAGCGGCAATGTCGTTACAATTATATTGGGCGACGGTGATGACTACAGTGAGAGTACAATCCAGTTTGCCAGCGCTCTCACATCTGAGCCGCGATCCTATGCAAGCCCAAGCAGCCGTTCAATTTCGAGCATTGATTTCCGTCGTACAAGAGATGGGGGCGGTCGCATCGTCATAATCCTGTCGGACCCGTCGACGCCGGTCGATATTCGCCAGGAAGGCGGTCGCGTAATTGCAATTTTCAAAGATACGCATTTGCCGGCCGAGTTAATGCGCCGACTCGATGTCATGGACTTTGCGACACCTGTCACGACAGTCGATTCGCTGCGGGCAAATCGCGATACACGGATCATAATCTCCGCAGACGGAAAGTATGAGCAGCTTGCCTATCAGTCGGACAACGAATTCACGATCGAGATCAATCCAGTGGCCGCAGAGCTGGCAGAGGGCTCAAGCCTGTTCTCGGAAACCAAAGAATATGAAGGTCAACGCTTGACGCTGAACTTCCAGGACATCGAAACGCGCGCTGTGCTGCAGCTGCTGGCTGAGACATCAGGCCGAAATATCGTAGTGTCCGATACGGTGCAGGGCAATGTAACTCTGCGGCTCAGAAATGTTCCGTGGGATCAGGCTCTCGATATCGTTATGACCACGAAAGGGCTGGATATGCGCCAGAACGGCAATGTCATCATTGTCGCTCCGGCCGAGGAAATCGCCGCACGCGAAACAGCTGACCTTGAAGCACAGCAGATGATAAGTGAACTCGAGCCGCTGTATTCTGAATTCCTGCAAGTGAATTATGCCAAGGCTGGAGATCTCGCCGCCCTGATCAGCGGCGCCAACTCCAGCGGTAACGCGATGCTGTCGGTCCGCGGTTCGATCGCGGTGGATGCGCGCACGAATATACTGCTTATACAAGACACGGCGGAGAGCCTGCAGGATATTCGACGCATGGTGCGGACGCTGGATGTTCCGATCAAACAGGTATTGATTGAATCACGTATTGTCGTTGTGAATGACGATTTCAGCCGCGATTTGGGTATTCGCTTTGGCGTGACGGCATTTAACGAGAATAGCAGCGACGGAATAACGGTCATTTCTGGCACTGGTATTGGTACCGACACCATGATTGGTTCGGTACTCGATAACCTCGCAGACCCGGCCAATGGCACAATTTACCCGGTCAATTTGCCGAGCCTTAGTAATCGATACAACGTCAATGTACCAATCTCGAATGCGGCGGGCCGATTCTCGCTGGCAGTGCTCGAATCAGACTTTCTGGTTGACCTCGAATTGACGGCGCTTGAAGCTGAGGGTCGGGGCGAAATCATCTCGACACCGCGGGTTATCACGGCTAACCAGAAGGAAGCTCATATCGAGCAGGGTGTTGAAATACCCTATCAACAGTCATCGTCTTCCGGTGCAACGACGGTTCAGTTCAAGAAAGCGGTACTAAGCTTGACTGTTACACCGCAAATTACGCCGGACAACAACATCATCATGGATCTCAAGGTTCACAAAGACAGCGTCGGTCAAATCATTTCGACAGGCGGCCTCGGTGGTACGGTACCGAGTATCGATACCCGATCTATAGAGACGCAGGTACTCGTTGCGAACGGACAAACGGTGGTGTTGGGCGGCATCTACGAAACAGAGCGCCGCGAGACTATCACCAAAGTGCCGCTGCTCGGCGATATTCCCGCGCTTGGCTATCTATTCCGCAGCAAGAAAATTGTCCACAATAAGGCCGAACTCCTGATATTCGTGACACCGCGAATTCTTGAACAAGGCACGAACATTTACTAAGGAAATAAGGGACTTTACCCTGGGTATTTATCTTATATTTCCGAGGACGAAAGCCAACCTTCGGGTTGGCTTTCTCATATTTGGGGACGGGTTACTGGATTTACCTTACTTTACGCACAGGATTTTCAATTGCTGCAATTAATCAAACTGTCCTCGAGATGAAACACCCGCAGAACCTGTTTCTGATTGGCCCGATGGGCGCCGGCAAGTCGGCCGTTGGCCGGCAGCTTGCGCGCATGCTGCACTTGTCATTCGTCGACAGCGATGACGAGATCGAGTCGCGGACAGGCGTCGATATCTCGTTTATTTTCGAGAAGGAAGGCGAAGATGGATTCCGTAAGCGCGAATCTAAAGCCATAGACGATCTTTCGGCCATGGAAGGCATTATTCTCGCGACCGGTGGCGGGGCCGTCGTCGATCCGCAAAACCGCAGTCATCTGGGCGCTCGCGGGTTCGTCATATATCTCTACACAACTGTCGAGCAACAACTCGCTCGAACGCAAAGAGGTCGCGAGAGACCGTTGCTCGAGAACGGTGATCGCGAACAAATCCTCAATGATCTAATGGCCATACGTGATCCACTGTATCGCGAGATCGCCGACCTGACCGTCGAGACGGACGGCCGCAAGGTCAAAGCCGTCGCCAACGAGATATTGGAAAGGATCTGATCCACAGTGCACGTGCCGCTTCGCGCGCGTGATTGCCTGTAGGAGTCCGCTCCCGTCAAGCGGGATCGAGACATGCGGGCGATGCCCCGCACATTGTGGATATCGCGGGGTCCTGGTAGCACCACTGCGGCTAGGCGATTACTTCGGCGCACTGATAGTACGGCCCGCTCCTACAGGGTAATCTATCGCGCATGTCAGCGACCCGCACAATTACCGTCGAGCTTGGCGAACGCAGCTATCCGATCGTCATCGGCAGCGGGCTATTAGGCGGCGATTTTAACCTGGCCGAATACGTTTCGGGCAGCGATTGCCTCGTCGTCACTAACGAAACGGTTGCACCGCTGTTTCTTGATGCGGTAATCGTGAATCTTTCGGGCAAAAACGTCGAATCGATTTGCCTGCCTGATGGCGAAAAGTTCAAGACAGTAGCAACCGTCGAATCGATCTTCGACCGACTCGTTAGCGCCGGCGCCAACAGGGACGCGACGATTGTTGCGCTAGGCGGTGGTGTCGTCGGTGATATCGCCGGTTTTGCTGCGGCGTGTTACATGCGCGGCATCAATTTCATTCAAGTGCCGACAACGCTGCTTGCACAAGTCGACTCTGCGGTCGGTGGTAAGACGGGCGTCAATCACGCGAAGGGAAAAAATCTGATTGGCGCATTTCACCAGCCACAGATCGTGCTTATCGATACCGATACGCTCGAGCGGCTACCGGATCGCGAACTCAAAGCGGGCCTGGCAGAGGTCATCAAGTATGGGGCCATCGCCGATGTTGAATTCTTCGCGTGGCTCGAGGACAACATCGAGGCGCTGATTAGCCGTGAACCGGAGGCGCTCGCGACGGCAATTCTGCGCTCATGTGAACTCAAGGCCGAAATTGTCAGTGCAGACGAACGCGAGACGGGCCGACGTGCAATATTAAATTTCGGCCACACGTTCGGTCATGCAATCGAAAATTGCGAGGGCTATGGAGAATGGTTGCATGGGGAGGCGGTCGCGGCTGGCATGGTGATGGCGACTGCGCTTAGCGGCATCGCTGTGGATGACGAAGATCGCTTGCGCGCGTTGATCGAACAGGCCGGGTTGCCGGTCGCCCCTCCGCATATAGACTCAGATAAATTCCTGACCGCCATGAGCATGGACAAAAAAGTGACCAATAATCAGCTGCGCTTCGTACTGATTAATGAGCTGGGCTCGGCATTCGTAACATCGAACTACGATGAGGAGTTGCTGGGTCAGATACTGAAGTCGGCCGGCTGATGCAGACCATATCGCTTGCTTCTTACGCGGCTGATGAGGCGCTGAGCCGGGGCAGACGTTACGAGGAACCCAGGGCTAGCTATCGAAGCGAGTTTCATCGCGATCGCGATCGCATCATTCACTCGACCGGGTTTCGTCGCCTCGTATACAAGACCCAGGTCTTCATCAATCACGAAGGCGATCTCTACCGCACGCGGATGACGCATTCGCTGGAGGTAGCGCAGATTGCACGCACGATAGCCGTGGCACTGCAGCTTAGTGAGCCGCTCACGGAAGCTATCTGCCTGGCGCACGACATCGGGCATACACCATTCGGACACGCCGGACAAGACGCCTTGAATACCTGCATGCGGGACTACGGCGGGTTTGAGCACAACCTGCAGTCGCTGCGTGTGGTTGACGAGCTCGAGTCGAAATATGCGGATTTTCCTGGCCTGAACCTGACATTTGAGACGCGAGAAGGGATTCTCAAGCATTGTTCGACGCACAACGCCAAGTTACTCGGTGATGTCGGCGAGAGATTTCTACAACGACAACATCCCGGCCTCGAGGCACAAATTGCCAACCTTGCCGATGCGATTGCGTACAACAATCATGATGTCGACGATGGTTTTCGCGCAGGCCTGCTGAGCCTTGAGCAATTGCGGGAACAATCGCTCTTCGAAACACAATACATAGAGGTGCACGAGCGGTATCCGAATCTCGAAGATCGACGGCTAATTTACGAGATCATCCGTCGCATGATCAATACCGTAGTCACTGATCTAATCGACAATACGCGACGTGCCATCGAAG
Source organism: Pseudomonadota bacterium (assembly GCA_022574185.1). Taxonomy (GTDB): domain Bacteria; phylum Pseudomonadota; class Gammaproteobacteria; order Steroidobacterales; family Woeseiaceae; genus UBA1847. The sequence continues at coordinate 177,429 of JACZSM010000001.1, forward strand.
CTGCTGCGCCGCAATCCATTGACGATGTACGTAAAGCAGGCAAGACGCTCGTAATCATGTCGGCAGAAGTCCATGAGCAGCATGTCTCTCTAAAGCGATTTCTTAATGAATATCTCTATCGCCATGAGCAAAAGCTCGCGATGACCAGGCGCGTGCAGGCAATTGTTTCCGACTTGTTTGCCGCGTATATGGAAGATGTACAGCGAATGCCATTACAATTTTCCCAGACCACGACGCGCAAGGACGAATCAGGCCGCGCCCGTGTCATTGCTGACTACATCGCTGGAATGACGGACCGTTACGCGATTGCCGAACACGAACGCATCATGGCCTGATAGAATGCGCCGCCGGCACCTGGGCCGGCGCATCAAGCGAAAGGCTGAACAGTGATCGACAAGTCCATTCCATCGCAGGACCGACTGATTTTCGCAATGGACGTACCTGATTGTGACCGTGCGCGTGAACTTGCTACGGAACTCGGTGACGCCATCACGTTTTACAAGATCGGTCTCGAGCTCATGATGAGCGGCGGCTACTTCGAATTGCTGGACTGGTTGCTAGCCAGACAAAAGAAGGTTTTCTGTGACCTGAAATTCTTCGATATTCCTGCGACGGTTGGTGCTGCGGTGCGACAACTCAAAGACCGTGGTGCGACTTATGTGACTGTGCACGGCAATCAGTCAATCATGCAGGCCGCCGCGGAGAACAAGGGTGAGTCACTGAAGGTACTCGGCGTTACGGTGTTAACAAGCCTCGATCGCGGGGACCTCGATGACCTGGGTTTCGATTGTGATATCGGAGCGCTGGTGCTGTCTCGTGCTCGCCGAGCCCTCGAAGCTGGCTGCGACGGCGTTATCTCGTCGGGGCTCGAGGTCGCGATGCTCCGGGAGCATCTGGATGCAAAGTTACTCGTCGTGACGCCCGGTATTCGCCCGGTTGACAACAAACCAGAAGGCGACCAGAAACGTGTTGTGACGGTAGAGAAAGCGCTCGCAAGTGGTGCCGATCATATTGTTATAGGCCGCCCGATTCGTGACGCGGATAGTCCGCGCGCTGCGGCTGAAGCGATACAGGTGACGATAGCCGCGCAGGCAGGACTTTAATGGCAGAGCTCAAGAACGATTTGTTACTGCGAGCGCTGCTGCGCGAACCTGTGCCACGCACGCCGGTTTGGGTCATGCGGCAGGCGGGACGTTATCTTCCTGAGTACCGAGAGGTGCGCGCGCTGGCCGGCGACTTCATGAGCCTCTGTCGCAGTCCCGAGCTCGCCTGTAAAGTGACGCTACAGCCTTTGCGGCGGTTCAAGCTCGATGCGGCGATTTTGTTCTCGGATATCCTGACGGTCCCCGATGCAATGGGGCTCGGCCTGTATTTCGAATCTGGTGAGGGGCCACGGTTCGAGCGGCCGGTCAGAACATCGGCAGATATCCGCAATCTCAAACGTCCGGATGTTGCAACAGACCTCGCTTACGTTTTCGATGCCATGCGGACGGTCAGGGGCGAGCTTAACGGTGATGTGCCACTGATCGGTTTTGCCGGCAGTCCGTGGACGGTTGCGACCTACATGGTAGAGGGACAATCCAGCCGGGACTTCGCGAGGATCAAAGGACTCGCAGCCGATGATCCAGCGGCGATGACACTGCTGCTCGATATCGTGGCCGACACGACAATCGACTACCTTAATGCGCAGATTGCGGCGGGCGCGCAGGCAGTCATGGTGTTCGACACCTGGGGCGCAGTGCTGGCTGGTGATGACTATCGTCGCTATTCACTGGCGAACATGCAAAAGATCGTCGCCGGCCTCACACGCGAGAGCGACGGTCGTCGTGTTCCCGTAATCCTGTTCACGAAAGGCGCGGGACCGTTACTTGCCGACATGCTTGAAACCGGCTGCGACGCGCTCGGCGTTGACTGGACGACGGACCTCGCGACGGCACGCAAGCATGTTGGCGACAAGGTAGCGTTACAGGGAAATCTCGATCCGGCGACGTTACTTAAATCGCCCGAAGTAATACGCAAGGGCGTTGCCGATGTTCTCGCCAGTTATGGCGATGGCCCGGGACACGTCTTCAATCTCGGTCACGGTATTACACCCGACGTCGATCCTGATAACCTTGGCGTGCTCGTCGATGCGGTGCACGAGCTAAGCCCGGCGTATCACTTGTAGGAGCCCGTTCCCGTCAAGCGGCATCGAGACATGCGGGCGATTGCCGTTTACTCGTCGCGCAGCGCGCGGCGCAAAATCTTGCCGACATTGGTTTTCGGCAGGTCGTCGCGGAACTCGACCGTTTTCGGGCATTTGTACTTGGTCAGGTTTTTACGGCAGTAATCGATTACATCCTGTTCACTGACGCCGTCGTGCTTGCGCACGGCGTAAACTTTTACGGTTTCGCCCGAATGTTCATCGGGCACGCCAATTGCCGCCGCCTCGAGAATGCCATCCATTTCGACGACGATGTTTTCAACCTCGTTGGGGTACACGTTGAATCCCGAAACGAGAATCATGTCTTTCTTGCGATCTTCGATGAAAACATAACCATCGTCAGCCATGCGGCCAATGTCGCCCGTTCGCAACCAACCGCCAGGCAGCATGACTTTTTCGGTTTCTTCCGGCCGTTGCCAGTAGCCGTCCATGACCTGCGGACCCTTGATGCAGATTTCGCCAATGTCGCCCACAGCAAGCACGTTGCCGTCATCATCGCGGATAGTGACATCGGTCGACGGCAGGGGCAGGCCTATAGCGCCTGTGAACTCGCTGGTTATCGGGTTAACTATCGCGCCGGGTGAAGTTTCTGTCAGACCGTAGCCCTGCAGGATCGTATTGTTTGTTACTTCCAGCCACTCCTTGGCCACGGCAGGTTGTACCGCCATGCCGCCACCAATGCAGATCCGCAGAGCGCTGAAATCGACGTCGCTGAATCCGGGCGTGTTCATGAGTGCGGCAAACAATGTATTGACACCTGTAAACAGGTTGAATCGATACTTCGCGATCTCTTTGACGAACGCTTTGAAGTCTCTCGGGTTGGTGATCAGCACGTTGAGGCCGCCCTGGGCCATGACGGTGAGGCAATTTCCCTGCAATGAGAATATGTGATAGAGCGGCAACGCCGTGATCGCGATAATCGAATCAAACCCAACGTATGCATCGCCTTGCCAGACGATGGATTGCTGCACATTGCAGACCATGTTGCGATGGCTCAGCATTGCGCCTTTCGAAACGCCAGTGGTGCCGCCCGTGTATTGCAGGAAAGCGATATCGGCAAACCCGAGCTCAACAGATGTCAGCTCTTCTCCGGAACCAATATTGAGGGCTTTCTTGAACACAACGCTGCCGGGCAAGCTGAAACTTGGTACTGACCTCCTTACATATCGGAGCACCAGGTTTGTAATGAGGCCTTTGGGAAAATTGAGCAGGTCTCCAATGCCGGTAGTGACGACGTGCTCGATGGCGGTTTTGTCGATCACCTCTGCGAGGACGTGCGCAAAATTCTCGAGCACGATAATGCACTTGGCACCCGAATCGCTTAACTGGTGTTCGAGTTCGCGAGCGGTATAGAGTGGATTTACGTTGACGACAACGAGACCGGCGCGAAAGATGCCAGTCATAACGACCGGGTATTGCAGAATGTTAGGCAGCATGATTGCGACACGCTCGCCGCGGACGAGGCCAAGCGACTGCTGCAAGTAGCACGCAAACTGCATCGACAGCGTATCGATCTGCCTGTACGTCAACGTCGTACCCATATTGGTGAACGACGGACGATCGGGGTGCGCCTCAAACGCATTCTCGATCATTTCCCGTACAGAACGATACGGCAGCGGCGGTAGTTCTTCGGGAACCCCTTCGGGATAGGATTTGAGCCAGATTTTTTCCATCAATATCACCTTAACGGAGTACTGGTTGGCAGCCTCAGTTTGTGAGTGCTTTGCTGATTACAGACCAGGCATTATCAAGCAATAGCGGTTGTGCGGCGGCATTGGGATGAATGCCATCAGCCTGCATGAGCTCGTCGTTCAGGGCAATCCCTTCCATGAAAAACTCGATCCAGGGTACGTCGAGCTCGATTGCCAGTTCGCGATAGACATTATCGAAGTCTTCGATGTACCTTGATCCATAGTTCGGCGGAATGCGAATGCCGAGCAGTACGATCGCGGCGCCGGCGGACTTGCTGGATTGGATGATCGTCTGCAGGTTTACCTTCATTCGGTCTGGCGGGATGCCGCGCAGGCCGTCGTTGCCGCCGAGCTCGAGAATAATCAGCGATGGGGTGAACGCGTCGAGAGCCTGCGCGATTCTCGCCGCGCCGCCCTCGGTCGTCTCGCCGGTGATACTGGCGTTAATCACGCGATGTTCGTACCCTTGGCCTTGCAGCCTTGTTTGCAACAAAGCGACCCAGGATTGGTCAACTTCCATACCGTAACCTGCACTAAGGCTATCGCCGTAAATGAGCACGGTCGGGGCATCAGCACCGTCTGTAATCGCGGTAACTAACAAAAAGACAAAGGTAAGATATCGACGCATGGAAAATCAGTCACCCGACAAAGCAGCAGTTCTGGAAGCACATGGAATAAGCAAACAGGTTAGCAGCCCCGAGGGTAGTCTGACTATTCTTTCAGACGTCAGTTTCCGCATCTGCGCGGGTGAGTCTGTCGCAGTGGTCGGGCCCTCCGGGGCAGGAAAATCAACGTTGCTTGCGCTCCTGGCAGGACTCGATCTGCCGACGATGGGCCATGTGACATTGAAGGGTGCAAATCTCGGCGAGCTTGACGAGGATGGACGCGCACGCTTGCGTGCCGACAATGTTGGTTTCGTGTTTCAATCGTTTCACCTCGTGCCGTCCCTCAACGCGCTGGAAAACGTCATGTTGCCACTTGAGCTGGCAGGCGCTGCAAATGCGCGCGAGGTGTCGCACACGATCATCGACAAGGTTGGTCTCAGCGAACGCTGGCGGCACTACCCGGCACAACTGTCCGGCGGCGAGAAACAGCGCGTCGCAATTGCACGCGCATTCGCAACGGAGCCTGCCGTGTTGTTTGCCGACGAGCCTACTGGCAATCTTGATGCACGTACGGGCGCGAACATCATGGACCTCATGTTTGAACTGAACCGTACGTCATCGACAACGCTCATCCTCGTGACCCACAACGCGTTACTTGCCGAGCGCTGTAACCGCATCCTCAGTCTTGATGCGGGTCTTCTGGTCAGCGATCGTGCGGTGGCGGCATGAATGCAATCGCGTTTGCGCTAAGAAGCTTCGGTCGCGAGCTGCGATCGGGCGAAGTCATGGTGCTGCTGGCAGCGATAGCGCTGGCTGTGGGCGTGCTGACAGCGGTAGGGTTCCTGACGGACCGCATCGGCAAGGCTGTTGCGCGCCAGGCCAACGAAGTACTGGCCGCCGATCTCCGTCTGCGCTCGCAGGTGCCCATTCCGGACACCTGGCGGACCACGGCAGAAGAGTACGGCCTGCAAACAGCTGAGACACAGACGTTTCCGAGTGTGGTATTCGCAGGTGATTTGAGTGCGCTGGCAACGATCAAGGCTGTGAGTGATAACTACCCATTGCGCGGCGCCGTGAGGATTTCGGATACGCTATTCGGCGAGCAACGCGTGGTCGAGGGTGTACCGCGGCGCGGCGAGGTGTGGGCCGATGGCGCCCTGTTGGCCAGGATCGATGCCGATGTCGGCGATGAAATCATGGTTGGCGGATCGGACATGCTCGTATCCGCCGTACTGACGTACAGGCCCGACCAGTCGATTGGTTTTGCGTCGCTGGCGCCGTCGCTACTGGTCAACATTGCCGACATTCCCGCAACGGGCCTCATAGGCGAGGGCAGCCGCGTTGGCTATGCGTTGCTCGTCGCGGGGGATGATGCCGCAATCAGCGGGTTTAACGAAGCGATACAAGACCAACTGCCCGATTCGGTAAGGGCGTCAAATCGCGAGGAGAGCAGTGAGCGCGCGTACAACGCAGCCGATCGTGCGCAGCGTTTCTTGTCGCTGACTGCTGTTATAAGCCTCTTGCTCAGCGCGGTTGCTGTGGCGATGTCGGCACGGCGCTTCGCTCACCGGCGCATGGATACGGTCGCGCTGATGAAAAGCCTTGGCGCGACACAGGGTTTTGTCATTACAGTCGCCGTACTGCAGCTCATGATGATCGGCGTGCTCGGAGTCATCGCCGGAAGCAGCATCGGCTTTGCGGCGGAAGAAGTGCTGTCATGGATTCTTTCCGACATTATTGCTGCTGATCTGCCTGACTCCGGGCCGATGCCGGTCATCCTGGCCAGCGGCAGCGCGCTTGTGTTACTGGTGGGCTTCGCGCTGCCTGCACTGCTGCAGCTACGCAATACACCGCCGCTGCGCGTGTTGCGCCACGACATGATGCCGCCGGCACCGTCTCGATTGCTCGTTACGGGATTGTCGCTCGCCGCCGTTGCAGCATTGCTGTATCGATCGGTTGGGGATGCACGCATGCTGGTCATACTGCTTGGCGGCATCATCGTCATCGCGGCGGCGCTGTACCTGGTCGGGCGCGGCCTGGTTGCGCTGATGGGCCGCTTTCGCTCGGGTGTTGGAGTCGCCTGGCGCTACGGTCTGGCTAATGTCGCGCGCCGGGGACGCAGCAGCGCTGTTCAGGTTGTCGCGTTTGGACTCGGGTTGACAGTGTTGCTGTTGTTGACCATCGTGCGCACTGACTTGCTTGAAGGTTGGCGCAAGACGATCGACGAAGATGCACCGAATCATTTCATGATCAATATCCAGCCGCATGAGCTCGATTCGGTGGCAGCAATATTCGACACGGCCGGAGTAGCAACACCCGAATTCGTACCGCTCGTGCGGGCGCGGATGTCGACGATTAACGGCGAGTCAGTCAAGACGCGCAGCTATCCCGATCCGGGCGGCAGCTGGCTCGCCAATCGCGAGGCAAACCTGTCATGGACAGCAACACTTTCGGCAAGTAATGAAATCGTTGCTGGTGAGTGGTGGCCGGCAGACTATGCCGGGCCGCCGCTGGCATCGATCGAAGAGGAGGCGGCGTCTGATACCGGACTCGCCATCGGTGATCGCATTGTGTTTGTAATTGCGGGTCGTGAGCTCGAGGTGACGATCGCGAGTATGCGCAGTATCAACTGGGATTCATTCAAGCCGAACTTTTTCATCGTGCTGTCGCCGGGTGCGCTCGATGACATGCCAATGACCTACATCTCGAGTATGCGGCTGGAAGAAGAGCAACAATCCATGTTGATCAATCTCGTGCGTACACACCCTAGTATCTCGGTGATTGATATCGATGCGATTCTGCAACAGATTCGCGGCATCATTGAGAAAGCCAGCCTCGCGGTACAGGCGGTCTTCGTGTTTACACTTGCGGCCGGGGTGGCCGTGTTGTTTGCTGCGGTGCAGTCGACTATCGATGAGCGCCGATTCGAGAGCGCGTTACTGCGTGCCCTGGGTGCGCGCAAGCGCACGGTGTTTGCCGGGGTCATGGCGGAGTTTGCCGTGCTCGGCATCGCGGCGGGTCTTCTGGCGTCGGCGGGAGCATCGATTTTGGCGGCAATAGTCGCAGTGCAACTGTTTGAGCTGCCTTACGAGTTCAATCCGCTGCTGTGGTTGGCCGGCCTCGTAGCGGGGGTTCTACTCGTGTGTGTCAGTGGTTTTGTCGCAGCGCGCGGTGCTATTAATGCATCACCTATTGAGGTCCTGAGGACGGCATGAGTGCGAGTGAAGCGACGACGCTGTCCTGTGGCGTGGTGCTGGCCAGGAGTACTGACTCTGGCTGGCTGACATTGATGTTGCGGGCCTATCATAATTGGGACTTTCCGAAGGGCTTGCGCGAAGCAGGCGAACAGCCCCTTGAAGCTGCGATTCGAGAAGTTGGTGAGGAAACGGGCATTACCGAGATCGAATTCGAGTGGGGCGAACGCTATACAGAGACGGGGCCCTACAGCCGCGGCAAGACGGCTCGCTACTACCTCGGCAGGACGTCCTGTGTAGACGTCGTCATGGGACCGTCCCCCGAGTCAGGTGTCCCCGAGCATCATGAAAGGCGATGGGTTAGTTTTGACGAGGCCTACGACTTGTCGTCGCCGCGCGTACGCAACGTCGTGCAATGGGCCAGGCAAATAATCGGCGCTTGACGATGAAAGACGAATACTGGAAACACAAAACACTGTCCGAGATGAATACAGAGGAGTGGGAAGGTCTCTGTGACGGCTGCGCTCTGTGCTGCATGCACAAAGTCGAAGACGAGGACACGGGCGAGGTTTTCTACACTGAGATCGCGTGCAAATTGCTCGATATCAACACTTGCCGCTGCACCAATTACGCCAATCGGACAAAGATAGTCACGAGCTGCCTCAAGCTGTCAGCCGATCGCACTGAGGAATTCAGGTGGTTGCCATCAAGCTGTGCCTATCGCCGCCTGGCCAATGGGCAGGATCTTCCAGAGTGGCATCCATTGATTACGGGCAGACCAGAGTCTGTGCAGGAAGCGGGTATATCGTTGCGCGGCTGCATGGTGTCGGAAAACGACACGACCGAATACACTGTGCTGCGAAGGCTGAACGACCCGGAATGATGGAAGGATAAAAATCTGTGAGCAGCTACCCGACGATTCCACTCAAGGATTATCGCGAGTACCCGATCGAAGAAATGCGGCAGCGGCTCGAAGAGTTTTATGCCGAAGTGAACCGACGCCGCACGGTACGGGAGTTCTCCGACAGACCGGTGCCACGAGACATCATCGAAACGGCACTAAAGGCTGCGAGCACAGCACCGAGCGGCGCGAACCTGCAGCCCTGGCATTTTGTGGTTATCAGCGGACCGCAGACAAAAAAGAAGATTCGTGAAGCGGCAGAAGTCGAAGAGCGCGAATTCTACGGCCACCGGGCATCACCTGAGTGGCTTGCGGCGCTCGAACCTCTGGGCACGGACACAGACAAACCGTTCCTCGAAACGGCGCCGTACCTGATCGCCGTCTTCTTACAGAAGTTCGGCGTGCTTCCCGATGGCCGCAAGGTAAAGCACTACTACCCGACCGAATCGACCGGGCTTGCGGCAGGAATCCTGATCACGGCATTGCATCATGCCGGCCTCGCGTGCCTGACACACACGCCCAGCCCGATGAAGTTCCTCAACGAAATCCTCGGCCGCCCCAAGAGCGAACGCCCATTCCTGTTACTCGTGACGGGCTACCCCGCGGATGATGCCCAAGTACCCGACATCACCCGCAAGGAATTGACAGAGTTCACGAGTTTCATCGACCTGTAGAAACCCGCCGATGCAGATCACTTGATTATCGGGCAGAGTCAACCAGTTGCTTACCCAGCTTCCAGGCGTCGATCCAAAGGACTTCCTGGCGTACCAGCCCCAGTTCATTGACCAGCCGAACTTCGAGATCCGGCATATGTGCCACGCCATAGAATATGCCGATGCGCATCCTGTCTGTGCCCATATCAAGTGTGCTCCGCAATACTTCTATCGCGCGTTCGTTGCGGGCACCGATGACAGCCGAATCTGAATCGTCGCCAAGGATCTTGCGCATCTGTTTTAGATCAGTCATTTCGTACGCTATCAGGATTTTGATGGCGTAATCATCGTCTGCGGACAGCACGGCCGACAACATCTGCCAGTCACGAAGGCCGAGTGGATCTTTGGCGTATTCGTCCATCGACGCGTAGAAAACACGCCAGAAATACACATACAGCGATTCGTCACGCTCGTCCATGCTTAGCGACAACTCTGCCGGGCTGAGATCGGCATGCACGAAATTGGGTTTGTCGTAGTTGATTTCATCGAGCTGAAACGTCAAGTCCAATATGCTCTTCAATATAAGCTGAGCGTTGGCAACGAACCCCTCGCGTTCTTCGGCGGTTCGGTCGACGACCGTATCTTTCGGCGCGATCAGTTCGTAAAGTAATGCGTCGTAGCTTTCGAACCGGTCATTTAGCTCCGCGTAATAGGCCTTGTCGCCGACGTGTATCGCGCTTATCAGATCGACACTGATGTTCCTGCTGTCGCCTTTGGAAACGTAGGTGACGATGGCGAGTTGTAATGCGGTTGGCTTTTCTTGCTCATCGACTGCGACGCGGGCGAATGCTGTTGGTGAGTCTGCTGCCAGTCCGGTTGGCGCAAGGGCGAGCACGATTGCGGCAAGCAGAAATTTTTGACAAAAACCGTACATATGCAAAGCAATTAGCCCGTGTTCTGTAAGCCCTGCGCGATGCCATTAACACTCGCGAGCAACGCATCGAAGACTTCCCCGTCCTGACAATCCGTTTCCCGCCAGCGGGCGAGCAGGTCAATCTGCATCAGGCTCATCGGGTCGACATAGGGATTGCGCAGCATGATCGCGCGCTGCAAGGTGCGGTCGCCCTCAAGCAAGGCTTCGTGCTCTGAATAATCAAGAATCAGTTCACGTGTCAGCTCATACTCCTTCTCGATGATAGGGAAGAATTTGTCGTGTAATTCCCCCGCCAATTCAGAGTAGAGGCGCGCTATGCCGAGATCGGCTTTGGCTAGAACCATCTCGACATCGGCCGTCAGGGCGCGCATGAAGTACCATTCCAGGAACATTGCCTGAAACGGCTTTGCGTCGAATTGCTCCGCGGCTTTGGCGAGCCCTGTGCCCAGGCCGTACCAGCCAGGTAACATGCATCTCGCCTGCGTCCACGAGAATACCCAGGGAATTGCACGCAAATCCTCGATGCCCGATTGTGAGCGTCGTGACGATGGTCGCGAGCCGATGCGCATACGCTCGATCAAATCGATAGGCGTGGCCTTGCGGAAGTAGTCGTAAAAGCCCGGCGTATCGTAAACGAGTTTGCGGTAGGTGCGCCGGCTCTCAACAGCGATGACGTCCATCATTTTGTGCCAGTCTGGCATGTCATTGCCATGATGCCTGGGCATCGCCGTCGCCAGCGCCACCGAGCCCGTGACCTGTTCCAGCGTACGCAAGGCTATGCCTCTCAAGCCGTACTTCTCGTTGATGATTTCACCTTGTTCTGTGACACGCAGTCGGCCGTTGACAGTTCCCGGTGGTGCACCGAGTACGGCAACGTGTGTCTTGCTGCCACCGCGGCTGATCGTGCCGCCGCGGCCGTGAAACAAAGTCAGCTCGACGCCTTCGGTTGTAACGACTTCGACGAGTGCTTCCTGCGCGATCTGCAATGCCCAACGCGCCGACGCAAGGCCGCCGTCCTTATTACTGTCCGAGTAACCGATCATGACCATCTGGCGATTGTCTCGCCGGGAAAGATGTTCGCGATATATGTCGGTTGACAGGAGTGACTGAAGAATATGCGGGCCCCGGTGGAGATCATCAACCGTTTCCAGCAACGGCGCAATGTCAAGCGGTGCGTCACCGCGACGGTCATGCAATTCACCCCACTGCGCCAGCAACAAGACCGATAAAATGTCGTCGGCACCTTGCGTCATACTGACGATAAACGGGCCGATGGCCGTGGGCCCGTACTTGCGCCGACAGGATGCGATCGCTTGAAATACGCTGAGAGTTTTGCGTGCCTGAGTACTGATATTTGCCGGTAATCCTTCGCGGCTACTGATTGCCTCGATGATCCGCCCGGTGCGGTCCTCGGTGGATCGATCGAGCCAGTCATCGTCGCCCAGGCATTCTCCGATGACGCGGCGGTGAACCTCAGCATCTTGGCGGACATCCAGCGTGACGAGGTGAAAGCCGAAAGTATCAATACGCCGAATCAGGCGCTTGACTGCGAACATGCCGGCATGATCGCCGCGGTTGTTTTTAAGGCTGTCAGCAATGAGCTGGATGTCACTGTGAAACTGGTCGGCTTTTTCATAGGGGAAAATTTCATCGTCATAGGTTGACTGCAGGCGTTGTTGTATGAGCCGCAAAAAAACGCGATAGGGCATGTCGCGATGGCGCGCAGGAACCTCGTGATAAGCCGTATGAAACACATGACGATACTCATCGGTCTTCGCGGCGATAGAGTCATCGATACCAATACGATCGGCCGACTGGCTGAGCTTTGAAGAAAGTGATGCGCATTCTTTGTAATAAAGATCAAGAATCAGAGATCGTTGCCGCGCAAGCGTGGCGCGTATCGTTTTCGCGTTGACATTGGGATTGCCATCCATGTCGCCACCGACCCAGGAAGCGAAATGCACCAGGATCGGCACCTTGAATTGCGCGGCCTCTTCACCGTAAATACGCACGATCGCGTTCTCGATGTCTTCGTAAAATGGCGGCATCGCTCGATACAATACGTCGGTGAGGAAGAATAGTACGTGCTCCAGTTCGTCGGCGACCGTCATTTGCTCCGAAGGGTGTTCATCAGTCTGCCAGCCAGTCGTAATCAGCAAGCGGATATTTTCCAACGCGACATGAGTTTCCTGAGCGGTCATTGTCGGATTCAACAGATCGATGAGGTGGCGAACGATGTTCTGCTCTTTTCGCAGCATCGTACGCCGTGTCGGCTCGGTTGGATGGGCGGTGAAGACGGGTTCAATGTGCAGCGAGTTCATCAGTTTCTGAAGATCATCAATGCCCATGCCCGATGCCTTGAGCTTGACAAGCGTGTCCTCAAAACCACCCGGCTGATAGTCGCCCGTTTCCTGCAGGTACTCGCGACGACGTCGGATACGATGAACTTTTTCGGCCGTGTTGACCATCTGGAAATAGGTCGAAAAACTGCGAATGACCTGCAGTGCAAAATCCGGAGCGAGGCTCTCGACAAGCGTAGCGAGCTCTTCGCCTGGTTTTTCGTTATCTTCGCGGCGCCTGATCGCTCGCAGTCGGGCATCTTCGACAAAATCAAACAGCTCTTCACCGCCCTGATCTTTAATCAGGGCGCCAACCATTGCGCCCAGCCTGTGCACATCACCACGCAAGGCCTGGTCCTTGTCCTCGAACATGATGTCCTGGCGGCGCAAGGCCTTGTGTACCCCGGTAGTCATCGATACAGGTCGTCGACTTTCAACGCTAGTCGCGGAAATTCTCGTACTGCAGCGGCAGATTTACATCGGTATCTTTGAGCAACGCGATCACAGCCTGCAGATCATCGCGTTTCTTGCCACTGACACGCAGCTTGTCACCCTGAATGGCTGTCTGCACTTTCAATTTGCTGGTCTTGATTTTTTTAACGAGTTTTCTGGCCAGGTCGGACTCGATGCCTTTGCGCATTAGCACGTTCTGCCGCGCTTCGCTGCCATTGAATTGCGCTTCCTGTTCCTCCAGGCAGTCGATATCGATGCCCCGTTTGGAAAGTTTTTGCCGCAGGATGTCGAGCATCTGCTTGAGTTGAAAATCAGATTGCGTTGTCAATGTGATCATCTGCTGATCGAGCTCGAATTTCGATCCGGTGCCCTTGAAGTCGAATCGTGTATTGACCTCGCGATTCGCCTGATCAACTCCATTACTCGCTTCGTGGGCGTTGAAGTCACTTACCACGTCAAAAGAAGGCATATGCAGAGTCTCACTGGGCTGGTGTGGCGTAAGTGTAATGCAGTCGGTCCCGTAAAAACACAATCTCCCCAAGCTGCCCAGATAGGGCCACGGCACGATACGGGCCCAGCGCTGACAATGCCACCGGGGATGTCAGGATTGCGTGCCCAATACTCACGGCGCCCAGGGAAGGAACGTCATGCCGAAAATCTCTACAACGGCGCGCCAGCGGTCTGTGGCTGATGGCGATGACTATGTGTCGAGCCGCACCGATGCGAGTAACGTCGCGCAAATCTGTCTCGAGCTGCAGGACGCGGGGGTTGAGCCGATGTTGCCGGTCATCGATAAGGGACTGTTGGCCACCGGGGTAACGCTGTCGGTCGATGCAGGAACTGTGCTCACATTCGCGCCGGCCATGGGGCAGTTTCGCGAACGGGTTTTTGATGTGTTGGCGAGCGGCCTGCCGCTGTCCGTCAGCGCAGCAGGACTGGGACCGGAGCCTTGGGCAGCCGCCCGCTTCGGTCACTTGTGTGAGGTCCTGCATGCGACGGCATCCGCTGCGCAGGTGAACCCCGCTAGCATTGAAATCGTCATTGATGCCGACACCATCACTCCGGAGCTTGCGTGGCTGAAGCGTCGTGAGTCGCTGGGCAAAGGTCCCCTGTATTTCCTTGCCGGTGTCACGCAAATGCGAGCGCACAATGACCGCGGCGCGCGTGATCTTCATGATCGCTTTTGGTTACAGCTCTGGCGCTTGCGTGAAGGCGGGTTGGCCCGTGCTGCGTACGCACCATTAGTTACGCCGCAATGCCCGTTGCTTTGCACAGAAGCGGCAAGCGCTGTTTTGCCATCGATTGGTATACAGGTTCCGGAAGGGTCTGCATGGGTCACAATGAAACTCAATCTCGCGCGATTTTCCGACGATCGCGATTCATTGCACCAAAATGCGCTGCAAAACGCGTTGCAATGCTGTGTCGATCTGGGCGACGCGCTGCACGATTACCTGATCTGGCCGACTGCACCTATGCGACATGATTCCTGGCTGAACCGTCGTCTTGCGATCGTGCTGACGGGCCTCGGTGATCTCGCCCGGCAGCGTCGTCTTGACCCGCAGCAGTTCACCTGTTTGCAAAGCCTCGGTGACATTTTGCGCTGGACGCAATCAATTCTGCGATCACGATCGCGTCAATTGGCGGTGCAAAACGAAAACCTGCCGGCGCTCGATCTCTGCGATCCGTCTCATATGTTACCCGGCGGCCGCGCGCGTGATGGTTGGCGAGAGCGTTGGCGTCGCGCTGTTGATCTCAATGCGATCAGGCATCGCAACCTGATCGTGTTGTCACCCTGGTCGATGTTTCCCGAGCACTCACCGGCCGATCCGCGTTACTCGGATTTGCTGCCATTGCTGGAATTCGCGGATGCCTGTGCGTTTTCGGCTCCACCTCCTCTCGGGCATTGGAACATCAATCAATTCAAAAGTTTACACCAGCGCGCATGGGCGGTGCTTGAGCAAAAAGAAGCTCAACAACTGATTGCAGAGCGGGTATGAATTAGGATACGGTCTATAGTCCCGATCACGGAGAGGATGCATTGCAGTCAATAACTCCTGACGCCCATGGTATCGCGGTATTGATCCTCACGGTGGTTGCGCTGTTTCTTTTTACCCGCGATCGGATTCCGCTCGAATCCTCAGCACTCGCTATTCTCATTGTCCTCGTCGCAGGTTTCGAACTTTTTCCATATGAGAAGGGTGGCGTTACCTTACTGGAGGCCAGTGATTTCTTTGCCGGCTTCGGCAACGAAGCGCTGATTGCGATCTGCGCCCTGATGATGGTCGGCAAGGCGCTCGAGACCACGGGCGCACTGCAACCGCTCGTGACCGTGGTCGGACGTGCGTGGTCCACACGACCAGTACTCGCATTACTGATAACGCTGTGCGCAGGCGCCGTATTGAGCGCATTCATGAACAACACGCCGATCGTTGTGTTGTTGATGCCTATTATTGTCGGCGCATCGTTGCGTTCGAAGTTCTCGGTATCCGGAGTCATGCTGCCCATGGGTCTTGCGACGATCATTGGCGGCATGTCCACGGCGATCGGCACTTCGACGAACTTGCTTGTCGTCGGCATATCGCAAGATCTGGGCATGCATGAGTTCGGCATGTTCGAGTGGGTCTTGCCCGTCGCGATTGTCGGCGGAGTTGGCCTGTTATTCCTTTGGCTCGTCGCGCCCCGATTGCTACCGGAGCGCACGCCGCCGATGCCCGATACATCACCACGGATCTTCAGTGCTCAGTTGCATGTCAAGGAAGGTGGATTCGCCGCCGGCAAATCGATTTCCGAGGTGCTGGCGAAAGCGCACGGCATGATGCGTATCGAGAAGATACAGCGCAGCGAATCACTGTTCCTTGCGAAGTTGCCGTCCGTAAAACTACAACCTGGCGATCGCTTGTTCGTCAAGGATACGCCCGACAACCTCAAACATTATGAACAGATACTCGGGGCGACGCTGTTCAATATTTCCGACATAGAGCATCCTGTCGACGAAAAGACACCGTTGCGTGCAGAGGGACAGCAGCTGGCTGAAGTTGTCATTACGCGCGGATCACCTTTGCACTTGCGCAGTCTCGCGGCGGCACGATTTAGTAGTAGCTACGGACTGATGCCGCTGGCTTTGCATCGCGCAAGAGCGCCGAGCTCGCAAGTCACGGGCGACCTCAACATGATTCGGTTACGAGCTGGTGACGTGCTGCTTGTGCAGGGTTCCGGTGAGGCAATCCGCAACCTCAAGGACAGCGGCAACATGCTGGTACTCGATGGCACGACCGATCTGCCGCACACTCACAACGCCAAACGTGCACTCGCAATCATGGGCTTTGTGGTCCTTGCGGCCGCACTCGGCATCGTGCCTATCGCCGTCAGCGCGGTGGTTGGACTGGGACTGATGATCGCAACGGGCTGCCTGGGCTGGCGTGACGCGGCGGCCTCATTGTCGTTACCCATCATCATGATCATCGTTACAGCGCTTGCCCTTGGTAAAGCGCTCGTCGGTACAGGCATGGCGGATTTCCTTGCCATCAGTTTTGTCAACGCTGCATCGGGACTGCCGACGCCAATGATCCTCAGTGCATTCCTGTTGCTCATGACGTTGATGACAAATGTAGTGTCGAATAATGCGGCTGCGGCAATTGGTACGCCGATTGCCATCAGTATCGCGCAGCAACTTGGCGTCAGTCCGGAGCCATTCGTTCTGGCGGTACTCTTCGGCGCGAACATGAGTTTCGCAACGCCTTACGGTTACCAGACCAACCTGTTGATTCTGAGCGCTGGTGGTTACAAGTTTTCCGACTTCCTGCGGGTCGGCATACCCTTGACGATCATAATGTGGGTGGGTTTCTCGCTGATCCTGCCCGTGCTCTACGATCTTTAGGGGCCCGCACGCCGCAGACTCTTGCAAGGGCTACGATGGTTACACGCGTAACCTGTTGAACGCAAAGCACTTGACGCCAGTATAAGCGACAGTAATACTCGGCCAATGATCACTCAGCGCATCAATCACTGGTTCTGGCTGCCGCACAAGGAGAGGGCGGCTGGCTGACTATTAGCTGAGCTACAACGAATCTTAAAGCCCATCTCCGCCAACGTGGAGGTGGGTTTTTTTGTGGGACCATGTAAGCAATGCAAGCACCATTCGACATAGCCGCAGATCTTGATACGCCGGTTTCGGCGTATCTCAAACTGCATGATCTCAAGCCACGCTTTCTGCTTGAAAGTGTCGAGGGCGGTGAGCGTCTTGCACGTTATTCATTTCTCGGATTTGGCGACGCCCTGGAAGTACGCATGGATGCAGATAGTTTGTGTGTCAACGGTAAGATGCAGCCGCGTCCTGTTGATCAACATGGATACCTGAACGCGTTGCGCGATGCATTGTCGGCGGCGCCTCGCCCGGGGCCAGATGTGGAAGGGCTGCCTTTTTCGGGCGGGCTGGTCGGTGTCTCCGGATATGACGTGGTGCGATTATTCGAGCGGCTGCCGCGTGACACAGTGCCGCAAAGCAGCGTTCCGGATGCCGCATTCGTAGCGCCCGCATCGTTGCTGGTGTTCGATCACCTGACACGCCGTGTTGCGTTACTGCATGACGGTCCGGAACATGAGCGCAAAAAGCTGCGTCAAGAAGTCATTCATCGTTTGCATGGCGCGATACCGGCTCGAAATGGGGTCGCGAAAATATCTGCAACCACAGCGAGCTTCACGGAGGATGAATTTTCAGATCGCGTGGAAGCGTGCAAAAATTACATTGCGGCAGGTGATATCTACCAGATCGTGATGTCTGTGCTGTTTCGCGGTCAATCGAACGTATCGCCGTTTGAGGTATACCGTGCATTGCGGTTGTTGAATCCGTCGCCGTACATGTTCTTCCTCGAATTTGGTGACTTCAAGGTTGTTGGTTCGTCGCCTGAAGCGCTCGTCAAACTGAACGGCAAAAAAGCATCGTTGCGACCCATCGCCGGAACACTGCCGCGCGGTGCGAGCCGCGAAGAAGATCTCGCGAACGAGAAAGCGCTGCTGGCCGATCCGAAGGAGGGGGCCGAGCATGTCATGCTCGTCGACCTTGCGCGCAACGACCTGGGGCGCGTTGCCAAGGCCGGGTCTGTGTATGTCGAGCCCTACCGGGTTATTGAGCGTTACAGCCACGTCATGCACATTGTCAGCGGCGTGCAGGGCCAGTTGGCCGACGGGTATGATCAGTTTGATTTATTTGCGGCGAGCTTTCCCGCGGGAACGTTGGTCGGAGCGCCGAAAGTCAGGGCAATGGAAATCATCGAGGAAATGGAGGCGGTAGGGCGCGGGCTCTACGCCGGTACGGCCGGCTACTTTGGTTTGAGCGGTGACATGGATCAGGCGATTACGATTCGGACCATTGTGTTTTCGGGTGATGAGTACAGTTTTCAGGCCGGTGCCGGCATCGTTGCGGATTCAGTACCGGCTCGGGAGTACCGTGAAGTGCTGGCGAAGAGTGCAATACTGCGGCGCGCGCTGGAAATTGCGGGGGAGGGCTTGTGAGTACGGATGACAAGACTTTCAACGATGTGCGCATGTTGCTGATCGATAACTACGACTCTTTTACCTACAACCTGGTGCAGGCATTTGCGGCATTTGGAGCGGATGTTGTCGTGCACCGCAACGATACGATAACCGTTGATCAAGCCCTCGCACTCGAGCCAACGCATCTTGTCATTTCACCAGGACCGGGACGTCCCGAGGATGCCGGTATCTCGCTGCAGATGATTGCGACATTCGCGAAAATCGTGCCGGTGCTCGGCGTGTGTCTTGGCCACCAGTGTCTTGTACATCATTTCGGCGGCGACATCGTGCGCGCCGAACGCCTCATGCACGGCAAGACATCGATGACGAATCACGATGGCAAGACAATATTCGACGGCTTACCGCAGCCGTTCGAAGTAGGACGTTATCATTCGTTGTGCGCCGAACTTAAGTCACTGCCCGATGTTCTCGAAGTAACGGCGGAGACCGACAGGGGTGAGATCATGGGCGTTCGGCACAGGGAATTGCCGCTGGAAGGCGTGCAGTTTCATCCCGAAAGTGTGTTGACCCCGAAAGGCGAGCAATTGATGGCCAATTTCTTGCGGTTGACGACATCATGAGCAACGAATTCAGCACCATGCTCGACGGGCTTCTCAACGGCAATTCGCTGACCGAAGGCCAGGCCCACAAGCTCATGCATGAGCTTGCCGGTGGCGCCATGCCAGCCGCTTTGGCCGGTGCATTGCTCGCCGGCTTGCGAGCCAAAGGTGAGACGGCCGACGAAATTCGGGGTTTTGCGATCGCGATGCGCGAGCTGGCCGTGCACCCGAAAATCCCCGAAGGTGCGCCCACCGTTGATACCGTGGGCACTGGCGGTGATGGCTCGGGCAGTCTTAATCTTTCGACCGGCACGGGACTGTTGGCCGCCGCCGCTGGGGCGCGAGTCGTCAAACACGGCAACCGCTCAGTATCGAGCCGCTCCGGTAGTGCCGACATGCTCGAATGTCTGGGCATGCCGTTGCCTCTGCACGAAGCTGAGGCAGTCAGTTGTCTCGAGGCAACAAATTTCACATTTTTATTCGCACCCGCTTATCACCCGGCGATGAAAGCTGTTGTGCCTGTACGGAGTGCAATGTCCGTGCGCACCGTCTTCAATATGCTTGGCCCGCTGACGAATCCGGCGGCGCCGCCATTCCAGCTGATTGGCGCCTGGAGTCACGACGCGGCGAGGCTTATGGCCGAGGCGTTGTCGGGGATGCCGATCGAGAGAGCGTTTGTGGTCCACGGCACACCGGGCTGGGACGAGGCGACACCGATTGGCGAGTTCGCCCTGTTCGATGTCGTTCCCGGCAAAGTGACCGAATCGGTACGCACGCCGGAAGAATACGGATTGCAACGTTGTGCACCTGCAGACCTGGCCGGTGGTGATGCCCAACACAATGCGGACGAACTGACTCGTGTCTTCAATGGCGAGGACAAGGGCGCGCATCGAGATGCGTTGCTGATGGGTACGTCGCTGGTACTCGAGGTGCTGGGGAGCGCACAAGATCCTAAACAAGGTGTAGCAGCGGCTGCCGCCGCCCTCGACAATGGTGATGCATCGTTACTTCTTGAACGCATGCGACAGCAGTTCGCCAGCCAATGAGTGATTTTCTGCAAACAATGGCAGCGTTGAGCGCACAAAGAGCAGCGGCTGCCGTATCGGTAATGCGAGGCGCAGGCGTCGATAAGGCCGCCGTGCCGCTCAGGCTTGGCAGCTTTGATGTCATCGCAGAAATCAAAGACCGTTCGCCATCCGCAGGTGACCTGACGTCGGCGGACAGCAATCGCAAACAACAGGCGGTACGCTATGTCGCCGGTGGCGCGGCGGCGATATCGGTGCTGACCGAGCCAAGCCGCTTTGCAGGGGCGCTTGAACACCTCGAAGAGGTCGCAGGCGCCGTGCCCGATACTCCAGTCATGTGCAAGGATTTTCTGGTCGAGCCGGTGCAGATTGTGGAAGCGCGTAACGCCGGGGCAAGTGGAGTATTGCTCATTGTGACGATGCTCTCCGACGATAAGCTCGGCGACATGCTGAAATGTGCCTACGAGCACGGCATGTTCGTGCTTCTTGAATCTTTCGATCACGATGATCTGGCGCGTACCACGAAACTTCTCGACCATGCAGTCCACCAGGAAAAGGCAGATAAGGGGCAATTACTCGTCGGCATCAATTCGCGCAACCTGCGCACTCTCGAGGTCGATCAAGATCGTCTCGAAGAATTGTCTTCTGTATTACCGACGGCACGATGTGTCGCCGAGAGCGGACTGCAAAGCGCCGATGACGCAGCTGCTGCCGCTGCGCTCGGATATCGGCTGGCGCTGGTCGGCACGGCATTGATGCGCAGCGACGATCCGACGGCACTTGTAGCCGAGATGCGCTGCGCCGGTCGCAGCAGGTTTGCGGCATGACTGTGTTCGTAAAAATCTGCGGGTTACGCGATGCAGCTGACGTGGCGGCAGCTGTCGAGGCCGGCGCCAATGCTGTGGGCTTCGTGTTTGCGGATTCTGTGCGCAGGGTTACGCCACAGCAGGCAAGAGCAGCTGCACTGGAGCTGCCGAAGGAGGTACAACGCGTGGCCGTGATGCGTCATCCATCGAATGATCAATGTCGCGTGGTTCTCGACGAGTTTGAGCCTGATGTAGTGCAAGCCGATGCAGAGGATTTTGCAGGACTGGATATTCCCGACAGTATTGGGCGCTGGCCGGTGATTCGCGAGGGCAGTGCCGATACGGATTTTCCGGAGGTGTTCCTTTATGAAGGCAGTAACAGTGGCCGTGGCGAAACAGTGGATTGGGCCAGCGCTGCGAGCATCGCGGGGCGCGGATGCATGATACTTGCCGGTGGGCTGGACCCCATGAACGTTGCGACAGCGATTCGAACAATCCGGCCCTGGGGAGTAGATGTATCCAGCGGCGTCGAGTCGAGTCGCGGCCGCAAAGATCATGAGTTAATAAAACGGTTTGTCAGAGCAGTTCGCGCTGCAGAGAAGGAATTATGAAGTCGTTGTTGCAGGCGGATGAGGCGCAGGCGCTTCTCGACGCATCCATACGCGGAGAACTGCCGGACGAGCGCGGTCGCTTTGGGCCGTTCGGCGGGCGCTACGTGCCGGAAACACTCGTGCCGGCATTTGAACGCCTCGAGGCAGGCGTGCGCGAGCACTTGCACGACGCCGGGTTTCAGCGGGACTTGCAAAGAGAATTGCGTGAATGGGTTGGTCGACCGACCGCGCTGACGTATGCGCCGCGATTGAGCGAAAAATGGGGAACCGAGGTCTGGCTCAAACGCGAAGACCTGGCGCATACGGGTGCACACAAGATCAATAATGCGATCGGTCAGGCATTGCTCGCCAAGCGCCTTGGCGCGCAGCGTGTGATCGCGGAGACAGGTGCGGGACAGCATGGCGTTGCATCGGCTGCGGCATGCGCACGCGTCGGACTGCCATGCTGCGTGTATATGGGTACCGTGGACATGCAGCGACAAGCGCCGAATGTAGATCGCATGGAACGCCTCGGTGCCGAGGTCGTTGCCGTGGATTCCGGCGACAAAACCTTACGCGCGGCCATTGATGAGGCGATGCGAAAGTGGGTTACCGATCCTTCCGGGATCTACTACCTGCTCGGCTCCGCCGTTGGTGCGCATCCCTATCCGTATCTGGTACGCGAACTGCAGTCGGTAATCGGCAAAGAAGCCCGACAACAGATGATCGACCAGGCGGGTGGGTTGCCCGATGTGGCGTTCGCCTGCGTCGGCGGTGGCTCGAATTCGATCGGTCTCTTCTATCCATTGCTCGGTGACGACATCGAGTTGATCGGTGTAGAGGCCGGAGGTACCGGCGACGGGCTGGGTCAAAATGCGGCAACGCTTGCGACCGGCACGCCCGGCGTGTTGCAAGGGTCATACACCATAATCTTGCAAGACGATGACGGTCAGGTGCAGGAAACACATTCGATCTCGGCCGGCCTCGACTACTCAGGCGTTGGACCCGAACATGCGCTGCTGCAGGCAACGGGCCGGGTGACTTATATCTCAGCAAGCGATGACGAGGCGCTTGCGGCGCTTGCGGAGCTTTGTGAAGCGGAGGGCATTTTGACCGCACTCGAGACGGCACATGCTTACGCCGCGGCGCGAGAATGGTCGAAGGACAATCCAGGCAAGCGCATTTTGATCTGTAATTCGGGACGCGGCGACAAGGATATGCCAACACTGACACAGTACCCGCCGAGGATCCGTACCGATGCTCGCGCATGAACGAATTAGCGCGGCGATCAGGGCTGTCAACGACGATGGGCGGACCGCGCTCGTGCCGTTTATAACGGCCGGATACCCTGAGCCCGGAGCTTTCATTAACACGCTGACAGCAATTGCCGAAGTTGGCGACGTAGTGGAAATCGGCATTCCATTTTCGGACCCGATGGCCGACGGCATGACAATTCAACGCTCAAGTTTTGTCGCATTGCAAAAAGGTGTCAGCCTGAAATGGATTTTCGATGAACTCGACAATGCTGGCGGCACGATCGATGCGCCGCTCGTGATGATGTCCTATTTGAACCCGCTGCTCGCGTTCGGTTTTGACCGATTAGCGGAACGCGCGCTCGCGACGGGCGTATGTGGATTCATAGTTCCTGATCTGCCGTTCGAGGAAAGCAACGAGTTGCGAGCTGCATTGGACCAGCAAGGCCTCGGACTGATACAACTTGTGACGCCCGCGACGCCCAACGGGCGACTGAAGAAACTTTGTGCCGCCTCGCGTGGTTTCGTGTATGCCGTAACGATTACGGGCATAACGGGTGGCGACACAGGTTTGCCCGACGATCTTGCGAATTATCTCGATAGGGTGGTGGCGGCATCGGCACTACCCGTCTGTGCAGGTTTTGGCATTCGCGAAGCTGGTGACGTCACCAATGTTGGTAAGCATGCGGACGGTGCCATTGTTGGTTCCGCTCTCGTCGAGGTCCTGGAGCAGAACGGCGATCCGGCCGCGTACCTGATGTCGCTACGAAAATAATGAAAAAAATAGCGTCTTCCGAATCGCTGATCACGATCAA
Source organism: Pseudomonadota bacterium (assembly GCA_022574185.1). Lineage (GTDB taxonomy): Bacteria > Pseudomonadota > Gammaproteobacteria > Steroidobacterales > Woeseiaceae > UBA1847. The sequence goes on from JACZSM010000001.1 coordinate 200,983, forward strand.
TCACTACAAGAACATTCTTGAGAGCGAGGACATCATCTGCGAGATTCGCAACGAGCACCTCGGCGGTATTGTTGGAGAAATGCCCTTCGTCGAAGTCTGGCCGGAGCTCTGGGTAAAGCATGACCTCGACGCCGATCGCGCGAAGCAACTGTTAGACGATGCGAATTCAAACGAGAGTCAGGAACCCGCCTGGAAATGCCGACGCTGTGGTGAGGACAACGAAGGCCAGTTCGCCGCCTGCTGGAACTGCGGCGCAAGTTTGTAGGAGCCACCGTGTCGGGGCCGCCTTTCAGTTATCGTGACAATCGACGGTCGGCCGGCTCCTACAGCTCGATTCCTACGGCATGCCTCTGGCCAGTAGCTTTGTGCCGGCGATTTCGGAGCGAAGAATTGCAGCAACTTTGTCGGACTGCATCGGCCGGCTGATCAGGAAGCCCTGCACAAGATCACAGTTACAGCTGCGCAGAAACTCGAGTTGTGTCAGCGTTTCGACGCCTTCGGCTGCCACTTCGATATCGAGTCCCTGTGCCATTGCGATGGCGGCACGAATGATTCGCTGATGGCTGGTGTTCTCCTCGACATCGGCGATCAGCGATTGATCCAGCACGAAGGTATCGATAAAGCCAGTGTCGAGCGACTCGAATGACACGTCGCGGGTGCCGAATTTACTTAACGATATGCGAACGCCAAGCTTGCGCAATCCATGCAGAGTTTTGAGTTCGGTCGTGCGTTTGCGGACGATATCGCCATCGCCGATCTCGAGCTCGATACAGCCCGGATCGATCGCCGTATTTTCCAACGACTCGGCAACGGCGTCGATGAGGCGTTCGTGCATCAATTGCTGTGGCGACAGGTTGATAGTGACTGACAGATCGGGCAGTTCGAACTGTCGCTGCCAGGCAGCAAGTTGTCGGCACGCCGTTGCGATAATCCATTCTCCTGCGGAATGAATCAGGCCGCTGCTCTCGAGAATCGGGAGGAATCGTGGCGGCGCAAGCAGGCCGAATCGAGGGTGCTGCCAGCGCAGTAATGCTTCGAATCCTATCAGGCGGCCTGTCGGAAGGTCGATGCGCGGCTGATAATGCAATATAAATTCTTTGCGAACGAGTGCATGACGCAAGCCGATCTCGAGTTCCTCGCGTTGCGCGAGTTTCTTGTTAAGAGCGTCCGAGTAGTACTGGAACCTGCCACCGCCACGCTTCTTTGCCTCGACCATGGCCAGGTCGGCGGCCTTTATCAGGAACTCAGCCGTGTCACCCGATTCGGGATATACACTGATGCCGATGCTTGGCGTCACGTAGACTTCACTGTCGCCGATTTCGTATTTTTCGGACAAAACAAGCAGTAATTTTTGCGCAGCGGCAGCAGCATTTTGCGATTCGCCGAAATCCTCGAGGCAAACGACGAACTCATCGCCACCCCAGCGTCCGGATGCATCTCCAATGCGCAGGTTTTTGCGCAGGCGGCCTGCGACCTGTTTCAGCAAGGTATCACCGACGTCGTGACCAAGGGTTTCGTTGATCGATTTGAAGCGATCAAGATCGATGAAGAGTACGGCGAGGGGCGCCGACTTGCGTTGGCTGCGGCCAATAGCTCGTGCGAGTTGCTCGGCAAACAGGCTGCGGTTTGGCAGGCCGGTTAGTTCGTCAAATTGTGCGAGTTTCTGCAGTTCGCGGGTCTTTCTGGTTATGTCGGTAATATCACGAAACGTGATAACTCCGCCGATCAATTCGTGCTTGCCGTCGTAGAGTCCCTGGCCATTGATTGACAATATTGTGTCTGGTTGTTCGGGCATGCGATAAATTGTGATCTGGCTGGCATACTTTTCGCCGTTGCGTGCCCTGACAAGTGGCAGATCTGCAGAATTTCGATAGTTGTCGCCGTTGCCATCAATGCAACAAAAAGTCTGCTCCCAGTCTGTATCCGGTTGCATTCGTGGTCCGAGCCCGAGCAGTGTGCGTGCCGCAGGATTTATGTCGAGGACATGTCCAGTGCCGTCAACTACGATGACGCCGTCATTAATATTTCTGAGGATCGATAATACGGTTACGTCAGTGTCCGACAATCGTTTCTGCAGTCGGTGACGTTGCACGGCATGTTCAAATATAACGTCCTGTCCGCCAACAGAAACATCATCAATACAAATGTACGCTTGCGCGCCGGAGCGAAGGGCCGCGATGCCGCGATGTTCGCGAGCCTTGGTCGTTAGCGCGATGACGGGATGTCTGTCGAACGAACCGATAAGCTCAGCAATTGATTGCCCGGATCGGGCGATTGCCGGACCAGCTTCGAGCAGCACCAGGTCAATGATAGACGGTGCGTCGACCGGCACTTTCAAAGATGTTGAACGCGTCAGCAGAGCACAGCAGGGCAGGGTTTCAAGTTCGCCAAGATACTCGGCAGCAAATTCGCCGCGACCAAGATAGAGAATGGAGTGCCCTGCCATAAATTATTTTCATTCTTCCGGTGGCTGTGGTGGCCGGTAGGCCAGACGCATAATAGCAGAATCACAGGAAACACAGGCCCTTAAGCACCGTTTTCACTGTCTTGAGGGCCTTTTCAAACCATTCCGGACAGGGGGGCATCCAAATAACAGAAGAAGCGGAGATGTGGCCATTGGAAGCACTTTTGACGGTACCGTTGAGCGACTATAGTCCGCAGATGGTGTCCTTGAACAAACCTGGATTGACGGACGAGGCAGACTGGATTGCCCGTGCGCAACGGTCGGATGCGAAGGCATTCGAGGCTCTGTATCGGCTGCATGTCGACAGGGTCTACGGCCTCTGTCTGCGCATGACGGGCAACGTCAGTGAAGCAGAGGACTGTACTCAAGAAGCGTTTATCCAGGCATGGAACAAACTCGAGCTGTTTCGCGGCGATAGTGCGTTCGGCACCTGGTTGCACCGCATCGCCGTTAACTCGGTACTTGGACGGATGCGCAAATCCAAGCGGGAGCAGGATCGTATCCAGGTTGCTGCTGAGACGTTTTTATCTCCGTTGTCGGAGGCAGACACCGGGGAATTGCAGGACCTGACAGATGCGGTAGACAGGTTACCGGCAGGAGCAAGACACGTATTTGTGCTGCATGCCGTTTACGGCTACAGCCACGAGGAGACAGGCAACATGCTCGACATTGCAGCAGGAACGAGCAAGGCGCAATTGCACAGAGCGCGTCGACTATTGGCACAACAACTGCAAGAGCAAGGATTCGAGGTATGAACGAGAAACTTGATGATGCATTGATGACGGCGGCGAGCAAGCTGTCGACCGAGATCAGCCCGGAACGTGACTTGTGGCCTGAAATTGCCAGTGCCATCAACAGGCCACAGCGCTCCCGGTGGATGCCAATGTTCGCGCAGGCCGCGGCTGTTGTGTTGCTGGTTGGTGCGTCATCAATGGTGACTTACCTGGTTGTCAAGAATGACCAGGCTGGCAACGAATATCAGCCGTCTTTTCAGGTCACGATAACTCCTGACCTTTTGTTTGAACAGGCAACGTACGGCAATCTTGGCGAGGATTATAAGCAAGCGCGTGGGGTCGTTACTTCGCGGTTGGAGCGTGAGCTCAAAAAACTCTCGCCCGAGGCTCGGGCAGACGTCGAGAGAAACCTGGCCGTGATTCGCCAGGCTATGGGAGACATTAATCAGGCTCTTGTAAAAGAACCCGATAATGTTTTATTGCAAAGACTTTTGGCAGAAGCCTACCGTGAAGAGCTGGTATTGATGAACAGAGTTAGTAACCTTACGCGACGTCTGATGTCGCGGCAGGACATTTAGAGCGCGGTTACCTTACCGTGCGATTGAGGACAGCTAAGATGAAGAATAGAATTTCGATCCTGACACTTGGCGCGCTGCTGAGTTCGCTGGTGTTTGCAGATGACATCAATGAGACGATGGATGCGGCCGCGGATGGCTATGTCGATATCGACAACACCTCAGGTTCCATCGAGGTAATCGGCTGGTCGCGAAACAGTGTCCAGGTGACCGGAACACTCGGCGATGATGTTGATGAGCTTATTTTCGAGCGCGATGGCGACGACATCCTGATCAAGGTCAAAGCTCGGCACAGCCACGGTTGGCATAACGACATCTCAAGCGATCTGGTCATACGCGTGCCGCAAGACAGTTCGATCGAGGTCTCTGGAGTAAGCGCCGACATCGAAGTCGATAAAGTGCGAGGTGAACAATCTCTGTCTACCGTTAGCGGTGATATCGAGGCGACTGCCGTTGCAGCGGACGTCGAAGCGGAATCGGTAAGCGGCGATATTGAACTGTCTGGTAAGGGCAAAAAATCAGAGACGCAGGCCGCAACCGTATCCGGCGACATCACATTGTCAGGCCTTGCGGGAAGCGTTGAAGTAGAGTCTGTCAGTGGCGATCTCGTCGTTGTCAAGGGATCGTTCGACCGCGCCTATTTTGAATCGGTCAACGGTGACCTCACGTTCAAATCAGCATTGCGCTCTGGCGGAAAGCTGGCAATGGAGTCGATCAATGGCACCGTTGAGATCGAATTTACTAATAAAGTGTCGGCCCGGTTCGACATTGAGACTTTCAATGGCAGCATCAAGGTCTGTTTCGGCCCGAAGCCGCAGCGGACGAGCCGTTACTCACCGGGGCTGGAACTCAGCTTCACCGAAGGGGATGGTGACGGTCGTGTCATTATCGAGACCCTGAACGGCAGCGTGCATATTTGCAGCAAGTAGTCTGACCCTACAATTTGTTACCCTTGACGGCCTGCAGACTGGAAGCTGAGCAATGGGCCGCCTAATCAAAATCCTCCTTTATTTTGTTGCCGGGATCGCGGCACTGCTCATTATCGTGTCAGTCGGCTTTTTCCTGCTGTTCGATCCCAACGACTTTCGCGACAATATCGCGGCTGCAGTGAAACGGACTACGGGACGTGAGCTGCTGATCGAAGGCGATCTCGAAGTCAGCTTGTTTCCGTGGCTGGCTATAGAGATCGGCGAGACCAGTCTCGGTAACGCGGCAGGATTTGGTGACGAGCCGTTCGCAAGTTTTTCACGAGCGCGTCTAAGTGTGCGCTTGCTGCCGCTGCTGTTGAGCCGCGAAATTTCGATCGGCACTGCCGAGCTCGAGACTTTGCAGCTCAACCTGGCCGTAGATCGCAATGGTCGTAGCAACTGGCAGGACTTCATCGACGCGGCGCCAGCCGATGCAGGTGCGGATAAGGATGACTCGTCTGCCGCTCTCGATATCGGCAGCATTGCGATTCGCAACGCGTCGATTCAATACTACGATGCGTCGTCTGGTGAAACGTACAGACTGACGAGTGTCAATATGATATCGGGCCGCGTTTTACCCGGCGAACCGGTGCCGCTGTCTGTATCTTTCGATTTCAAACTGCAGCCGGACGATATTTTCGGCACTCTTGAGATTGAAACCAGGTTAACGTTCGATGCAGATGCCGGTACGGTTGGTCTTGACGAGTTATCGATCGAGGGACTAATTGAAGGTGTCGCCGAGGTGCCGACGACGCTGCAGTTTTCGACACCGAGTCTTGTGGTAAATACCGAAGATGAGATCATTACGCTCGCTGCGGTGCGGATGTCCGTGCTCGGTGTTGGTATATCGGCGATCGTCGAGCCATTTTCATACGCAGACAGCCTGACCCCCGCTGCGACGATCCAGATCGATGCGTTTTCGCCTCGCAGCCTGATGCGGCGCCTGAACATTGAGGTGCCCGAAACGGCGGATCCGAACGCGCTTGGTAAAGTCATCATCGATGCAAATGTGCGCGTATCGGCAAGTGCTATCGCGCTGACCAATATTGAACTGATTCTCGATGAGACGACCTTCACCGGCGAGCTGTCCGTGCCCCGTGAAGCAACAGGTGCGTATCGGTTCGATTTGGCGGCTGACACAATCAACCTGAACCGCTACATGGCACCCGCGAGTGCGACGACGGCAGTTACCGCTGCGGATGAGATGCCCGTGGAAATCCCATCCGACCTTATTCGTCCGATCAATGCGCGTGGCAGCTTAACGGTCAGGGAAGCCCTCGTCGGAACGATGATATTTGAGAATGTGGATCTTGGTTTGAATGTTGCCGGCGGCAAGCTGCGCATCCACCCTATAACCGCGACGTTTTTCGAGGGTACCTACAATGGCGATGTGCGGATTGATGTGTCTGGCAATACACCGGTCATATCGGTCAATGAACGCATCAGTGGGGTCAAACTCGGTTCCCTGGCAGTCGCGATGTTTGGGCAGGAAAATGTGACGGGAACGATCAACGGCACATTTAAACTAAGCGGGCGCGGCGCCGACCTGGGCGCGATTCAACGCAGCCTCGCCGGTAGTATGTCGTTCGAGCTTCTGGATGGCGCCTTTGAGGGGACTGACGTCTGGTATGAGCTGCGTCGGGCGCGTGCGGCGTTCAAGCAACAGCCGGAACCTGTCCCCGTACTGCCGGCTCGAACCCAGTTCAGTACGGTAAAGGCATCGGGCCCGGTGCGCGAAGGCGTGTTTAAAAACAATGATTTGCTGGTCGAGTTGCCGTTTATGCAGTTAACGGGCCAGGGCACTGTCGACTTTGCCGCGGCGACAATCGACTATCGAATGAGCGCACGTGTACTCGAGAAACCGGAGTTCGTACAGGACGCCACTGTCGAAGAACTCGACGAATTTACCGGAGCTGTAATACCTCTGCGCATAACAGGCGCACTGAGTGCGCCGTCGATCAGTGTGGACATCGGAGCAATGCTCGAGAAGCGCGTCAAGGAGGAATTCAAGAATCGACTATTAGACAAACTGCTTGGTGGCCGGGACAAGGAAACCACCGGGAACGATGTCAAAGAGCCGCAAGGGAAAAAAGATATCGAGGAAAAACTGAAAGATTCCTTACGAGATCTTTTCAAACTCTAACGACATGCATAAACCTTGCTTATGTCTGCTGCTGTTCTCATTTTCGGCCGGAGCCGCCGAGATGCGCAGCATTGAAGTCGACCTCGTCGATGACCGCTATGTCATGCATTCCGAGGTGTGGTTTGCTGTCGGCATAGAGTCATTGTATGCGGTGTTCTTGGATTGGGACGTATCGACACGGTTTTCCAGTGCGATCATTGAATCGCGTGAAATAGAGCCCGATGCCAGCGGCCGGCAGCGGTTCTATACGCGCAACCGTGGTTGTGTATTGTTCTTCTGCATGTCGTTCGAGCGTAGCGGCTATATCGAGCACGAGCCCTTTAAGTTCATCCGAGCAACAGCCAACCCCGAGATCAGCGATTTTCACTTGAGCGAAGAGACGTGGAAATTTCGCACGGAAGGATTGGGTACGATAGTGATTTATGATCTTGAATTCGAGCCGAAATTCTGGGTTCCGCCTGTCATCGGTCCTTATCTCATCAAGCGCAAACTGCGCCGTGACGGTGGCGGGGCGATTGATCGTATCGAGGCAATCGCACAGGAATGGCAGCAATGAGTAATTTCGCGGACAGGGTATTGCAGTGGTACGACGAGCACGGCCGCAAAGATCTGCCCTGGCAACAGACACTGGACGCATATCGAGTCTGGGTATCGGAAATCATGCTGCAGCAGACCCAGGTGCGCACTGTAGTCCCGTACTACAATCGGTTCCTGCAGAACTTTCCAGACAGCAACAGCCTGGCGAATGCAACTTTGGACGATGTCCTGCGTCAGTGGTCGGGTCTCGGCTATTACGCGCGTGCTCGAAACCTGCACAAAGCGGCGCAGGTGGTGCGTGACAAACACGGCGGCTTATTTCCCGATCAGTTCGAGACGGTAGTGGCACTACCCGGTATCGGCCGGTCCACTGCTGGCGCAATCCTGTCGCTGGCGTTCGGGCAGCGTCACGCCATTCTCGATGGCAACGTCAAGCGCGTCTTGGCTCGACATGGCGCGATCGCAGGCTGGCCCGGCAATACCACTGTGGCGAAGCAGCTTTGGGATGTCGCGGAACGAAACACGCCGGACAATCGTGTTGCGGCGTACACGCAGGCCATTATGGATCTCGGTGCCACGATCTGTCTGCGTGGCAGGCCGCTTTGCGATGAGTGTCCCGTACGCGCAGACTGCAGTGCGCGCTTGCGTGAAGCGATCAGCGAGTATCCGGGGGGAAAACCGAAAAAGGACAAGCCTCTCAGGAAAACGACGATGGTGCTCGCCGTCAGGAAAGATTCGATCTACCTTGAGCGACGACCGGCCGCAGGTATCTGGGGCGGATTATGGAGCCTGCCGGAGATGGACGATGACAGTGTGGAAGCCTGGTGCCGCCGCAACCTGGATGACAGTCGCTGCGTTGTAGAGCCGTGGGACACGTTGCGGCACAGCTTCAGTCATTACGATCTCGATATCCGGCCCATTGTTGTGCGCATTAACGCCTCGTCGCGTAGAGTAGCCGACACTGGGGACGTTATTTGGTATTGCATGGAAGAAGAACCGCCGGGCGGCATCGCTGCGCCGGTGCGAAAGCTGATCGATCAATTGAGAGCGGAACAACATGTCACGAACAGTTAACTGCGTCCTCATGGGCGAGGAGGCCGAGGGCCTCGACTATGCACCGTACCCAGGCGACCTGGGTCAGCGCATTTATGACAATGTCTCAAAGCAGGCATGGCAACGCTGGGTCGAGCACCAGAAGATGTTGATTAACGAATATCGATTGACGCCGATCGAACCCGAAGCACGCAGTTTTCTCGAAAAGGAAATGGAAAAGTATTTCTTCGGTGAAGGCTCGGCCGCACCGAAGGAGTACGTCCCCCCAGAGTCGTAGGAGCAACGACGATGACAAATGCTAAGGAGAACAGCTCGAAAAAGAATAAGGCAATGAAGTACCAGGACGGGACTAAACCGGCAGCCGCCCCTGAAAAACGCCGCATGATTAAGAACAAGGTTTACAAAAAGGAGCTGTTCCGCCTGCAGCTCGAGCTGGTCAAGCTGCAACGCTGGGTCGTCCACGAGGGGCTCAGGGTGGTCGTCATATTCGAGGGCCGGGATGCCGCTGGCAAGGGCGGCGTCATCAAGCGGATCACTGAGCACCTCAGCCCACGAATCTGTCGTGTGGTCGCGCTGCCTGCGCCAACCGAGCGCGAGAAAACGCAGTGGTACTTCCAACGCTACGTTGCACATTTGCCTGCAGCGGGCGAAATCGTCCTGTTCGATCGCAGCTGGTACAACCGCGCCGGCGTCGAACCAGTGATGGGCTTTTGCACCGACGAGGAGTACCACGAGTTCCTTCGATCCTGCCCGGAGTTCGAGCGCATGCTGGTGCGCTCCGGCATCGCCCTTATCAAGTACTGGTTCTCCGTTTCCGACGAGGAGCAGGAGAAACGGTTCCAGGGCCGCATCGATATGCCTCACAAGCACTGGAAGCTCAGCCCCATGGATCTCGAGTCACGCCAGCGTTGGGTCGAGTACTCGCGCGCAAAGGATAAAAACTTCGCGCACACCGACATTGAGCAGGCGCCGTGGTTTGTGGTCAACGCGGACGTCAAAAAGCACGCACGGCTCAACTGCATTCACCATCTGCTCAAGTCATTCGATTACAAAGACCTCACGCCGCCCACGATAGAGCTGCCCGAGCGCGACCCGGGAGCGAGCTACGTGCGGCCGCCGCTGTCGGATCAGACCTTTGTGCCCGAGGTATATCCCTAGGCGCGGTTTCGCACTCACGTTCTTTCGCGCAGGAAGGTTATGTGAAAAACCAAAGACGCTTTCACAGTAAATGTTGTGACGACGTCCACAGCAAATCTCGTCGTGGCGTGGATAATGCTAACTACTGGGGCTCAAACCCTACAGGTTTTCGGGTGCTTGCTGAATGATCAGTCTGCCAGATGGAATAGTCACGGTGCATCTCAATGGTGAGCGGTATCGTGGTGCCTACTACTTTCGGGGCGATGAGCTTGTGGTTACTGCTTATGGGCTACAGGAGTCTTCGGCGAATATGGCCGTGCTGGAGGGCGAACGAGGCAAAGCAGCGCTCAACCTGGCCAAGTTGGTGCTGATTGATATGGTCAGGATGGTCACGGGCCTGCCAACCCCGACCCCGGGATTGTCATTGGCAGGATCAACGACGCAGCTCTGCATTTAATAATGGCGGGCTCCTGCAGGTCAGATCCGCACACAATACTGGATGCTGAATAACTCATCGGGGTCGGTCCAGACCTTCACAACCTTGAATCCAGCGAGTTCAGCCATCGCCGTAAAGCCATCCAGCGTGTATTTGTGCGAGTACTCCGTCAGTATGCTCTCACCCGCGGTGATGGATATGACTTCCGGGCCGACGTTGACGATTTGGTCTCGTGAACTGATGAGGCGCATCTCGATTCGGCCTGCTTCCGGATTGTAGCGTGCGTCATGGGTGAAGGCATCCAGGTCAAAATCAACATCGTACTCACGGTTGAGGTGCCGCAGCACGTTGAGATTGAATTCCGCAGTGACGCCGGCACTGTCATTGTAGGCCCGCTCTATGATGGTCGGGTCTTTCTGCAAGTCGACACCGATGAGCATTGCGCCATTCATTCCGGCGCCGTGGTGCATGACCTTCAGTAACTCAATCGCCGCGTCGTGCGTGAAGTTGCCGATCGTGGAGCCAGGAAAGTAAACGATGTTGCGCAGCGGCGTGATAGTTGGGCTGGGTAGGTCGAACGGCCGCGTAAAGTCTGCGACGACCGGTAGAATCTCCAGGCCAGGAAATTCAGATCGCAACCGCTGCGCTGACTCGAACAAGTGCTGTTCCGAAATGTCGACGGGAACATAAACGGCTTGATCGATCAGGTTCTTGAGCAAGACACGAGTCTTGCGACTGGAGCCGCTGCCAAACTCTATCAGGCTCGCTTGTGGCCCAACGAGCTCCGCGAACTCGCCGATGTTGGCGTGCGTGATGCCGAGTTCGGTTTTGGTCGGGTAGTACTCCGGGAGTTGCGTAATTTTTTCGAAGAGTTGTGAGCCTCGCTCATCGTAAAAATATTTCGGAGAGATCATTTTCTCGGCTTGCTGTAAGCCTTCAATAATCTCGCGTAGTGCGACATGGTCTGTCATCAGTGATCGCATCTATTGATCTTCTACCGCAACGGTAATTCTGTCTTTTTCAGCACTGTTCGAATCGCTACACTTGAATTCACGCGTGCAACTCCGGGCAAGCGCGTCAGTGCTTCTTTATGCAGTCGTTCGAAATCGGCCATGTCTGACACGACCACGCGTAACAGGTAATCGAACTCACCCGTCATCAGGTAGCATTCCATGACTTCGGGAATGTTCCTGACGGCTGCTTCGAATGCGTCGAGCTCACTTTGTTCTTCGCGGTGCAGACCGATGTGAACAAAAATATTACCCGACAGGCCGACTTTTATCTGGCTGAGGAGAGCGGCGTATCGATCAATGAAACCGTCGTCCTCGAGCGCGCGCACGCGCCGCAGGCAGGCCGACTCCGACAGATTCACCAGTGCGGATAGTTGCACATTGCTGATGCGACCATCGCGCTGCAGGGCTTCCAGAATCAGCTTGTCAAAACGGTCAAGCGTCATAGCAGAATATTGCTCAAAAACATCATATAACCGAAGAAAATGCCACATTAATGCGCATAAGTCATCAATAATGAACGAAAATGGCGTAAATACCGCGGTATCGTGTCAGATACGATGATCGGAAAGGAGCGACCTCATGAAGATCGGGGTACCCAAAGAAATCAAGACACTCGAGTTCCGCGTTGGCATGACGCCAGCGGGCGTTGTCGAACTTTTGCACGACGGCCACGAAGTAGTCGTGGAGACGAATGCTGGCGCGGGCATCGGCATGACCGATGCAGATTACGAGGCTGCTGGCGCAACAGTGTTAGCGACGGCCGAGGAAGTGTTTGCGCTTGCTGACATGATCGTCAAGGTTAAGGAACCTCAAATCAACGAGTGCGCGATGCTGCGGGAAGACCAGGTATTGTTTACGTATTTGCATCTGGCCGCCGATCCTGCGCAGACGGAGGGGCTCGTAAAGTCTGGTACGACGGCGATTGCTTACGAGACCGTAACGGCGGACGACGGTTCCTTACCTCTGCTTACACCAATGTCCGAAGTTGCGGGACGTCTCTCTATACAGAGCGGCGCATTTGCATTGCAAAAAGCGAATGGTGGGCGTGGCGTGTTACTTGGCGGTGTGCCTGGCGTGGAGCCGGGCAAGGTCGTCATCATCGGCGGCGGCGTCGCTGGCACCAATGCCGCAGAAATGGCCATCGGTCTCGGCGCACAGGTAACTATTCTCGATCGCTCCCTGCCCAGGCTTCGCGAGATCGACGACCAATGGGGCGGCCGTATTCATACCGTGTATTCGACCAGGCACGCAATCGATCGGCTCGTTCCCGGGGCGGATCTCGTTATCGGAGCTGTCCTCGTGGCTGGGGCCGCCGCGCCCAAGCTCGTCTCTGCACAAAACGTCAGGGACATGCACCGCGGTGCCGTGCTCGTCGACATTTCCATTGATCAGGGTGGGTGCTTCGAAACGAGTCGCCCGACAACACATGCGGAACCGACTTTTGTCGTCGATGATGTCGTGCATTATTGCGTCACAAACATGCCTGGTGCGGTACCACGTACCAGCACCTTTGCGCTGACCAATGCAACATTGCCTTTCGTCAAGGCGCTGGCCAACCGGGGGTGGCGCGAGGCGCTGATCGCGGACCCGCATTTGGCCAATGGCCTCAACGTTCACGCCGGGCGCATCAATCATGAGGCTGTCGCTAATGAACTCGGTTATGCATACCTGCCGTCAAAGGATGCCTTGAAGGCGGCCTGATCGTTGCGGTAGCATGACGGTGGCACCAGCGGCCACGGCTACGAGCAATACACCAAGAAACGAAGAGAAAACTTTGCAAAATTCCTCCAGCACAGTGCGGCGAATATGCGCGCGGGTGTCACTAACGTGAGTGCGCGCCTTGAGCAGTTCCACTACATAGCTCTTTGGGGTTGCGCCGTTATCGGCATCATCGTCATCGGTGCGATGTTCTACACGATGTTTGCACATCAGCGATCTCTGCATCAGGCACAGGTATCTGCGACCAATAGCACGCTGATCGAATTTATCTGGACACTGATTCCGGTCCTGATTCTTGTTGGTATGGTTATACCGGCGATGGCAGAGACGATCTTCTAGGGCTTGGGAACCCAGACAGAACACCAGCCTTTCGCATTGACAAGCTTGCCGACGAATATGGCACAAGGTCGCCATTCGTCACCTTCACTGCCTTGCAATTGCGCACAGTTCATACAACTCTGATCTGCAGCTGGCTGGGTGCGCAGCGCAGGATCTACGGCGCTTGCATCATGGGTATATTTGAGCGCCATCGCGAGCGGATCGTCCTCAGTTATCTGCGGCAAGTCCTGTGCCTGCGCCTCCGATCCCGGATGCAGCAAACAACCGGCAGCGGCAGCGGCCGACAAAGTTATGAATTTGCGTCTGGCAATTTTATTCAAGGCAATCTCCTTATACTGCGTTACGAGGCTGACTAATGGTGAGTTGGCTGCATGGTGCTGGCCCCGGAGAACTCCAGCCTTGTGTTGAACGTGTAATTCGATTCGTAGGTCATCAACAGGACAAGGACCATCAAGGCAACCGGCGGGCCGAGAATCACGATCTTCAGTGCCAGCCGCTCCCAGGCCAGGTGCATGAAAATAGCGATGATGAACCCTGCTTTCAAAAACATGAAGACGAGAATCAAGGTCCAGCGCAGGCCGCCCTGGAAATTCATGTAGTCCACCATGTAAGAGAAAAAACTTAATACGAACAGCAGTCCCCAGATGCCAAAATAAAGACTGATGGGGTGTTCTTGTCCACTATCCTGCGCCATGTACAAAACCTCTTACAGAAACCTACCAAAGATAGAAAAACGCGAAGATGAAAACCCAGACCAGATCGACGAAATGCCAGTATAGCCCGGCTATTTCCACCATTTCGTAATTGCCGCGCGTTCTATCATAGAAGCCGGATTTGACTCTTCGGGCAACGACGATCAGGTAGATCACGCCAGCGCTTACATGCAACCCGTGAAACCCCGTAATCATGAAAAAGGTTGAGCCGAACTGGGACGCACCCATGGGATTGCTCCAGAGTCGCACGCCATCGTCCACGATCAGTTTGGTCCATTCGAACGCCTGCATGCTGACGAACATCAGGCCGAATCCCGCAGTGGCCAGCATGAGCCAGAATGCTTTGTTCTTTTCCCCTCGGTAACCCATCTTGACGGCCATCGCCATCGTGCCGCTCGATGAGATCAGGATGAACGTCATGATCGCGATCAGGATAAGAGGAATGGGATCGCCACCAAATGACAGCGCAAACACCTCACTCGGAACGGGCCAGGCGTCTCTGGCAGACATGCGTACCGTCATGTAACCGGTCAGGAAGCTGCCGAAGATAAATGTATCGCTCAGGAGGAAGAACCACATCATGGCCTTGCCCCAGGGCACTTGAAACGTCTGTTTGTCTGTAGAGAAGTCGGCTACGGCGCCACTTTCGGTTTCAGTCAATACAACTTCAGACATATGTTCCTATCCTTTTATGTAGATAACAGCAAACCGAACAAGCCAATCCAGACGAGTAGTAAATAGTGCCAATAAACGGTGCACAGTTCGACGCTCAAGCGCACACTCCTGACATCCGCGCCGCTTAAGACCCGTATTGTCGTCCGGCCCCAGACCCACATACCGCCCAGTAAGTGCAGTCCATGCAGTGCGGTGAGCAGGTAGAAAAAGGCATTGGCCGGATTGCTGGTCATATAATATCCGGCCGCATTTAATTGTTGCCATGCTACGAGCTGACCGAGGAGAAACAACGTCGTAAACAGGCCGCCGGCAACAAGCCCGATCTTGACTGTTGATAGTTGTTCCCGGGTTGCCGCATTGCGTGTCAGTTGAAAAGCGAAACTGGCCAGCACGAGGACGGCGGTGTTCGCCCAAAGCAAGTTCGGTTCGGTCAGCGGCCGCCAGTCGCCGAGATTCATGCGCATCATGTAGGCGCTCATGAATAACGCGAACAACGATGTGGCAACCGCCAGGAACGACAACAAACCAATCTTTGCGGGATCTATATTTAAAACGCCTCGGCCAGGCTCATTTTCAACAGGATCATTCGCATTCCATGGCTCCGAACTCAAAGACTGGCGCAACAGCCACCCTATAACGGTCGCCATGATGATGGCGAGAAGTACGAGTGTGATCGTCACGTATCAGGTCCGTGCTCTTCGGTCACCGGGGCTTCGTCGGGGGATACATTTTGTGGAATGAAGTCCTCGTGGTAACCGGGCACGCTGTAGTCGTACGCCCAGCGATGTACCACGGGCAGATTATCGCCCCAGTTGCCATGCTTCGGCGGAGTATCCGGCGTCTGCCACTCGAGCGTCGTTGCTCGCCACGGGTTCGGCCCGGCCGGTTTGCCCTTCTTGAGGCTGACGATGATGTTGTACAGGAACAGTAGCTGGACTACGCCGACAAACAGTGCGGATATCGTAATACTCTGGTTCAACACGAACGCGGATTCAGGTATGAACTCAGTGTCGCCCATTGCGAAGTAGCGCCGCGGGACGCCCAGGAAACCGAGATAATGCATCGGCAGATAGATGGCGTAGGTGCCCAGGAACGTGAGCCAGAAATGCACCTTGCCGAGAGTCTCGTTGTACATTTTGCCCGTGATCTTCGGATACCAGTGGTAAATCGAGCCGAACACAACCAGTATTGGTGACACTCCCATGACCATATGGAAATGCGCGACGACAAAATAGGTGTCGGACAACGGCAGGTCGACAACGACGTTGCCCAGGAAAATGCCCGTCAGTCCACCGTGCGTGAATGTAAATATGAAGCCGATAGCAAATAACATGGGTGTGTTCAGGTGGATATCTCCCTTCCACAACGTCAATACCCAGTTGTAGACTTTGATCGCCGTCGGCACCGCAATGATCAATGTCGTGGTCGCGAAGAAGAATCCAAAATAAGGGTTCATGCCGCTGACGTACATATGGTGAGCCCAGACGATAAAGCTGAGTCCACCGATCGCGAGAATCGCCCAGACCATCATGCGATAGCCGAAGATATTTCTTCTCGCATGCGTGCTCAAAAGGTCCGAGACCAGACCAAATGCAGGCAGCGCGACTATGTACACTTCAGGATGACCGAAGAACCAGAACAGGTGCTGGAACAGTATTGGGCTGCCACCCTCGTGACTCAGGGTTTCCCCCATTGACATGATCGCGGGCATGAAGAAGCTGGTACCGGCAACTTTGTCCAGCGTCATCATTACGGCGCTGACGAACAAGGCCGGAAATGCCAGCAGACCCAGAATGGTGGCTACGAAGATGCCCCATAGCGATAGCGGCATTCTCATCAGCGTCATGCCGCGTGCACGCGCCTGCAGGATAGTCGTGACATAGTTCAGGCCGCCCATCGTGAAAGCCACGATGAACACGGCGAGCGACCCCAGCATAAGCACGATACCCCAGTCCGTGCCTGGGGTACCGGGGAGGATGGCTTGCGGTGGATAGAGTGTCCAGCCGGCCCCGGTCGGCCCCCCGGTTACGAAAAAGCTCGACAGCAGAATGATGACTGACACGAGATACAACCAGTAGCTCACCATGTTCATGTACGGGAACACCATGTCGCGCGCGCCGATCATCAACGGTATGAGGTAATTGCCGAAGCCACCCAGGAACAGCGCGGTCAGCAGGAAGATGACCATGATCATCCCGTGCATCGTAATGAACTGGTAGTACTCGATCGGTGTTATGAAAGAGAAGCTGTTCGGAAAACCAAGCTGAAGGCGCATCATTCCGGACAGGATCAACGCGATCAAACCAACAAACAGCGCCGTAACGCCGTACTGAATTGCGATGACCTTATGGTCCTGACTCCAGACGTACTTGGTGATGAACGTCGTCGGATCGTGATGTTCTATTTCGTGATCGCGATCAGCAATTGCAACGTATGCCATCAAAATCCCCTCTTGCTTGAGCCGAAATTTAGAAAGTTGACCATGCTGATGTCTCGCATTTGCCGTTTACAATGAATTGATGTAAGCGATGACATCCAGCATCGCCTGTTCATCCTGAAGTGTCAGGGCCATAGCCCGCATCTGTTTGCCACCGAGGTCTTGCGGATGTCGGCCCCGCAGCCCTTGCTTGAAATTCTTAAGCTGACTCAGCAGATACCAGTCGTTGATCCCGGCTTGCCGTGGTGCATTCATCTTAATGCCCTGACCGTCTTTACCGTGGCAATTGGCACAGAGCGCATACAGCTTGGCGCCATGAGCGACGTCTCCATCGAGCGTGGCGGGCGCTGGTATGTCGTCCAGGGTGCCGATATAGGCGATGACGTTGTCGATCATTGCATCGGTTACTAAAGTCGCTGCCATGGGCGCCATGATGCGTCCATTGACATCATCCTCATGAATTCCACGCAGGCCGGCCTTGTAATTTTGCAGCTGTCGTTTCAGGTATATCGGATCCTGACCGCTGAGTTTCGGCGCATTCAATAAGGCGAGGCCTTCAGCCTGTGCACCATGACAAGCAGAACATACGGCATATGATGCCGCGCCGAGCGCCGGGTCACCGGGTGCTTTTGCCTGCAGTTCAGCAAAGGTTGGTTGGCTCGCCACCCACGCCTGGTAGTCCGCGGGCTCGTCCACAACAACCCTGCCGCGCATGGCGTGATGTGCAATGCCACACAACTCCTCGCAAAGAATTTCATATTCGCCAACTACGGTCGGTTCCAGCCACATGTAAGTTTCCATGCCAGGAACCAGGTCCATTTTGACCCTGAATTGTGCAACCGTGAAGTTATGCAATACATCTTTCGAACGCAGCCAGAACAGAACGGGTTCATTGACCGGAATATGCACGATGGCATCATCGACCAAAATATCATCCTGTCCGCTGGGATCATCCGGATTGATGCCGAACGGATTGTCTACGGTGATCAGCCGGGCATCGGTGTGTCCAAAATCACCATCCTCGCCAGGCAGGCGAAAGGTCCACTTCCATTGCTGGCCGATAGCTTCGATTTCAATTGCGTTTTCAGGCGGTGTGACAAACTTTGCCCAGACAATCAAGCCCGGCGCCAGCAGCGCAGCGACTAATATTGTTGTTATAACGGTGAGCCAGACTTCCAGTTTCGTGTTTTCGGGTTCGTAGTCAGCCTTGATGCCTTCCCGATGGCGATAGCGAATAATCGCGTAAGCCATGAACAGGTTCACGGCGACAAAAACGAACCCCGTAACCCAGAACGTGATATCGATCGTGAAGTCGATCGCGCCCCAATTCGAAGCAATTGGCGTAAACGTCCACGGACTGACGAAGTGAAAGACAAGCGAACCTAAAACCAAAAGAATCAATACAATTGCTAGTGGCATTTGTTATGCATCCTTTAATAATCGTGATCGTCGGGTTGATCGTCAACGCGTCGGAATCCAGCCTGCTTATTCCAAGGCGGAGAATAGAGGATTCAGTTACCGATTTCCACAGCTTAGACTGTCCCGTATCTGTATTATCGACACGGCGGAGGAGAAGTTGAATGATGGAAGCAGTTTTCCTGTTTTGCACGGATGCCGGTGCCGGAGCAGACGGCAAGCTCAATATTCATGGCATATTCAATGAACTGAATGCACCGGACTTTCCGGCACGTCAGGACAGGATGGTGCTGGTCGGCATCGTAGAATGGCCGCACGATCTGGCCGGGCGAATTCCATTTACCGTGGACTTGACCGATCCCGAGGGCAAGTCGATCTTCTCCATCGAAGGTCATACCGATGTGGAGGCGCGGCCAGCATCAAAGGCGCCGGCGAAAACGCATCTTATTTTGCCGCTCGAAAAAGTGATGTTTCCGGTGCCGGGGCACTATCGGGTTCGGATCAACATCAACGGCACCGAATTGGCAGGTCCGTCCATGCACCTGATACGGTCATGAAT
>JACZSM010000048.1 GCA_022574185.1 Pseudomonadota bacterium
GACGCCGGTGCTCATCACATGATTTTCTATGCAACGAAATCCGGCAAGCAGGTCATCGCCGTACAGAACAACCTCCTAAACCTGGGAAATGCTGCCGATGATGATCCGACGGACATCGATTTCATCGCCAAGGTAAACGCACACACCGTCACCGTCCACGACCTGGCCACGGGCGAAAAACTGGCGACCGTCAATTTCAGGGAACGGTACAACAAGGGTATTGACAACATTGAGGGGTTGTTCACGTCCGGTTTCGTTCATCACCACTGAACGGCCAACCCGTCCTTAGGGCAGATGTGTGGAAAGCGGTGGTTTTGGCTCGATAAACAAATCGATCGCGATGCTGTCGTTGTGCGGCGTAATGCTGATCGCGATTATCTACGGGTTCGTGGCATACATTGAGCCGAAGCCTACCCCGTTACAGGGGTTTACAGCTCCGTTCGTATTCGGAAAATTCAGAGTACCCGACGATAACCCGCTGACACAGGAGGCGGTTCAGTTGGGGCGTCGGCTGTTCTACGACAAGCAATTATCCGGCGACAATACCGTGTCGTGTTCAACCTGCCATTTACAGCATCTTGCCTTCACCGATGGCAAGGCCAGGTCGGTCGGCGTGTCCGGGAAAACGCTTGATTTCAACAGCATGAGCTTGGCCAATCTAATGTGGGGACCGCGGCATTTTTTTTGGAACGGCCGCGTTGATTCGCTGGAAGAGCAAGCGCTGGCACCGATTCAAGATCCCAATGAGATGGCACAGAATCTCGATGACTTGATCGATGAACTGGAAGCGGACGATGTTTACCCGGGCCTTTTCAGAAGCGCTTATGGCAAAATATCCGCAGAGAATATTGCCCGGGCGCTGGCGACTTTTGAGCGTACACTGATTTCCGCAGACTCCAAATACGATCAGTATCTACGCGGGGAGTTGAAATTAAGTGCTGAAGAGGAATTGGGAAGAAAACTTTTTATGGCGCATCCGGATGTCAAGGTGAGCCTGCGCGGGGGGAATTGCATCGACTGTCACAGCCAGTTTCTCACCAGCGGGTTCAATGCCCAGTTTGATGGCTTTTCCAACAATGGGCTGGATACCGAGGCGCTGCTCAATCCCGGGTTACAGTTTACGACTGGACAAGTTACAGACAGGGGCAAGTTCAAGGTACCTACGCTCAGAAACATTGCTCTGACTGCGCCTTACATGCACGACGGACGGTTTACTACCCTTGAACAGGTGCTCGACCACTACAATGAGGGTATTCGCGTCAGTGATAGCCTTAGCCCGCTGATTATGGAGGCCGACAATCAACCACAAGATGCCGTCAATATCCGGATTAGCCTGAATCTGAATGAGGAAGAAAAACGTGCCATCATTGCGTTTCTTCATACGCTGACGGATCACAGTTTTATTACCGAAGACAAATTCTCGAATCCTTTTGACGCGGATACAATGCCTGATGCGTAAACTGCTTTCAATGTCTGTTGCCAGCGGCTTGTTGCTAACCGGGGCAGCAATTTATGTCTACCAGGTTTCACAACCGGGCACAGTCAGGATGCGATTTGACGCCGTCGTCGGCAACAAGCCGCTCGTATTCAATGATGCGCGCTACTCGAATCCTGGTGGAGCAGGGATGTTTCGTATTCGGGATTTCCAGTTCTTTATCAGCAATATTGACCTGCACGGCGAAAAAGGCGTTTATCGCGTACCGGACAGCTATTATCTCGCCCGGTTCGACAATTCATCGACGAGCTACCAGATCAATCTGGCCAATGTGCCGCGAGATTGGTATTCGGCGGTCACCTTCTCGATCGGCGTTGACGAAGTGGCCAACGGCTCCATCATGTCGGTAGGCGACTTGGACCCGAATAGTCGAATGGCGTGGAACTGGGAGGTTGGCTACAAATTCCTCTTATTTGAAGGAGCATTGATCGATAGCGATACGATACGACCTCTGGTGTACCACGTTGGCTTTAATGAGAATCGAAAGACCTTACGGTTTAATCTGCCAGAGGAGGTCGCTCCGGATTCTTCTGATGCGCTCTTATTCACAGTGGACGTCCTGGCGTTATTCACAGGTAAAAACACCGTCGATATGGCGGCCCTGCCCAACGTGAAATTTGATCGTGACGATGCCAGGTTGCTCGCCGGTAACTACGGCACAATGATATCGCTGACGGCCAGGCCGTGAGCAAATCGGGTTGGTGCCCACTTTGGTCCATCCATGGAGACATGGCTTACACCTTATGAATGTGTACAGATATCGCCCAGTCCGGAAACGCACTCCCCGATAATCCAATTCTTCACTTCCTCGTAGTAACTTGACCCGGCGTGCTCGGGCCGCTGATGAAACCACCCGACGATCGCCATGCCCCGCATCAGCAGGAAGGCAGGCAGCATTTCAACATCTCGCTCCGACAACTGCCGGTGCTCACAATACCCTTCGAGCACAGCGGCACACAGAGCATCAAAATCCGGGGCAGATCTGTCTTCAATCAGCGCCGATGCAATATCGTACATGTGCCATCCGCAAGCTGAATCGTCGAAATCGATCAACGCCAGATCGTCTCCGTTGTGAATGATGTTCTCGGGATGGAGGTCGGCGTGAATCAAACTGAAATTGTCAGGTCTCTCGCCATAGGCACTGAGTGCGGCGCGGGCTCTGTCTCTCGCCCCCAGCAGCGACTCTTTCTCGGCTTTCGTCAGCTCCGCGTGTTCCCAGAATCGACCCCAGAGCGGCGCTTCTCCCAACAGGCCATCGAGATCGAGTCGACGCCTCTTGAAGCCTGGCGGCACTTTCCAGAGCGTTGATTGGTTGTGAATGGCGGCGGCTATCCCGCCGATCCTGCGAAATATTCGCTTTCGCTCTTCCGTGTCGGAACTCGTCGCCAGGAATTCACCCAGGAGCGTGCCTTCAAGCCATGTGGTCATTCCCGCATAGCGCTGCTCTCCGGCGCCGGGGATATCGATTAGCTCAAAGTATTGTCCCTGACGTGTCAGAAGTGAATCCTGAACGGATATGCCTGCTTCTTTCAGCGCTTTGGTCCATATCCGCTCCGAGTTGAGTTCCTCAATCGAATTGTATCCCGGTCGGTGCAGCCGCAGGACAAAGTCGGTATCGCTGCCGCGAACCGAGACCCGAAAGGTCACGTTTTCAGAATGCGCGATGAGTTCGACATTTTCCACGTCTACCGGAAAACTCCCCAGGGCGTTCAACGCGGCAGCCCTGTAACAGGATTCGACCAGGTCCCTATGCACTTATTTCCCTCATGCATTCATCGAAAGCGCCCAGGAATTCATCGGCGTTTTCATGAGAGAACACGAGCGGTGGTCTGATCTTCAATACGTTATTGAACTTTCCTGCATACGACACCAGGAACCCCTTGTCTTTCAAGCGATTGGACAAATCGCTTGCCAATGTGGCATCGGGTTCTTTGTTGTCGCCGTGCTTGATCATTTCAATTCCGATAAAGAGGCCGCAACTACGCACATCTCCTATCGCATCGTGTAAGTCAACGCGGGCCTCAAGTTCGCCTGTCAGTCGACCGCCGACTTCAGCCACGTTCTTGAGGAGATCGAGGCGTTCGATTTCATCCAGCACCGCCATGCCGACGGCTGCCTGCAAGGGGCTTGACGAGAACGTATTGAAGTAATCCGTTGCGGCGCGGAAGCCATCCACGAAATTCCTGCTCGCTGCTGTTGCGGCGAGCGGCAGGCCGTTGCCCATCGGCTTTCCCGTTACGATGATGTCCGGCCGGAATCCTGTGTTTTCGTATCCCCACCAGAGGCCGGTTCGGGCATATCCCGATTGCACTTCATCGGCAATCACCAGCCCGCCTTCCCTGTGAACCAGGTCCGTGACCCTGGACATGAAGCCGGAAGGAATATCTGGCAGGCCCTCGTTGGCAAAAATCGGGCACATGACGAGCGCAGCAAAGCCGGCTCCCTCCGTTTTCAAACTCTCGATAGCCGCCGCGACTCGAGCGAGATACGCCTCGCACAGTTCCTCCTCGCTCAGTCCTTCCTCCAGAGGCCTGTAGCATTCAGGAAATGGAAAGCCACGAACCTCACTCGTTTCGCGCGCTGCGCGACCAACGCAGGTTAACGAATCAACCAGTTCACTATTGCCATGATAGGCGGCGTCCGTGCAAATGAGGCCGCGGTGCCCTGTGACAATGCGAGCCATTTGAATGGCGACTTCGTTCGCTTCGGTACCACTGCAGCTGAAGACCACGCTTTCGATACCGTCGTGATGGAGCCCGGCGAGCCGTTCGGCGAAAGTTACTATACCTTCATGAAGATATCGGCTGTGAACGTTGATAGTGGCTTGTTGCTCCGCCATCGCTTGTACAACCGCTGGATTGGCGTGTCCGACGCAAGGCACATTGTTGTACATATCGACATAGCACCGGCCGTCCCGATCGTACAGGTACACGCCTTCGCCGCGAACGATCTCCAGCGGTGCGTCATAAAACAGCTCCGCACCGGAACCCAAGGCAAGGTCCCGACGATGTTGTAACGACGCTTCTGCCATAATCGCTTCCCCTTGCTGTTTTCGTCAAAATACACTGTGTCGCATGCGATGGGCAGCATCGCGTATAGGCAATGTAATAATCGATTGTTTGTACTCATACTCAGCGTAGGTCGGACAGGTATTCGCGCCGATCGAACAGCCCCTATTGGGGCCGAAGCTTGTGTTCGTCAAAGCCGTTATACTTTAGGCTCGTCGGCTTATGATCTGACAGGCGCGAGGGATAGATGGGGGACAGGTTTTTACAGCGGATTCTGCTGCTGGCGGCCCTGGCGTGGCCGGCAGTCGCTGCGACCCAGATCGTCGCTTCACAAGGCAAGATGATCGACGCGATTCAAGTCGATGAAGCTCCGGTTATAGACGGCTTCCTTGATGACGATGCCTGGGAATCCGGTAGCGTCATTCAGGATCTGCATGAGATCGATCCAAACGAGTTCGGCCCTCCGTCTGAGAAGTCGGTCATCATTGTTGTTTACACTAAGGACGCTCTATACCTGGCGGGCCGGTTCTTCGATGCTGAGCCCGAGAAGGTATCGGCGCAGGCTTTGCGACAAGGTGATTACTCTCCTGGCGACGACAGCTTTACGGTTATTATTGACCCGTTCAACAATGGGCGCAGTGGCTACGCCTTTGATGTGACACCGAACGGTGTTCGTAATCAGGCCGTTTACGCGAATGTCACCAATGAAAACTGGCAATGGAGAGGAATCTGGGACGCCGCGGCGCAGCGAGACGACAAGGGCTGGACGGCCGAGATTGAAATCCCGTTCAAGACACTCTCATTCAATCCAAACAACCAGACCTGGGGTCTGAATGTTTCCCGCTATATAGGGCGCAAGGGAGAACAGATTGGCTGGGTGTCGATCAATCGAAGTCAAAATCCTGCCGCATCCGGCAAGTTGACCGGCATCAGGAATATTGAGCAAGGGATAGGACTTGATGTCGTACCCGGCATACGCTCAGGCCAGGCAAAAGACTATCAACTGGACGAATCGACGACATTCACCGAACCGTCGCTCGATGTGTATTACAAACTAACGCCTGCCCTGACCGCCGCGCTAACGATCAACACCGACTTCTCCGGAACCGGCGTCGATGCCCGGCAGGTGAACCTGACCCGATTCGGTTTGTTTTTTCCGGAGCAGCGCAGTTTTTTCCTTCAGGACACTGACATTTTTGAGTTTGGCCGTATCAGCGGTGGCGACGATGACGAATTTACGACAATCTCGAAAGTGGAACTGGAAAGCGGCAGGCCGTTTTTCTCCCGGCGCATCGGCCTCGGCGCAAACGGCGAGACCCTCGATATCAATATTGGCGGCAAATTGACCGGCAGGCCGGGACGTTGGGACGTCGGCATCCTGGCGGTACAGCAGGGCGACGCCGACCTGGATACTGCCAGTGATCTTTTCGTCGCGCGGCTTGCCGCAAACGTGCTCGAGGAATCCAGTGTCGGCATGATACTGACGCACGGCGATCCGATTTCGAACCTGGATAACAGCCTCGCCGGCGTCGATTTTCGATACTTGAACACAAGATTGGCAAACAGCCGGTCGCTCGAGGGCGCTATCTGGTATCAGCAATCGGATACTGAGGGCGTGGACCGGGATCAGGCGGCATACGGATTCAGCCTGCGCGCGCCGAACTCGTCCGGGTTTAAAGGTGCACTTGGCTTCAAGGAATTGCAGGAGAATTTTAATCCGGCGCTTGGCTTTGTGAATCGATCCGGCATCAGGGATTTGACGCTGGAGGGCGGCTATACCCTGTACACGCGGTCGCCCGCGATTCGAACGATATTTTCCGGTGTGGATTTTGAACGCATTGAAACGATTGCCGGTGAACTGCAATCGCAATATGTCACGTTGCGAGCGATCGAGATCGAGCGGGATTCGGGAGACTTCGGAGGGATTCATTATATTATGACGGATGAGAATCTTGTTGAACCTTTCGAAATAACTGCAGGCGTAATTATTCCGGTGGGTGAATACTCGTTCAACACTTTATGTGGCGGTTTCGGCACCGCGAATTATAGAAAACTCAAAATAGAAAACTTTTACTGCAAGGGTGATTTTTACGATGGTATACAAAGAAGCGCCCATGGCGTGGTTTCGTGGCGACCGAACAAGCACTTCCAATTAACGGCGATAATCGATGTCTATGATACCGAGCTCCCCTACGGCGCCTTTTTCACGAGACTTATGTCGCTGCGCGCGGACTTCGCTTTTACCAATGCTTTTTATTGGGAAAATTTCCTACAGTACGACAACGATTCCGATAGTTTGGGCTTTAACAGCATCCTGCGATTCCAACCCTCGGCCGGGCGAGAGGTCGTCCTTATCATCAATCATGAGTATATCGACCTGGCGCAAAATCGCAGCTTCACCAAGGTGTATGGCGACATTAATTTCAAAGTCAGCTACACGTTTCGATTTTGAGGAAGCAGCACGATGCTCTTCACGAGGGACGAACTTGAGGGAGCTGCGCAGCTGGTCCACCGCTTTGTTGCGCCAACTCCACAATATATCTGGCCGCAGATCTGTGCAAAGGCGGGAACCACCGTCTGGGTAAAGCACGAGAACCATACACCGACCGGTGCGTTCAAAATCCGCGGCGGTATCACGTTTATTGACTGGCTGCAGCGCACCGAACCCACGCTAAAGGGAATCATAACCGCAACGCGCGGCAACCACGGACAGAGCCAGGCACGAGCGGCTACGGCAGCCGGCTTGCTATCGAAGGTCGTGGTACCGCACGGTAATTCCGTGGAAAAAAATGCGGCAATGCGGGCATTTGGAGCGACCGTCGTCGAATTTGGTGACGATTTCGATGCCGCACGAATCGAGGCGGCGCGGCTTTCTGACGAAGACAATCTTTATATGGTGCCGTCGTTTCACATCGAACTCGTGCGCGGCGTATCTACTTACGCGCTTGAGCTTTTCAGCGCTGTGCCTGAACTGGACACGGTATATGTCCCGGTTGGCTGTGGATCGGGAATATGCGGCGTTATCTCCGTGCGCGACGCCCTGGGCCTCAGGACAAAAATCGTGGGTGTCGTATCTGAACAGGCCCAGACCGCGAAATTATCATTCGAGTCCGGGAAATTGATCGAGACAGAGCATGCCAATACATTTGCAGATGGCGTGGCCGTGCGCATTCCCGTGCAGGAAGCTCTCGACGTATATTCCAAGGGCGCCGACAGGATCGTTGCCGTCAGCGAGGAAGAAGTGGCTGAGGCCATGCGAATTTATTTCCATGACACCCACAACGTGGTCGAAGGTGCAGGCGCGGCACCGCTCGCGGCCGTCTTGCGGGAACGTGACACCATACGTGGCAAAGAAATTGCTGTGATCCTGAGCGGCGGGAATATCGACGCCGACCTGTTTGCAGCTATCCTTAGAGGCGCAACACCCGGGAGCGATCAGAAATGTCACCAACACTGACTCACCTGGCATTGCACGTTCGCGACGTCGATGCCTGCATCTCCTTTTATCAGAACTATGCGCAGATGCGCCTGACCCATGATCGAACGAAAGATGGCAAACGCGTCGTTTGGCTGTCCGAGCCCGGCAAGGAAAGCGAGTTCGTCATGGTGTTCATTCCCGGCGGTCCCGGTCGCGATCAGATTTCCAGCGACTATTCGCATCTTGGATTTGCTTTGGAAACTAAAGATGCAGTGGATGTCATCGCGGACAAGGCTCGGGCGGAAGGAATTCTCGAGTGGGAGCCATCCCAAAACCCCTACCCTGTCGGCTACTATTGCGGCATCCGCGACCCCGACGGCAACTTCGTGGAATTCAGCTTCGGCCAGCCCCTGGGTCCGGGCGCAACAGGGGGCGATTAGCCTATAGTGTGCCAATGAAGATATCGACGAAAGTTGTCCTGCTGTCTGGCCTGGTATTTCCGGGTATCGGGCACTTTGTATTGAAACAACGCTTACGCGGCTCAGTATTGTTGGTAACCGCGCTGATGGCGTCGGCCGTCATCATCAGAATAGCTGTGCAACGAGCGATGGCCCTTATCGATAAAATTAATAGTGGTCAGATTGCCATTGACTCAGGAACCATTACAGAACTGGTGTCCAACTCCATCAGTACGACAGATAATTCGACCGTGAATATTTCTACCATGGTTCTCGTTGCATGCTGGCTGTTCGCAATCATCGATTCCTATCGACTTGGCATGATTCAAGATAAAAAGAATCTGTGATGGTCCTGTAGCCGAGTGACTTGACGGAGAGCAGCGTCGTGCGACAATTTTCAAAACCATTCAATTGTCTGTTAGCAGTCGCCCTGCTCATGGTGGCCACTCCAGGATTGTCTTCGGCCAAGGCCAGGATTGAATCCAATGTCGTTTATGGGATGCACTCCGGATTGGCGCTATTGCTGGATGTACATTACCCCGCCAAAGCAAACGGCTACGGATTAATCGTCATCGCCGGAAGCGGATTTACGGCACCCCTCAGCGCCGATGCGCTGCCTTTGAAAGAACGCGAGTCCGTGAGAAGCATCCTTGCCGCAGACGCACTGTTGGCCGGCGGTTACACATTGTTTGTCATTAACCACCGAGCATCACCCGGGTTTCATTATCCCGCGCCGGTCGAAGACGTTCAGCGTGCTGTACGCTTCGTGCGGCATCACGCCGCCCGTTATGCAATCGATCCTAAGCGAATCGGTGCAATCGGCAATTCTTCAGGTGCGCAATTCGTCAGTTTGCTGGGCGTCATGGATGGGCACGGAAATCCCGACGATCCCAGTGCAATAAACCGTGAGAGTTCCAAGGTACAGGCCGTGATCGCGGTGTCTGCGCCGACCGACTACCTTGCGAATATACTAAGCGGCGGCGGGTTCGGCAGTAGTGAGCTTCTGGGTTTGCGCTTGTACAAAAGACATGTGCAGAGCGGTTACTACGCACTCGAGACGCAACTGGTCCAGGATATTTCCCCCGTTGCACACGTATCAGCGGACGATGCGCCCGTCCTTCTTATTCACGGCGATGCAGACAAGGTCGTGCCGTTCAGACAAAGCGAACTTTTCAGGGACAAACTGGAAGCTGCAGCCGTCGTCGTCGAGCTAGTCAGGATACCCGGTGAAAACCATAATTTTGATGAACCGGGAGACCCTGAAATATCCGACTACTTTGACACCATGGTCGATTGGTTCGATCGCCACCTGGTCTCGGTCGACACCAAGTAGAGCCGAATGGATAATTCGCATAGCGATCAAGCTGAAGAGCGAGACGCCAAGGAATTATTCGTTGCCGCATTGATGACATTCGTCCTCTCATTCCAAGAACTCTGGAATTAAGAGTCCCTTACAAAACATAAGATGAGTGTCAGCAGCAATCGGTTACTACAGGCATCCAACTATTTTCTTATATGCAGCGTGTTCGGAAAAATCGATGTATAAAGCCTTCCTTATAACTTCAGATCGTAGCGTCAGGGTGCTTGGGCATTTTAGTGCCGGCAGGAGCAACCCATGCTAAAGATCGGCAAGACGCAAATCATCCGGGCAACCATTGGGCTCGTGGTTGTTGCGAGCATCTGGTCCGCGTACACCTATGTTCGAATCTCAGTCAATGCCTGCTGTCAAATGAGGCAAACATGGCAGCAAATCCTGTGAACAGGAACGTACTTCGATTCTTGCTGCCATCACTGCTTGGCTTGCTGATTTTTCTGACACCGATTCCCTGGGACGGTCATCTCACGATCGGTATCGGAATTATTACTGCCTGGGTCAGGAGCTTGATGGGCGATTACGGGCTGTCCATCATAGTCGTACTCATGGTCCTCACGAGCATTCTGACCTTGCTGGGCTCGGTGTTCCGCATTGGCTGGATTCATCGGCGCACCTTGTTAAAAGACCTTTTTGAGGTGCCACTCGTCTGGTTGGCACTGAGACTCGCCGGCGCGATTTTCGGTCTTATCTACCTGTTGCAGGTCGGCCCTGAGCTACTGCGATCAGAAGATATCGGTGGCACCGTGTTTGTGAATATTGCAGTCAACGTCCTCGCTGTTTATGTCAGCGCATGCCTGTTGCTCCCGTTGTTAACCGATTTCGGATTCATGGAATTCGTTGGCACACTGGCACGCCCCGTGTTTCGGAAAGTGTTCCGTCTGCCAGGGCGCGCCGCCATCGATGCGGCTGCATCCGTCGTTGGTGCTTCTTCAATTGGTCTTTTGATTACGATCGGACAATACAATTCCGGCAACTATACAGCCCGCGAGGCATGCGTCATCGCGACAAATTTCTCGATTGTTTCGATTCCTTTCAGCCTCGTCGTCGCAACGGTCGCCGGCATCGAGCATCTTTTCATATCCTGGTATGGCGTCGTCATATTGGCTTGCTTGTTGGCGGCGTTTATCACGCCCAGACTTCCGCCTTTGTCACGAAAATCCGATACGTATATCGCCGGCTCGCGGAATAATGAAACCGAGAACGTGCCGATGTCACAGTCGCTTTGGAGGGATGCATGGAACCGTGCCTTGCAACGAGCGAATTCGGCACCCGGTGTCCGGAAATTCCTGGTTGGCGGCATGGCGAACCTGGCGTTTTTTCTGTTTTCCGTTATCACCGCGGCCATGGCGCTGGCTACGATTGCGACTCTGCTTACTTTTCACACACCAATATTCAGTTGGTTGGGCTACCCATTCATCGCAGTACTCGAGTTCGCGCAGTTGCCGGATGCTACCGCGGCGGCAACAGGGCTATTTTCAGGCTTCATGGATCAATACATGCCTGCCATTACCGCATCGAGCATCGACAGCAATGCGACCAGCTTTGTGCTCGCTGGCCTGTCGGTCTGCCAGCTCATTTTCATGTCGGAAGTCGGTGTAATAATTCTGCGCTCCAGCTTGCCGATCGGGCCTGTGGACCTTGTCCTAATCTTCTTGCTACGTACCGTTATCGTATTACCCGTACTAATTGTCGGCGCACACCTCGTCACAGGTTGACCGACCAACCTTGCTGCGCAATTCATGCCCGTGAATCGTGAATATTTTTGCAACCTTTTGGACGTAACCTATTCTTATAGATAGACCGATGACCACCCCCATCATGGGAGACGAATCCGATGATCAGCCTTGGCGGAAGATCTATCAAAAGTCCGCTGCCGTTTTGTATACTCTGGGTGGCGTCCAGGCCGCCGCAGATCTCACTAACGACGCCATTGACAGTTTCTCGAACGGCATGGACATGGCACCCGATGACTGGAAACCCTTTTTCCAGTCTGAATTAGATCGATTGACGAATCAGAAAGAGCAAGGCGAGGATCCATGAACCAGTCAGCTATTGATAATAACCACGGCGGCGAGAACAATTCTATGCAATGCATGATCTCGACATTAGCGAAAGTCCTGTCGATCGGCGCGCTGGTGCTGCTGATTTTTCCGATCGGCGCAACTCCGGTTTGGGCCGCGGAACCCTTGCAACAAAAGGCCGTGCTCGTAACCGGGGCCAGCACCGGCATCGGGCGCAATATTGCCGAAAGGCTGGCGGCCGAAGGATATTTCGTCTATGCCGGCGCCAGAAAACACAAAGACATCGAAGCGCTGAGCCATATCAGGAACATTCAGGGCGTGCGCCTTGACGTAACGATACAGGACGATATTGACGCGGCAGTTGAGATCATAAAATCCGGCGGCCGAGGCCTGTATGGCATTGTTAATAACGCCGGTGTCGTTGTAATGGGAATTTTGGCCGAAACCGAAGAGTCCGAACTCGACTTCGTGTTCGATGTCAACGTTTATGGCCCCTACCGAATCACCAAGGCATTTGCACCGATGATTATCGAATCGAAGGGTCGTATCAGCAATATCAGTTCGATGGCCGGTATTGCATCACCCCCGGCCTACGGCGTCTACAGTATGAGCAAGCACGCCGTCGAAGCCTTTTCAGGCTCTTTGAGCCTGGAGATGGCAACTGTTGGCGTTCATGTCAGTGTCATCGAGCCAGGCCCGTATAATTCGAAAGCCGTTGCTTCGAGTTGCAAGCGTCGCAGCAAACAGGGTTATGACCCGGCAGACTCTCTTTTCAAGGAGCTGGCCGATGAACTCGCTGTTGCTTGCGATGACCAGATCGACAACCTGTATCCAGAACCCGACGCCGTCGCCGATGCCGTAATGCATGCGCTATTTTCCGATGAGCCCCAGAACCGATACCTTGCCATAACCGACCAGCGCTACGCCGAGGCGATGATGCGCGACGTTCTCAAACAGCTCGTCGAACTCAATAGCGGCCACGCATTCGGCTACAGCCGCGACGAGTTGATAATGATGCTGGACCAGACGTTACCGGGTGCCGAAGGCAACTGAGTCCTTCACGCGTGTTAGACTTTTATCGCCTGTACAGAATGGACGAAAGCATTTGAAAAAGGTGACTGTCTTGAGTGCGTTTTCACTCCTCTCGCTATTTACCGGTGCTGATGCCGAGCAACGATTTGGCATAGATCAGTACCTGGCACTTAAC
The DNA here is from genome assembly GCA_022574185.1 of Pseudomonadota bacterium. Lineage (GTDB taxonomy): Bacteria > Pseudomonadota > Gammaproteobacteria > Steroidobacterales > Woeseiaceae > UBA1847. The sequence continues at coordinate 12,983 of JACZSM010000048.1, forward strand.
AGCGTTGCAGAAATCAGCGTGAGCCCTGACGGCCTGTACGTTGCGTACACGGTTACATCCAACGATCTCAAGAAGGATCAGACCCGCGACACGGTCTGGATGCAGCCGACCGACGGCGGTGATCCGATTCAGATGACCGCGTCGGGCAGCGATTCCAGCAGCCCCAGGTGGAGCCCCGATGGCCGCTATCTTGCCGTGTTGTCGGACCGCAAAGACGAGATTACGCAAGTCTGGCTGCTCGACCGCCGCGGCGGTGATGCGCAGCAACTGACCAAATTCAAGCAGGGTATAGATGAGTTCGACTGGGCGCCGGACAGCAACAGCATGTTGCTGGTCACAGAAGATCCGACTCCTGCGGATCTCGATGAGGAAGAACGACCCAACCCCCGTCCCTATGTTGTCGATCGCCTGCAATTCAAAGAGGACTACGTGGGCTATCTCGATCGCCACCGCTCGCATATTCACATCATTGACGTTTCCAGCGGTGATACAAGGCAGGTCACCTCGGGCGATTTCGACGACAGCGAGCCGGCGTGGTCAGCGGACAGTCAGCGCATCGTATTCGTCAGCAATCGCACAGACAAACCCGACCGGAATCGCAATACCGACCTCTGGATCGTTGATGTCAGCAAAAATGGCGACGAACCGCTGCAGTTGACCTCGAATGAAACCGCAGATGCAAGCCCGTCCTGGAGCCCTGACGGACAGTTCGTCGTCTACACCTCGACCGTGCCCGGTTCCTTGCCGATTTACGCCATTCCGCAATTGACAACGGTACACATTGCGACCGGATTGTCGGTAGTCGCCGAAACGCTCGCCGAGACGCAGGTATTGTCCGCGCGTTACTCGCCTGACGGCCAAACCGTGCTTGCAATCACCGAATATCACGGCGAACAGAACCTCGTCAGGATCGATCAAACATCGGGCGCGGTGCAATCGATAGTCGACGGCAAGGACATAGTGACTGAATTCGACATCACGCCTGACGGTGATCTATACGCGTTGGTATCCCGGCCGCAGCTGCCGGACGAAATTTTTGATGTGGGCGATGTCGGCATCACACAGATCAGCTTCGTGAGCCAATCGGTATTGGGCAACATCACCCTGGCTTCGATTGAGAAACATACCTTGCAGAGTGAGGATGGGACGGACATCGATACGTTCGTAACGTTTCCTCCGGGATACAAGAAAGGCAAGGCATACCCGGGAATATTGATGATTCATGGTGGGCCACAGTCACAATACGACTACGGTTTCGACTACGAGGCACAGCTGCTCGCCGCACAAGGCTATGTCGTCGTAATGCCCAACCCACGCGGCTCGTATGGTTATGGGCAGGCGTTTGCCGAGGCGATTATTCGGGACTGGGGCGGAATTGATTACGTGGATGTCATGGCGGCGATGGACTTTGCGATCGCCGAAGGCTGGGTGGACGAAGATCGCATGGGCGTTTACGGCTGGTCTTATGGCGGCATGATGGTCAACCACGTCATCACTAAGACGGGGCGATTCAAGGCGGCAATCACAGTGGCCAGCGCCACGCTGTACGCGGCGAATTACGGCCACGATCAGTATCAACGCTGGTGGGAAGAGGAACTCGGTCTGCCCTGGCTTGCCGAAAACCGCGAGAAATGGGATCGCATATCGCCATTCTATAAACTCGACAAGGTGACAACACCGACATTGATCGCCGGCGGCGAAGACGACTGGAACGTACCGATTTTGAATTCCGAGCAGCTGTACATAGCGCTTAAACGACAGGGAGTGCCGACCGAACTCATTGTCTACCCGGGCCAGGGGCATTTGCTGGACGTGCCATCGTATGAAAAAGACCTGTACGAACGCTACTTTGTCTGGCTGAAGCGTTACGTCAATCCTTAAGCAAAGAACCTCACGATTTCCACCATGGCTTCAGTATCGAACTTGCAGTAGAGCAGTAACTGCTCTTCGAGCTCGGCCTTGCGCTCGGGTGACGTATGCGGGTCAATTGCTTCGATGAAACCGTCCGAGGCAGCCATGCCCTCGTTGATGCCCTCGAGTTCGGCATAGTTCATGTGCGGCGCAATGCACGGCAACACGGCCTTGATCGACCAGGAGCCCAGCATATTCGGGTGGTAGTAATTCTCCCTGACGACGGGGTGCAGATCGTAGAGACGATCGATGATCTCTTGCAGTGGCTCGGCAAGATCCGGGAACAGTTCTATCAGGTAGCTGATCACACCTTTTTCGTAATTCGTCCACATGAGTACGGGACCTACGTCACCCAGCGACTCGATCATCCTCTGCGCGAGCGCCCGCATCGGTGGCTCGCCCGAAAGATCGAGGAATTCCTCGTGTCGCATCGCATCCGCAGAGCCGTCGCCGTTGCCGTCGTCAATATGGCAGGACCATTGCACGGGCACCGACGCATAGGGCCGCGTACCCTTCCAGAACGGCACGGCCGGTCCAATCGTCTCGAAGTCCAGGTAGTAACGTGGGTACGGCAGAGCGTCGAGCGCCTGCCGGGCGCCGTCGAGAATTTCCGGCACCCCTGCACAGGTCACGCGATGTATGCGTTGCTGCGTTGCCGCGCCAAGGTCGTCGATCTTCACATCGCGAATATCTCTAAGCCCGAGCGCCACCAGAGCACCGAGCTTCGCCTTGCCGCCGCCGAGACCCGTGATCGGGTATTCGGCGTCCATTGGCCAGCAATGATTGATGAACTGGCATTCATAGGGTTTGGAGCAGTGCGTGCCGACATCGATGTCCGGCATCGGCCCGGTGACTGCGTCACGCGCCTTGGCCACAAGATCGACGACAGCTGGCTCGAGTGCCCGGACTTCTTCTGAAAGGTCCTCGGCAACAAGCAGACCTTCGTACTCGTCGTCGCCCTGGTACACGAACTGGTTGTTGATGTGGGCCAGCGACATGGACGTGATATTCAATCCTGTGCCGCGCATGACCCAGTACTGTATCGCGCAGTCGAGCTTGTGATAGGTCTTGACCGAGGTCGAAGCCTTGACTTCGATCGCGTGCCAGCCATCGCCATCAGGAATAAGTACATCGACACGCACGAGGATGCCGTCGTGCTGAAACGTGGCCTCGAAGATCGGGAAGTCGGCACCGCCATCAATAAGCTCTTTGGTCTGCTGCACCATCAGGCTCATCTTGCGATTGAACGGAATCTCGACGGACTCGGGCGTGCCGTATAGCTGCTGGGAGATCCCCCCTACCCGGTTGCCCACCGCAAACAGCGCCTCGGTCCTGGCGGAAACCTCGGCATACTCGGGATGATGTATCTCCAGATGCAGGCGCTTCGGACACTGCCAGGCCGAGATGAGCTTGGATTTGGAGAGGTAGGGCTTTCGCGATGACATGGTGAGGATAGTACACGAGGATAGCCATGTCGTTTATTCGCAACATTCGACGCGAAACGCGCTTTTCATGCCCGAACAGGCAATGTGATTTAACAGATGCGGGCACTAGCTCATTTGTGTGAACCGCATCACTATTCGATTTGTGAACCTCATTAGCATGCGAATCTCTTGGGCAAATTTCTGGAGAACGACATGTTGCGTTTATCACTCATCAGTCTGCTTCTCGCGTTTTCGGCGTCGGCGAGCGCAGACAATTTTGACTACAACTATTTGTCACTTGGCTACGGCAACACCGATTTCGATGGCATCGGTGATGGCGATGGATTCACGCTGGGCGGGTCCTATGCTTTTAACGGCAAATACCACGCATTCGCGCGATACGAGTCCGCCGAATTGGCATCCGTGATCGATGCGACCCGCTGGCAAGCCGGCGTCGGCTATAACAAGTGGTTGACAGAAAGGGTCGACCTGGTGGCGCGGCTCTCGTATGAGTACGTCGAGTTTGACGGCGGTATACTGGCTAGCACCGACGACACCGGATTTGGAATCAGTGTCGGTGTGCGATATAGATCAAGCTACAAACTTGAGTTAAGCGCAGCCATAAAACGTACCGATTACAGCGACTTCGGTGACGATACGGGTATTGAGGTCGGGGCACTGTATAAACTGACGAACATCTACTCGCTGGGTGTCCGCGCTGACTGGGGCGACGACGTCAATACGTTTACACTTAGCGGTCGATTCTATTTCGGCAAGTGAGTTAACCAACATGCTTCAAGAGACCCCGCCTCGTGCGGGGTTTTTTCAGGCAATAATCTCGAAAAACTTCTGACCGGGTTAACAAAGTACTTTTTCATTGCGACCCTTTAAAGTGTGAAGCTTTTTATAATTTGTAGTTGGGATCGCCAGTGGGCGTACCGCGCAGTATCCGGTAAATGTCACGCAGCGGCGTCACGAGGTTTTGCGACAAGGTCGTATATTCCGCCTGGTCCTCAGGCGTTAGACCCCACGGCGTGTGCTCGTTCCGTTCCGATATGTAGAGCGTGCCGAAAATTCGGTCCCAGATGCTCGTGACCAGGCCAAGATTCGTGGTCCAGTGCTTCTCGAGCATGCTGTGATGCGTGTGATGCATGCCCGGGCTCTGTATCCAGTACTCCAGCCAGCGCGGGTAGCGGAAGGCCACATGGTAGTGGCGGAAATTGCCGTTCAGAGCATAGATGAAAGAGAAGATACCGAGGTTCAACACCGTGATCTGCGTGATGCCACCATTGAACAGGTAGGCGAACACGCCGCCCGACATCGCCAGTCCAACCGCAAAGCCGCTGCCCCAGATCGGCGCGGCAATGAAATGCTCGCGAAAGCGCGTGATCGGCGTCAGCACCTGTGCGGAATGGTGCACTTTGTGAATCGCCCAGCCTATTTTCGTACGGTGCATCATCAAGTGGATGAAGTAAAAAATCATGTCCGCGATGAGCAGGGAGACAGCGCCGTAAAACAATTTCCAGCCCGTGGTCGGCTGCAGTTGCGGGCTCGCGCCGAACACCCACTGCATCGCGCCGATCGTGTTTTGCTCTACAAATGGCGCCAGTCCACCGAGAAAAAGAACGATCCACACGGGCATCAACCCCCTGTCGATCAGGTACAGCCCGATATCGACACGCGCCGAGAGATGCGTGTAAATGCTGCGCGGCATCAGGTATTCCATGAGACCGTAGTGTCTTTCGAGACCGTCCGCGCCCTTGGCGCCACGACCCTTGTGGATGACCCACAATCCGGTCGTCAAAATCACCGTCAGCACCAGAAACGGCCAATGCAGGGAGTTGGTCGTCGAGCTGGGCAGCACGGCATCCCAAAGCGCCTCGGCCACGCTGGATGCTATGTCGGAAAACGGCCCCAGGATCTCCTCGGCCGATTCGGCAACACCCGACTCCTCGACGAGTTGCTGAACCTCTTCTTTGAAGGGACCTTTACCGGACAACAATACGTCCGCCATCTCAGAGCCGCCTGCATCGCCTCACGTCTGGCGATTTTACATCTATTCGCAGGCAGCGGTCGAAAGCACCGCATATCTGTCGGGAAAGGCGATTTGTACGAATGCATCCATTGCGGCTATCGCATCTCGCGATAGCTGCATATCGCTGTCCGAGATGGTCTTGTCTACTCCAACGTAGTGATAGATGTCGACAAAGGTTTTCTTGTTCTGCCAGGCCACTTGCATATTGTCGATATTGCGTTTGCCATCGTCAATAAAGAATATCGCGCTGTAGCTCCTGTTAAGCTTTCCAAGCAGGTCTTGCAAGACCAGCCCTTTATTTGAGCCTGATGTCATCGCAATACCGTTCTCATAGGAAACTCTCGCAGACCTGCCACTATCATCGAAGTCAAAGGCCAGCGTCTGAAAGCCTGGCAGCAGATGAGATGTCGAGAAATCAATATTGGCTCTTTTGAGTTCTCGCTCGGTTCCAGAACGGTATCCCGGTGCACGAGACGTAAGCGCCATGACGGCATATTTCGCTTGCAACCTCGACACGAGACCTGCGGCACCGGCTTCGGTCGGCATTTGCTGGCCAAGTTCGAAGAACACGCCGAGTTTATCGAAAATGCACTGGATCTTGTCCTTGTCCGCAATGTTTTCGATGCCACGACTTACGTGTTCTATGGGTCGTCCTCTCTGCCAGTTATACCAGGTGTCGCCACCGAAAAAACTGGACGACTGCAGCAGCGTGTCATCGATATCGAATACCACCAGAATATTGTCATCGCGTTGTTGCACGTACGCATGTATTGCCGTTTCAAATTCTCCCAGGCTCTTAACGTCATCATGGACAATCGGGTTTATTGCAGGTGCAACGGGCACGCTCGCACATGCTGTAAGCAGCAACGACATGGATACGTAAAAAAGCATAATCGGATTTGGAATTGCGAAACGAAATCTGTTCATTGCACACCTACAGTTCATTAACGACCGTTTCCTGTTCTAGCACCCAAACTACCTGTTCCACCACGAGCCGCCTTTCTCATCCGGAATATCCGTTTCATCTTCTGAAGCAATCGTGAGCGCCAACATGCCATTGCCCTGTGGTGCGGCTATAGCCTCAATCTTATAGCCATCGATTCTACGATTGACGGAAAAACTGCTTAGAACAACGGGCCTGGGATAAATTGCAGACTCCCGACACGCCCCGTTCGACAAAACCCGATCACCCTTGTATTCGCAAATTGCGCCCAATAGATAGACCACGGAATAGGGTCGGTCGTCTGCTGGCCTGGTCTCATTGCTATTGCACGGATCTTCACCTGTTTCGTCATCGAGCGCGGCATCATAGGCCGCCGTTGCCCAGATCTTGCGATCGTCGTCTATGTGCAGACCGGAGATGTCCCGCCAACAACGTGGATCTCCGTTGACATGCATTCCCGGGGCGTCTATGCCGTTAAACGGCGTCTGCCATGCATAAAGATTGTTGCCTGGATCGAATATCGCCCATTGCAGGGATCCCTCTGTGCGCTCAAATGTCTCGTACGGCACACCATCCGATTCTGGCATCGTCGCCCCGCGTTCACCGAGTAAAACAATGTATTTGCCGTCAGGCCTCTGCCAACAAGCAAGCCCTTCATAATTCTCAAGAGATTGTTGCTCAAACCGAGAATGCACGTTCTTCATATAATTTCCCGTTTCGGGATGCAGGCCCGGAAGATGTTCAGCATGATCCGCGACCTCGTAGGTCCGCAACGCCGAATCCACCGTTACGCGAAAAAGTCTTCCGCCGACTTTTTCATCGCCAGTATTGTAAGTACTGCTTTCCGCTATCAGGAACTGATTTGCAAGACCGTGCAAGGCGCAAGCGGATTCCAGATCGTTGGCCACTCCGCCAGAATCCGCTGACGTGACTCGCGGCCAGCCTTCAATTTGACGATCATGGTTCTGATTTACAATGTCCCGGTAATCATATTTCGCGGCCAAGAAATTATGCTTCACATTGACAATACCGAGACGCCTTCGGCGTAAATCGACTGAGTAATTTTTGTAGTCGTGCACGACCAGGAAATTATTGGCATCAATTCGCGCCATGCCGCTAAAGCCATTGTCCAGGTTCTTTAACTTGTCCTCCATGGTTACACTGGGACAGGAATGCGTACCATCACAAGTCAACGCCGGCTTGCACGCTGAAAGTGCAAGAGCCGCCGTCACACATAAGATACTGCAAGTAGTTCGTTCCATTGACCCAGTATAGGCGATTAAATCAGCGTAGCTAAAAACACCGGAATTCCCTATCCCTAGCGGTCTGGGGAAAAGCACAACAAGAAACGGCGACGCAAGAATGAGCCTGTTTAACGAGCTGAAACGACGTAACGTATTTCGGGTGGCGATCGCCTACCTGGTTACGGCGTGGTTGTTGATCCAGCTCGCCGACATCCCGATGCTGATCCTGCCCGAATGGGTGTCCCGCTTGATCTTGCTGTTGTTAGTCATCCTGTTCATCCCGACTTTAATCCTCGCGTGGGCGTTTGAGCTGACACCAGAGGGCCTCAAACGCGAAGAAGACGTCGATAGGTCTCAATCGATCACGCACCGGACAGGCAGGCGGCTGGATTTTATCATCATTGGCGTATTGGCAGTCGCTGTCGCATGGCTTACTTTCGACAAAGTCGAATCTGACGCGCCGCCGGTCGAGGTCGTCGAAATAGACAAATCGATCGCGGTACTGCCATTTGCTGACCTTAGTAAGGAACAGGACCAGGAATGGTTCGCCGACGGACTCGCCGAGGAAATCCTCAACGCCCTTTCGCGAATACCGGACCTGCTGGTCGTATCCCGCACATCGTCGTTTGCCTACAAGGGTTCGGACAAAGACTTGCGGGTCATCGCTGCCGAACTCGGTGTCGCGCACATCCTCGAAGGCTCGGTGCGCCGCGCCTGCGAATCACCGCACAACTGATACGCGCGTCCGACGGATTTCATGTCTGGTCTGAAAACTACGACCGTGATGCGGCCGACGTTATCGATGTGCAGGAAGACCTTGCAGTTAAGATCGCCAGCGCCATGGAAACCACGATGGATCCCGAAGCGCTTAAGGACATGCTTCGCGTAGGGACACGATCGGTTGAGGCCTACCAGGCCTACTTGCGTGGCATCACGTGGTCTGCCCAGGGCCGCGCCAATGATGACGAGGACGCATTATTGTCATCGTATGACATGTATGAGCAGGCGCGTAGCATAGACCCAAATTTTTCGATCGCCCACCAGCAAGCAGCGGCATTCTGGACCGTCCAGGCAGACCCGACGTTGACTTACTCCAATTTGACGAACGCGACCGCTGCGGAAATCGACAGCAAATTTCTCGAGCGCATTAATCGGGCTATCGAAACGGCTGCAAATGCGATCGACCGCCAAGGTCTCGAAGCCGAAAAAGCAATGTTCGAGACGCGACTCAGGCGTGCGCTCCGTCTATACAAAAATTACCTGGAGCAAAGACCCAACGATCTCGACGCATAGGGAAATTTAAGTGTCGTTGCCGCACTCCTGAGTGACCGTGATTCTCAGATCACGGCGTTGAACCACTTAAAACTCGAAGGCAAATCACGAGTTCTGGCCGCAGGCCTCTATATGAACGATGGCTATCGCGTTGGCGATGCCTCGAGAGCCGCCGATTACGGGCTTGAGGCATTGCAACGCTGGCTCAACAATGCCGCAATAATGTACCAGACGCACCGGACGTTGATGTGGGCCAGGCGCCCCGACGAAGCGGCCGGGCTGATCAGACAGTATGAGGAGTTATTCGATCCGGACCCGATGATGCGGGCCCGGCAAGCCTGTATGGAAGGCCGGGTTCAAGATGTTTTGGACATCCTTGCAAATCAGCGCGAGCAAGGCGACAGTAACGGTAATATCGTATGGCTGATGCTCTTATTGCTGGATGACAAGCAAGCCGCCGAGGCCATACCGCGTCATTACGAATCGGAAGAGTCGCCGCAGGCGCTACTGGGCTGGCTGGGTTATCACAAGTTCGACCCGAGCCCGTTCCCCAGTCTGATGGCCATACTCGAACGCGAAAACGTGGATCGCCCGCCGCCCGTGGAATTGCCGTATACCTGCCCGCCTCTGCCGTAATTTTTACCAAGGGCTAATTGTTATAACGCAGACTCGACCGCACAGACAGGGCGGCTCATTACTCTGCAACCAGAATACGCTCTTCCGTGCCCACAACATGGACACGGAAAACGATAGCTCGA
>JACZSM010000099.1 GCA_022574185.1 Pseudomonadota bacterium
TTTCATGGGCGCAGCTTACTTAATTGACCAGTAATTCAGTAAACTGTCCGCAGGCCTATAAATACAATAATAATCCGGAGCTAACCATGACCAAGCGCTCATGGAACATTGACTCGTTAGTCCTGATCTTCTCTTTCATCGTTGTTGCGCAACTCTTGTCGTACGTCATTCCACACGGCGAGTTCGAGCGCCAGCCGTATCCGGGAGAATCCTGATCGGACCATGGTGGTCAGCGGGTCCTATGACGGCCTGAGTGCCGAAGACGAAGTCACGATAGCTCCCTGGCATTTCCTGGTCGCAATTCCGAAGGGCCTGGAGGCGGCGCAGGACATTATCTTCCTGATCTTTCTCGTCGGCGGTGTCATTGCGATCCTGCGAAAGAGCGGAGCGATCGACGCGGCACTGCATGGTGCGGTTGCACGACTGGGTAAGAGTCCGTGGATACTGATCGCGGGCTGTCTCATCATTTTTAGTATTGGTGCCTACACGATCGGTATGGGCGAAGAGTATGTCCCCCTGGTACCGATTATTGTAACGATGAGCCTCGCCATGCGTATGGACGCCATCGTTGCTATGGGCATGATCTGGGTGCCATACGGAATCGGTTGGGCGTGCGCTGGCACTAATCCGTTCGGCGTCATTATTGCGCAAAATATCGCGGGTGTGCCGCTGATGTCCGGGTCAGGTGTGCGCCTGGTCATGATGGTGGCGTTTCTCGGCATAGCGTTTCATCACCTGTATCGTTATGCGATGCGCGTGCAAAGAGATCCGTCGACGAGCTTTGTTGCGCATGTTGATTACAGTACTGGTTTCGAAGCGCCCGATGACATTCGGATGACAGGCCGGCGTATTGCCATTTTGTTTGTTTTCATCGGCGGTATTGTTGGATTTGTCATCGGTGCCAAGGACTACGGATGGTATATCGGGGAACTTAACGCGATATTTCTTGCTATCGGGATCATCACTGCACTGATTTCGAGAATTCCGGCGGGCGAAACCAGCCAGACGTTTCTCAAGGGCGCCGCCGGGATGACGGCGGCTGCACTGATCGTCGGCTTCGCACGCACCATCGAAGTCGTGTTGTCCGATGGCCAGATCATTGATTCGATAATATACGGAATCGCGAGTGTCCTCGAAGGCTTGCCGGCAGAGGCGTCAGCAGTCGGTATGCTCGCCGTGCAAACGATCTGCAATTTCTTTATTCCGTCGGGCAGTGGCCAGGCATTTGTCACGATGCCGATCATGTCGCCAATCGCAACATTGACCGATGTGCCGCAGCAGACCGCTGTACTCGCGTATCAGTTCGGTGACGGGTTTACAAACATGATCGTGCCAACGAGTGCGCTGGTTATGGGTGCCCTGGCACTTGGCAAAGTTCCTTATACGGCATGGGTGCGTTTCGTCGGTCCGTTGCTGCTAAAGATTTTTGCGCTCGCGATCGTATTCCTGATTCTGTCAATCCATATCGGCGAGGCAGTGGGATTCTATTGAACCAGCTGCTGGAGTCCGCACCGATAGCGCTGTGTGCTAAACCTGTGGCAGTCCGCTGCCGCCAAGCGGGATCGAGACATTTGCGGGTGGCGCATCCTTGAAATAATGGCGTCTGTGCCAGGGGAATGCGCCTACGAGATGCAACTGTTTCTCGAAGTCGCCGAAGGCATGGCGTTGGTAAAACTTTGGGAAACGCGCGGCCCGCCGGATTTCTGTAAAAAGATTGGCGGCGAATGGGTCTGCGAATAAGCTTGGCAGGTCCTGATCTTAATCGCTTGCCGCAAACTTAATTTTGCCAATTTCGCTATTGATCAAGGCCATCCATTCGTTTCGACCCAGGGAGTCGCGTGCATAGATAAGCCCGATAGCCACACGGGAATTTTTGTCCGAAGGCCAGTCATCAACTATGAGCGGCTTTTCTTCAATTTCCACCCACAATTGATAATCGCCATAAGTTAACGAACGTCCTCGGTGAACCCAATGACTGTATTTCAATTCCAGGTTGGATAAATAGCGATTCGCGAAAACGTTCGCGGCTCTTGGGTTCGAAAAATACCATTCGCCGAAAATACTGCCGACAATCGAACTCTCAGGTGATACGAAGATGCTGATCGAATCGATATGGTGAGGGTGTTGACCGGGATTCACGGTATAAATCATTGCACCCATTACATGGTTCATGCCAACGGCCCCTGGTGGCACTGCGAACTTCTCGCCCAGCTTGAAGCCGAGATACTCACCATCGTTTGCGTCAGCGAGAACTGCGGTGTTGATACAGAAGATGCCAAATAGAATCAGCTTGTGCAACATGGCGTGCTTCACCTCATTAAAGCTCCTGCAGTAACGACAGGTTCTCTTCGGCAGATGGAAAATAGGTCGGCGATAACCGAATCGCTTCGGTCAAGTAGCGCTTCGCCTGCATGAGGTCGCCATTTTCGATCGCCGCGTACCCGGCGTTATTCAACGCGTTTGCCTCAGTCATAACGCGCTTGTAGGTTCTTATGGCTTCTTTGTACAAGCCTTCTTCGGCGTAAATCTTGCCCAGGTTTGCCCATGCATGTAAAAATCCCCAATCGTTGGCGGCTGTATAGAAATCCAGCGTTGCTCCCTCAATATCACCGGCCAGATATCTCGAGTAGCCACGGTTATTGAGTACTTGTGCCGCTTTGGGATTGATCGAAAGGGCAAGGTCATAGTGTTGTAGCGCGGCCGAATAATCCCCTGTCTTGTCCGCATACACGCCGAGCGCATTATGGGCACGCCAAAGACGTGCATCGTTCGCCACCGCTGACGTAAATTTACTGATGGCTATTTCATCCTTACCTTCAGCCATATAAATCAGACCGAGGCCTTCAAGGGCACGGCTGTGGTTGGGGTCGTGATGTTGCGCCATCAAAAAAGCGCGCTTTGCTAAAGTGAAGTCTTGCCGTCGCATCTGAATCTCTGCGATTCGCACGAGCAATTCCACATTGTCCGGGCGAAACTGCAAGGCCCGGACTAAGTAAAACAATGCTTTATCGGTCTCGCCTTCCTCCAAAGCCTGTTTGGCCCGTGTTAGCGCGTCCTCTTCAGATTCCACTGGGAACTCGGTCGCAAACAGAACATCCAGAGAATCGTCGTTGAGTCCCTTATGGGCAACCGTATCGCTGTTCGTGTCGGGCGTGCTGGCACAGCCGCTCAACAGTCCAAGCACGCTAATTTCGATAAGCCACAGTTTCTTGAATCGGATTGTCATTCTTTTCCTCCGCACTGGAATCGGCCCGAATCTCGGCTAATTACCATCCATCCAGGCCATTATACTTAATACCGAAGGTCCGATCGCAATGATAAAAAACACGGGAAACATGCAGAGCACTAACGGGAAAATGAGCATTGTGCCCATTTTCGCTGCTTGCTCTTCGGCCCTTTGCATGCGCGTGTCGCGAAATTCTTCCGAGTAGACACGTAAGGCGTCACTGACACCCGTGCCGAATCGCATGGTTTGTACGAGCAGGCCAACAAGACCCTTGATATCTCGAAGACCGGTTCTGTCCGCCAGGTTTCTCAATGCCTGTTCGCGAGGCCGGCCGGCGCGAATTTCTGCATTAACGGTCGCCAACTCGAACGCCAGTTCGGGATGGCTGTAACCGATTTCATCGGCCACTCGCTGGATGGCAGCGGCCAGTCCGAGGCCGGCCTCGACACAAACGACCAGCAGATCGAGGGCATCGGGGAAGCCATTTCTCAAGGCCTTTGCCCGTCTTGCGAGTAACTTCCTTAGCACGAAATTTGGCGCCAACAGGCCAACGCCAGCGGCCATCATGGCGTACGTTAGTGCGAACCGAGTCTCCAATTCTGGAAACCACCGCGAGCCGATCAGGACCGCCATTGGCAGTGCGACGGCTAGTAGAATTTTTATCGCGTAGAATACCGGTAATGCCTGTGGCGAACGAAATCCAGCGCGAATCAGTTTGTCTGTCATATTGTCCCGTTCTGATTCTTTCCGCGGCAATACATAGCTGGCGATCGGGCCTAGCGCGGTACTGACACGAACCATGAACCGATCCTTGCTGGGCGATGCCTCTGCAGTGGACCCAAACAACCTGCGTCGAAGCGGGCTCGTCAGGTTCATTATCACTACGCTTAGCCCGATACCCAATATGAATATTGTTATTGCGGTGAGGCTAACCAGGATTCGACGAAGAATGACTTCGTTGGCCAGGTAACTGTTCAGAAGATCGAAAAAACTTTCCATAGCGCTATACGTCGATCCGCAGGATTCTGCGTATCCAGAGAATGCCCACTACTCCGGAAAAGAAACCATACATAATCATTTTTTGGCCGAACTCATCTTCGAGCATAACAGGAAGGTAATCGGGTATGAAAACCCACAAAGCTACAAACAACACTATTGGCACTAACGCCAGAACCCAGGCCGACATTCGCCCTTCCGCGGAATAAGTTTTGATTTTTCGTTGCAGCTTGAATCGGCCACGAATAACGACTGAAATTTTCTCGAGAATTTCGGCGAGATTGCCCCCGGTTTCCTTTTGCACGAGAATTGAGGTCACCAACGCCATTACGGTGACACTCGGGATGCGTGACAACAGGCCCAGCATTGCTCTGCGAACATCGTTGCCGTAATTGATGTCGTTGAATGTCATCTCGAATTCTTCGGCTACCGGGTTATCCAGTTCTTCCGCCACCAGTTTTATCGCGGCTGCCAGTGGATGTCCTGCTCGAAGGGCGCGTTTCATCGTATCGATTGCGTCCGGCAATTGTTCTTCAAACTTCTCCATACGACTAGTGCGGGCCATATTGATTTTCATGTAGGGCAGGTATACGCCCACCAAACCGAATATGGCGGCGGTCATAGGCGCGCGAAAATAGATCCAGCTGAGTAACGTGGCGGCGATTCCCAAAGCCAGGGAAAGGGCGACCAGCCGATAGGCGAGAATCTTGTGTCCAGCCTGTTCGATCTTG
>JACZSM010000100.1 GCA_022574185.1 Pseudomonadota bacterium
TGCAGCTCTGCCCCTGCGTGTGGGGCATGATGCAGACGGTGGAGATGGACGCCTTGTTGAATCTCGGCTGGCAGACTGGTTTCGGCAACGACTGGATCAAATTCGGCAGTGCAAAGATCTTCGTCGATGGCGAAGGGCGCGACGAGCATGGCGTGGCGCAGGAATGGCTCCGAATTGACCAGGAGCGGCTCGATGGTCTCGTCGAGAGTGCCCACCGTGCCGGCATTCGCGTGATGATGCACGCGACATCGCGCCAGGGTCAGGAGATGGCCATCAGCGCCATCGAAGCCGCGCTGCGCAAGTATCCAAGAGCCGATCATCGTCACCGCATCGAACATTTCGCGGGCGATTACTGGCCCGAGGGCCTCGCGCGCTTGAAGAAATCGGGGATTATTCCGATTCCGACACCGTACAGTTCGCTGGGGTGGTACGGGGATGCCTGGCTCGATTCGGCTGCCCCGGGCGACAAGATAGTCCCCTATCGAACGTTGCTCGATGAGGGTTTCATGCCGCCGGGTAATTCCGACTGCATGGGAACGGAGCCCGAGGCGTTGAACCCGTGGTGGAGCATCTGGTGCGTCGTCGCACGCAAGACTCGATCCGGTCGTTCGATCTGCCCCGAGGAAGGTCTCGACGTGCTGGAGGCGATTCGCCTTTACACGACGTACTCCGCCTACGCGGGTTTCGAGGAAGCCAGCAAGGGATCGCTCGAGCCCGGCAAGCTCGCGGATCTGATTATTCTTTCGGAGGATCCATTCGAGATTGCCGTGGATGCGCTAAAAGACGTGCAGGTGGAGACCACGATCGTCGGGGGGCGCGTCGTCCACTCGTCAGGTCCGCATCACTCTGCGCCGGCGGCCTGAGCTGCCGGCATGACCACTCGATCGTAGAAGAGCTTGACCACAGATTCGTGCCGCGGCCCTGCGTAGATTCTCCAGCCAGTGAACACCCCAACCAGCTTGAGGTCGGGCACAATCAGCGCGTATTGCCCACCCCAACCCGAGGTGCCGTACATGAATGGCTTGCCATCGTTGCCGTGCCTGTGGATCCACCACTGGTAGCCGTAGCCACTGTTGTAATCCGGATCTTCCGGCCACGTATCTTGAACGATGGGCGCGGATGATTTAGCGACCCATGCGGCCGGCACTATCTGCTTTCCGTCCCACTCGCCGTTGCGCTCAAATAACAAGCCGAATCGGGCCAGGTCGCGAGGCTTGAGGTACAAACCTCCCGACACGTCCTTGGTTCCTTCGGGCGCTGTCTTCCAGAAATAGTCCTTGATGCCGATGGGGCCGAACAATACTTCTTCAGCATAATCGTCGAGTCCCCGACCCGTTGCCGTGGAGACAATTTCCGACAGGAGTTGGGTGCTGATGCTGTTGTAGTAGTAGGTCGTTCCCTGCTCGTACGCGATCGGTTTGGCCAGCAGGTAGGCGACCCAGTCGTCCGTCGACTCGACGATAATTGCGTCGTTCCTTGGATCCAGGTAGGAAACGATCTCCTCCCATTCGAAACCGGATCGCATCGTCAGGATATTGTCCAGCGTGATGGCGGCTTTTTGCGGGTCCGTAATATGGCGATGCGGCAGCAGTTCTCCCAGCGTCGCGTTAACCCCGGGTAAATCGCCGCGTGCGATCGCAATGCCGACCAGCGCCGACATGAAACTCTTGCTTGTCGACTGCAGCGTATGCAGATCGCTACCCTGGTAGAACGGATGCCAGCTTGCGTCGTAGTAGTTGTACGGTCCCGATTCTCCCGTCATCAGGTCTGCGTTGATCGTCGGATAGTCATTCTCGTAATACGCTTCGAACGCCAGGCGCCCGTTGCGTATGATCAGCATGGAATCGACATAGCCATGCTTCCCCGCACGGAATTCTTCGTCCAGTTGTGCGATCGCCTGTGCGTCGAGACCCTCCTGCTCGGGTGTCGATGTCTGCCAGCTTTCACCTGGCCAGGAGATCGCCGTCTTGGTATCAACCGGCGGTTCAAGCGATGAATCCGAATCGCACGCCGCCAGCGCAAAAACACAGACTAAACTCAACAAAGGGAATCGGGTCATGACAAGCTCCTATGCCACGGCAGAGTATTTGGTATGCTGTTTACGGTCAAAGATGACGTAAGACTGAATGTCGTCTGGCCCTTAAACGCGATATCGGGATCGAATAATCCAGACCCATGAGTGACATAACAAGACGAGACTTTATCAATGGCACGCTGATGGTGGCAGGGACCTCCATGCTGCCGTATGCCGCGAGCGGCCAGTCCGCCATGGCTGCCTTAAGTCCATCCTATTATCCACCGGCACTGACCGGACTTCGGGGCAGTCACCCGGGATCAAACGTTCACGCCCATAGCCGCGCCTGGGCCGGGCGTTCGGATTGGGGGCCAACCACGATACTGCCCGAAATCTACGACCTGGTGGTTGTCGGTGGCGGGCTCAGCGGATTGTCGGCGGCCTACTTTTATCAGCAGCAGCATGGCACGGACAAGAAGGTATTGATCCTCGACAATCATGACGACTTCGGCGGCCATGCCAGGCGCAATGAACATACGATCGATGGCGATACGCGCATAAGCTATGGCGGTTCACAGACGCTCACAAACCCGAAGCAGGCACATGAAGTCGTACGCAGTCTGCTCGAAGATGTAGGGGTAGACGTCGACCGCTTCAAAACGGCTTATGACCTCGACTTCTTCAAACGTCATGATTTGGGGGGCGTTACTTACTTCAACGAGGCAGTATTTGGCGAAGACAAAGTTGTCCGGCATCCGTATTGCAATTATCCGAACTATCTCGAAGGGATTCAGGGCGCGAAGCTTTCCAATGCAGAAGCGGCACAACAGGCGCCATTAAGCGACAAAGGCAAAGAACAGTTGCTTCGCGTACTCAATGGCGGGCTGCATAAGCTGAAGGTCCCGAAAGAGGAGTTGCGAGACTATATTCGCTCGCATTCCTACTTCGATTATCTAAAGGATACGCTGGGGGTTGACGACCCCGGGGTGCTCAGAATGGCCAGGCATTCGGGCCTGGACTGGGGCAGCACCGGAACAGAATTGATGAGCATTGCGTCGGCAAAGCGCTGCGGAGCGCTGGGATTTGTGCCGGTAGCGGTCTACGACGAGGACAATCCCTACATTCATCATTTCCCCGATGGCAATGCCGGAATTGCGCGTGCGTTGGTGAAAAAGTTGATCCCTGGTGTGGCCAAGGGACGCAATGCCGAAGAGCTGGTCCTGGCTAAGTTCAACTATGCCGAGTTGGACAAATCCAGCAATGTTGTTCGCGTCAGGCTCAACAGTACCGTGGTCGATGTAAAGCATGGCGGTGATCCGAAGAACGCCAGTGATGTTTACATCAACTACATCTTTGACAACACGTCGTACCAGGTGAACGCGAAAGGCGTCGTGATGGCCTGCTACAACATGATCATTCCGCATATCGTGTCGGGCCTTCCAGAAGAGCAGGCGGCGGCATTAAAGCTGCAGGGGAAGAGCCCGCTGCAATACACGACTGTGGGCTTAAGAAACTGGAGAGCAATGAAAGAACTGGGCATTGGCGCGGCCATGTCACCTGGCAATATGCACCAGGTAGTGCTGATGGATTTCCCGGTGAGCATGGGCGGCTATGAATTTACCAAGACCCCCGACGACCCCTGTGTCATTCAGATGATCTGCTGTCCGTATGGAAAATTTGGCGCACCAAGACTCGAGCAATTTCGTGAAGCGCGATACCGGATGCTGGGCTTGCAGTTTACGGATTATGAACAGGAGATCAGAAGTCACCTGAGCGGTATGTTGCCCAAAGAGCTGTTCGATTTCGACAGAGATGTTGCGAGTATTTCCGTGAATCGCTGGGCCCACGGTTATGCGGACGGCGGCCCAGGGGATTCGACACGCATAGGCCGACAACCCTTTGGCCGAATTACGATTGCCAACGCCGACTCCGCCCCCGGCGCGGATGCAAAAACTGCAATGATGATGGCCTATCGCGCCGTGAACGAACTGGGATAGGCTCGCGGTCTTCAGGCCAGCCGGTTTTATTCTTGCGCTGTTTAGCTTTGGGTTTGCGGCGGCTTTAGCCTGGTTTGCCAAGTACTCTGAGCAGCAGGGCTGGATCTGGGCCGTTCAAGGTTTTGCGGGCGGCGCCGACAGATATTGGGGCGGTGTCTTTACCATAATCCATTTCATACTCCCCAGGCGCTGACCCGTTAGTTGCCGGCTGGAAATTGGGCGGATCGACTCCTAATACTGATGGCAATTGCGCAGAGTAAGTATCATGAAAATTAAATTGCTAATAGCGGCTTTGGTCGCAGTCGTCATATCTACGGCGAGCTATGCAACCCATTCATGGGAAAAATATCATTGGGCCCGCACATCGAGCCCATTTGTCCTGACGATCGTCGACAGTACGACGGGTCTATGGCCAGACTTTGTAATCGTGGCTATTGGCTACTGGAGCAACTCAAGCGTGCTCAGCATGGATCGGGAAGAAGGCGATACCAAGAGCCGTACGCGCCGTAAATGCAAGCCCCCGGGCGGCAAAGTGAGGATATGTAACCTCGCCTACGGCAATACTGGATGGGTTGGTCTTGCCGGTATATCGATCGACTCGGATGGTCATATCGTTAGCGGATACACCAAACTCAATGACACGTACTTTGCCACCGATTTCTACAACAATGACGCGTGGCGGCAAAGTGTCACCTGCCAGGAACTGGGCCACAACATCGGCCTGGGTCATCAGGACGTAGACTTCAACAATCGGTCGTTGTTTAGCTGCATGGATTACCAGGATCCTCCGTTCGAATACCCGAATGCGCATGACTAT
>JACZSM010000101.1 GCA_022574185.1 Pseudomonadota bacterium
CATATGCTCGAATTCTACCGCGATTAAGAAAAAAATGGGGTCAGAGTATATTAACGTCAAAGAACCTCATTTTTCGACGTTCGTCGACCTTAATGTACTCTGACCCCATTCATTTTTTTCAGGCCTGGAGTTTGGCTGACTCTTCGCCCCACGGCCGAAATGTGGCGACGGACGCTGGCCGCGCGATGTAGTAGCCCTGCGCAAACTCGATACCCAGGTCACCGAGCTTGTCGAGCACTTCCTTGGTCTCAACACGCTCGGCAATTGTTTCGATGCCCATGGCATGTCCCACTTCGCTAATCGCCTTAACCATGCTTTCGTCGACGCTGTCATCGACAACATTGCTGACGAACTGGCCATCGATTTTCAGAAAATCGACAGGCAGATTTTTGAGGTAGGTAAATGACGACAGTCCGCTGCCAAAATCGTCGAGAGAAAACATACAACCGAGTTTCTTCAGGGTGTTCATGAAATGCACAACGCGTGACAAATTGGAAATAGCGGCGGTTTCCGTGATCTCGAAACAAATAGCGTTTTTCGGAAGCTTGTGTCTCTTGAGCTCGTCGATGACGAACTGGAGGAACCGATCCTCGCTTAAGGACGTGCCAGAGAGGTTTATCGCAAGCGTGTAACGCGCTTCGTCTTTGCTCTCGTGATCAGCCAGATCCTTCAGCGCTGTCTTGATCACCCAGCGGTCCAGCGTCGACATCAAATTGTAACGTTCAGCGGACGGAATAAACTGATTAGGAGAAATAATTTCGCCCTTCTCATCCCTCATTCGCAACAATAATTCGTAATGGCCGCGTGCGTTGCCATCGACATCGTTAATGCTGATGATTGGCTGGTAGTAGAGTTCAAAACGATCTTCTTCGACTGCGCTGGTGATTCGAGACACCCATTTCATTTCTTCATGGCGCACCGAAACGTCACTGTTCCTGTATAAATGCACCTGATTTCGACCCATGTCCTTGGCCGAGTAACACGCAACATCGGCAGAGCTCATGAGACTCGCGACGTTGTCGGCTTGTGACGTCACCATCACCACGCCGATCGAGACACGAATTGTTGTAAACGATTCCTGCCATTCGAAACGGTAACCCTCAACAGAACAACGAATTGCTTCGGCAATTTCCACGGCACGATCTTCGTCACAACGCTCCATGAGAATACCGAACTCGTCACCGCCAAGCCGCGCAAATACATCCGTCGAACGTATCTGGACCTGAACGATTTCCGACAGCTGCCGCAATAATTCATCACCTGCGGTATGTCCAAAGGTATCGTTCACAACCTTGAATTGATCAAGGTCGAGATACAACAAGGCAGCGCTCTGCTCGCTGTCGCTTTTGAGGTTTTCCAGGGATTCTGCAAGACGGTTTTCGAACTCGCTACGATTAATCAGCCCGGTCAGTGCATCGTGCGACGCCTGATAGCTTAACTGACGGAACAGCCGCGACTCCTTACTGGTGTCATGGAACACAACGACCGAACCAATGATATTGCCGATACGATCCCGAATCGGGGCCGCCGAATCCTGAATCGGAATTTCGTCGCCGTTTTTTGTGATAAGCATCGTATTCTCAGCGAGCGTAATGGTTCGACCGTCCTTAAGACAACGCATCACCGGGTTCTCTACGGTCGCACGTGTATGCTCGTTGACTATGGTCATTATTTCGTTGACCGGTCGGCCGCGCGCACTGCGCATATCCCAACCTGTAAGATCCTGTGCCACGGGATTGATGTAATCGACATTACCCTCAGCGTCGGTCGTAATGACACCGTCACCAATGGATTGCAGCGTTACCTGGGCGCGCTCCTTTTCCTCGAAGATGCGTGTCTCGGCATGCTTGCGTTCGGTGATGTCGGTAATCGTGCCTTCATGCGATACGATTTCTCCGTCGTCGTCAAGAACGGCGCGGGCGTTCTCCAGAACCACTATTTCAGTGCCATCCTTGCGCCGCAGCCGATACTCGAAATTCTTCACAACACCGCTCGCTTCCAGGCGGGCGAATACGCGTTCGCGATCAACCGGATTAACGTATAACGCCGTCGTCTTACCGATTTTCTTCATGTCCTCGACGCTGTCGTAGCCAAGCATTTCAACCAGTGCCGGGTTCGCTGTAATGAGCGTGCCGTCACGAGACGCTATGTAAACGCCATCGACAACGTTCTCAAACAGTCCCCGATAGCGTGCTTCGCTGTTACGCAGTTTTTGTTCGTCCTGCTGGCGTTTGATCGCGATACCGGCAAGACGTGCCATGCGACTTATCTTATCCAGCTCATCGGTCGTCGGTGCACGTGACTCATTGACGTATACATCCAGAGTGCCGATGACCCGACCTGCAGCGCCGTAAAGGAGGAATGACCACACAGCTCCGATGCCTTGCTCTTCAAGCCTGGAAATGTGCGGACCCCAACCCGCCTCATGTGCGATATCCGCGACGATCCTGTCTTTGCCGTGGTACACGGCAGAGCCACAGGTGAGGCTGTCAGCGTCCACGTTGACGAAATCGAGGCAGAGCTTGAACTGTTCAGCAAGACCGGGAGCCTGTTCAACGCTCAGCGTGTTTTTGTCCGGATCGAGCACCATGATCGCCGTCTTGAAGCCATCGCCAATACGTTCGACAAACCTGCAGATCGATCTCAGAGTACGATCGTGCGACGTACTCCCCGCGATCATCTCAAGAATTTTGTTCTGCGCGTACACCAGCGTCTCGTTACGCTTGCGCTCCGAGATATCGGTGATGCTGGCTCGAACCAACTTCTTGTCAGCCGACGGCATGCGACTAAAACGGACTTCGCACGGAAATGTCTTGCCTGTCGAGTCCTTGTGCGTCCACTCGAAACTGGGGTGCCCGCCATCCAGAGCGCGATCGATGTGGCCACGACGCACGCCAAACGACGGTGTGCCGTCCGGCTGCATTTTCGGGCTGATGGCCTCCGGACCTGCCGACAACAGGCGCGCGCGTGACAGATTGAACAACGAGCACGCCTTCTCGTTCACATCTGTGAAACGATTCGTCTCAACGTCGAAAACAATAATGGCTTCCGGCGCATGCTCGACCAGCGCACGATAGCGTTCTTCGTTTTCCCTGAGTGCATCCTCGGCCTCACGCCGACCGGTTACATCACGCAAGCTGATGACGAACAACACGCCTTCCTCGGCATCGAGCCTGCTTGCGTTTATTTCGGCGATGAATTTGTCGCCGTTGGCACGCTTGGCGTCAACCTCACCTGCCTTGAAATCGATATGCGTATCAGCCAGTTCTGACATGAACGGCTCAAGGAAATTCGCCAGCGGCTGGCCTTTTGCAGCGGGCAGTAAATGCTCGATTTTTGAGCCAATGAGCTGGTCTTTGGTCAGTCCGAAATAGCGCGCGCAGACTCTGTTGCAAACACGTATCTCACCGGACTCGCTAACAGAGATCAGCGCTTCGGCGACGCTGTCAAAAATGACATCAATAGGGGTATCGACGGACAAGGCCTGCGTGATGGTGGCTTCCATCTTGTCGTAGTGCTGGTCGATCAGTTTTAGCAAACGGATAAAGTCAGACTGCTTGACGTCAGTCTGCTCTGCTGCCTTCCTGATCTGTTCCCTAAGCTTGCTGTCCATGCGGAGCCCCGAATCCTTGAGCTCCACAATAGGCAAAAGGGGCATCCTGGTCTGTGATTCAGAGCAGGTTTTGAAAAAAAGATTGGGAAATTTTTCCCTTTAACGATTGCCCACAAGCCAAATATCAATGACTTAGGCTGATCACCTCAACTAAATCGAACATAAGCTGTCTGCCCTACTCCTGCGCCGGCAACGCGCGCACGGCCTCTCCGTTTTCGTCCGTCATCGCCCTGCCGTTTTCCTCAACGGCCCGCGGTGCCTCACCGACCTGGATCGGAATGGCCGTTACAGTCGACATCGAACCGTTCTCGGTTTCTACGCTCACCGATACATTCAGGAACAAACGCCCTTCGCGCATGGGAATAACAGTGACCTGCTGCGTGATGCCTGTACTGCCTGCAGCAGGCGACACACTCAGCTCGCGTGGCTCTGATTCTGCGAGGCGCAACGCCGTTGGGTCATTCGTTCGGTACGCCACTTTCATCGTCTGGTTACCGAGCGATGACGAAATACGAAGTTCGACTGCGACCGGCCTGCCGACGACTGCCTTGCCGATAATTCGATAGCTGACCGTAATAGGCCCGCTGGGTTTGCCCGCAACAGCATTGTCGGGCGTGAACAAGACTGTCGGTGCCGCCGTAGTGATATCCACGGGCTCGAGCGTGGCACTGGCTTTATCCACGTCCGCGTCGCCGCAAGCAAGCATGCCTGTCATTGCCAGGGCCATTAATGCCAATCTCAATTGTTGCTGCATTTCGTTACCTGTCATCGTTTAGGTGTTCGCCTTACGGCACTAATGTCATTGAATAGTCGAAACAGATTACATCCGGGAAATTCACGGCAGTCCCGTCTGTATCCTGATAATAAAACTCGTGCAGATCGGCCACATAGGTATCGCCTGCGTTCAGACGATTTTGTGTATTAAAGTGTTCGTTGTTCGCAATGCCACTCAGTCCCCACGCAACGATCTGACCGTTCAACTGAATGAAAATATCCGGATCACTGGCGAAGTGATCGTAATAATTAGGCGGCAGT
>JACZSM010000008.1 GCA_022574185.1 Pseudomonadota bacterium
ATTAGGGCGGGGGAACCACTCTACAAGACAAGGTCATAGCCTTTGGGAGCCTGCGGATTCACCCCGGGGTTCGAGGCCAGCATATCAAGCTGCCAAACAACCCGAACACAACATACAAGGAGCCCGCTCCCGTCAAGCGGGATCGAGACATGCGGGCGATCGCAGACTTAGGGTTTCGCAGGCAACAGCGGCGGCAATATTTCTTTGCTCTTGTCGTCGCTGTCGGACAGGACGGCGAATGATCGTAATGCCTTGGCCAGCGCCTCACCGTTCCAGTCACCGCCCTGCGGCCCGTAACTGAGAGTCGACAATTCCTGGAGTTCTTCAACGAGCGGCGACGACACGCGCAATGCGAGTACGCCAATACTGCGCGGCGCATCGTCAGGCCATTGCAATTTTCCCCACTCGAGTACGGCCTCGCGGACCGCGGCCGCATCACCCGCCAACGCTGCTCTGCGCGCTGACTTTAGCTTCCTGGCCTGTTGTTTGTGTAGCGGAATCGGTTCGGGCTCGCGTGGCTTGCGCCCGGGTGTGGATCCTGAAGACCACCACCAGACAATTAATGTCAACAACCACAGGCCCGCCAATAACGCACTAACTCGACGCCAATAACCGCTCGGAACCGGAACGATCTCTGATTCAGCACCGCTTTCGCTGACCCCGGATGCTGTGGTGACCGATTCCGGCATCGGTGGCTCAGCAGATGCCAGGATCGTGATGCTGCGCTCTGGCAAACGCGCTACCTGCCATTCGCCGCTGTGCACGTTCCACCACGGTAATTCCAATGCCGGCAGCACGACAGTGCCGGCGGCGACACCGATCAGAGCATATTGATCCCTGCGAATGCCACGTATGCCGCCCGACTCGACGCGACGACTCAACTCCGGTTTGTCAGGATAGATATTCAAGCCATTCACCGTTGGCGGCTTGAGCTCGGGGATCTGCGTCTCGAGCTGTCCAAGTGCGCTGACCGTGATATGTCGGGTTAGCGGTTCGCCCGCCACGATCTCCTCGTCGTCTCGCGACCAGTCTTCGGTCAACTGCAAATCCTTGGCCGGCAACCAGGCCGCATCAGGATAGTCAACCGGGGGCGGCGGAACCGGCCGTACCGTGATCGTCCGCGACTCGGATTCGTACACCTTGCGACCCGTGATGCGTCCATTGCGCAGTACGCGCGCCTCAAATCGCGCGGGTGATAATTGAATCTCGCCGCTCTCTTGCGGGTACAAGGCAAACACTCTCTCAACAACGCTGTATGGCGTGCCATCGATAATCGCCTCGTAATTACGATCATCGCCGGCGAGTTCGACCAACACCTCTACGCCGCTCACGGTCGGATCCCGGAGTGAGGGCTGACGTGTAGCAACCGAGCGAAAAACCTTGATCGTCAACAATACCTGGGCTTGCACATAGGTCTCGTCGAAATCGACTTCGCTGGTGACGAATATTTCCGCCTCACCCGGCGGCAAGTAGCTCGGTTCGCTGACCACGACCATCACCACATTACTGCGTTCGTCACCGATGCTGATTGCCGGAATGATCAGTTGCCCTGCGCGTTTTGGTCGCAGCGAATACGTCCACGTCTTACTGCGCCGAATCTTCCCGTTGGCAATCGTCGTGTTGCTGAGTTGACTGGCCTGCCCCACGGTGAAGTCCTGCTCCAGCACAGACAGGTCGGGCTGCATATCGATATTCGTGTCCGTCGTCAGTTCCAGCGTAAATGATTCGTTGAGCTCGACATCAACACGATCGACGCTGGCTGTAACGGTCGCCTGTACCGCGTCGATCGGCAATAATGCGAATGCGACCATTAACATTACCTTGTGCACGGACGTCCTTTCTACAGCTACCACGGCCGCACATCATCGTCAGGCCAGGTGTCGTTGCCATCCTGATCCTTGCCTGTTTTCTGGTATTGGTAGCGGAACTTGTTGCGCAGCAATGCGCCCGGATCGTTCGGAATGCGGCGCAACCATTGTTCCAGTGCCTGCTGTTGCTCCTGTTCGCGCCGCAAAGCCTCGAGCTCGGCCTCTGTCAGTCGTTGCTCGCTCGGATCGGTGGCGTTCTGTTCTGCGGCTTCGGCCGCACGCCGCAATTCTTCCTGCAATGCTTCGAAATCCTCCTGGTTCATCTCGTCGTCGCGTGGTGACACATCACCATCCTCTGGCTCGCCATCGGCCTGAGAGTCCGAACTGTCCTGCTCCGAGTCGCTATCGCTGTCCGACTGCTCGCCCTCACCCTGCTCACCTGATGATTCCTGCTGATCACCTTCGTTTTGCTGCTGTTGTTCGAGCAATTGCTGCAGCAGGTCACGATTGTATGCGGCATCCGCATCTTCGGGACTCGATTCGAGCACTTGCTCATAGGCATCGATCGCTGTTGCGAATTGACCCTGGCGAGCGAGCGCATTGCCAAGGTTGTACAAGTTGCGCATATCGTCACTCGCCGCGAATTCGGCAGCGCTCTGAGCGTAGTCCTCTGCTCGATATTGAGCGACCGCGCGCCAATCCGGGTTGTCGAACAGTTCTGCGGCATCGACCGCTGCACCGTCTGCGAGCCTGCGCTGTCCCTGCTGGTCTTTCGTCAACCAGATGTCATCCCAGACTGACGCCTGTACCGGCCCCGATACCGGCAACACCGCGAGCGCCACCAACAGTACCCAGCCGCGTCGAAACGACATTGCCGCGACTGGCAAAAGCAACAACAATAACCAGGGCCCTTCTTCTCGCCACTGGTCTGTTGCGAGCGACTCGTTCGATGCTCTGCGATGCCCGACTTCGCCCGATAAAAGAATGTCGAGATCGCGATCATCTGTGGTCAGGACCGAGAATTGACCACCACCGGCCGCAGCCAGCGCGCGTAGCGAACGCTCCTCGAGTTTGGGTACCGCAATTTGTCCGCTCCGCCCGGTAACAAAGCCGCCGCCCAATTTCGGAATTGGCGCTCCAGCGGTCGTGCCGACAGCGAGCACGGACAATGTGTAACCCGAACTCCGCAGCTCGCGAGCGACCTTTTCCGCCGCAGGCGATGAACCCCCGTCCGTAATCAATAACACCTCCCCGAACGCTGCGCCGGCTTGCTCGAGCAGCCGCCTGCCCTTGTTAATTGCGGCGACCGGGTAGCTGCCACGACTCGGCATGATGTCGGTACTCAGGCTGTTGACGAGCGCCGCGATCGTTGCCGTATCGGTCGTCAGTGGCGTTACCGTGAACGCATTCGCCGAATAAACGACAAGTGCCGTCTGGCCGCTGGCCCGGCGTTCGAGCATGTCGAGAATCTTTAGCCGCGCGCGCGATAACCGGCTTGGCGACACGTCCTGTGCGTCCATCGAGCGCGATAAATCGAGAGCGACGACCAGCGCCTGATCGGAGCGATACACGGGCTGATCGATGCGTTGCCATGCAGGGCCCGCGAGCGACAACACGACAATGACAGCGCTCAGGCCCAGCAACCACCAGCGATAATCGGCACGTCGGATAGCGGATCGCGACAATACGTACGGTACAAGCGACGGTGCAACGACATTTTGCCAATTTCCGGGCCCGAGTTGACGATGTGCAAGCAGTAACGTCGCTCCAATGACGACAGGTACTGCCCATAGCCATTCGGGTCGGAGAAAATGAAAGTCAGACAACATCGGTTTGTACGCGGCTATGCCGCCCGACAACGAGGTTTTGCCAGAGACTGACAATGATGAGGAACGCTGCCAGCGCGAACGCGCCCGCCAATGGCAGGTAATAGAGTGATTTCACGGGCCGGAAGCCGGCTTCGGGCCTTGCAACGGGCTCGAGTTCGTCGACGAGACGGTAAATGTCCTGTAATGCGGCCGTATCTACGGCACGAAAGTAACGACCCCCCGTTAGTTCAGCGATCCCAATCAGCGTCTTCTCGTCAAGGTCGGCCGACGGATTGATATTGCGGCGACCGCCAATGAGCGACGATACTTCGAGCTGCTCGGCACCAATGCCGATTGTGTAGATTCGCAGACCGACCTGCGCCGCGAGCTGAGCTGCTTTAAGCGGTGGCACTTCGCCCGCTGTATTCGCACCATCAGTCAGCAACACGAGTACCTGTTCACCCGCGTCTAGCTCCTGATCGTGAATGCGTTTGACCGCGAGCGTAATCGCGTCACCGATGGCGGTTTTCTCACCGGCAAGGCCGATGAACGACTCGAGCAACAGAATCTTTACCGTTTCCCTGTCGAGCGTCAGCGGCACCTGCAGGTAAGCACGTTCGCCAAACAGAATCAGGCCGATGCGATCACCCTCGCGACGACTGATGAAATCGCTGGCAACAGCTTTGGTTGCGGTCAACCGGTCGACGCGGCGACCGCCAAGTACAAAGTCCTTTTGATCCATGCTGCCCGATAAATCGACGGCGAGCATGAGGTTGCGCCCGGACACCGGCACATCAAGTTCGTCACCGATGCGTTCGGGCCTGGCGGCGGCGATGACGAGCAAAATCCAGGCGATGACAGCCAGCCATAACCTCCAGTTCAGCAGTTGCTCGGCCTGCGAGCGATCGATCAACATAGCGAAGCCGCTGAGGCTCGGCACGTGCAGGCCCGCGTCGCGCAGGTCTGGTGATTCGGGCAACAGTTTGTTGGCGATCAATGGCAGCGGCAATGCCAGCAGGACCCAGGGCCAGGCGAGCGACCACATCAGTGCTTGCTCCTGAGAGGTGTCGCAACGCGTTGGCGAACCGCAGTGACCAGCCTGTAAACGTCCAGGCTCGTTGCGGCTGAATCTGCGTCGCGATACGGCAACTCAAGCAGCACTCGCCCGGGTCCGTTGACGAATTGCGGAACTTCCAGACCGCGATCGAGCCAGGCAAGCCACTCGTCGCCCGTCAGGCCTGCAATCTCTTGACGCGGCGCATATGCAAGCATCGCGCGACGTAGCAGCCTGGACATTTGTGCGCCGAATGCCACCACATCGTGATGTCGCTCGTAATCGGCCACCAGGCTATTAAGCTGCCTGAGCGCATGACGCCTGGCGGCACTGCGGGCACGCTTTCGCAGCAGACGCCGCAGTAGCAAGACCAGGCCCACGACAGCGAGGCCTATGACGACCCACCATCCCGGCGCCAGCGGCCACCAGCCAACCATTTCCGGCAGGTGCAGGTCTCGCAGAGGAATTTGCTGCGGATCCACCGTCAACGCGTCCTTCTGCCAAGCGCGGCTTGCAGCTTGCTGATGGGATCATCCTGCGTGGACATCGACATCAGGTGAATGCCGTAACGGCGGCAAAACGCTTCAAGCTCCTTGCGCCGAGCAAGAAACGCGTTTCTGTAGTCGCGACGTGCGGCTTTCGCCACCGTATCGATCGCAATCTCATCATCGCGAGAGACAAGTCGGTAGCGTCCGGGTGGTGGCAATTCGCGTTCGAGCGGGTCGTTGAGAAACACGGCCAGCACCTCACTGTGACGTGCAACACTGGACAGATAGGCCTTCGCGGCCCGCGAAAAGCCGAGAAAATCGCTCAATATCACGACCAGACTGCCCGGTCGTGTTACTCGTTTTAGCGCGGCCATTGCCCGAGTTAGTGGCGGCTCCTCGTCATGGCCATTCTTGGGTTCGCGGTGCTCCCAGTCGGGATGACCGACAAGCTCGTGGACAAATCGGAGGGCCGCCTGGCGACCGAGCTTCGGTCTGAGCTCGCGGTGCGTTGAATCGCCGAAAATCAACCCGCCGAGCCGATCACCGCGATGATGCGCCGCCCAGGACAGTAGCGCCGCTGCGCGGCTCGCATTAACGGACTTGAAGCAACCCTGGGTCGCGAAATGCATATTCGAGCGCAGATCTACGACCACGAGTACCGGGCGCTCACGCTCCTCGCGAAATAATTTCGTGTACGCCGTGGTGCTCCTGGCCGTCACGCGCCAGTCGATGCTGCGCGGATCATCGCCGGGCTGATAGGGCCGTGACTCGTCGAACTCCATGCCACGACCACGGAAATGCGAGACATAGGCGCCGGTTTGTAATGACTTGATTCGCAAGACGTCGAGTGCGATCCCTCGCGCCGGACCATTAAGCCGAATCAGGCCTGCCTGGCTAACGCTAACCGGCGATACGGGTTCGGCAATGTGATCGAGCGCGGCCATTACGGCACACCGACGCCATCCAGAACTCGCTCGATGATCGAGTTCGCATCAACACCGTCGGCCTCAGCCTCAAAACTTAAGACCAGCCGATGCCGCAATACGTCAGGAGCGACTGCCTGTATGTCTTCGGGTCCAACGTAGTCCCGGCGCGAAAGCCAGGCGTGCGCTCGCGCAGCGCGATCGATACCCATACACGCGCGCGGACTGGCACCATAAAGTATCTGTCCCTCGAGCGACTTGTCTACGCGACCAGGGTCGCGCGTCGCCACGACGATATTGACGATGTACTTCTCGAGTTCACTGGCGAGGTGCAGTCGCAAGACGTCCTGACGTGCCTGCATGATCGATTCGACAGACAATAACTCGGGTGGTTGAAATGCATCCCTCTGCATGGCTTTTGCTTCTTCACGGTTTAATACCATGATGCGGCGCTCGTCCTCGACCGTCGGGTAACCAACCTCGATGTGCAGCAGAAATCGATCCAGCTGCGCTTCGGGCAACGGGTACGTGCCTTCCTGCTCGATTGGATTTTGCGTCGCCATTACCATGAACAGGTCATCGAGTTCATAGCTCTTGTCACCAACTGTAATCTGTCGTTCTTCCATCGCCTCGAGCAGCGCCGACTGCACTTTGGCCGGCGCACGATTGATCTCGTCGGCAAGGATCAGGTTATGGAACAGCGGACCCTTGCGAAATTCGAAGGTGCCCTCCTGCGGCCGGTAGATATCGGTGCCGGTCAAATCAGCTGGTAACAAATCGGGTGTGAATTGAATGCGGTGAAAATCGCATTCGATGCTTTCGGCAAGCACCTTGATGGCACGTGTCTTTGCAAGGCCCGGCGCTCCCTCAACGATAAGATGTCCGTCGCAGAGCAACGCAATGATCATCCTGTTGATCAGGTGCGACTGCCCGATGATCAACGAGCTCGCATGCGCCTCAAGTTGTTGGAATTGTTCTATGACGCTCATCAATGACTCCGGTGCCTAAATCGGCGTGCCATTTTAGAGAGGATGCACGAACAGGCCAACCAGTCTCTGCCTTTTTTTCTCATTCGGGCCTCAGTTCGGTAATAATGCTCCCCTTGTGACCGCGGCAGAATCGTTACATTGCAGAAAATTCCGGGCAAATGCGCCACAGATGTCCCGCCTATTACCATAATCGGCCATTTTCTGGTGCTCGCGACATCGCTGATATTGTCGTTCTGTCCGGCCATTGCCGTTGCAGATGACAAGCTTGACGCAGCATTCGACAAGGACGTTCTGGTCATCGAGGCCAGTGCGCACGCCTGCCATCGCATCGACATTTACGTGGCTACCAGCAACCGGCAACGCAGCCGAGGCCTGATGTTTGTGCGTAGCCTGCCGCCAATGAGCGGCATGCTTTTCATCTACGACCGTGAGGATTACGCCTCGATGTGGATGAAGAACACCTATATACCGCTGGATATTCTGTTCGTCCGTCGCGACGGTCGAATTTCGTCAATCGCAAGAAATACCGAACCGCTGTCATTGCAATCAATCACCTCAGTTGAACCCATCGCCTACGTGCTGGAACTCAATGCCGGTACGGCAGAACGCCTGTTCATCGACGAGAAAAGCCGCCTGATGTGGGGACCTACTCATCAAGCTCCGCAGTAATCAACGCAACTGGAGTGTATTTCTCGACGCGTCGGCGGGCGGGATGTTATCACTGTAGGAGCCCGCCGTACTAACGGAATAGTGAGCCAACCGATTGGTGAAGAGCTAGCGATCGGGCCGGGCGATCACCCCAGTGCTGTTCCTGTCGGTCGACATCGCCCGCATGGCGGGCTCCTACAGATAAAGCCGAATCCGAGCGGAGCTCCTACAAGACGGCGGCGATTGAGTCGGCGAGGTATTCGATGTTGCCGGGAGTTATTCCGGCCACATTGATGCGGCTCGAGTCCACCATGTAGACGCCGAAATCCTTTTTTAGCCGCTCGACTTGCTCCTTGCTAATACCGAGGAAACAGAACATTCCCGTGGCGCGTACCAGGTGAGAGAAATCGTGCCCTGGCGCTTTCAGCTTTAGTGCGTCGTGCAAGAGCGAGCGCATGTCGCGCAGCCGATCACGCATCGCATAGAGTTCGACGATCCATCGCGCACGCAATTCGGCGTCCAGCAGAATCGAACTGACGACGGCGGCACCATGATCGGGCGGCATCGAGTACAGCGTGCGCACATAAGAACCGGCCTGACTGATGAGAATGTCGCGGCTGCTCATGTCTGTGACGAGAAACGACAGTGCTCCTGTTCGCTCCCGATACAGACCGAAATTTTTGGAAGCTGATGTAGACACGATCAGTTCGGGCACCGCACTCGCCATGTGGCGAACGGCAAAAGCGTCTGTATCGAGATCCACGGCGAAGCCCTGATACGCCATGTCTATGAACGGCACCAGCTCGCGCTCGACAACGATGTCGGTGATTTCGCACCACTGCTCCTCGCTTGGATCGAGGCCCGACGGATTGTGGCAACAAGCGTGAAACAGGACCAGATCTCCCTTCGGCACCTTGTGCAACGAATCGAGCATCGCCTCGAAACGGATGACATGATTGACGACGTCGTAGTACGGATAAGGCTTGAGCGTCATGCCGGCACCGCCAAGCAAGGGCACATGGTTATTCCAGGTCGGCTCACTGACCCAGATCGTTGCTTTTTCCGTGGCGCGCAATATCAGTCCCGCTGCAACGCGCAACGAACCCGAACCGCCCGGTGTCTGCAGTGTCATGAGCCGATCATCAGGAACTGAATCGGCAAACGCGAGCGACTGGATTGCTGCATTAAAAGAGGCATTGCCGGCCGTGCTGATATAGGCTTTGCTGTCCTGCGAATCGACCAGCCGTTGCTCGGCCTCCTTGACGACATCGAGGATCGGCGTCTCACCGTCTGCGTTGCGGAACACACCAACGCCAAGATCGATTTTTTCCGCGCGCGGATCGTCCCGATGTTCAGTAATCAGGCCCAGGATGGCATCCGCGGGACTGGCTTGCAGCGATTCAAACAAGGTTGCTTACATCGATTGAGTTCAGGCCTTTGGCGCCCAGACTGAGCACCAGCCCTTGGAATTGACGAGCTTACCGACGAAGATCTGGCACGGCCGCCATTCGTCGCCGTCATCGCCTTGCAGCAGGGCACAGTTGGTGCACGTCTGATCGGCAGCCGGATTGGCGCGAATTGCCGGATCGACCGTGCTTGAATCGTGCGTATATTTCATGGCGCTTGCCATCGGATCGTCTTCCGTCAGATGCGGCAGATCCTGCGCTATCGCCTCGCGACCGGGGTGCACCAGGCATCCGGCCACGGCGGCAGCTGATAACTGAATAAACTTGCGGCGTGCGATCTTGCTCACGGGAGTCTCCTCATAGTGCCTGTGACTCGGGCGGAACGTCTCCAGAATCTGGCATTCTAAACAATTATGCAATTTCAGCGACCTATTGTAGTCGATGTTGCTGAACGTCAGCATAACGGTGGTTATCGGGTCAATCCCAAAATTCTTGACAGCAATTATCATTAACGAGAACCTACATCGTCGCAGCTGGACTTACGCGGCCATCGGCCTGTTGTTCGCCATGCATAGCCATGCGGGCAACAATCACCGATACACGATCAGCATCGATGCATCACTGTCGAAAATGACGGTGACAGCACACTTTTCGACCGCGGTTACCGTCATTTCGGCCCGTTCGGAAGATGCGCCACAATTTCTCGACGCTGCGTATGATTGCGACACGGCCGAGAAACTCGACACGCGCGGCCGGCGCCTGATGCTGCCGGAATCTGGAATAACCTGCCTGAGTTATCGAGTTGACTTGCGCGCCGCTGCAAACAGCGAGCGTCTCAGCCAAATTTTGGACCCTGCCAATATTGCGGTGTCACCGACACTGTGGATGTGGCGGCCCCGGCTCGCAGCGGCAGACGAGATCCATGTGCAATTTCGCCTGCCCGATAATGTCCAGGTGTCCGTGCCCTGGCAGCTCGTAGACAGGGCCGACAACCGTTACCGACTTGTCGCGTCGCCTCAGAGCGGCACCGGAATTGCCATTTTCGGCGCGTTTACGTCCGTCGTCGTTGACGTCGCGGGCACCGCATTGAGAATTGCCGTTTTGAATTCGCACAATCTCGTCGATACTCCAGCGGTCACAGAGTGGGTTCGAGAGACTGCCGGCAACATCGCCCTCGCCTACGGTCGCTTTCCGAACTCGTCGGCCAGGATCGTCGTGATCCCCGTCGGCCAAAGTATGTGGGGCGGCGATGCGGCTGTGCCGTTTGGGCGCGTGGTCCGCGACGGTGGCGAGACAATCGAATTATTCATCAACGAAGGCCGGCCCGTCTCCGAGTACTACGGCACGTGGACCGCAACGCACGAGTTCTCCCACCTGTTGCTGCCATACGTGCAGCGCAGTCAGCGCTGGATCTCCGAGGGCTTTGCCCAGTACTACCAGAACCTGCTACTCGCACGGGCGGGCCAATACACAGAGATATACGCATGGCAGGAACTGTTTGACGGCTTCGAGCGTGGCCGGCAATCTGCTCCGGGCCGGTCGCCCAATGCCGCGACGGCCGAGGGCGAACGCAGCGCCAGGATGAAGATCTACTGGAGCGGCGCCGCACTTGCATTGATCGCAGATGTTGAGTTACGACGGCGGTCTGACGGCCGCGAATCACTCGACACGGTGCTCGATCGAATGCAACAGTGCTGCTTGCCATCCGCCAGAACCTGGTCAGGCGAGGCCCTGTTTCGAAAATTCGATACGCTGGTGGACGAACCGCTATTCATGGACCTCTACCGGCGGTACGCAGACGCAACCGGTTTCCCGGATGTCCGGCCATTACTCGAGCAACTCGGTGTCCGCGCCGAGGACGGCGAGGTGCGCCTGTCAGATGATGCCGAGCTGGCGACGATCCGCCGCGCATTGACCATACCCGATCCACGCACATCGAAGCGAGCCACAGACGAGCGTTGATATATACTGACGGGCCCGGTAACCGGCAGCGAAAACGACATGTCAGTTAGCAGCCACGCAGTCGACATCAGCAAGGTCAGTGACGGCGTGCAACAAACACAAGCCGACAGTGTTGCTGTCGAAGAGCCGCTTGAAATTCGCCTGGGTTATTCGACGCCCGATGGGCGGGCGACACGCAGCATTTCGATCACGATGCGTACACCGGGGAATGATGATGAACTCGCCGCAGGATTCCTGCTGACCGAATCGATCATCCACCGGGTCGAGGATATTCTGGCCATCGAGCCATGCGGCCCACCCGCGCCCGACACCGGTATCCACAATGTCATACGTATTGATCTCGGCGCCGACGTCGAGGTGGACCTCGGCCGCCTGCAAAGACACTTTTATACAACGTCGAGCTGCGGCGTCTGTGGCAAAACGTCGCTGGATGCGTTGCGCATCGTCGGCGTCGAGCCGATGAGCGACGACGGGCCGACATTCACACGCGACGTGCTGACAGCGATGCCCGACTTGCTGCGCAAGGCTCAACATACGTTTGAAAAGACCGGTGGCTTGCATGCAGCCGCCGCTTTCGATTCAAAAGGCGACGTCGTCGTTACAATGGAAGACGTAGGACGGCATAATGCCGTCGACAAGGTCGTCGGTTATCTTTTGTTAAACAAGCAGTTGCCCGCGAAGGATTTGGCTATTCTCGTGTCCGGACGGGCGAGTTTCGAATTAATGCAGAAGACGCTTATGGCCGATATACCATTATTGGCAGCGGTCAGTGCACCGTCGAGTCTCGCCGTAAAACTAGCCCGCGAGTTCAACATGACATTGATCGGGTTCTTGCGTGGCAAGACATTCAATATTTATTCAGGCGAGCAGCGAATTTCAAAATGACAACACAGCCCTATGACAAACAGGTCGCCAGCGACATCATCGCGGGTTTCAACGCACGCCCAGAGATGCTGGTGCAAGTTCTGGTCGCATTCGTGGAGCGATTCGGCTGGATTACCGATGCGGCGATTCGACAACTCGCAGCAGAGCTCAATCTTTCGCGCGCTGACGTACATGGCGTCGTCAGTTACTACCACGACTTTCGAACATCACCGCCAGGCAAGCATGTTGTCAAGATCTGCGAGGCCGAGGCGTGTCAGTCCATGGGGAGTCGCGAGCTTTCCAAACACGCGCAAAAATCGCTCGGCGTCGCCATGCACGAGAGCAACGACGACGTGACGCTCGAGCCGGTTTATTGTCTCGGCAACTGCGCCTGCTCGCCGGCCATCATGGTGGATGGCAAGACTTTCGGTCGTGTAAGTACGAACCGCTTTGACGAGATCGTCGCTTCGATGGACGAGACGCGCTGATGGCCGCTACCCGAATTTATGTGCCACGCGAAACGGCCGCGATTTCGGTCGGTGCCGATGAGGTGGCAATCGCGATCGCCAGGCATGCCAAGGAATCGGGCGAGAAAATCGAGATCATTCGAAACGGGTCGTGGGGCGCTACGTGGCTTGAGCCCATGGTCGAAGTTGTTGTGGACGACAAGCGCATTGCCTACGGCAACATCGAGCCCGCGGACATTCCGGACCTGTTCAAGTCCGGCCTGTTGACGGGCGGTAAGCACGCCAAGCGCGTCGGACCGACCGATGAGATTCCTTACTTGATTAACCAGGATCGCTGGACGTTCTGGCGCTGTGGCCTGATCGACCCATTGTCGATTGACGATTTCACCGCACACCAGGGCTTCACGGCAGTATCGAAGGCGTTTAAATCCGGACCGCAGCCAGTCATCGATATGATCAAGACGTCTGGTTTGCGCGGTCGTGGCGGCGCGGCATTTCCGGCCGGCATCAAGTGGCAGACCGTAGCCGACACCGACGCCGAGCAGAAGTACATTACCTGCAACGCCGACGAAGGCGACAGCGGCACTTTTTCCGACCGGATATTGATGGAAAGCGACCCGCTTGCGTTGATTGAGGGAATGATGATCGCCGGATTTGCCGTTGGTGCGAGCCGAGGCTATATCTACTTGCGCGCGGAGTATCCGCTGACCTACTCCATCCTGATGCGTGCGATCGTCGCAGCTCGCGAGGCGGGCTGGCTGGGCAACGACATCCAGGGCAGCGGCTTCGACTTCGACGTCGATGTACACCTGGGCGCCGGCTCCTATGTTTGCGGCGAAGAGACGGCGATGCTCGAAAGCCTGGAAGGCAAAGCTGGCGTAGTCCGCTACAGGCCACCGCTACCGGCGATCGAGGGACTGTTCGGCAAGCCGACAATCGTTAACAACGTCATCACGCTCGCCTCAGTACCGAATATCGTTAACCTGGGCGGCGAAAAGTACGCGGCGTACGGCGTCAATCGCTCGACCGGCACCCTGGCATTCCAGTTGGCGGGCAACATCAAGCGCGGCGGCCTCGTCGAGAAGGCATTCGGCCTGACGCTTCGAGAAATAATCGAAGACTGGGGTGGTGGAACGGCCAGCGGGCGACCCATCAGGGCCGTGCAGGTCGGCGGGCCGCTCGGCGCCTATATTCCGGAAGACCAGCTCGATACGCCACTCGATTACGAGGCCTTCCTCGATATTGGCGCAATGCTCGGGCACGGCGGGATTGTCGTATTCGACGATACAGTCGACATGGCGCAACAAGCGCGCTTTGCCATGGAGTTCTGTGCGATTGAATCCTGCGGCAAATGCACGCCGTGCCGAATTGGCTCTGTGCGTGGCGTAGAGATCATAGACCGCATGATTGCCGACGAAAACCGTGACGAAAACCATGAATTGCTGCTCGAATTATGTGACACGATGGAGCACGCCTCGTTATGTGCAATGGGCGGATTGACCCCGCTTCCCGTGCGAAGTGTTCTGAAATACTTTGCTGAAGATTTTGCGCCCTCGCAGGAACCACAGAAATGAACTTTGGCTATGCGACGATTCTCACCGTGTTCAGGATCACTTCCCGACGCAGCCTCAAGGCTATGGTGTAGTCCTCAGGCCTGCGGCGGGCCGTAATAGCCACTCTTGTCTGCCGCCTTTTCACGCAATAGCTGCACTGCGTCGATGACGCGTGTATCAAGACCGTCTCCGCCCGTATCAATGTGTTCGAGCAGCGCGTTTCGCATGCGCGGGTCCCAGTTTGTCCGCAAATGATTGCGCATCCCTTCGCGAGCGCGCTCGGGCGGGTAAGGCGCGTAGAAGTCGCCAATTTGATTCGCCATCGAAATCAGTTGCTCCAGATCGATGACGGGACCCGCAACGGCCGGCTGCTCGTCGTCGGTCATGTTCTGGCTTCCTCGGCCACGGCAATTTCCTCGGTCTCACGTTCTTGCTGCGCTGGTCGTGTGACGCTCGATTCTGCGCGCTGCCGCTCGGGCGATGTGACCTTTGTCACATCCACCGCTGTAACCTTGTACTCGGGACAGTTCGTGGCCCAGTCGGACAGATCGCTAGTCACGACATTGGCTTTGGTTTCCGCATGGTGGAATGTCGTATAGATCACGCCTGGATTCACGCGTACGGATTCCACAACTTTGAGCTGTGTCGAGCCAAATCGGCTGGTGATCGTGACGCGGTCACCCTCGCGCAGGCCGCGCGTTTGCATGTCGCCGAGAGACATTTCCAGAACGTCTTCGGGATGCCATTGCGAATTCGCGGTGCGGCGCGTCTGCGTGCCGACGTTGTACTGGCTCAGGATGCGGCCAGTGGTCAGGAGCAGGGGATACTGGTCGCTAACCCGCTCGCGCGTCGGAACAAACGCTGTGAGCATGAAGGTCCCGAGACCGTTGGCCCGGGGAAACTGCTCGGTGTGCAGCACCTCGGTGCCCTCGGGCGCGGCCTCGTTGACCGGCCATTGCACCGACCCGACGCGGTCGATCAGCTCGAAGCTCGCTCCGCTGTACGCCGGCGTAAGGCGCGCGAGCTCGTCGAGCACCTCGCCGGCATGCGCGTATTGGACGTCGTAGCCCATCGCATTCATCAGCTTCACCGTCACTTCCCAGTCCTGATAACCTGCCACCGGCTTGACGACTTGGCGTACCCGCCCAATTCGTCGCTCGGCGCTCGTAAACGTGCCGTCTTTCTCGAGTGAAGAGCTGCCTGGCAGGAAGACATGCGCATATTTCGACGTTTCGTTGAGGAACAGATCATGAAGGATGACGCATTCCATTTTGCGAAACGCTGCGATGACATGAGTCTGATTCGGATCGGACTGCACCGGGTCTTCGCCCATGATATACATGCCCTTGAAGTGTCCTGTCAGTGCTGCGTCAAACATGTTCGGCAACCGCAGGCCGGGCTCACTGTCGAGTTCGACGCCCCACGCGGCTTCGAAGGTCTTTCGGGTCGCATCGTCGGTGACAAAGCGGTAGCCGCTGAAGACATGCGGCCAGCTACCGAGACAACTGCCGCCCTGCACGTTGCCCTGGCCACGCAGCGGATTCACGCCGACGCCTTCACGACCGAACATGCCGCAGGCGAGACCGAGGTTGCCGAGGCACATGACGCCTGTCGACCCTTGCGAGTGCTCGGTCACGCCGAGGCCGTAATAGATAGTGCTTCGCGGTCCCGTTGAGTAAATCCTCGCGGCGCGCCGAATATCCTCGGGATCGACGTCAGCGATAGGCCCGATCTTGTCAGGTGAGTACTCTTCGCTGCCGACCAGCTCGGCCCAGTGCTCAAACTCCTGCCACTCGCAACGCGACTTGATGAACTCCTCATCGTGCCTGTTCTCGCGAACGATGACGTGGGCGATGCTATTGAGGATCGCGACGTTGGTGCCGGGCCGTAGCGCCAGGTGGACATCAGCGCGGCAGTGCGGGCTGTCGACGGTCTCGGTACGGCGAGGATCGATTACGATGAGCTTCGCACCCTGACGGATGCGGCGCTTCATCATCGAGCCGAAAACGGGATGAGCCTCGGTGGGGTTCGCACCGACCACCATAATGACGTCGGCCTGGAGAATTGAATCGAAATGTTGACTCGCAGCCCCGGCACCCACGGTGGCGGAGAGCCCGAACTGGGTCGGGGAGTGACATATGCGTGCACAGTTATCGATATTGTTGTTGCCGAACACAGCGCGCACTAGTTTCGTAGTAAGAAAGATCTCTTCGTTAGTACAGCGGGAGCTCGAGACTCCACCGACGGAACTGCGGCCGTATTTCGCCTGTATGCGTTTTAGCTCGCTCGCGGCGTAAGCGAATGCTTCGTCCCAGCTGACCTCTTGCCAGGGCTCCTCGATGCTGTCGCGGATCATTGGCGTCTTGATCCGATCGGGATGGCACCAGTAGTCATATGCGAAGCGGCCTTTGACACAACTGTGACCATGGTTGGCCTTGCCTTCCTTCCATGGCGTCATGCGTACGATTTCGTCGCCGATCGTCTCCGCTTTGAAACCGCAGCCAACGCCGCAGTAGGCACAGATCGTGATCGTCTCTTTTTCGGGCTTACGTGGGTTAGGCACGATCATACCCTCCTGGGAACAGGCTCTTCTCTACCAACGCATGACTTGGACACGCCTGAACACAGGCTCCGCAACTCACGCATTCGGATTCCATAAAAGACTCGTCCTGGCTCGCCGCAACTTTGGATTCGAATGCGCGACCCTGGATCGTCAAAGCGAACGTTCCCTGCACTTCCGCGCAGGCTCTGACACAGCGGCTGCAGACAATGCACTTCGCCGGGTCAAACAAGAAATAGGGGTTCGAGTCGTCGACGGGCAGATCGAAGTGATTCCGGCCCTTGCCGTAGCGGTGACCGGTGATGCCGACCTCCTCGAGCGTGCGATGGAACTCGCTCCAACCGTCGGGAATCTCGGACTCGGGAAAGTCTGACAGATAGAGCTCCATGACACCCTTGCGCAGCACCGCAAGGCGGTCGGACTGGGTCCTTACGACCATACCGGGCGCCACGAGCATCGTGCAACTCGCGGGGTAGCCGCGCTGCCCCTCGATCTCGACGAGGCAAACACGGCAGCTGCCAAAAGCCTCAAGCATGTCAGTAGCGCAAAGCTTCGGCACGGGGCGGTCCGCCTCCACTGCTGCGAGCATGACTGAGCTACCCTCGGGCACCGTCACCTCCACCCCGTCCACGGTCAGAGTGACCGGTTTACCATCACGCGGCGGCGTGCCCCAATCTATGCCATCGCGCAGTCCCCTAACTTCATTCCACATGTGATTCCTCCATATTCCTTGAGGCCAAAGTCCGCTTGAAAAAGCAGCATAGCGGAAAGCACTCGAAGTGGCGCCACGCCGCCCGCCGCACAGAGGTTTTCATGCTCCATAACGCCGCGCAGGGCGACCAGCTACCGATTATTGTCCGCGAACTTCTCGCCGCGCACAATACCAAATCTCTCTTTAGTTCTTCAGACCACCTACGATATAGACAAGGCCCAACAGCCACGGCGCGCTGCCTAAGAGACCCAATACGGGCAAGCGGTTCCCGGTCGGTGCGGATTGCGACCAAACCTTGCTCATTACCAACAAAAAACGCCGGACCCGAAAAAAACCGGGCCCGACGTGTTTTATTTGGTAGCGGGGACAGGATTTTCGAATTATATGCAAATCGACCTAGACCCGTTTCCGTTGGCCGTCTAGGCACGCCGTTACTGCTAACAACCGGGCGCATTCTCTCGCAATACAATGTGGGTGCGCAGACACGTCGCACACCCAACGTGGTCTGGTACGACGAGGACCTGCTGGAAATACATCCAAGTGACGCCGAATTGCGCGGCGTCAAGGATGGCGAGCTCGTATCACTGATAAGC
Organism: Pseudomonadota bacterium; assembly: GCA_022574185.1. Classification (GTDB taxonomy): domain Bacteria; phylum Pseudomonadota; class Gammaproteobacteria; order Steroidobacterales; family Woeseiaceae; genus UBA1847. The sequence continues at coordinate 17,836 of JACZSM010000008.1, forward strand.
CGCAAGGGCGACATCACGTTACGGGCCACCATAACGACCAAAGTGCAGCCCGGCGTCGTTTACACGACCTTCCACAATCCGGAGACCGGCGCGAATGTCGTGACGACCGAATACAGCGACTGGGCCACCGATTGTCCGGAGTACAAGGTCACGGCCGTGCAGGTTGCACCGGCGCAGCATCGGTCCACCTGGCAACACGGCTTCGACGAAAACGCCAAGCGGCAGGGCAAGATCCTCGAAACCACGTAGGAACCCACCACGGTGGCGCGACCGCGCGCTAAGCGTGGCGAGTTCCTAAAGGCAGGGGTCTACGTGTTTTCGTCGCCGAACAGCCAGTGTTCGATCGGTTTCTTGAGATACCGTGTGAAAGCGAAGAAGGCGAAGCCCAGGCCAATCGCGCCATAAGGCGAATTCCATTGGATGATTTCGACGGGCCACATGAAGGCATGAATCATGTTGGCAAACGACTCGCCGAAAAAGCGGAAGACGAACTCGAGAAGTTGCTCAGTGAAGAACTGGACGATGCTTTCACTTTGCGCGATTTCGCTAACAACCATGCGGATCTCGAGGAAAATGAACGTGCCCGCATAACCGCAGGCATAGAGACCACCGCCGCGTACCTTCCAGACTCTGCCGAACCAGCGGCGAAACCAGCCATGTGCCTTGCCCGGCAGGACGCCGGGCTGGGTTACGATGTCCTGGCTGATTTCACCAACCATACGCGTACCATCGCCAATGCGCTTGCCCAGCGAGCGACGTCTACGTTTTGTCGAGTTTCGTGAACTTGGATCCTTCAAGCGTCAGATTGTACATCAGTCCCTTGGAGCCGAATATAAACCCGACGACCGGATCCTTGACGTTCTGAGTATCGATCGTCTTGCCAAGACCGAGGTCGATTAACGCAATCGATCCATCAACACCGACTTTCCAGCCACTGGCGTTGCGAAACTTGTTGAGCGACTCCGTGGTCATAAACGCGATGACGATCGACTTTGCCTGCGCGCCAAGTTGCAGGCCGATCGAGCCGGCTGTTGTACGGTAGTAGTCGACAGTTGCTCCACCAATGCGCAGCGCACCCTCGCCCGTTTCAACGCCGATACCCACGCCGATTTTATAAACGCGCGGGAAGACGAGATAACCAGCGGCCTGGTCGAGAAAAATTTGAGCGCCGTTGACTTCTTCCTTGAATACTATGATCGTTTTATCGACTTCTCTGTCAATTTTGTTGGCCGACCACGCCATGGCCACGCCCGAAATTAACAGCGCACTTACGACACCAATAGTGCAAACCAAGTTTCGCCTGTTCATGATTCGTATCCTCTTGCCCTTAGAGTATGAATGTCTTGATTGGAATCTTGGCAATAGTATCCCAATCACATGTTGACAGACTAGATGTCGCAAAATGAATACACTCTGAATACGAATTATTTCTGGCTGCCTTTTTTCGTGTCAGGCATCAGGTTCACAGGAATCGGGGCGCGCCGCCGGTGTGGCTGCAGTGGGTAGCTCGCCGCCAGGTAATCGAGAATCTGTGATTCAGTGTCTGCAGGAAACTGCCAGAGATTTTGTGTCGACTGCATCCAGCGAATTATGTTGAGCCAAGTCTGGCGATCCGCGCGCTGCTGCGTAATCACCGCATGCGAATGACAGCCGCCGCAATGTGCGCGCACCAGTTCCCAGCCCGGATTCTTGATAAGCCCAGTTGCAGTATCGGTGTCAGCGCCGACTGCCGCAAAAGGCAGGCAGCAGAGCAACAGGATCGCGCACCTCACGCGGTGACCATGACCGCAATGCGATGACAGGCATTATTGAGATATCCGCGCGGGTTCCAGCCCGGTAAAACGACAGGTTGTGACTTGCCATCCTGATCGACGGCGCGTGCCCAAACCTCGTAGTAACCCGCCTCCGGGAAGTCTATGTCCGCGGACCAGTGTTGCCAGGCAAATCGATTGGCGGGCTTCCTGAGCTTCGCGCTGCGCCAGCGGGCGCCGAAGTCTATTGATACATAGAGTTTTTGCACGCGTCGATCGCCAGCCCAGGCATGGCCGCGCACTTTGAAAGTTCTGGATAAAGCATGCTGCACACCGGATTCAGGAAATGTGATCAGAGACTTGACTGGCATGGATTCGATGATGCACATGTCTTCATCCGCAACATTCGTACCGGGCGCAACTGGTTTACACGGCAATCGATACGATTTGCCGGTCATTTTAGCCCCGTCATGAACGCGATCACGAAGCAGAATTCGCGTCAGCCATTTACCGCTCACCGATCCGGACCAACCCGGGCAAAGCATGCGCAGCGGATAACCGTGCAACGGCGGCAATGGCTTGCCGTTCATTGCCCAGACAATCATCGACTCGTTTTGCATCGCCTTGTGGACCGGTACGCCACGTGAGATCGGCTGTTTGGTCGGATCACCAGAAAGGTGACTGTCCGCCGCTTCATAGGCGACGTACACCGCATTGTCAGCAATGCCGCAGTCCTCAAGTACATCTTTGAGCCGTACACCCGTCCATTCGGGGCAGCCGATTGCGCCGGTCGTCCATTGAATGCCCGGAGCCGGTGGATAAAACTCGGAGCGGCCACTGCCACCACATTCAATTTGCAGCTGCAGAGTGTAATTTCGATATCGCCGTTGCAGATCGCGCAATGTTATCGATTTGGGTCGATCACAGGCCTCACCTTCAACGTCGATGCTCCAATCGAGCGGATCAATGTCATCTGTTACAGGCGGGATTCCGTTGTTCCTGACAAACAGTCGCGAAGCAGGTGTAATCGGATCGTCCAGCAAATGGGCCGGGGTCTCGGCATTAATGGGTCGATCATTGAGCACGGTCAGGCCAGACTTGCCTGGAATATAAAAAGGCCCATCCGCTTGTGCGAACGCGGCTGGAATCAGACCGCCCGGCAGAAACTCGGCGAATGGGATGCTCGCGCCCAATGCCGCAGACATTGCGGCAAGCCCTGAACCTCGAAGGAATCCGCGTCGTGTCAGCGGACAGGTTTCACGCCCCCAAAGTAGCTTGTCCGCCTGCTCAGCGTCGGCACTGTAAAGATCGTGAATTCCGCGCTTTCTGCTCAAGGCAGGCTCCTTGCAGCTGCATCAACGAAGGTTTCGATCAGATTCTTGAGCGTACCACGTAGCCGCAACGCCTCATCGTCATTGAATTCGAGTGTCTCCTCATTCATGTACGCCCGTTGCGCGAGCTCTAGCTGTATCGCATGTACATTGGCATTCGGATCGCCATAGTGTCGCGTGATATGACCACCTTTGAAGCGCTCGTTGCATACCGCGTGCCACGGACTGCTTGCCGCAGCATTCATAACTGACCTCGAAATTGCTGCGTCGCAACTTCTGTTCTCCCATGTGCCAATATTCAGAACTGCTAATTCACCGTCGAACAAGCGCGGTATACGACTTGCAATCGAGTGCGCGTCCCAGAGCAGTGCGTAACCGTAACGCTCGCGCATACCAATGAGCGTCGCCGCAATTTTGTCGTGATAGGGGCGCCAATAGCGAGCGACGCGATCCTTGGTCTCGATAGAATTCGAATCGATGTAAATATCGTTGCCGGCAAATGTTTGTGTCGGACACAGGCCTGTCGCCAGCTGGTCTTCGTACAGTGCAATATCGTCCGCAGGCCGATTCAGGTCGACAACGTAGCGTGAATATGTGGCCACGATCGTAGCGGCGCCGAGGTCTTGAACAAATTCGTACAATTTCGCAACGTGCCAGTCCGTATCGGGAATTTCCCGCCCGGCCGCGGTCATGTGCCTGGCCAGATCACGCGGAATTTTCCGGCCATCATGCGGCACGCTCACGAGAAGCGGCATAGTGCCCTCATGATACGTGTAGCAGTCGCTCACGGACGGAAACTGGGCAAGATCGACGCAGCGAGATCGCAAAACATGCCCTGGCCGATGAGTTCGGCTACCAATCTAATGTCGGGTGACAGCGATCGATCTTCGCCATAAGACGGTGAAACCTCGCGCACGGAGCTGATAATCTTTTCTATCGCGGGTGAACTCTTCTGTGGACGGTGAAACTCGATGCCCTGCGCTGCAGCCAGTATTTCAATTGCAACGATATTGGTGACATTGTCGAGCATGTCGTGTAGACGCCGCGCCGCAAACGTCGCCATGCTGACATGATCTTCCTGGTTGGCTGATGTCGGAACGCTATCGACACTCGCGGGATGTGCCAGGGTCTTGTTCTCAGACGTCAACGATGCAGCCGTCACCTGCGCCATCATGAAACCACTGTTAAGCCCGCCTTCATTGACGAGGAACGCCGGCAGGCCACTCAGATTCGCATCGATCAGTAACGCGATGCGGCGTTCAGACAAAGCACCGATCTCCGCAATAGCCAGGGCCAGGTAGTCGGCCGCAAGCGCGACCGGCTCAGCGTGAAAATTTCCACCCGATAGCACGACACCAGATTCGGCGAATACGAGCGGATTGTCGGTCACGGCATTTGCCTCCGTTTCAAGCACTGCACAGACGTGGCGCAGCACATCAAGGCACGCACCGTCAACTTGCGGCTGACAACGAATCGAATACGGGTCCTGCACGCGATCACAAGCAATATGCGACGCACGAATTTCGCTGCCATGCATGAGTTCACGAAGTACTCCTGCAACGGCGATCTGACCGCTATGACCGCGTACCTTCTGAATACGGGCGTCGAAAGGCGTATCGCTGCCCTTGATGGCATCCGCTGACATCGCACCTGCCGCAAGTGCCGCCGCGAGTATGTTTTCGGTACGAAATACGGCGGCAAGGGCGAGCGCTGTCGAGACCTGGGTACCGTTCAACAGCGCAAGCCCCTCTTTCGGCGCGAGTATAAGCGGCTCGATTCCCGCTTCGGCCAGCGCGACATGCGCTGGCACAACAGTACCGTTGACGCGCGCCTCGCCGATGCCGATCAGCACACCGGCCATGTGCGCCAGTGGCGCGAGATCTCCCGACGCACCCACCGATCCCTGCGCAGGTATACACGGATAAATATTGTGATTGATCATCGCGCATAGCGCTTCGATGAGCTCGAGTCGAACCCCGGAATATCCCTCTGCAAGCGCGATGACCTTGATGAGCATCACTAGACGCACTATGTCGTCGCCAAGATCATCACCCACTCCGACCGCGTGCGACCGAATGAGGTTCACCTGCAATTTTTCGAGATCGTCATCACTGACTCGTACCCGCGCGAGCTGACCGAAACCCGTATTCACGCCATAAACCTTGTCCCCGCCCGCAACGACATCACAGATAAGTTCATGCGCTGCCGCCACCCGGCGACTGGCATTGTCACCAAGCGTCACTGTCACCGAATTTCGCCATGCTTCACGCAAATTAGCCAGGCCCACCAGCTGATTGTCGAGCGTCAACTTCATGACGCTGCTCCGGTGCCAAGCATGGGCAGGTTCAATCCATGCTCGCGCGCGCATTCGATTGCCTCTTCGTATCCTGCGTCCGCGTGTCGCATTACGCCAGTGCCCGGATCGTTCCACAACACGCGCTCGATGCGCCGATCCGCATCAGCTGTGCCGTCGCACACGATGACCAGCCCGGCATGCTGTGAATAGCCCATGCCAACGCCGCCGCCGTGATGTATCGACACCCAGGTTGCACCGCCCGCTGTGCTGAGCAACGCGTTGAGCAACGGCCAGTCCGACACGGCATCGGAACCATCGATCATTGCTTCGGTCTCTCGATTCGGACTCGCCACGGAACCACCATCGAGGTGGTCTCGACCGATGACAATGGGCGCCTTGAGCTCTCCGGTTCGAACCATTGCGTTGAATGCCAGCCCGAGGCGGTGCCGCTGTCCAAGCCCGACCCAGCAAATTCGTGCTGGCATACCCTGAAACCGAATCAACTTGCGTGCTAAATCCAGCCAGTTGTGCAGATGTACATCATCAGGAATGATTTCTTTGACCTTGGCATCGGTCTTGTAAATGTCCTCGGGGTCGCCCGAAAGCGCCGCCCAGCGGAATGGGCCGATGCCGCGGCAGAACAGGGACCGAACATACGCTGGTACAAAGCCCGGAAAGTCGAACGCTTTTTCCACCCCCTCATGCAATGCCTCTTGCCGAATATTATTGCCGTAGTCGAATGTCGGTATTCCGGCGTTGTGGAATTTGAGCATCGCGCGCACATGTACGGCAATCGATTTTCTCGCGGCTGCAGCGACAGCGTCGGGATCACTGCTGCGACGCTCCTGCCACTCATCGACACTCCAGCCGATCGGCAAGTAACCGTTCGCCGGATCGTGGGCTGAAGTCTGGTCCGTTACGGCATCCGGTCGCACACCGCGATTAACCATCTCCGGAAGCAGGTCTGCGGCATTGCCTAGCAGACCCACGCTGATCGGCTTACGATCCTCAACCGCGACTGCAATGACCGCCAGCGCCTCATCGAGCGTTTCGGCACGCACGTCGAGAAAGCCGGCTTCAAGTCGCTTATCGATGCGCTCCGACTGGCATTCGATTGCAAGCATTGATGCGCCTGCCATTGTTGCAGCGAGCGGTTGCGCGCCACCCATACCACCGAGACCGGCAGTCAGGATCCAGCGGCCAGCGAGGTCACCAGCATAGTGTTGCCGGCCCATTTCGACGAATGTCTCGTAGGTACCCTGCACAATTCCCTGACTACCGATGTAAATCCAGGAACCGGCCGTCATCTGGCCGAACATCATCAGGCCCTTCCTGTCGAGTTCGCGAAAGTGTTCCCAGTTCGCCCATGCCGGCACGAGGTTCGAATTCGCAATCAGCACCCGCGGTGCATCGCTGTGTGTCCGGAAAACTCCGACTGGCTTGCCAGACTGGATTAGCAGCGTCTCATCCGACTCAAGCTCTTGCAGAGACTTGATGATCGCGTCATAGGCTTCCCAGTTACGGGCCGCTTTGCCGATGCCGCCATATACGACCAGGTCTTCCGGGCGCTCGGCAACGTCCGGATCGAGGTTGTTCATGAGCATGCGCAGTGGCGCCTCAGTCAGCCAGCTCTTCGTCTGCAGTGTGGTGCCTGTCGGCGCTTTGATGATTCGCTTGTCATTCATGGTCGTAAATCTCCAGTTCCACGACATTGCCTGTCGCCGATTTGGGCGTTCCCGGCGGCGAGTAATGTCCCGTCAGTTCATAACGATTGCCGGGGTGATGCAGGCGCGCGAATGTCACGGGCCGCCCATGCGACCAGGTTCGACGGATCACAACGAGGCTTGGCTCGTCATCGGCCATTCGCAAGCGTCGACGGACCGCCGCATTTGGCTGCACAGCTCGCACGACCTGCTCAGCTTCTTGCAGGGGTGAAATCTTTGTCAGGTATGCGCTCGGCGTAATAGTGCGAAAATCCTGCGACAAGCAATCCGGCGCAAAATCGGCAACGACATGCCGGTCTTCAACCTGGATTGGCATGCCATTCTCGTAATGCACGAGCAGCAAATGGAATAAATCGACGCCCTGCTCGACATGCAACGCGCCCGCAATCTTGCCTCGTGAACGCTGGCGTGATTGTCGTAGCACCTTGCAGGAATGCTGGTGGCCACGCCGCGTAATTTCGTCAGCAATGTTGTGCACTTCGAGCAAATGCGATTTCGCCCGAAAGTCGGAGACATACGTTCCCCGGCCGGCCATGCGTGTAACGTAGCCTTCGTCGGTGAGTTCGCGCAATGCGCGATTGGCCGTCATCCGGGACACCTTCATCAGCTCGACAAGTTCGTTTTCGGATGGCACGCGATCTGCAGGACGAAGCTCGCCACTTGATATGCGCTCAATGATCATATCCTTGAGTTGCTGGTACCTGGGTTTTACCGTCGCACTCATTGCGAGCCTCCCAGGATTTCGAGGGCCGCGGCAAATTGCGCACGCGTCTGTTCCTGATTGACATGATCACCATCGATGACTCGCCAGTCTCCATGAACCATGACGCGCTCGATGGGAAGGCGGTATCCTGAGAAAATGAGGGCGTCGAGCAAAGACCTGTCGTCATGGCCCACGAGCATGGGATCATCATCGTAGAGTACGACGAGATCAGCTGACACGCCGGGACTCAATCCTGGCGGTTTTCTTACGCCAGCCATCGCTCCACCTTCGAGTACACGTGAGAACAGCTCGCGACCAACATGTGACTCCTGCGTAGATGTGACGTTTCTCGACTGCGACGCAATACGCTGTCCGTACTCGAGCCATCGAAGTTCTTCGAACGGATTGATCGACACATTACTGTCGGATCCGATCGCGATCCGTCCGTCGTAAGCAAGAAATCTCTGCAACGGAAACAGGCCGTCCCCAAGGTTGGCCTCGGTGCTCGGGCACAAACATACGGCCGCTCCGGTTTTTGCAAGGCTCTCGGTTTCCTCGGCGTCCATGTGTGTCGCATGCACCAGGCACCATCGATCATCAACGTCGTAGTTCTCAAGCAGCCAGCGGACAGGACGACGTCCATTTGCTGCCACGCTCTGCTCCACTTCGCGCTGTTGCTCAGCAATGTGAATGTGCATCGGGATGTTCGTATCCTGAGCAACAGCGACGATTTCACGCAAAGACTCACTACTGACCGTACGCAAACTATGTGCGCCGATACCAACGCTGATGCGATCCGACTGTTGCTCAGTTGCACGCGCATGGTGTGCGAGAAAATTGTCAATATCGAGCGCAAACAACTTCTGATGACCTTCGAGCTGCGGTTGATCGAAGCCGCCGCGCTCGTACAAGACCGGAACGTAGATCATGCGGATACCGCTTTGTGACGCAGCCTCACGAATGGCATTGAACATTTCGTCGTCGCTTTGATCGGCGCCGCTGTGCCGGTGCAGGTAATGAAATTCAACAACAGCCGTATAGCCACTCTGCAGCATTTCGGAGTAGGCCTGAGATGCGATCGCAGAGAGCAAATTGGGATCCAGTTTGCCTGCGAGTTCATACATCCGCTCGCGCCAGGTCCAGAAATTGTCCTGGCCTGCAGGCGAGCGCTGTTCGGTTCTGCCAGCGAGCGCACGCTGGAATGCATGGCTGTGCGCATTGCAGAGCCCTGGTATCACGATTCCGGCAACGAAATCTTCCGCATTCGGCGACACGCTTTCGGCAATGCTATCGATCTGTCCAGCCCGGATGCCGAACCTCACATCATGAGCCCAACCCTTTCGTAACAATGCTTTACGTGCGAAAACGTCTGTCATCGAGGTATTGCCAAGTTGTATATACAAGCTCGACCATGGTACCGTCGAATGCACACACGGAGCAACAGATGGCGAACTGGGAACTGCTGCTGACCGATGCTCGCATCGCGACAATGTGCGTTGAAAAAGCGCAATACGGAGCCATCGAAGATGGCGCCATCGCAATATGCAACGGTACGGTAGCGTGGATCGGATCGCGCTCGGAATTACCGCACGACAAGGCCGACGAGACGCGCTCACTGGCTCGCCGATGGATTACGCCGGCTCTGATTGATTGCCATACGCACCTGATATTCGGTGGCAATCGCGCAGAAGAATTCGAAAAACGCCTGCAGGGTGCAAGTTACGAGGAGTGTGCCCTCGCAGGCGGCGGCATCATGTCGACGGTCGCCGCGACTCGCGCAGCAGATATGGGCACGCTATTCGACACAGCGATGCGCCGCCTCAACGGGTTTGCTGCTGACGGCGTTGCAACGGTAGAAATCAAGTCCGGCTATGGCCTTGACGTTAAGAACGAGCTCAGGATTCTCGCTGTTGCAAGAAACCTGGAGAAGGCATCGGCATTGTCACTTCAAATCACCTTGCTTGCCGCGCACGCCGTGCCTCCTGAATTTCACGGCAAAGCTGACCGCTACATCGACCTGATCTGTGAGGAACTACTGCCCGACGTCGCAGAGAATCACCTTGCTGATGCCGTCGACGCATACTGCGCAACGATCGCATTCGATGCGCCGCAGATCGCACGCATGTTTCGCCGCGCGCAAGAACTCGGACTTCCGGTCAAACTGCATGCGGACCAGTTGAGTGATGGAGGCGGCGCAGAACTCGCCGCACATTTCAATGCACTGTCAGCCGATCATCTCGAGTACACGTCGCCCGCTGGCGTCGCAGCAATGGCAAAGTCGGGCACGGTTGCCGTGTTGCTGCCCGGTGCATTTCTAACACTCGGTGAAACGCAGCGACCTCCGATCGAGGCGTTGCGCTCGAACAGTGTGCCAATAGCGATAGCGACAGATTGCAATCCCGGTACCTCGCCGTTGTGCTCACTTCGCGAAGCGATGGCTCTCGCTTGCCGCTTGTTTCGGTTGACGCCCGAAGAATGTCTCGCCGGCGCAACGCGTGAAGCCGCACGCGCGCTCGGACTGGCCGACGACCGCGGCACACTGGCCGTCGGCAAGCGTGCCGACATCGCGATATGGGACATTGATCATCCCCGTGAACTCAGTTATTGGCTCGGCACCAATCAGTTGTCGAACTTGTTAGTCGCAGGTCGAGATGTCAGTCTGACTGGATCGTGACTCCTCCCGCTCCAGTCCAAAGGCACCGCTTCGTCATTACGCTGGGCCTGCTCACAGGCATGGCCGCATTGACCATAGACCTGAGCTTGCCGGCCGTTCCAGCGATGGTTGAAGCGCTCTCGACCAGTTTATCGAGAGGCCAGCAAATTGTTGGCGTGTTCATGGCCGGTATGGCCTTTGGACAGATTCCGGCCGGCTTGATTTCGGACCGCATTGGGCGGCTGCCGGTCCTTTATGCTGGCATGTCATTGTTCGCTCTCGCCGCGACTGTCGCTGCCGTAGTAAATGATATCGAGCTTTTGCTCATAGCACGGTTTCTGCAGGGTTTCGGTGCCGCATCGGCGATCGTTTTGTCGCGTGCGATCGTAAGAGATATTGCCAGCGGCAAAGAGGCGGCGCGGTTGATGTCGCTCATGACCATGATATTCACAGCGGCCCCGGTGATTGCACCCAGCATAGGTGCACTGCTTGTCGCGCAATGGGGCTGGCGCGCGCCTTTCATCGCGATTGCCGTTTTTGGCTACCTGATTCTCCTGTGTATACGCAGCAACATCACTGAGACACACAGCCCGAGTATCGGGCAACATCCAGTACGTCAGTTGATTTCAAGTTTCGCAGAATTTTTTTCGCACCCGCAAAGTATATTTGGACTGCTGATTATCATTCTGCCGCCTGCTGGTTTTATGTCGATCATCGCGATCTCCGCAGCGCTGGTTGTAGAAATTTACGATTACTCGATCACTACCTATGGCCTGATATTCGCTGGCGCAGGATTGTCGATACTGCTTGGCTCCGTAGTCAACCGTTTTCTCGTCGCAAGACTTGACGGCATGCAGCTGATTGGGTTGGGCGTACTATTGATGGGTATCTGTGCCGGACAATTGCTGGTCATTGCCTGGATGAACCAAGCTCCGTTCGCCTGGTTGTGGAGCTGCGTCTGCACTTTTATGTTCACGATCGCAATCCTGCTGCCCAATGCGATGGTACTTGCCCTCGATCCACTGCCGAAGATTGCCGGAGTGGCATCGTCGATAATCGGCACACTACAAAACATCATGGGCGCCTCGGGCGCGCTGCTTGGTGCAATTTTCTATGACGGTTCTGTACGCAACTCAGTCCTTATCATGGGTTCGGTCGGCATGCTAACAGTGTGTATTTTCTTGCTGCGCTCGGTGATCGTACCCGGCCCGCTCGTGCACCACCCGGACGAGCTGGCGCGCGACTGACAAGCTCCTGTAGGCGCGGGCCATGCCCACGATTGCCACGAGGGTCGGCGGAAATCGCCCGGTCCGATCGTTAACTCTTTACCAAATGGTTGGTCCAATATTCTATTGGTACGGCGGGCTCCTACAGGCGGGGGGTTATGGCAGTTCGGTCAGGACGTCGTCGAGGTTTTTTCGCGACTGCACAGGCGTCACTTTCGGATAACCGTACCAGAGCATGCTGACGACGAACTCCTGATCATCGTCGATGCCGACAATGTCAAAAAACCTGGGGTCGCGCGTAATATCGCCCGTCGTCCACTTCGATCCGACACCGGCCTTCCACAGGTATAACATCAGGCTCTGAATCGCCGTACAACAAGCGGCATAGTCTTCTGTTTGCATCAGCTCGTCGTCTGACTTGCGGCAGGTCACGACAAGCCACCCCGGCTTCTCGGCCCAGTTTTTAGCTTTGAACTCACCGGCCTTGGCGTCTTTCTTGTCGGTAACGATGGTGCGCACAAGATCGACGCAAGCGCCGATTGCTGCTTTGCCCAGCAGATAAAAACTCCAGGGTTCAGTGACGTGGTGATTCGGTGCCCATGTTGCCGCTTCGATAGCGTCGCGAATGAGCTGTCGTGGCACGGGCTTTTGGAGGTAAAAGTTTATCGTCCGTCGACCACGGATGACATCGCCAAATTCGCGAAGGTCCTGGATTTTGTCGCTGGGTGCGGGCGGTTGCATTGCCTACTGCTCATCCGCAACGCGCTGATACGCTTTGCCCAGATAGACGCCGACCACGGCCCATACAGCTGCGATACCGACGCCAACGGCGGCCACAGCGCCAAGACCCAGACCAATAACGGACGTGAGCAGCGTGAACGCCCACGCCGTCATCATGTCGCCACCGCGGTAAAGCACGATGTCGATGACTGGTTTTGCCTTGAATCGCGTTTCCCTGTCAACCACTGTGAATAGCATCTCACGACCCGGCCTCGTGATCGCGTAATTGCCAGCACGTCGCGCAACCTGCAGCCCGGCAACGACCGCAATGACGGGCGAAAATGCAATTACGAGCATACCGACAGCCAACAAGGCTGGGATCAGCGCCAGCGTTGTCGCCATGCCAAATCGTGTTGTTATACGGCTCGTGACGAACATCGCTGTCAGAATAGCCAGAGAATTTACGGCAAAATCAATGTACGCGTAAATCTGCGTGCGTTCTTCGCGCGTAAAAACTTCGAGCAGATTCTTCAATTCAAAGTACACAAAGGAACCAATCGCAACATACAACAGAATGAAACAACCGATGCCGATCAGGTACGGACTCTTGAGAAACAAGGAAAACCCGGCCAACGGATTCTTGCCAATTGCCTGTTGCGCCCTCAGATCAACACTGACATCTGCATTTCCCAGCGCGGTGCGTTTAAGCCGCTCAAGAACCAGAATAATCGGTATCGGTATCAGCAGCATTGTTGCCGACACCAACATCAAAGCACTCGTGCCGATGCTCGCGACAAGTTCGGCTGTCAGCAACGGACCAACAATAGCGCCAACGCTTGCGCCGGTCGCGATGATGCCAAATAAGCGTAGCGCCTGCTCCTTGTTGAACAGGTCCGACATGAAGCTCCAGAAGACCGAGAGGTGAAACAGGCTGAATACGCTGAGCCAGACGTAGAAACCCTTGTCGACAAACACCGGATCCGCGATGAATGTCGAACCGAAATAGAATACGAAAAACGACAGTGCGAAAAAACCGTAGACACCTGGCACCAACAAGCGGAATCGAACCAGGGAAATTGCCGCACCATAAATACTAACGGCGATCAGGCTGAGGAAAAACGTCATGGTCCAGAGAAGACTGACCTCGGCATCGCTCCAGTCGCTCGCCATTGCGTCGCGGACCGGCCGCATAATGAAGTATGCAGTCATCAACACGAATACGAACAGGAATGACAGCAGCGTCGCATGCAGTTCGTTGGCTTCGACCTTCGTCGTCGCTTTGATGATGCGCGTCAGGGGATTACGACGATCGGCATCGTCCATACTGTCGCTCTCCTGTTGCTAAGCAAACGTCGCCCTAGACGGCTGTTTTATTCAGTCGAGACCGAGCTCAAAGCCCGCCTCGAGTTCTTTTTTTGAATAGGCGCGGAACGCGATCATCGTCTCGGTCTCAACGATTCCCTCGAGGTGACGCATTTTGTCGCTGATGACGTCCGCCAGATCATCGTTTCGGGCAACTTTGACGATGCCAACCAGATCGTAGCGGCCCGCGACCGAAAATACTTCCTGAACACCATCCAATTCCGCAATCTGATTCGCCAGACCGGGGATACGGTTCGTCTCCGCCTTGATCAAAACAATTGCTGTTACCATCAGTGCCTCCGCGCCGCATTGTATCGGTTCGCGAAGCGTATCATCACCGATAGCCCTACTGCACGATCTTGGTGGCTACCGCAAGCAACTCTTCGGCCGACAGGCGTACTTTGTAATCTGCTTCAATAAACGTAAAGGCAATAACGCCGTCTTGATCGATCGCAAAAACTGCCGGTACGGGCAGAATACCGTGGCGGAGCATCGATGAGTCGGCGATGTCCTGACCTTTCATGCGACGGCGATCGATTGTCCGGTCGGATGCCTTGAACGCAATACCAAAGGCCATCGCGGCCTGAGCATTGGCATCGGAGAGAATCTGGTAGCCCAGCCCGTCGATAGCTTCTTGCGTGTCACTTTTGAGGCTCTTGTATAACAATTCAGGGCGATCCCCGCTGAGAAACAGGATGTCGACGCCTAGCGCATGAATTTGCGGGATGACAGTGCGCAATTCCGACAGATGCATATTGCAATACGGACACCAGCCGCCGCGAAAAATAATGACGATCACCGGCTGCTCGAGATCGTGGGGATCAAAAATCATGGGCTTTTGGTCGACCGTCTCAACCTCGAAGCCTGGCGCGCTCTGTCCGACCTGCAACGGCTCAATCGTCTGCGCCGAGTCCGCAACGGCAACGTCCGCATGCCCGGATTGCATCGACAGGCTGCAAAGTAAACTCAGGAACATTGCCGACGAAATCACGCTGATAATTGTCGACCGCAGATCAAGACGACCGAGAAAAAGTTTCCACATCAGGAATCAACTCCAGATTGACTATTCATCAGGACCGGCGTGGTCGTGGATATATTACATGGCTTTTTCGAGGCGGTCATCGCTGCGAATTTTAGGCGCTCCACGGCAGCGTGCTTTGGCACGATACATAGCCTGGTCGGCTTCGCGCATCAATCCCGTGAGCGTATTGGCGTTTTTGGGATACAGGGCAAGACCAATGCTGGCGGCGCATTCCAGGGTTTCTGCGCCTATTACATACGGCTTCTCGAGCGCGTTTGTCAGGCGTTTCGCCAGCTTCTCTGCAACGCTGGGCGACACATCCGGTACCAGAGCCACGAATTCGTCGCCACCAGGACGGCCGATGATGTCGCAGGATCGCAAACTCTTGCGCAATCGCATGGCAGCGATCGTCAGTAGTTGATCGCCGATTTCGTGCCCACAGTTGTCATTGATCTGCTTGAAGTCGTCCAGGTCAATGTACAACAATGCGCCCGTCGCATCGTCTGCACTTTCAGTGAGACGTTTCGAGGCATCTCGCTCGAAGCCACGACGATTCAAGACACCGGTGAGCGGATCGGAACGAGCGATCGATTCCATATGTTGTTCTTTCGCCTTGCCATCGGTGATATCGACAAATGTCACTGCAATGTCGTCGCCAAACGGCTCGCAGATCATGCGCAACCATTTTGTCGAGCCATTGGATTGATGCTGCACCTCGGTATCGATTCTGTCACCGACCATCGCGGCTCTGCGAAATTCTTCTGCGACCTCATCAGCATCGGCTGATTGCATCGCATTTGTCGCGGACCTGATAATATTCGCGCCCAGTCTGCCGATCAGGTCATCGCGCTCGACGTTCAGGAAGCGGCCGGCGGCGGAATTGGCGAAAATGCAGCGCAATTCCTTATCGCCGCCTGCCTCGCTCGCTGCCCAACGTAATCGAACAATGCCGTTCACGGAGTGATCAATCAGCGTACGCAACATTTTTTCGCTGGCGCGAACCTCTGCTTGCGCTTTTTCGACATCGCTTACATCTCGGAACATCAGGACTTTGCCTTTCGAAGTTGACGAGTGGTTCGACGTGATCGGCGACACCTGAACGTGCAGAAAACGTCCCGTCGCCGTCATCATCTTTCGCGGCTCCCCAGTCTCCAGCGCCTCGAAGACTTCAGGTGAGTCGTCGCCGATTACGCTCGCTAACGGCTCGTACAATGCGTTCGTCTCGGAAATATCCAGCAACTTTTCGGCGCATCGATTGAGACCAATTATTCGACCCTGATCATCGACGACGACGACTGGATCCTGCATGTTTTGAAATACTGTCTCATATGCTAACGGCGAGAACTCGATAATCTGCCCGGACAGGATTAGCCAAGTGTAGAAAGGCAGCATAAACGTCAAAATAAATGGCACGAGGGACACTGTATCGGGACCGACGCCGAAGTCATATGCTGCAGTTGCTGCCAGCGGCGCGAGACACGCGACGACAACCTGAAAAATTCCACGACGATGAACTCGAGCTACGGCGGAGCTATGCGTAATGAGAGCTAGCAACGCCGCGCCAATCAAAGCGTAACTGTAAGGCCCATGCACGAACAGGAACCAGGGTCCCCACTGCTCCGGGCGTGTCAGGAAGTCGCCTGTCTCATTGACAATCGGCAGATACCACATGAATTCGTGATGCACATTCGTCGCGGCAAGCGCTACCGTTACGATTGGAATGAGCATCAACACGGCAATGCGACGCACTGACGTAGATCGTCCGGTGTACTCGCGAAAACAAGAATAAGCCGCGATCGGCAGGAATGCCGTGCCGATAAAATGGCCTGCGCGTCCGATCGAGAAAAAGAAAAACGACGTCGATAACATCTCTATCGCGCCACCGAGCACCCACAGAGAGACGATCATAAACATGACACCGACCGAGGCCTTGCCTATCTCTCGTTTGCCCATAACCAGCCGCAAACCCAGCGCCAGATAACAGGCAGCGCTGAGAATGAGCAGCGTTGAAAGGGCGACCTCCAGGATCATGAATTTTGCACCCGGTTTGACGAAATCTGGCTCATGGTAAGCCGCTGATTCACTGATTTCCGGGAACTGCTCCACAGCTTTGAGCGCAATCCCGTAACAGCTGCCCGAAAGTTACCCGGATTCGGATGGGCGAGGCCGAAACAATCCCTACAACACGAGCTGATTAACGACGACAGGCCCGCAAAATACGGTCCGTAAACGGTTCCCTTGTCATCGAATCGAGATGCGCAAGAAAGTGTTCCGCGCTGCGCCCGGACTGAAAATATGCTCGCACATACGCATCATTCTCGCCGCGAATCGCACGACGCCAATGCGCGATTGTAATTGTTGCTGCAAGACGCGTGCGCACAAGGTCGAATAACAAATTGAATTCATCGGCCACGAGTGTCGTAACTTTGTCGAAACCTGCGACAAATGAAGCTATGAGCGCTAGCGGATCTTCTTCAACCCACAAATAAGATGCAGCGATCGCGACCTCGAAGATCATCGGGCCATGCACAATGTCACCAAAATCGATCACGCCGGCAATCGAATCAGGATATGCCGTTGCGACAAGCACATTGTCAGGGTTCAGATCGCCGTGAATGACCTGCGATCGTAGTGTCGAAATCCTGGGTAATACGTTGCGCTCAAAATCATCGAGACAGGCGCCGACTAAATTGCGCAATTTTATGTTCGCGATGTCTGCAAGCAAATTGCGCAGATCGGTTGCGCGCTGCATGTGCCACAGTAAAATATCCTGATCAGCGTCATGTTCAAATCCAAGCAGCGAGCTGTCTAGCGTGGCGGCGCTCGCACCAAGATCTGCAACAAGTTCTGGCGTCGGCACTGCTGCAGAGAATGGAATGCCCGGCACATAACTGACAATCCGGCATACGCACTTGCCGCTGCCGTCACCAATTTTCGTCGCAACGGCCCTGGCCAACGTTTTAACAATGCGCGGTGTGGCAACCGGGCAACCGGCAATTTCGATGTGCAACAGCGCCTGGATCTGAAAATCGGTGACGTTTTCTGGTTCAGCCGCATTGGCGATCTTGAACACGTAGCATTGCCCATCATCGCTTGTCACACGAAAATTCTGGTCACGCTCGCTGACGAGAGTCTGCAGCTCGCCGTCCAAGCCATACTCTTCCTGCAGCACCACCTGAACTTCGGCCGCACTGAATTGCGGTCGCGACGCGATCTCGATGGACGATTCCTGTTGTTCAGCACACTTGTTTTTGCGGCTCATTTTTTGAATGACCCTATCTTTTTCTCGTTATTAAACAACAAATTACGTCGTCCTTGACCTATTCGATACACGTGCGGCCATCGGACGGTTGCAGCTGATGCCACCAGGGCGAGCATCAAGGCATACGAAACAGTTCCTCGAAATGACGATTGGTTCCGGCTTCCTTTCAACATAATCGTTCATAGTTCGATCCAATGAAACGTATAGCGCACATCGTTCAGTCTTCGGTGCCGTGTACTGCTGTCCAATTTCGAAAAACGGCGTACGGCAAACAAGACATTCGGAATTTCCTGCGTGACGTACTCGCCATCGCGAACGCGTCAATCGATGGTGCGCGTTACATCGTCACAGGTGTCGAATTTGATGACCGCGGCCGCAAGAAGCTTTTTTCTATCAACTCCAAAGACTTTTCAGGGAAGCCAGCCTATCAAGCTCTTGCCAATGATCATATCGAGCCGCCAATTCGCATTCGCTATCAACCCGTGACTGTTGCTGGCGAGCGTGTGGGTGTGTTCGAAATAGGCGACTGTCAGGATCGCCCTTACATGATGCGCGTGGATCATTCGGAGAAATTGTGGCGTGGCGATGCATACGTCCGCATTAACGACTCTATCATCAAGATGGGTCGCAGTCAGTTGCAGGCGTTATTTGAAAAAAAGTTCAGAGACTCAATATCGGCGGCCAATATCGAAGTCGGGTTTCCGGGCGAGATCATTCACAAGGACATAAAAATTACGACGTGCAGTTTCGCCACGTTACCGTCGGTTGTTGCCAGTACCAAGCTAACCGAGTTAATCGATGCAAAAGCCCGCATCAAGATGACAGCAACAAACACGATTATTGCCCGCCTGACGCATGCGCGTCTATTCGGCTCCGACAGCCCATACGAAGAACGATCAACTGAAGAAATCGTTTCGGAGATGCGACAACTCGAACGGCAATACATTGATCACGACAATCACTTTTTGTTTGAAGAACACCGCAGCGACGTGCAAATCGTCATTTACAACCAGGGAGACGAACCACTCCACAATGCGTCTATGTCGCTAACCATGCCCGTTCACGATGCCTTACGCATAGCCACCTGTTTACCCAAAATCCCTCGCGACAATAAATTCGTCGCACGCACGCCGGGCGAACAATCCGACTACCCGGCTGTCAGCCTGCACGACGATGGCATCAAGATATCGAGCCAACTCGGTGATATACCGCCGGGCGAACCGGTCGAAGTATTCCGGGTACCACTTAGAGTCTGTATTGGCGACGACCTCAAGGGACGACGGATAGGCATTCAATATTCGTTGTTCGCGCATAACCTCAGGTCGCCAGCGAAGGGCAAACTGCGGATACAGCTTTAGGGAGCCTCAGGCTGTTGCCGCGGATGCCTTGGCGCCTTCGATGATTTTCGAGATTTCCGGGCGCTTAACAAGCAGTTCGTCGGGCGTCAATGCATCGAGTTCGTGTGGAAACACCAGCCATTTGGCAGTCTCGTGAATGAAATAGTCGGGCTCAATAGCAGTCTCATTGCGGCTTGGTTTGTACCAGGGCACGGCAATGCGCAGATCTTCGGGTGTGTTGCCACGTGCCCTCTTTGACAGCTCCGTAATGACCGCAGCGATCGTATTTCCCGTATCGAAGACATCGTCGACAATAAGTACCAGATCGTCATGGCAGATTTTTTTGATGATGTAGTTGAGCCCGTGCACCGCGACTGCACCGCGCTCATCAACTCCGACATATGACGATGTCCGAATCGCGATGTGATCCGATTCCACGCCGCAATAATTGAGAATCTCCTGCACGGCCATGCCTACCGGCGTGCCACCACGCCAGATGGCGATGATCATCGTCGGTTTGAAGCCGCTTTCGAGGACCTTGAGTCCAAGCCGAAATGAGTCTTCAAGCAAATCCTGGGCCGAGAGTACGATTTTATCCATATCTCTTGTGTGCGGACTTTGGGCTATCGTTATAATGCGTCGAAGTAGATTCTACCTCACCGCAGGCTCGGAAAAACAATGAAAAAAAGATTCATTGGCGCCGACGATTTCCTCAGGGATTCCTTCCAGCTCGCGGCCAGTATCTGCGCAGCGGGGTTTCAACCCGATTTTCTCGTCGG
Source organism: Pseudomonadota bacterium (assembly GCA_022574185.1). GTDB lineage: Bacteria > Pseudomonadota > Gammaproteobacteria > Steroidobacterales > Woeseiaceae > UBA1847. The sequence goes on from JACZSM010000008.1 coordinate 38,001, forward strand.
GCTCTGGCGTGGCGGCAGCGCTGTCGGCATCGCAGTTCAGGAGGGACTCGATTATCTGGGTATCAAAACCGACCACATTGCGATCCGCACCTCATACCAAGGCGCCCCCTCCTATTCCGAGATGGTCGGCAAGGCTGACTCGATCCGAGTGCACGGCCTGCAATACCTGCTCGAGAATCTGTGTTCGCATCATTCAATGTTGATTGTCGACGATGTCTACAGTACGGGTTCGAGCGTGCGTGCCGTTATCGAACAGCTTGCGAAAAAAACACGACGGAATTTACCGCAGGACATTCGCATCGCCACTGTCTGGTATCGGCCCACGGACAAGACCCTGCGCGTCCCGGACTTCTATGTCCATGAAACCGACGATTGGCTTGTCCTTCCCTATGAGTTGACAGGGTTGTCACTCGACGAACTGCGTGAGCATCGACCTGATCTCAAGGCCATTATTGATCGACTTGAACCGTTGCTGGCGTCTGCAACGCCCTGAGTGGTGAAATATCCAGGCCAAGATCAGCGGTCGCTGGCGAGCCGTCCCTGCAAATACGTCGCTCCGATGTTGCGATCGTCTCCCAGAAATATCAGCGAAAACAGCAACTCGTCAATTGATGTCGTTGCCTGCGCCCGCCGCGCAGAAATGTTCGAACCTGCTGCATCGAGTACGACAAAGTCTGCTTCTTTGCCGGCCTCGAGGTTACCGATACGATCGTCGAGACGCAGCGCTCGCGCTGCGCCCAGCGTGGCCAGGTAAAGCGCACGAGTCGCGGGCAGAGTCTGCCCTTGTAGTTGCAATACCTTATACGCTTCGCTCATCGTCCTCAGCAGCGAAAGGCTGGTGCCGCCACCCACATCGGTCGCAAGACCAACGGCTATGCCGGCTGAGGACATCGATCGCAGATCAAACAGCCCGCTGCCCAGGAACAGGTTGGACGTCGGACAAAATGCTGCAGCAGCGCCCTTCTCAGCCATTAAATCCCGATCTGTCGCGTCGAGATGCAGACAATGGGCAAACATCGAGCGTTCGCGCAACAGGCCGAAACGGTCATAGACATCCAAGTAACTGCGACTCTCCGGAAACAGTCTCCCAATTTCCCGAATTTCGTCGGTATTTTCGGCGAGGTGGGTGTGCACCCATGTGTCGGGGTATTCGGCTGCGAGCCGACCCACCGTCTCGAGCTGCTCGTCACTCGAGGTTAGTGCAAAACGTGGCGTAATGGCGTATCCGAGTCGACCCTGACCGTGCCATCGCTCAATCAATTCCTTGCTATCGTTATATGCCGACTCAGCATCATCACGAAGATTGTCAGGGCACAGTCGATCCATCAGTACTTTGCCAGCGATCAGGCGCATGTTGCGTTCGGCTGCAGCTTCAAAAATGGCATCGACCGACTGTGGGAAGACGGTGGTAAACACCATTGCCGTCGTCGTCCCATTGCGCAATAGTTCGTCGAGAAACACTCCCGCCACGGACGCACAATGATCCTTGTCCGCAAATCGCGCCTCTTCCGCATACGCGTAACGAATGAGCCAGTCCAGCAACTGTCCACCGTAGGACGCGATGATGTCGAGCTGAGAATAATGGACGTGGCAGTCGATCAAACCAGGAATAATCAGTTTGCCGCTGTAATCCTCGACCGACGTATCGTCGCGCAGCTCCGGCAACAGCTGCTCCGCGGGGCCCAGTTTCGTTACCACGCCATTTTCGACAACGAGCAGTCCATCGTCGAGGTAGGCACTTGCTGAGTCCCGGCCCTCCTCGCCCGGGTCTTCGAGACAATGATAAATCGATGCACGAAAAGCCTGTTGCATGGATTAAATCTCGGCCACGGTGACAGCCTCTTCGAGGCTGTGTTCGTCACAGTCAGGCGTATCCCCTGCCCTGTCGATGACGAGAAACTCCTGGCCTGCCTCGAAGGCGATCAAGGGCATATGCCAGGTGCCGCGATGGTAGTTGACGCCCTGCCGCCCGTTGGTCACGAATGCGCGAAGATCCGCCACCTCGACGCTCTCTTCGGCCGGTGCCACAACAACGATGAAACGGCACGGCTTCAACGGCATGAATGCCTGGCTGCCCAGCGCATGTCGTTCAACCATGTCAAATCGATGCGGCAGTGGTGTCGCAATGCGACAGCGCACGATGCTGATGGCGACACGGCCAGTGCCATCTGTCTCAACCGTCCCAAGATCGTCAAAGCGGTCGAATCGCGCAGCATTCATTGCCGTCGCGCGCTCGACCAGCGTCTCGATTACATCGCCGTATGGCGCAAATCGTTCACTTGTCAGCGACTGTGGCTGCAGCGTAATCAAGATCATTTACTCCTCGCGAAAAGGCCGGCCATAAAGTCGCAGGCGGCTAACTCCACCGTCGGGATAAATTGCCATGCGCACATGGCTGACCGCACCAATGTCTTCAAGCTCGGATTTGAATTCGTGCTGTCTGTCCATTTCGAGCTTTGTATCAGGCAGTAGAGATTGCCACTGCTTACTGTCGACGCTCACGTCAGCATCGAACAATGCGGCTTGCAGAGACACGCGGTCCGGGTAATTGCCTTTGAAGTGTGCCGTATCGATCTCGACACTCTCGATTACCCCGACATGACCCAATGCAAGAATGACCCAGTCATTACCCGGCCCCCGACGGCGAGCCGTTTCCCAACCATCACCCATGTTGACGCCCCGCCCGGCAACGTTGAGATTATGCATGCTGCCGTAATGCTCGTTGCTGCAGGCAATTGCGCGACCGCCGTTTTCGAGCGCGACGAGATCGATCACGTCGTCGGGTGATGCCAGGACGGGCTTCACCTCGCCGTATATGCGTAGTCGTGCCAGGCCGCCATCGGGGAAAATATTGAGGCGCAGGTGAGTCCAGACCGACTCACTGTCGATAACCAGAAAATGATGATTATCGCCTTGCAGTCCGGTTTTCGGCAATAGCTCTGTCCACTGGCCGGCCGGCACGTCAGCGTCGCTGACGCAGGCATCGAGTGAGGCCTCGGGCGGAAAGTTGCCCGTAAAGTAACTTGTGTCCATATCGACGCCATGTACAACACCGGGTACACCCAGGCGGATAATGCAGTGGTCGTTTCCGGGTGTGCGCTTGCGCCGACTTTCCCAGCCATCCATCCATTTGCCATGATCGTCGTACTTATCGTCGATGAATACCGCTGCCCTGGCGTCGATAAGTCGTTCTTTTGCGGCGAAGAATTCGTCCGTCGCATAGGTCACACGCGACCCCAGCCGCGGCTGTTCGAGCTGAATCCATTCGTGAAAAGGGTGTTGCTCTTCTGACACTGGTTTTTCCGTCACGGTGAATTTAATGGAGCACTTGCATCCATCGCGCGCAGGCGCAATCGTGCAATCTTGTGAATCTCGCTTAACGCCATTTCAAATTCTGCCGCCTGGTCGTTGCCAAGCCTGTGCTCGAATGCCGCAAGTATCTCGGCTCGGCTGCTATCACGAACCGCCATCACAAACGGAAAACCGAATTTCTCACGGTATGCGTTATTCAAGCTGTGAAATTTCTCATATTCATCGGCAGAGCAATAATCAAGTCCTGCGCTAGACTGCTCGTCGCTCGAATCCTTGGTCAAGGTGTCCGAAATTTTGGTTCTTCCCGCCAGTTCCGGATGCGCTCGTATCAGTGCCAGCCGCCGCTCATCCGACGCGTTGTCGACGCAGTCGGCCATGATGTCAGCAATACGGTCGATATCGTCAAGACCAACTAACTGCGACGCCGTTATTTCGGCAACCCAGGGAGAATGTTCGTAGATGCCGCCATAGCGCGATACGATTGCCGATGCTGTTTGTCGTGCTGCTGACATCAGGACTCCGCGGGATGCTGCGCACGCCAGTGATCGGCGATATCGATTCGTCGAGCGACCCATACGTTATCGTGCGCAACAACATAGTCGAGAAACCTGGCAACGGCGGCGGCGCGACCGGGTCTCCCGGCCAATCGGCAGTGCAGGCCGACTGACATCATTCGGGAGCCCTCGGCGTACAGGACATCAAAGGTGTCTTTCAGATATTCAAAGAACTGTCCGCCGGAATTGAAACCCTGCGCCGTGGCGAAGCGCATATCATTGGCATCGAGCGTGTATGGCACCATGAGTTGCGGTGTCTCGAACGAGCGGTCCCAATACGGCAGATCATCGGAATAACAGTCCGCGTTGTAGCTAAAGCCACCCTCTTCAGCAACGAGGCCGTGACTTCGTGGGCTGCAGCGCCCCAGGTACCAGCCATGCGGCCTTGTGCCAGTCACGCGCGTATGAATGTCGATTGCCTTGTGCAGATGCGCGCGTTCGGTATCTTCGTCAACAAATTGATAATCGATCCAGCGATAGCCGTGGCTTGCAATCTCCCAATCGGCTGCTTGCATCGCCTTTACGACATCGGGATTTCGTTCCAGCGCCATCGCAACACCGAATACGGTTACAGGGAGCACGCGCTCGCTGAACAGTCGATGCAAACGCCAGAATCCCGCGCGTGAACCATACTCATACAGCGACTCCATGCTCATGTGCCGTTGATTGTCGATGGGCACCGCACCGATGATCTCCGAGAGGAACGCCTCCGAAGCTGAATCGCCGTGCAGGACACAATTCTCTGCACCTTCTTCATAATTGATCACGAACTGCACGGCAATACGTGCTTCGCCGGGCCAATTCGCCTCTGGCGGATGTGCGCCGTAGCCGCGCAGATCTCTTGGGTAAATGTCGTCGGACATCAGTTGCTCACGCTGGCCTGATACCAGCGGTCGAGCAACTCTCGTTCCTGCTCGCTGATACCAGTCAGGTTGCCAATCGGCATGACTCGGGTCACAACTGTTTGCTGGTGGATGCGTTGGATCTCGGCGACGATCTGCGCATCGGTATCCAGCACAACGCCCGCAGGTGCCGCGGGAAATGCCGAATGCGTTGGTGCGCTCGAATGGCAGGTCGTACAGCGATCGTGAACGATTGTCCGGACATCGTCAAAGTCAACAGCTTCACCAGATGCCGCGCTCGTCCTTGGTGTTATGAATGCCGCAACGCCAGCAAGTAAAACGAAAGCGATGATAATCGGTATGGGCGATGCCTCGCCTTTATGGCGCGCAACAAAGTAAACACGAATCAATGCACCAGCGAGTGCGATCGCGATCAGGATTGCCCAATTGTATTCATGGCTGTAGGTCATCGCGTAATGGTTGCTCGTCATGACGAACAGGACCGGCAACGTAAAGTAGGTATTGTGCACCGACCGCTGTTTTGCGCTAATGCCCAGCTTGGGATCGGGTGCTTCGCCCCGCTCAGCCGCACTGATCATTTTTCGTTGGCCGGGAATGATCACAAAAAATACGTTCGCGACCATGATCGTGCCGAGTACGACGCCAAAATGGATGTACGCACCCCGACCGCTGAATAACTGGCACAGACCCCATGCAAGCAGAGACACAAGCACGAATAAAACACCGCCAAACACTTTTTCATTAGCGCCGAGAGGCGACTTGCACAGCAGATCATAGACAAGCCAGCCACCGACAATAAACGCCGCAGCAATTAAAATCGCAGTCTGCGGCGACAGCTGTGCAATCACAGGGTCGATCAGGTAGACCTCGGCACCATACCAATAGATGAGAACCAGCAGGAACATGCCTGACATCCACGTCCAGTAGGCCTCCCACTTGAACCAGTGCAGAGTCTCAGGAATGACACGCGGTGCAGCGTGGTATTTTTGTGCGTGGTAAAAGCCGCCGCCGTGCACAGACCAGACTTCGCCGCTGACACCTTTCTCGTCGTCGGCCGGCAGTTGCGGTGCCTCGAGATGATTGTCCAGCCAAATGAAATAAAAGGATGAACCAATCCATGCAATGCCGGTGATGAAATGCAGCCAGCGCGCAAGCAAATTGAGCCAGTCGAAAATGTAGGCTTCCATGTTATTTATTTTTGTGGAGTGGATGGACGTTGTCAGGGTACAGCGTACTGACTCCCCGCACCGCACGATTGTATGCTTGCAGAATTTCCGCTGCTGCTGCCACAGCGATCTCGGCTGGTTTCTTGCCACTTATGCCATCGACACCGATCGGGCAAATAAGCTGGTCAATGATCTCCTGTCGCATTCCCTGAGATCGATAACGTTTTTCGAAGCGTCGCCGTTTTGATTTCGAGCCAATCAAACCACAATACGCGGCATCACCGCGCCGCAGAACCCGATCGCAAATTTCGAAGTCGAGCGCATGGCTGTGGGTCATGACAAGATAAAAACTGTTTGACGGCATCGCTGCGACTTCAAGTGATGGATCAGCACTCTCGATCGTCCGCACATTCGACGCGGTACCGCGGAAAATGTTTCGACGGCTGTCGATCCAGCGAATATTGCTGTCGAGCGCGGACATGCACCGCACGACTGCGGACCCAACATGGCCAGCACCGAACACCGCAATATTCAGATCGCTGCCGACGACGGGTTCAAGAAACCAGTCGTCATCGCGTTGCGCCGACTGGCCGCTTGCAAGACTGTCACGCGCCCGTCTGACAATGACACTTACCGTGTCGCCATCCACCAGACCGAAAGTGCCTGCAGCCGTGATGATAAATTTGTCGGCGGTATCACTCAGGTCTGTGCAGATAACGGCGGGCTCGCGTTGTCCGTGCAGCGCCCTGAGATCGCGCAGCCAGCTCGGCAAGCCACTGGCCATCGGTTCGAACAGTACGTCCACAACGCCGCCACAGCATTGGCCCATCGACGTGCCTAGCGGAAATGTTCGCATGATCCGGCTTGCGTCATCGCCGAGCATGTCACATGCAATGTTTGTGCATTGGTATTCGAGCTGGCCGCCGCCGATTGTGCCAAGAGTGTCCGCTGCCGTCACAATCATCTTGGCGCCGACTTCACGCGGCGCAGACCCCCGAATGCCGGCGACCGTTACCACAACGACGCGTTCGCCCGCAGCCGTCAATTCGGCAAGCTCGTCGATCCACTCGTTCATGAATCGAGCCCCTCGACCGCCCGCAAGACCGCCTCAGGTGTCGCGGGTGCCTGCAAGTCGGGTAATGGCCGGTCAGCGCACGCTATTGCATCGCGAATCGCATGAAACACCGAAAGACAGAGCATCAGTGGCGGCTCGCCGACAGCTTTCGACCGGTAGATTGTGTCTTCGCGATTCGCCGCGTTCTCGAGGAGCTCTACGCGAAAGTCCGTCGGCAAGTCGGAGCAGGTCGGGATTTTGTAGGTGGAAGGTGCATGAGTCTTGAGTTCACCCGCCTCGTTCCACCACAGTTCTTCTGACGTTAGCCAGCCTACGCCCTGGATAAACCCACCCTCAACCTGGCCCATATCGACAGCCGGGTTCAGCGAGTCACCGCAATCGTGCACGATATCAACGCGGATCACGCGGTGCTCACCCGTCAGTGTGTCGACGACGACCTCTGATACAGCAGCCCCATAAGCAAAATAAAAGAACGGCCGACCGCTGAACGTCTCGCGATCGTAATGAATCTTTGGCGTCTTGTAGAAGCCGATTGCCGACAAAGACACACGATCGAACCACGCGAGTCGCACGAGCTCGGCAAAGCTCAACGTCGAATCACCGACGTGGACTGCATTCGACCGAAAATCAATAGCGCCCTCCGCTACCGCGAAATGTCGCGCCGCGAATTCCGTGAGTCGCCGCCGAATTTTGGCTGCAGCGATTTGCGCCGCCTTGCCGTTCATGTCGGACCCGCTCGATGCCGCTGTTGCCGACGCATTGGGTACTCTGCTCGTGTCCGACGCATTCAGTCGAATGTTGTCGACACCGATGCCAAGCTCGTCGGCAACAACCTGAGCAACCTTGATAAACAGCCCCTGCCCCATTTCAGTACCGCCATGATTCAGGTGCACACTGCCATCCTTGTACACATGTATGAGCGCGCCTGCCTGGTTGAGGTGTGTTGCCGTGAATGAAATTCCGAATTTAACCGGAGTCAGTGCAATGCCGCGCTTCAGGATCAGGCTCGTCGCATTGAATTCCCGAATTGCCTTGCGGCGCTCAATATAGTCAGCATCCACCTCAAGTTTGTCGACGATGTCGGCAATGATGTTGTCTTCAATTTTTTGCTCATACTGGGTGACATCGCGTTCGCCGACGCCATAGAAGTTTCGCCTGCGAACTTCGAGCGGATCCATGTCGAGCGTACGAGCAATATCGTCGATTGCGTATTCGATCGCGAACATACCCTGTGGGCCGCCGAAGCCGCGAAACGCAGTGTTCGATACGGTGTTGGTTTTGCAACGGTGCGACAAAATGTGAACATCTTCGAGGTAGTAAGCGTTATCGCAATGAAACATTGTGCGATCGTTGATCGGCCCCGACAGGTCAGCCGAGATGCCACAACGGGACGCGAACATGAAGTCGATACCTTGAATACGTCCCGTATCGTCAAAGCCAACATCATAATCAATGACGAAATCATGCCGTTTTCCCGTCATGATCATGTCGACGTCACGATCCAGTCGCAGCTTGCAAGCACGGCCTGTCTTGACAGCCACAACCGCAGCAATGCAGGCGATGGTTGCGGCCTGACTTTCCTTGCCTCCAAATGCCCCGCCCATGCGCCTGCAGATGCACACAATATCTTTTGCCGGCCGATCGATCGCATATGCAACAAGATGTTGCACTTCATCGGGATGCTGCGTTGAACTGTAGACCAGCAGGCCACCATCATCCTCCGGTATCGCCATCGCGATATGGCCCTCAAGGTAGAATTGATCCTGACCCCCCAGCGTCAGCCTGCGCTGCAGACGATGCGGTGCGCCGGCCAGCGCCTTTTTCGGATCGCCACGTTCGATCGTTTCGCTCGGCAGCACGAACGACTTCTTTTCGACCGCGAGAATCGGCTCGAGAATCGCTGTCAGTTCTGCATATTCAATATGGGCGAGTTTTACCGCCTTGCGCGCGTCATCAACGGTTTCGGCGGCAACGGCAAAAATTGCCTGTCCAGCGTATTCGACGGTATCGACTGCGAATATGGATTCGTCGGCAACGATGGGCCCGCAGTTGTTAACGCCAGGAATATCGGCGGCGATACAGGTGTCGACTACACCGCTTGCCGCCAGCACGTCGCCAAGATCAACATTCACGAGTCGCGCATGCGCTTTCGCACTCATGCCGACCGCAACATGCAACAGATCGCGCGGCTCGGGCAGATCGTCGATGTACGCAGCCGTGCCGCAGACATGCAGGTGCGCACTGTCGTGCGGCAGCGCCTGGCCAACCGCGACACGCCTGGTCGTCGACTTAGCCCTGGCGTCCATATGTGTACACCGTTTGCTCTAACTCACCGCTGATCTCAAGATAAAAACGCCGCAACAGATTTTGTACGCCGCGCAGACGATATGCCGCCGATGCGCGCATGTCCGTTATCGGTGCGAAGTCCTTTGCCAGCGCGACTGCCGCCAGCGAGATCGTCTCTGCACTCCAAACTGCCCCCTCGATCACGGCTTCGCAGTGAGTTGCCCGCTTGATGGTTGCGGCAAGGCCACCACAGGCCATGCGAAACGATGTCACGCTATCGCCATCGAGTTCGAGGTAATAGGCCGTGCATACGGCCGAGATATCCTGATCGAATCGTTTGGACAACTTGTGGCTGCGCAGGACCGTGCCCTGCTTGGGCAACGGCATTCGAATTCTTTCGATAAATTCTCCGGGCTTGAGATCTTTGACCTCGTAATCAATGTAGAAGTCATCGAGGGCAACTTCGCGCGTGCCTCGCAACGAACGCAACACAAGCGTTGTTCCCGCCACCATGAGCGCTGGCATCGAATCACCAATCGGCGAACCGTTGGCGATATTTCCGCCGAGCGTAGCAGCATTTCGAATTGGCGGTGACCCGAATCGCTTGAACAGTTCGTCGAGTTCGGGGTAATGCGTGACGATGATTGCCATCGCATCAGTCAATGTCACCGCAGCACCGATATCGATATGCGTTGCATCGACCTCCAGTTTCGTCAGCGCATCCACTCGCCCCGTGTATACGACCGTCTCCAGATCACGATGCTGCTTGGTAACCCACAGGCCAACATCAGTGCCTCCCGCCAGCAGTGTTGCATCGGCGTGTTTCGCCAAAGCTTCTGCAAGTTCATCGCTGCTGGCCGGCGCGAGAAACCTGCGACCTTTATGTTCGATCGCCAGTCCCGCATCATGAGATATAGATTTAAGCTGCTGCAGTCGCGCATCTGGTTTTTTCGCGGTGCCCGACGCCTGTCGCAGCCAGTCGTCCGCGTCCGGCTGCTCAGCATACATCGCTCTCGCGGCGGCAATAATCGGCCGGTAGCCTGTACAACGGCAGAGATTCCCGGCAAGCGCATCATCGATCTCGATCCGCGTCGGCTCGGCATTGGTCTTGTAAAGCACGAACAACGACATGACAAATCCGGGCGTGCAAAATCCGCACTGCGAACCGTCGCAGTCAACCATTGCCTTCTGCACGGGGTGTAGGTCATTGCCAGGGCGATTGAGACTTTCGACTGTGATGAGTTCTTTGCCGTCGAGCGTTGGCAGGAATTGAATGCACGAATTAATGGCTCTCAGCGTCAGGTCATCACGTTCGCGATTAAGCTCAGCCAGGACGATCGTACACGCGCCGCAGTCGCCTTCAGCACAGCCTTCCTTGGTTCCCGTACGACGCAGGTCCTCGCGCAGGAATTGCAATACGGTACGGGTTGGGTCGGCGTTCTCGAGTTCGATGATCTCGCCATCGAGCACGAACCGAACGGTATCGGTGCGACAATCAGTCTCTGACCTGGGGCCTGCCATAGGCATTAGCTACCCCTGTAGGTCGAGTAGCTCCACGGCGACACCAATAGTGGCACGTGGTACCGCTCATCTGCATTGACGGCGAAGCGAATGACAACAGTATCGAGAAACGCCGGGTCTGCCGTCGCGTTGCCCTGGGATGCGAAGTACTCCCCGACGTCAAACTCGAGTTCGTAGCTGCCGGTCTGCATCTCATCACCGTCAAGCAGTGGTGCATCAGTACGCCCATCCTTATTCGACACGGCCGATGTGCGTAATACGCGTTCAACGCCAGCCGCGTAGAGCCGAATAGCCACGTTCGCGGCCGGTATGCCGTTTGCCGTATCAAGGATGTGCGTCGTCAGGCGTCCCATTATTCCTCCTGCTTAAAGGCGCTGCATCGTGCAGTCCTGAATTGGCATTATACGTTGAGCTTGCTGGCCGCGCCTCGCCTGTTAGCGCTGGGTTATGCTAGGTTTGGCTCCAAAATAACAACAAGGCACATGATGTGAAGAATCATAGCGGTGTTTCCCGGCGCCAATTCCTGCAAACCGCCGGTTCACTGTCCGGAGCGGCTTATTTACGGCTCACGAGCCCGGCATTGATCGCGATTGTCCAGTCTGCCTGTTCTGCCAAACAACAGGCTTCGGCCTATCAAGTTCTCGGCCAGGCCGAGGCAGCAGATTTTGCTGCGATTGCAGCTCGAATTATCCCGACGACTGATACGCCCGGCGCGACCGAGGCCGGTGTTATTCATTTTTTCGATAATGCATTCGGCGCGGAGATGAGCGATCAACTCGAGGCCGCTCGCGAAGGACTCGCCGAATTCAATGCCGCTCTTGAAGGCGCAAACGCATCGACCGGCCACTTCAGCGAACTTACCGAAGATGATCAAGACGCGTATCTCGCAAGCAGAGATACGAGCGATTTCTTCAATCTCGTCTGGATCATGACCATCTTCGGCTTTTTCGCCATGAGCCAGTATGGTGGCAACAAAGATAACGTCGGCTGGGAGTCGATCGGATTTGAAGGCCATCACGGTGGCTGGCAATACCCGTTCGGTTACTACGATGCCGAATATATGGAGAAGAACAGTGACGGATAGCGTGCAGTTTGCGACGCGCGATGCCGTCGACTTCGTGATCATCGGCTCTGGATCCGCGGGTGGCGTTCTCGCGAAAGAGTTGTCGACAGCAGGATTCGATGTTGTCGTTCTCGAGCAAGGACCTTATCGAAGAGCGGCAGATTTTACACACGACGAATTGTCGGTATTGTGGCGCGGCGAGTTGCTCGGAGGCGGTCCTGAAGTTCACGGCCAGACCTTTCGCCACGACGAGAGCGAGACGGCAACGATGCCGCAGCAATCACCAGTTCGTTACGCCCGTGGCGTCGGAGGCGGCAGCGTGCATTACACGGCAAATTTCTGGCGTTTTCGTCCCGTCGATTTCAAAGAACGCAGCTTGCTCGGTCCAATATCCGGAACCAACTTTGCTAACTGGCCGATTACTTACGAGGAACTGGAGCCTTACTACACCAAGGTTGACTGGGAAATCGGAGTGTCTGGCGCGCCGGGCCCATTCGACGCGCCTCGCTCGAAACCGTTTCCCATGCCGCCAATGCCCATCAAGTCATCGGGTGTGCTACTGGAACGCGGAGCGAAAAAACTTGGAATGCACGCACAGCCCGAACCGTTGGCGATCCTGTCACAGCCGCACAACGGTCGGCCCGCCTGTATCAGCTGCGGCTACTGCATGTACTACGGCTGCGAAATTGGCGCCAAGTCATCAACGCTGGCCACAATGATTCCGCTGGCTGAGGCAAGCGGGCATTGCGAAATTCGGCCCGAGTCCACGGTGATTAGAATCGAGATAGATGACAACGGTAGAGCCAACCAGGTTGTCTATCTCGACGCGGATGGCAACGAGCAGGCGCAGGCCGCGAAGGCCGTGGTGTTGTCTGCCAATGGTGCGGAGTCCGCGCGGCTGCTGCTCATGTCTGAAAGTGCGCAACACCCCGACGGCCTCGCCAATTCGAGCGGATTCGTCGGCAGAAATTTGATGCACAACTCGCATGCGGCAGGCAACGGCGTTTTCGAACATCCGTTGAATGACTACAAAGGCGTGCAGGTTTCGCGAATTATTCATGACTTTTACGACTCGGACGAGAAGCGTGGCTTTTACGGCGGTGGCGGCATCGACGCGCGGCCTTTGTTTTCGGCAACTCCAATTTTCCACGCCATCGTGGGCATGCCGTTCGACCAACCCCGGTGGGGCGCGAAATGGAAAAACGAATTCGCGCATAATTTCACGCGCCAGATGTCGATTGTTGGTTCGACCACGTCGCTCGCACTCGACAGCAACAACATCACGCTGGACCCGCAGAGCAAGGACATCTGGGGCCGGCCGGCCATTCGCGAAACCTACCGTGATCATCCCGACGACCTTGCAATGGGTGGCTTCCTCCTCGATCGTGCAATGGAGCTGTTCGATGCGGCCGGCGCCGTCAAATCGTGGCGTCTGCCGATACAGACGACGACGGGCGGCGAGCACCTGCTCGGGACCTGCCGTATGGGTGATGACCCTACAACCTCGGTTGTTGATCGCGAACATCGCAGTCACGACGTGCCTAACCTCTTTATCTGCGATGGCAGCAGTTTTGTGACGTCCGGTCGCGGTCAGCCGACAATGACGATCATGGCGCTCGCATTCCGGGCCGCCGACCACATTGTGGCCGCCGCCCGCGCCGGAGAGATTTAAACCTCCGTCAAAGTGATATTGGCAGAGTGCAAGCCTGGAGAAACGAACAATGAAGCAATTGATTATTTTTCTTACTGTATTGTTGCTGGTCAGCTGCGAAATCGGCGTCGATGCCTCTCGCAACGTTGCATGGCTCAATGCACCCGGCACCGAGGATATGGACTTACCCTTTTCCTCGGCCGTACGCGTTGACGATTTGCTGTATTTGTCAGGTTCAATCGGCCTGGTGCCCGGCACACGCAACCTCGCCGAGGGTGGCATTCAGGGCGAAACACGCCAGACCCTCGAGAATATCTCGCAAACACTTGAAAATTTCGGTTCGTCGCTGGACAACGTCGTTAAGTGCACCGTTTTTCTTGCTGATATATCCGAGTGGGGCGCGATGAACGAAGTCTACTCGACCTTTTTCTCCAACAAACCTGCCCGCAGCGCGCTCGGCGTGAGTGGCCTCGCGCTCGGCGCGCGCGTCGAGATCGAGTGCATCGCCGTAATAGGATTAGGGGTGGATCGAAAGTAAAGCGTCGCGGCGGACGCCCAGTGCGCGCAGGCGGCGCTTATCGAGCACGTCACCGAGTTGCTCCTTGAGCAGCTGATCGGTCATCGATGACAAGGCCTCTTGCCAAGCCGCGCCAACGTCGAGCGTCACATCGTCAAGTTGCCTGGGCCTCGACTTGCTGGTCGCGAAAGTTTTCGAGTGACCCGCCAGAATGAGACTTATTGTTGATCGATCGTAGCTGATCGTGGTGGCGAAACGTGCCTCATTGTAAATCAGCGCATCGAAAACGAGCATCGCGCCCCATTGATCAGCAAGTGGGCAACTGGCTTCAACGCCGGTCTCTCGCCGTTTGGCTTCATCAATCGTGCCTGCGGGCAAAAACTGCAATGATCCATCGACCCCTTTGAACTCACGCTTGACAGAAACCGGCACCATACCCAAGCGTAGCAGCAGGTCGACACGATAGGCAGCCACTTCAGGATAGAAATTGCGGCGCGTACGTTTGGAAAAAACAGCATTAACAACATTCTCTCCATTGAGGATCGATACAAGTTGCCTACCTGCCGCGTCGAATCCTATAGGCAACGCTTTACCATTAGCCAACAGCGCTTCAAGTGCTGCAGTATCGAGTCCTACCGGGCGATTGCCAACATCGCGCGGATGCGCTGTGGGCGCTGGCCAATTTTCGCCATTTTCGCTGATTACAGATACGTCGTCACCTGTGATCACCAGTGCGTTTCCGTGGCCATCGTAGTAACTATTGAGCATGCCCGTATCTACTTCAAACACACGCCCCCCGAGGCGTTCGAGTACGCGACGACCCGGTGTCGGTGTATGTCCAATGACAACCCTGCGCGCACCAATCGCTTGCAACGACACTTGCAGTCGATCAGCTTCAATTAACTCACTACACGCTACATTGCCGCGATACCAGAATGGTCCATGCTCGGCATACACTTCGGACTCGTTCAGGTAGTTGACGGCCGCCACGATCGCCGCATCACCATCCGGCGCGGTTGTGAGTCCGTCAAGCAGAGCAGGAAGATCGCGAAAGCGGTCCGTTGGCAGCAAAATCCCGGCCTCGACGAGCGTTTCAACCTGGCTCACATACACAGCGACCTTATCGTGCAGCGTTTCATTGACACCCTGCAGCCCGATTTCCCCTACCAACGTCGAAATGCCGCCATGGACGAACGCCGTACCATCGATGACAATCATGATCGACTTTGACAACAACCAGCGACCGTAGCGACCTTCAGATGCAAAAGCATTGCGGTGCGCGAAAAAACCTGGCGGAGACTTCTCATCGAAAGCCCGGCGATGTTCCGCGATGGGTTCGTCGTCACCCGCTCGATTCCGCGAATAGGCCTTGAACCAGCGTTCGCGCTCCTCTTCCGATTCGTCGGCTGCGAACGCCGCATACTCCTGCTCGGACACGTAACGCAAATCGCCAATGAGATTCATCACCTCATGATTGCCGATCAATACGTGAACGCGACCGCCAGCCGTCAGCGCTTCATCCTCAAGGCGCATGAGCAGGTCCATTGCATCACGTGAATCTGGTCCACGATCGAGAATGTCTCCGACGATGACAAGATGCGTCTGCCCACCAGACCAGGACAGTGCCTCATCGAGCACCCGCGCGCTTTGCAGTGTCCGGACCATCGCGCCATACGCGCCATGGATATCGCTGATCGCGACAACGCGCTCAACGCCATTAAAGGTCCACTCGCCGGCCCTGGCGGGCAGCGCGATCACGAATAACGCCGCTAGCGACAATATAACCCGCACACTTAGCTGGCTTCCTGTCATTACATGTCTCGTCATGGCCAAATTCAGTGTAGTGGCAACGTTGCCCGGCAGCAATTTAGCCCGCAGCCTTTGCCGAAGCCTGTGCTAGACTTTCGGCGTCTTCGAAAATAGTACGGAATCGCCGCCGGTGTCCTCAAACTACTCTCGTTGGACGCTTCGCACGTCCCTTTTGTTCCTGCTCGCTTACTCCGCCGCACATGCGGGCAGCGATGGGGATCCTCTGTTTGCCAGTAACGAAACCCTGAAGGTCACGATTACAGCCCCGCTCACGTCGCTGATGCGTGAAAGGCCAAATGATGAGTATATGCCCGCAACATTTCAGTATCAGGACTCCACCGGCGAAACAGTTGAGTTTAACATCGGCATTCGCACCCGCGGCCGTTTACGACGCGATCCGACAATTTGTGCGTTTGCACCATTGCGTCTGAATTTCAAGAAGTCAGAAACCAAGAGCACATTATTCGATAAACAGAATAAGCTGAAACTCGTCACACATTGCCAAAACAAAACCCTGAAATATAAGCAGGGTGTCATAAAAGAATATCTCGCCTACCGGACCCTGAATTTGATGACCGATGTCAGTTATCGCGTCCGCCTGCTAGACATCACCTATGTGGATTCGGATAAAAAAAACCGCGCAAGAGTCAACTATGCCTTTTTCATTGAACACGCAGATCGATTCGCGAAGCGGATCGATACGCCCGCCCTCCAAGTGAGTAAGGTGAGCCTTTCAGACCTGCAACCCGAATACCTCAATCTCACTTCGGTTTTTCAATACTTCATCGGCAATACGGATTTTTCACCGCGATCCGCAGCAAAGGGCGAGGACTGTTGTCACAATTACACGCTCTTTGCCAGGAACAATGCGCCCTACTTCGCGGTGCCCTACGATTTCGATATGTCCGGCATCGTCTATACGGATTACTCCGCGCCGAATTCGCGCTTTCACCTTCGCAACGTCACCGAGCGCCTTTATCGAGGGCGCTGTGCCAATAATTCGCACCTGCCGAAGTCGCTGCAGCTATTTACTGAGAAGCACGATGAAATTACTGCATTAATTAATGGCCAGGAGCATTTGTCCAGTGCCACACAAAAAACGGTTTTGAGATACATTGCCAAGTTTTACAAACTTCTCGACAGTCAGAAAAAAATAAATAAAAACCTCATTAAAAAATGTATTTAGGTGATGTATCCAGTTGTGCTGCCTGAATCCAGTCCACGACAATTTTCGACACCCTGGGGTGAATGAAATAGCCAACTGAACTGTGTGGATTGGATTTTCCATAACGAATAGCGAAATTATAAATACGGAAATCGTGCAAGGAACTCACAATTCGCTGTTCCATCATTTTCTTGAAGTCGTCAGCAAGCGTGGGATCATGACACGTATAGTCATCTTCGGCCGAAACGTTGTACCAGGAAATGACATTGGCCGGGTAACACGATTCTGATCCGTTGCGGGCTCCCAATAACCGCTTGCGGATATGGTTGTCGCCTAACGGCGCGCCCATCGTCAGCCACGTGTCGATTTTAGCGTCGCCGTAATCATCTGCGTAATCCGGATCGTGAGACAACTGCCACAGCACATCGTAAGCAACTGCACATCCGGTTCCATGTGTCATCAGCAACACACGGTCGCCGCGATCGAGCAACTCGCACAGTTTGCTGCGCACGCGCTCACGCACCTGCGCTGCATAGTCGGTCTTTCCCGCCAGGTATTCGCAGAAATCCTTGGACACGCATGAAATCAGCGGCATCGTCAGACCGATCGCGCCGAGAATCGGCGCGGCGACGTCTGCGATGAACTCGGGCAGCGGCGACTTGCCGGGCAATCGATCATATTGTCGAATATTAAAACGCTTGCGCGCTGAAATTCTGCGCAGGCTATTCAACGCGTTGCCGCGATCACCAATGTCCAGGTTGGTGTCGTAGTGTTTGCCGTGTGCTTCGAGCAGCTTGTTGGTCAGATCCCCGTAATAGGCCATGCTCCTGGATACGTTATCGAATGCAGCGAGGCAATCGGGATAATCGCGTTCGACGCCTGCGCGTAACGCTGCAGCGATCACATCCATGAGCTGATCTTCGGCCGGTTTGAAATCGCGGCCGTGCACGACAAGAATACTGCGCGCACCGACTTTGTCAGTAGCCTCGTGTTCCATCAATAGTCTTTACGACACTTGATCAATAGTCGTCCTCGTCAGCATCGCGCCTCGTCAACATCCTCAGAAACGGACCCGACGGCGCTTTGCCGTAATCAAGCTTCCAGATAAACAGGGTCGTCAGCACGAACGCCATCGAAATGACTGCCGCGACACCGAGAGCACCAATGCCTGACCCCAGTCCGATACCAATGGCGACAAAAATGTACATCGCGTCGGCGGGCTGATCAAGTGTGAATCGAAATCGCACGGCCGCGACAATGCCCGCGAGGCTGAATGCCAGCGGTATACTATCCTGCACGATCATCGCAATTCCTGACACGACGACCGGAAGAATCATGATCGTCTGCAAGAACGACTGTTCGATTTGACTGGTTCGACTCGTGATGAAATAGACCCAGGAGATGGGCACGGTCAAGATGATCGCGCCGACGCTCGCAAAGGCGAGTCGCGCGGGACCGTACGGCGCAAATACGGTTTCCTCATCACCCGAATGCACGATTTCGAACATACTCCCTGCCGGGGCGACCAGGTCGCCGATCCCGCCAATCGGAAAAAATTCGTGGAGCACTGGAAAAAACGACAACAGGAGCGCTATCGCGCCGAACCAGAAGCCATAGTACGCAACGATCAGGCTTAGTGGTACCAATAAACCACCGGATTTTCGCATTGCGTACCTCCGCTCTTGATTGCTTAATTGCGGCAACAGAATCGTCACAATACAGCCGCGATTTGCCGACATCAAATCACAGGCATGGTGCAATCCGCAATGGTAGTCTATGCGCCGTTCCAAGCCTAAATCTGAGCATATGAATTCTGTCATTCAACTTCTCGGTATCAGCAATGCGATCGTCGATGTACTCGCCCACATCGATGATGACTTTCTCGAATCAATCGGTGCCGTGCCAGGGTCTATGACCCTGATCGACGAGGAACGTGCGCACGAAATCTACTCAATGATGGGACCGGCGACCGAAATGTCTGGTGGATCGGTGGCCAATACAATTGCGGGCTTCGCCAACCTCGGTGGATCGGCGGCCTATATTGGCCGGGTCAAGGCCGATCAACTTGGCGACATCTTCAATCACGACATGCGCTCGCTCGGTATCGACATTCGGCTACAACCGGGGACAGATGGGGCGCCGACTGCACGCAGCCATGTCCTGATCAGCGGCGATGGGCAACGCACGATGCAGACCTACCTTGGCGCTTGCACCGAATTGAGCGTTGACGACATCACGCCTGAAACCATTGGCATCGCGAAAGCGATGTTGATCGAAGGTTATGTCTGGGACCTGCCAGAGGGTCCGGCGCTAACGCGCAAGGCGATGGACATCGCTGCGCAAAATGGAACAGCGGTAGCGTTGTCGTTGTCGGACTCTTTTTGCGTACAGCGCCACCGTGACTCGTTTGATGATGCGGTTCGAAACGGCGTGGATATCGTCGTGGCGAATGAAGATGAGATCAACATGCTGATGCAAACCAATTCGTTTGATGAATCTCTCGATGCCATTAAATCCTATGACAACCTTTTCGCCATCACTCGATCCGAACAGGGATCGGTGATCGTGCATGGCAAGGAAAAAGCCGTGCAGGCCGCGACACTCGTGGACAAGGTCACCGATACCACGGGAGCCGGTGACGCCTACATTGCAGGTTTTCTGTTTGGCTGGGTTGACGATCGCTCACTCGCGGAGTGTGCAAGGCTTGGCACATTCTGCGCAACGCGAGTAATTCAGCAGGTCGGCGCCCGCATCGAGCCCGGTCTCCTCGAAGACTTCGATTAAGAGCAGGGCTCTGCTCCATTTTTCCGGGGACAGGATTAGCCCGAATTATTCATGAATAATTCGGGCTACGTACCGATTGGATGCCAGACGGTTTTGATTTCCTGCGTGTCACTAATCAGGTATGGATGCTGTGCTGTCTTGTCAGGCCAGTTAATCTTCGTGCGGCGCACGACATGCTTAATATTGTCTGCGGCCGCTTCTTGAATTACCCGTGCAACTTTTTTGTCGCCGTCGCAGTAGATGACGGCGTTGACGTCCATGTGCGAGGCAAAATGTTCGGTGAGTTCAGATCGGTGCCCTGTGAGAATGTTGACGACGCCGGCTGGCACGTCAGCCACCTGCAGAACTTCGGCAAAACTGATCGCGCACAATGGCAGCGATTCCGACGCAAGGACTACGCACGAATTGCCGCCTACAATCGCGGGCGCGATATTCGAGATCAGACCGATCAGTCCGCTGCGCTCGGGCGCGAGAATCGAAACAACGCCGGTTGGCTCCAGAACTGAGAAATTAAAATGTGACGAACTGACCGGATTCACCGAACTAAACACTTGCTGGTATTTGTCAGACCAGCCCGCGAAATAAATGAGCCGATCGATACTCCCATCAACTTCTTTTTCTGCCGTTCGGCGAGCGACGCCCTGCAAGCTGAGTTCCGCAATAAATTGATCGCGACGCCCTTCGAGCATCTCCGCAATACGATACAAGATCTGCCCGCGCAAATAGGCGCTCGCCTTTGCCCAACCGGGCTGTGCCTTGCGCGCTGCGACGACTGCATTGCGAAAGTCCTTGCGGCTGCCACGACAGATATTGGCAATAACGTTTCCCTTCCTGTCTTCGAGCGGAAAATACCGGCCGGACTCGGTGCGCGGGAATTTGCCATCGATGTAGATCTTGTAGGTCTTGGCGACCGCAAGACGTTGTTTACCGCGTTTTGCTGCTGTCGCCATGTTCACGCCTCCAGCTTCAGATAGGCGCCGAGGCCATGCAGGCCGCCCTCGCGACCAACACCACTTTCCTTGTATCCACCGAACGGTGATGCAGGATCGAATTTGTTGAACGTATTGGCCCAGACGACACCAGCTCGGACACTTTGTGTCATCTTGAATATCTTCGCGCCTTTATCGGTCCAGATACCGCCAGATAAGCCGTAGGGCGTATTGTTCGCCTTGGACACGGCTTCGTCGAACGTGCGAAAGGTCTGGATCGCGAGCACGGGCCCGAAGATCTCTTCTTGCACAACGCGGTTGGATTGCGACACACCGGTAAAGATCGTCGGGCGACACCAATAACCCTTGTCGGGCACCGCGCACGAACTCTGGTACATGGTGCCGCCTTCTTCCTGCCCAATCTCAAGATACGCTTCAATCGTCTTCAGCTGAGATGCTGAATTGATCGCTCCAATGTCCGTATTTTTGTCGAGCGGATCGCCGACGATCAAGGTCTCCATTCGATCCTTGAGTTTTTGCACGACCTCGTCAGCAACCGATTCCTGCACCAACAGGCGTGAGCCCGCACAACAGACGTGGCCCTGGTTGAAGAAAATTCCGGTTACGATGCCCTCAACGGCCTGATCGATAGCAGCATCGGCGAAGACGATATTCGCGGCTTTGCCGCCGAGTTCCAGCGTGTATTTTTTGTTGGTGCCGGCCAGCGCCTTTTGAATAACGCGGCCAACGCTTGTCGATCCCGTGAAGGCCACTTTATCGACATCAGGATGGGTAACGACGGCGGCACCCGTATCACCCGCGCCCGTCACGATATTCACTACACCGGGTGGTAGACCGGCGTCGGCAATGACCTCGGCGAGCTTCATCGCCGTCAGCGGGGTTGTCTCAGCCGGTTTGAGTACCACCGTATTGCCACAAGCCAGCGCCGGTGCAATTTTCCACGATGCCATGAGCATCGGGAAATTCCAGGGTATGACCTGCCCCGCGACTCCGAGCGGCTTGACCTTGCGGCCCGGGAACGCGTACTCGAGTTTGTCGGCCCAACCCGCATAATAAAAAAAGTGTGCGGCCGCCAGCGGTATGTCGACGTCGCGTGACTCGCGTATCGGCTTGCCGCCATCGAGCGACTCTATTACGGCGAATTCGCGCGAGCGCTCCTGCATGATGCGCGCAATTCGATAGATGTACTTACCGCGCTCGGCTGCCTTGAGTCTGGACCACGGACCATAGGCTTTGCGCGCCGCTTTCACAGCTTTGTCGACGTCCAGCGCCGACGCGTCCGCTACCCGACTCAGTCGTTCCTCAGTCGCCGGGTTGATCGTGTCAAAGTATTTGCCTTTCTCGGGCGCAACAAATTTGCCACCGATAAACAGCTCATACCTCTTGTCGATCTTGACGTGGTCCGTACTCTCCGGCGCTGGCGAATACTGCCAACCATCGTCGAATGCCAGTTTATTCTCGGGAGCTGCCATTTCTAATCCTTCGAAAAATAGTCCGCAGACTGATACACACCCGTTGCCTGCTTTTGCAGTTGCATCAGAACATCATTGGCCAGCGAACTCGCACCATAACGAAACCATTCAGGTGTCATCCACGCGCTGCCAAGAGTTTCACGCAACATGACGAGGTAGTGTATGGCCAATTTTGCATCGGCAATGCCGCCAGCCGGTTTCATGCCAATCATGCGGCCGGTTTCATAAAAAAAGTCGCGTATCGCAGAAAGCATGACAAATGTTACCTGCATGGTCGCCGCGGGCTGAATCTTGCCCGTTGATGTTTTGATGAAATCGGCGCCCGCATTCATTGCCAGCACGCTAGCGCGTCGAACCTGGTCG
>JACZSM010000049.1 GCA_022574185.1 Pseudomonadota bacterium
GGCATGATGTAAGTCATTTCTCCATTGTTGACAATGAAGCCCCGCAGACGCGGGGCTTTTTTTATCACTATGAAGTCTGCCTATCGGCTAGGCAGCAATCAGCGGGACGTCCAGTACGGCGAGCGGCTCTGCGGACCTTGCTAACGTACAAAGCGAGCCGGGGCTATCCAGTCGTGGTGGAGTAGGGTTCGGCGAACGTCCGTTATGCCCCCGGAAGCGGACATTAGGATGGTAGAGTGCTGAACGACCGCTAATGACTGCGATATCAAGTGGTCGATGCAACACATTGAGCAAAACGTTCTGCCGGTGTTCTAAATTGTAACGTTTCTCTGGGTCTTTCGTTGAGTCTTCTTGCGACTGCATTCAGTCTGTTTTGGTGAACGTTCGACAGATCCATTCCCTTCGGGAAGTACTGCCTCAGCAAGCCGTTAGTATTTTCGTTCGAGCCACGTTGCCATGGACTTTGTGGATCACAGAAGTAAACCTTGATGTCCGTGGCCAGTGTAAAACGTTGATGGTCAGCCATCTCCTTACCACGATCCCAAGTTAACGACTTGTAGAGTTCCCGCGGCAACTTGTGGGCTTGCTTGATGAGTGCGTTGATCACGGTCTTGGTATCTTTGCTCGGCACCCTGACCAGCATGACAAGCCGCGTGTGACGTTCCACCAGTGTCGCGATCTGGCTGTTGTTGCTGCCACAGATAAGATCACCTTCCCAGTGACCCGGTACGGCACGGTCCTCAACCTCAGCCGGACGCTCTCTGATCGAGACCGTGTTGCTGATCCTGCCGTGGTCCTTGGTCTTTTGCGTGTGATGGCGAGATCGACGCATCGCCCGTGGCTTCCTAAGGTACTGTATTAGCTCCTTTTTCAAGGCACCGCGTGCCTGGATAAACAACGTCAGATAAATGGTCTCGTGTGACACC
The DNA here is from genome assembly GCA_022574185.1 of Pseudomonadota bacterium. Taxonomy (GTDB): domain Bacteria; phylum Pseudomonadota; class Gammaproteobacteria; order Steroidobacterales; family Woeseiaceae; genus UBA1847. The sequence goes on from JACZSM010000049.1 coordinate 927, forward strand.
TGATAGTTCTCGTCGTCCGGATACGTGTATTTTAGCCAACCTGCGATCTGATGTGGCGACCACTGGAGCTGCAGCTTCTCGGCAACGATGAAGGCCAGCGCACGGTTCTTCGCCAGTTTACAGGTCTTTGCTCGATGCGCCCGATCCCAGGCGGCTTGCTCGCCTTTGTTGGCACGATACGGTTGGCGGCCACCGTTGCGTTTGACCTCGCGACTGATGGTTGAAGGGGCTCTGCCAAGCATCGCTGCAATCGTGCGAAGCGAATAGCCAACGGCAACACCACGCGATATCTCTTCGCGCTCTGCCAGTGTCAGTGCCATCCTGGAACGCCGTCTCTGCGGTGGACGAATGCCACCGGTCTTCGAAAACACACCCGATATAGCGCTGTGACTGGTGCCAAGAAGTCGCGCTATAGAGTTTAACGACTCACCTTTTTGCCAGCGATCCCACATCAACGTTTTATCGGACTGAGTGAAATATCTTCGCTTTGAGTACTTCATAAGCAACACCTCTTTCTCTATAGTTAGAGTTTAGGTGTTGCATCGACCGATTGAGATCGCAGTCATAAGCAGACATTTTCACCGATATTACCCGAATGTCTGCTTCCGGGGGCAAAGCAGCCGCTCCATCACTGCGGGATCAAGGGAAAATTTGGTTCGATTCCCGAACGTCTGCTTTCATCGAAAGCGGTCATTCAGACCACCCAATTTTGACGAGTTTGAGGGGCTGCTTTCGGCCGAGGCTGTGTGAAAACTCGAAATCGACCGCTTGAGATCGTTTTTAAGCTAGGCATATTTTGGGTTGAGGTCAACCGCTTACTAACAGGTCGTTATCGGCTCGTAAGCCGGTCAATAGTGTCTCACGTTGTGTTTGAAAGAGACTTCTGGGGTGCGAATGTTTCGGAGTTTTCACACAGCCTCGGCCAATTCCGGTCATTCAATTCAGTCGAAGATAGCTAGGGCGAAGATATCGGAAAACCCTCTTCTCGCCATGCCTTCATTCCACCGTCTAGCGCAGACGTTCGCAAAAACCCGAGGTCACGAAGTGTCGCAGCCGCCAGTGTTGAGATCTTACCGAACTCACAAACGGTCACGATACGGGTCATCGGGTCCGGAAGCTCGTCATCGACGCGCAATTCGAGTTGGCCGCGGGGCATATGGCGAGCACCCGGCAAATGTCCTGCGTCAAAGGCTTCCTTTTCACGCACATCGAGCACCACAAGGTCGTTTTCTCCACGCTCAAGGCGCGCTGCAAGTTCCGCGAGAGATATGAAAGGTATCTTCGCTGCTGCTTGTGCTAAAACTTGCGCGACGCTCTTGCCGCCCGTCATATTCGTTCGCAGCGCTTCCGTTAGATGAGTCGGCATGGACAAATTGAGGTGTTCCATCATATCGACAAACTCGGAGCGATCGCGCTTTTGAAGCCTCGGATTGTTTGCCAACTCCTCAGCGATCGTTGAGGAGCCTTGCTGCTTGTAATCGTGAGCAGGAAAAATCTTAAGTTGTGGATCGAGTCGAAGAATTCCGCCGAACAGGCTGTCGTAGAGCGCATCAGGATCACCCGAAGGAAGATCAGTCCGCCCGGTGGCGCCAATCAGTAGCGTGTCTCCAGTGAAAAGACGATCTCCCGCGAGCAGGCACATGGAATCGCGTGTGTGGCCTGGCGTATGAATCGCCTGCAACCGCAGATTTCCGACCATCAGCATGTCGCCATCCTGCAAGCGCAGATCCGCAAACGGTGCTGGACTGTCTCGATGCATGACTATTGGGATGTTGAGCGATTCTCCAAGCTCATGGGCTGCCGAGAAATGATCAGCATGTGTATGCGTATCGATGACGTAGCGAATTCGCAGACCGTCTCTTGCCGCGATCGCCTGATACCGGTCGATTGCCCGTATTTCGGGATCAATCAGGGCGGCAACACATGTTTCTTCGCAACCAACAATGTAGGACTGGCAACCACCGATTGCGATTTGTTCAAAAATCATCGGACTCCCCTGATTCCCTAGATACTAACGCATTTTTTGGATTTAACGTGTGCGCACACCGCGAAGTGACGCCGTCGGCATCGCTCAAGGCGGGCGTCGGATGGATACGGCATGTCAATCGGATTCTACGCACTCTATAGGCTGAACGGCCGGATTCGGGCGCACATTTAGAAGTGTTCATCAAAGTGGGGTAAGACCTAGTAGCAGCCCTTCAGTCACATTCTAGCCCAACGGCTGCCGGGGGTGGAGCAGTCGTGCAAACGTAACGGCGCACGCTACCAGGTGTTCAGAGGGCAGTTAGTCGAGAACCAGATCACCCGAAATGCCGTGGCTCTCCATCATGCAGCGGAGATTTTTCAGCGCATCGAGCTGAATTTGCCGCACGCGTTCCCGAGTGACGCCGATATCCACACCGATTTGCTCCAGGGTTGCGCGACGATACCCATGCAAACCGAATCTCCTCTCTACAACCGCCCGTTGCTTATTGCTGAGTTCACAAACCCAATGATCGACGATCTTGTGAACGTAATCCTTTTGCGCGCAGCATAATGGCTCGGCATCGCCGCGCGCTTTGAGGCGATCCACCGGCTCGGTGTCATCTTCTGCACTGCTTGCAGAGATCGTGACACGATGGTGCAACGACAGCAGCCGTTCGACATCAGCCACGTCACGATCGAGATAATCTGCAATTTCGGCCGCCGTGGGCGCTACGTCCCGTGTATCGCGTAGATGCTTCGCGGCCCGCACGCACGAATTGATGTCTTTGATTATGTGTATCGGCATACGCACGGCCCCCGCCTGATTCATGATCGCGCGTTCAATCGTTTGCCGAATCCACCAGGTCGCGTAAGTAGAGAATCGGAAGCCACGCTCGGGATCGAACTTCTTTACGGCGTGAATCAGTCCAATATTGCCTTCTTCGATCAGATCAAGGAGCGGCAGCCCGCGGTTCAAATAGCGCCGCGAGATTTTGACGACGAGGCGCAAATTAGATTCGATCATGCGGTGCCGCGAGAATTCATCACCTTGCTGAGCGCGACGCGAAAAATATTTTTCCTCGTCGGCGGTCAGAAGCGGCGACACACCGATTTCGCGAAGATAAATCCGCGTCGGATCGAGGGACCGAACGCCCTTGTTATCGCTATTATTTGATTCCCGCAATATCGACTCCTGTAACACAAGGAGCGATGCAGTCGATGCAGACCTATGTCGAGTTATCTCGCCGGCAGATACTGTCGCGGGTTAACCGGCATGCCATTGCGCCTGATCTCAAAATGTAGTCGCGCTTTGCGTTCCGGACCCTCACCCATCGTCGCAATTTTCTGGCCCGTTCTTATCGATTCGCCTTCTTTGACCAGCAGCGACGCGTTGTACCCGTAGGCACTGAGGTAGGTATCGTTATGTTTGAGGATAATAAGCTGTCCGTAACCAATGAGTCCACCACCCGCATACACAACTCGTCCCGATGCGGCGGCTCGGATAGCTTGTCCTGATCGACCGTTAATCAAAACACCCGTACCCGTGCCAGGTTTTCCGCCAAATTCGACATTGATTCGCCCCCCGGTCGGCCATGCCCAGCCAGGGGCCGGCCCTGCCGGAATCTTCGGCAGCGGTTTTGGCGCGCTTTTCGCAACAGGAGGCCGAGACCGTGTCGTAGTGCCGGGCGGCGGTGTCAATCGCAAGACCTGCCCCGGAAAAATCAGCGACCCATCGCCCAGTCGATTCCAGCGAGCCACATCAGTCGGGTTCTTGTTGTAACGCCAGGCTATCGAATACAGCGTTTCACCCGCGCGGACGATGTGCTGTTTGGCGGGAGACCGCCATTGCGTGCCGGAGCCACAGGCACTCAACACGAGTATCAGGCATGTAAGTGCTGCGAGACGAATGAGTCGATGTCGACGATTCGCCGGCATCAGTCTCGAACCGCTAGCCAGCCGATGATGGCAATGACTATGACGACGGTGCCCCAGCCGATTCTCTCGACGTATTTATGCAGCGTCGCCTCAAGCTTGTCACCACCCCAGACGACAAGGCCGGCCACGAGAAAGAACCGGGCGCCTCGACCAATCAGAGATGCAATGAAAAACCCCGGCAGACTCAAGGCAGCAGCGCCGGCCGCAATGGTGAATACCTTGTAGGGTATCGGCGTGAAACCGGCAATAAAGATCGCCACGACACCGTAACGATCGAACCAGATTCGACTGGTCTCATACGCGCCCCAGTAATGTGACTCCGCAAGCCAAGGCTCAATCGCATCGAAAACGGCGTATCCGATCGCATAGCCCGCCAGGCCGCCGATGACGGAAAACACGGTTGCAACGCTCGCGAAACGCCAGGCACGTCGCCGATCGGCCAGGCACATGGGCGCGAGCATGACGTCGACAGGTATCGGAAAGAATGACGACTCCGCAAAACTCAAGGCGCCAAGATAGCGCTCCGCATACTGATGGCGCGACCACTCAAGCACACGCGCATAAAGAGGCGCGAATAAATTCATCCAGGTACCAACGGCACAAAGCTGACAGCACCGAGCGACACCTTCTTGAAATAATCCTTCTTGCGCGTCACGAGCGTTAGCTCCTGACAACCGCTCGGACCCACCGGAATGACCATGCGTCCACCCGGTGCGAGCTGCTCAAGCAGTTTTTCAGGAAATTCGGGCGCAGCAGCCGTGACGATGATGCCGTCGTACGGCGCATACTTCGGCCAGCCTTCCCAGCCGTCACCGGGCCGGAACTGGACGTTATAAATATCGAGTCGATGCAGCCGCCGCCGCGTCTTTTTCAGGAGTTCGGCAATTCTCTCAACGGTGTAGATTTTCTTCACCAGCGGCGCAAGCATCGCCGTCTGGTAGCCGCAGCCCGTGCCGATTTCGAGCACGCTGTCACCGTCGAATCCGTCGAGCAATGCCTCGGTCATGCGCGCAACGACATAGGGCTGACTGATCGTCTGTCCCAGGCCGATCGGCAGTGCCGTGTCTTCGTAGGCTCGACTTGCCAGCGCTTCATCGACAAACAGGTGCCGCGGTACGTCGCGAATCTGGTCGAGCACCGCGGTGGAACGAATGCCCTGATCTTTGAGCCTTTGGACCAGCCGGTTGCGCGTGCGCGCGGAGGTCATGCCGATGCCCTGAATACCAAAACGTGAGTCAATCACGCTGCAGCCACTCCGCCAGCTGCGGCAACGCCTTGTGTCGCGTCAAGTCGACAGTCAGCGGTGTGACGGCAACCCCACCCTCAGTCAGAACATGAAAATCGGTACCGGGCCCTGCATCCTGACCAGCTCCGGCGGGACCGATCCAGAATATTGTTCTGCCGTGCGGGTCCTTGGACCTGACGACTGGCTCTGACTTATGCCGGAAACCGAGCCGGGCCTCCACCATGCCGGTGAGGTCTTCGTAGGGCCGATCGGGTACATTGACATTGAGTATGAAGTCCGAGGGCAGAGAGTGCTGCGCCAGGCGTTGGACCAGTTCTGTTGCCACACGGGCCGCCGTATCAAAATGTTGCAGCTTTTGTCCCACGAGCGATACGGCGATTGTCGGCAAGCCGAGAAATCGTCCTTCCATCGCGGCCGCCACAGTTCCAGAGTAGATGACATCGTCGCCAAGGTTGGCCCCGTGGTTGATTCCCGACACGACCAGATCCGGTTCTTCGTCGAGGAATCCTGTCAGCGCGAGATGGACACAATCCGACGGCGTCCCATTGACCCGGTAGCGGTTCTCGGCAACCTTGGACACACGCAGGGGATCATTCAATGTCAACGAGTTGCTCGCCGCCGAACGATTACGATCGGGCGCGACAACGATGACATCAGCGATTGCCGATAATGCATCGGTCAGCACGTTGATCCCGGTTGCGAGATAGCCGTCGTCGTTACATACAAGGATTTTCATTGTTTAGATGAGATGCACATTAGGTTTGGCGGCTTGCGACGCGCTCACTATACTCAATGTCCCGGCCACACCATAGCCTGAGAATCACAGCGTGAGCGATAACGATGCGGACTTGTTCCGACGCGCGATATCGGGGACAAAACCATTGAGTTCCGAGACGCGTGCCGCTGGCCCCCGCAAGAAACCCAAGCCCAAGGCACGGTTCTCTCGAGCCGATGATCAAGACGTGCTGCGCGAAAGCATATTGGCTGATACCGATGCCATAGAGGCCGACAGTGCTGACAACCTCCGCTATTGCCGGGCATCGGTCGGCCGTCGCACCATGCGAAAACTCACGCGCGGCGGTTTCAGCAGACAAGCTGAGATCGACCTGCACGGTATGACGGTCGCCGAGGCCAAACCCAGGCTCGCAGGTTTCATTGAACACTGCTCGCGCAGCGGCAAACTCTGTGTACGCATAGTGCATGGCAAAGGGCTCGGCTCCGGCCAGCGCGGCCCGGTCCTGAAGATGAGTGTGAGTCGTTGGCTTCGACAGTGGGACGCCGTGCTGGCATTCGTCTCGGCCCGGCAGGTCGATGGCGGCACCGGCGCCGTCTACGTCCTCTTACAACAATTGTAGGCGCGGGCCATGCCCGCGATTGCCACAATGTCCGGTGGATATCGCCCGCATGGCGGGCTCCAACAGCGGACGCCTACAGACGATGCTCGTGTACGTCGACGATCTCGCGAAGGACGGTCGTCGCGTAGCCGCCGCGGCGCAGGCTGAACTCGAGCCACAGCACATCGTCATCAAATTCCCAGCTCAAATTTTGCACACGAAGCCGCACGGGACGCGTCGACGCCTCGACGCGTGCCTGTATCAGGCCTGCCGCTATATCCGGATACTTGTCAGCCGCACATTGCTCGAGTTCGGCGACAGCGTGCGCAGTTTGTGGCGCTCCGTCACCCCAAAGCGTTGCGCTGGGATGGATGTCCTGACTTGCACATCGATTCCTGAGATCCGCGGTAAGATCATCGACAGCGAAGACGCTGCCGGAACCATCCAGGTTCGCAAGCTCACCCAGCAGGATCGTATTCCAGCTGCCCTGCCGCACCCGCGTATCGACAATTTCGTTAAAAATCAATGATCGTGCCGCCGACAGCGCGATGCTTCGCTGCGCGCGAGACAGGCGGCGGCCGCTGAATAGAGAGCGGCATAGCTGGATGTTTGCGCCACCATGACCGAATCGCTGCGCGCCAAAGTAGTTGGGAACACCACCGTCGATGATTTCGCTCAGTCGTTGCGCAATTATATCCTGGCGTGTTGCCGTGTCGCACCCACGCAGCGCGATGCGAAACGCATTGCCTTTGTGTGCGCCGCGCCGCAGTTTGCGACGATGCAGGCGCGTGTCGAGGATGCACACACCCTCCGCCGCAAATGAATTCCAGATCGAATCACGGAGGCCAGGCCGGCGAACACTGAACCACTGGCGTGTTATCGCATGACGATCCTTGAGTCCTGCATAACCAACATCGCGGACCGGCACACCGGCATGATCGGCCAGACGTTCGGCAACCCAATGCGTATTGGCGCCGGTCTTTTCTATCCACAGGAAATCATGTTCGCCGTCGTCGCTAAAATCGATCGACAGTTCCTCGGTCACGATGAAGTCAGACGCAGACGAGCGGATGCTGGCGGTGAACAGGCTCGGGCCCAGCGCACGAGTCCATTGCGGCATAGACTGCACGGAATGACTCAGTCGGACGCAGGCACGACCTGGTAGAACGTTTCGTTCGGTCCAATCATGCCGAGGTCGGTGCGGGCACGCTCCTCGGCGGCTTCAGAGCTTTGCTTTAAGTTGATCACCTCGGCATCGAGCGCCAGGTTGCGCTCGCGCAAAAGTTCGTTTCGCGCCGTTTGCTCCGCGACGGCAGCACGCAGATCGCGCGTCTTGCCGAATCCCGAGGTGGAGAACCACAGTTGACCCTGCACGATCATTGCGACGATTCCCAGCAATACCAGCAGCCAGCGCATATTTCCCAAAACGAACCCCAAGCTGTTTGTTATGGCACGTCTACCGAGAACGCCGCACTGCCGGCGTAGTCTGCATCGGCACCCAATTCTTCCTCGATGCGCAATAGCTGGTTGTACTTGGCGACGCGGTCCGAACGCGATAACGATCCAGTCTTGATTTGCGTCGCCCGCGTGCCAACGGCGATGTCAGCGATCGTGCTGTCCGAGGTCTCCCCCGAGCGATGTGAGATCACCGCCGCATAATTCGCGTCTGCAGCCATAGTAATTGCATCAAGAGTCTCCGTTAAGGTACCGATTTGGTTAGGCTTTATCAAGATTGCATTGCAGATACCTTGCTTGATGCCGCGAGCGAGAATTGACGTGTTGGTGACGAACAGGTCATCTCCGACCAATTGCACACGATCGCCAATGGCGTCTGTCAGCAGCTTCCATCCGTCCCAGTCGGCTTCGTCCATGCCGTCCTCGATCGAAAGAATTGGATAATTGTCGGCAAGTTCGACCAGGTATTCGCAGAAACCAGCGGCATCGAAGCTGCGGTCCTCTGATGCGAGCCTGTAGACACCGTCGGTATAGAATTCCGAGCTGGCGACATCGAGACCAAGAAAAATATCGTCGCCTACTTTGAACCCCGCACGCCAGATCGCGGTCATGATCGTGTCGAGGGCCGCACGATTCGATGGCAGATCGGGTGCAAAGCCACCTTCATCGCCGACCGCTGTATTCATGCCTTGTTCGAGCAAAACACTCTTGAGCGCGTGAAAAATTTCAGTTCCATAGCGCAAAGCTTCGGCAAAGTTCGGCGCACCCACGGGAATGATCATGAATTCCTGTATATCGACGTTGTTATCGGCATGCACGCCGCCGTTGATGATATTCATCATCGGCACCGGCAGCGTCGTGCCGTCACCGATGTGTCGAAACAACGACATACCCTTGGACACTGCCTGCGCTTTGGCAGCGGCCAGGGAAACTGCGAGCAATGCGTTGGCGCCCAGTCGCGCCTTGTTGTCCGTGCCATCGAGATCGATCATGCACTGATCGACGGCACGCTGATCTTCAAAAGACACGCCCAGCACTGCATCACGCAATGGACCGTTAACGTTGGCTACAGCGTTGCGCACGCCCCTGCCGAGATAGCGCGACTGATCGCCATCTCTGAGTTCAACCGCCTCGCGCGAACCGGTCGAAGCGCCCGATGGCACCGCGGCACGCGCCATGCTGCCGTCCTCGAGCGTCACATCTGCTTCGACCGTTGGATTACCGCGTGAATCGAGTATTTCCCTGCCGCGCACGTCAGTGATCTTGATAGACGTCCTCCAGGTAGTCTTGTGCTTTCACGGTCTTGTCGATTGCAACGAGTGTTTCGAGCAACACAGCCATTTTGTCCAGCGGCCAGGCGTTGGGGCCATCGCTCAGGGCTTTGTCCGGATCCGGGTGTGTCTCCATGAACAGACCGGCAACGCCTGCGGCGATCGCCGCACGGGCGAGCACAGGAATAAACTCGCGACGGCCGCCCGAAGACGATCCTTTGCCGCCGGGTAACTGCACGGAGTGTGTAGCGTCGAATACCACCGGGCAGCCGGTGCCACGCATCACCGCCAGACCGCGCATGTCCGAAATGAGATTGTTGTAACCAAACGAGAAGCCACGCTCGCACACCATGATGCTGTCATTGCCCGTCGACTTGGCCTTATCGACGACGTTTTGCATTTCCCAAGGCGACAAGAATTGCCCTTTCTTGATATTGACGGGTCTTCCAGCACCGGCCGCGCGCAGAATGAAGTTTGTCTGCCGACATAGGAATGCAGGAGTCTGCAGAACGTCGACGACGTCGGCCACTTCGTCCATCGGCGTGTCTTCGTGCACATCCGTAAGAATCGGCACATTCAGTTGACGCTTCACTTCAGCGAGTATGCGTAGTCCTTCCTCCATACCGGGGCCGCGGAAGCTGTCACGCGAGCTGCGATTCGCTTTGTCAAAGGACGATTTGTAAATGAACGGCACGCCTAAGTCTGCGCAGATTTCCTTGAGTGTCCCGGCTGTATCGATCGCCATCGCCTCGCTCTCGACGACGCAAGTACCTGCGATCAGGAACATTGGCTGATCGTTGGCGGCATTGAATCCGCACAGCTTCATGCCTCGGCGACCCTGAGTACTGCCCCTTCATGGTGCTGACGTGCCGCCGTGATGAAACCGATGAACAGTGGATGGCCATCGCGTGGGTTTGAAGTAAATTCAGGATGAAACTGGCTCGCCAGAAACCACGGATGATCGGCAATCTCGACCATTTCGACCAGGTCATCGATGGAGGTCCCGGAAAACCGCATTCCCGCCGCCTCAAGTTGCGCCCGATAATTATTGTTGACCTCATAACGATGCCGGTGCCGTTCCTCGATGCTCGTCTTGCCGTAATTTGTTGCCGCAAGTGATCCCTTGGCGAGGCTGATAGCCTGCGCACCCAGCCGCATCGTCCCACCCAGGTCCGATTGCTCGTCGCGCTGTTCCACAGAGCCGGATTGGGTCTGCCATTCCGTGATCAACGCGATGACGGGATGCGGAGTGTTCTTGTCAAATTCGGTGCTCATCGCACCGTCGAGACCAGCGAGATTGCGCGCGGCCTCGATGACCGCCACCTGCATACCCAAACATATTCCCAGGTACGGCACATTGTTCTCGCGAACGTAACGCACGGTCTGGATCATGCCTTCGATACCGCGGTCGCCGAAACCACCTGGCACGACAATCCCATCCATGCCGTGCAAGCAGCCATCGCCCTGCTCCTCGATCTGTTCTGCATCAAAATAATGCACATTGACCCGCGTTCGCGTATGTATGCCGCCATGCAGCAAGGCTTCGCGTAAAGAAATGTACGAATCGCGCAAGTCGACATACTTGCCTACCAATGCCACATTGACTTCGGTCTGCCAGTTCTGTTTGGCCTCAACGATCGAATCCCATTCACTGAGATCGGCCGGCGGCAGATCCAGTCGCAACTGCTTCGCAACGATGTCATCGAGTCCTTGCTTGTGCATTATGGTCGGAATCTTGTAGAGATCGTCTACGTCGTACGCGGAGATAACGGCATCCTCGCGCACATTCGTGAACAGCGCTATTTTTTTTCTTTGTTCGTCGGGCAGAGGTTTCTCTGAACGACACACGAGAATGTCGGGCTGAATTCCGATCGAGCGCAATTCTTTTACCGAGTGCTGAGTCGGTTTGGTCTTGATCTCCGCCGATGTCGCGATATACGGCACCAGGGTCAGGTGCACGTAAACGACCCGGTCATGGCCGAGATCGACACTCATCTGACGAATTGCCTCAAGGAATGGCAACGACTCAATATCGCCGACCGTGCCACCTATCTCAACGAGGCAGATATCGGCATCCCCGGCACCTTTCAAGATGCTGCGCTTGATCTCGTCGGTAATGTGAGGAATGACCTGCACCGTTGCGCCCAGATAATCGCCACGACGTTCCTTGGCAATAACGGTCTCGTAGATGCGGCCGGTTGTAAAATTGCTGTCGCGCCCGCCTTTCGCGGTACGCACGAATCGTTCGTAGTGGCCAAGGTCCAGATCGGTTTCGGTGCCGTCGTGGGTGACAAACACCTCACCGTGCTGAAACGGGCTCATCGTACCCGGGTCGACATTTATATACGGATCGAGCTTGATCATGCTGATCGACAAGCCACGCGCCTCGAGAATGGCGCCGAGGCATGCCGATGTGATGCCCTTGCCGAGCGAGGAAACGACACCACCGGTGATGAATACATAGGACGTCATACGCAAGCCTGAAATAATTGCTGGCAGATACAACAAAGGGCTGGACCAAAAGCACCTGATATGAGGCTTAGTGCTCTTTTCCAACCCTTGGGAATATGCGCCGTCGTTGGACAAAAGACGGCTTTAAACGTTAACAGATCGTCTTATGGGAAACAATGAAAGACTATATGAATAGCCCGGGTTAGTGAATTGCAGGTCGATCTGACCAGCGAATCGCCGTTCCCGGTTGGCTCGCGGCGTCAGCCGCAATCCATAGGTCGGCAGCAGCGACAAGCTCTCCGCCCGCGTACACGAGGGGAATCCGGTCGCGCATCCATGGGACCACGCCTTCTTCTTGAAGTAGTTTCTTGAGTTTCCTCGTATGTGATTGACCATAAGGGTGAAATTCTTCTCCACCACTACGATATCTCAACTCGAGTCCGCGTTTAACGATGGCGTCAGAAAGCCCGGTTGACGCGTTAGCCTGCAAACGCAGTACACCGAGGCCGGCATCGAGCACGAGATTTTCACTCGTAATCGCCCGACCTGTATCGGCAGGTGCCGCCGATTTCCGGGCCCTGAGTAAATACAGCTGGTTTCGATAACGGCGAATTTCTGCCCCAGGCCAGCGAACCAGCGGCTGGGCATCGTCGCGGGCCGCGATAACCTGCTCGACAACGTGTTGCAGCTGCACTGCCGTCGGCATCGGCAGACCGAGCTTTCGAGCAGCGTAGCGCAGCAGGTTTCGTTGTCGTGCAACGGACATTGCACGCAAGCCGTCAATCGCCAGCCGGTCGAGTCTCGCGCCGAGCGTCGCCACATCCAATGCGGCGAGCTCTGCCAGCAACTCGCTTGCCTCTCCTGCAAGTTGCGCGCTACGACTCAGACGAACTGCAACATCGGGCCAACGCGCCTCCAATCGCACCATGATCTCGTGTCGCACGTAATTACGGTCAAATTTCTGATCCGTGTTCGAGGGATCATCGGTCCAGCGCAGGCCAGCGGCTGCCGCATATTCCTGCAACGCACGGCGAGAAATCCCGAGCAACGGCCGCACCAGCCAGCCGTCCGCGAATCGACGTACAAGGCCGATGCCGGCCAATCCAGCCGGGCCACTGCCACGCACCAGGTTCAACAACAGGGTTTCAGCCTGATCATCCTGATGGTGGGCACTGAGCAACCAGTCACCGGGTTCGATGCAATCCGCCAGTGCGGTATAACGCGCTTCTCTGGCGGCGGCTTCCAGGCCACGACCAGTGTCCCGCTCAACATCAACGCGGCTGCACTTGAATTCGATACCCACAGTGGCTGCAAAATCTTCGCATGCACGACTCCACGTCGCCGAGTCATCGTGTAAGCCATGATCGATATGCACGGCAACAACCGGTGTGCCGTGTTCTTCCCGACTCGTCGCCAGAGCATGCGTCAAAACTATCGAATCAAGTCCGCCACTCAACGCAACTACGTAGCGCGACGGCTTTCCCGCGACGTCAGACAATTCTGCGAGTTTGCGGAGCAAGATCTCCGAAGTAAACGTCACGCCTCTTTGAACTGGCCAAATCCGGCAATACGACGCGCTCGATGTTCGACCAACTGCTCGACCGGTAGCTGATCAAGTTCCTCGAGTGTTCTTAAGATCGCATTGCGAATGACATCCGCGGTCTGTTGTGGATTACGGTGTGCGGCGCCCAGCGGTTCGGGCAACACTTCGTCAATGAGACCGAATTCGATGAGGTCGGCAGCCGTAATGCGCATCGCTGCAGCGGCATCCTCCGCTTTATCCTTGCTCTTCCACAGAATTGACGCGCATCCTTCCGGAGAGATCACCGAATAGATACTGAACTGGAGCATGAGCAAGCGGTCGCCGACGCCGATCGCAAGCGCGCCACCTGAACCGCCTTCGCCGATAACCACGCTGATGATCGGTGTCTTCAGACCTGCCATCAGGTACAAGCTGCTCGCAATCGCCTCGCTTTGACCACGTTCTTCGGCACCGACACCGGGATAGGCACCAGGTGTGTCGATAAACGTAATGATAGGCAACGAAAATTTCTCGGCCATGCGCATCAATCGCTGTGATTTACGATAGCCCTCCGGCATGGGCATGCCGTAATTACGGCGCACACGCTCTTTCGTATCACGACCCTTCTGGTGGCCGATGAAAAGTATTGCACGTCCGTCGATTCGGCCGACACCGCCGACGATCGCCGGATCGTCGGCGAACATGCGATCGCCGTGCAGCTCCTGAAAATCCGGGACGATCATCTGCAGATAATCAAGTGTGTAGGGACGCATCGGGTGTCTTGCAACTTGCGTTATCTGCCACGCGCTGAGCTTGGAAAAAATGTTCTTTGTCAGCATCTCGCTCTTTTCCTTGAGCTTGGCCACCTCTTCATTGATATTGATTTCCGAATCGTCGCCGACAAACCGCAGCTCCTCGATTTTTGCCTCGAGCTCTGCTATCGGTCGTTCAAATTCGAGAAAATTAAGATCCATTACAGCTACGAAGCCTATACGATTTGCCGGCTCGGTGCGTAGAGCAAGCGTACATTGTCGCTACCGAGCAACTCGGTCAGTTTGTCGCGCAATTCGCGGCTGGGCCGCACCGCCCATTCTGGTCCAAAACTCAGTCGCGCAGCCGCCGTATCGCCGATGTATTGCACCGAAATCGCACAATTGCCCTCGCGATACGGCAACAGCAAGTCGTGCAGCTTGACGAGTAATTCCTCGCCCTGCCCATTCGTCATGACATTCAAGACCATGCTTTGTGCCCGGCTCTCGATGACACGGTCAATGGGCATGACATTCTTGGCGTTGACGGTCCAGCCGCCGAGAAAATCGTCGTACCGCAGCGATCCACTGATCACGACAATTTCTTCCTTGATCAGCAAGTGCTGAAATTCCTGGTACGCCTCGCGAAACAGACTCACTTCCATACGCGCGCTGTCATCATCGAGTACGACACTGACCCGGTTACCGCGTTTTTTGATGTCGACAACCAGTCCGGCAACCGTCACCTCGCGCCGAGCCTGGGCATAGTCGCGCGTACCTTTCGACGTTTGCGGCGCCGGTTCGGCGGCGAGCTCAGCCAATTTGCCGTCAACAAAATACAGCGCATCAGCGCGCACGGCATCGAACGGGTGACCGCTCAGATAAAGACCCAATGCCTCCTTTTCATTCCTGAGCAGGTCGCGTTCAGGCCATTCGTGGAGATCGACAGCAGCCGGCGCATCATCCACCGCCGCCGCTGCATCGAGCCCGAACATGTCATTTTGCCCCGCGGCGGCGGCGCGCGCCTGCTGGCCAGCGCTCGCAAGGGCTTCGGGCATCTGCGAGCTCAGCAGTCGGCGCGAATGACCAAACTCGTCCATTGCACCTGCCTTGACCATGGCATCGAGCGCACGGCGATTGATCTTTTCATGGTCCATGCGGCGACAGAACTCAGCGAGATTATGAAATGGACCGTTGGCGTCCCGCTCTGCAATCAGCGACTCGACGGCAGCACGTCCGACGCCCTTGATCGCACCAAGACCGTACAAAATAGTCTGCCCGTCGGAGACGCTGAAAACGTAGTTCGAGCGATTGACGTTGGGGGCGACCACGCGCAAATCCTGTTGACGGCAATCAGCTTTGAGCGTGATGAGTCTGTCCGTGTTGTCGAGATCAGCACTCATCACCGCGGCCATGAACGCAGCCGGATAATGCGCTTTGAGATACGCGGTCTGGTAGGCCAGTACGGCATACGCAGCCGAATGTGATTTGTTGAAGCCGTAAGCCGCGAACTTCTCCATCAAGTCGAATATTCGTGTCGCAGTGCGCTCCGCCACGCCACGTTCTGTCGCGCCGGACACGAAAACTTCGCGTTGCTCTGCCATTTCCTCGGGCTTCTTTTTACCCATTGCGCGTCGCAGCAGATCCGCGCCGGCAAGTGAATATCCGGCAAGAAGTTGCGCGATTTGCATCACCTGTTCCTGGTAAAGAATAACGCCGTACGTTTCTTCGAGCAGCGGCTTAAGATCGGGATGCAGATAATCAATGTCCGCCTTATTGACGGCGTGCCTGTTCCTGATGAAGTCGTCGACCATGCCGGATTGCAATGGTCCGGGTCGAAACAGTGCGACCAGTGCAACGAGATCACCGAAACAGTCAGGACGCAGACGCTTGATCAGATCACGCATGCCACTCGATTCGAGCTGAAAGACAGCCGTTGTCTGCGTACTGCACAGCAGGTCGAAAGTCTTCTGGTCGCGCATTGAAATGCTGTCGATATTCAGGTTGGCCTCGGGGTCGGATGCATTGATGCTGCGCACAGCCCAGTCGATGATCGTCAGAGTCTTGAGTCCGAGAAAGTCAAATTTGACCAGCCCGATCGCCTCGACATCGTCCTTGTCGAGTTGCGTTATCGCGTGTGTACTACCGTCTTCACAATACAGCGGCGTAAAGTCGGTCAACTGACCTGGCGCAATTACAACGCCACCTGCGTGTTTGCCCGCGTTACGGACGAGGCCTTCGAGCGATCGTGCAAGGTCGATGATCGCGGCTACTTCCTCATCGTCACGGTACATTGCCGATAACTCTTCGGTCTGTTCCAGTGCCTTTTCGAGTGTGATACCGAGATCGAACGGTATGAGTTTGGCGATACGATCGACGAATCCGTACGGCTGACCAAGCACTCGCCCCGTATCCCGAATGACGGCCTTAGCGGCCATCGTGCCAAACGTAATGATCTGCGCGACGCGATCCCTGCCGTATTGCTGAGCGACGTAATCAATGACACGGTCGCGTCCCTGCATACAGAAATCAACATCGAAATCGGGCATCGACACGCGTTCGGGATTGAGAAATCGCTCGAACAACAAATCGTGATACAGCGGGTCAAGATCGGTGATGCCGAGTACCCAGGAAACCAGCGAGCCGGCGCCCGAACCACGTCCCGGACCAACCGGTATTTCGTTCTCGCGCGACCAGCGAATGAAATCGGCAACAATCAGGAAGTAGCCCGAAAAACCCATGCTGACGATGACATCAAGCTCGGTCGCCAAACGCGCGAGGTAGGGGGCGCTAACTGCATCCCTTTCATTGGCTGCGGTCGCCTCATTCTCGAATATTCGTTCAAGCTTCACAGCCAGGCCGCGTCGCGCTTCTGCCTCCAGATACTCTTTCTCGGTTTGCCCGTCGGGCACGGGAAACGCGGGCAACACGCTCTTGCCGAGTTCCAGATCAAGGTTGCACCGTCTCGCGATCTCGTAAGAATTC
The DNA here is from genome assembly GCA_022574185.1 of Pseudomonadota bacterium. GTDB lineage: Bacteria > Pseudomonadota > Gammaproteobacteria > Steroidobacterales > Woeseiaceae > UBA1847. The sequence goes on from JACZSM010000049.1 coordinate 17,840, forward strand.
TCGATCGCCTCAGGAATATCAGCGAATAATTCGCCCATCTCGGCCGCGCTGCGCAGGTACTGATTGTCGCTGTAATTGCGTGGGCGATCTGCGTCAGCCAGTACGCGGCCCTCCTGAATGCAAACACGCGCCTCATGCGCGTTGTAATCATCGCGGCTCAAAAATCGCACGTCATTAGTGGCTACAACACCGATGCCGGCCTCATTCGCCAGGCTCAGACTTGCCTGCACACATTCTTCCTCGGCCTTACGCCCCGTGCGGATGAGTTCGACATAGTAGCGATCGCCAAATATGGCACGCCAGTCGGACGCCAGATTGCGCGCCCGATCTTCGTGACCGTTGATAAGTGCACGGCCGACATCGCCGTGCATGCCGCCCGACAATGCGATTAAGCCCTCGCAACTATCGCGATTCAGCCATTCGCGTCGCGCCAGCGGTTCACCGCGTCGTTGACCTTCGAGATAGTTCCTGGTCAGAAGTCGTGAGAGATTGCGATATCCCTTGGTGTTCTGGCAAAGCAGGATGAGCGAATAAGGTTTGTCTTGTTCATCGTCAGTTGCGATACGCAGGTCCGCGCCGATAATCGGTTTGACGCCAACGGCCATAGCCTTTTTAAAAAACTTCACCATGCCGAACAGGTTGTTTTGATCCGTGAGCGCAATCGCCGGCATCGCGCCTGCCGCGCATCGTTGCATCAGTTCGGCGATGCGGACCGTACTGTCCACGAGCGAATACTCGGTATGCAGATGCAGGTGAACGAAGGCTTTGCTCGTCATCTCACCAACCTCAGCGGTGCGAAACTACGACGATGCTGTTCACACGGCCCATACAGCCGCAGGCGATCGCGGTGTATCTCGGTGCCATAGCCCTTGTGCCTGGCGAACTCGTAATGCGGGAAAAGAATGTCCAGAGCAACCATGATTCGATCGCGTGTGGTCTTGGCGATTATCGACGCCGCACTGATCGCGGGCACCTTGGCATCACCGCCAACAATTGCTTCGCCATCGATCTGCTGATCGCGAAATCTCAAGTCGGGCAATCGATTGCCATCGACTCGAATGGCGGCGGGCACCACCGCAAGACCCAGTATCGCTCGTCGCATCGCCAGCATCGTTGCCGCCAGGATATTCAGCGCATCGATCTCGGCTGCATCGGCCCACGCGACCGACCACGACATGGCCCGCTCGCGTATCTCTCGGGCCAGCACCTCGCGACGCAGCGCACTGAGTTTCTTTGAGTCGTCGAGCCCATCAATGGGCCGATCGGGATGCAGGATCACAGCCGCGGCGACGACCGGCCCGGCGAGCGGGCCCCGGCCTGCCTCATCGACTCCGGCGATAGGTCCTTGGAATTCAAACAGTTGCGGTTGTTGCATCGTCGGCCGGGTGGCTGCACTTCGTTTATGCATACGGGCTCACAGTATCTGGTGCCACTGCTGCTTATGCAACACAAAATCCTCCCGAATTCCTCAGCTAGTCATTAGCAGGGCATCAGGCACTGTCAGCGTCGTTATTTGAGACTACAGGTGCGGATTCAGACCCAAATCCGCTGCGAGATGAACTGGAGAGAACTCATGAAAACGAGGCGCGGCATGAATAATTCTTTATATCAGCTGGCACTGCTGAGCCTGTTAATAATGCTGTCCGCGTGTGGCGGCGAGGATGACAAGAAAAAGGCGCCGTCTATATGTAAGGAAAACCTGTTTTTTTTCATCGTATGCGTTCTTGGTTCAAGCGAGTCTGCGCCAGACTAAGGGACAGGATTCGGGCACCTATTCAATTGACATTGGCAAGGACGCCGCAGCATCGGGAGAACATGGCGAAATCGACGAATACGAGCCGAACAACCTGCTCGACAACGCCAATATCGTGATTTTTCCCGGCGGTTCTGCAAGCACAGGCGAGGAACTGCGGCTACATGGCAGCGTGCAGAGCACAGATGATATTGCAGATTATTTTATCTTTACGCCAAAACACAGCAGTGCACACCATATTTATCTTTGTGCTGATACTTGTAACGAGAGCGTCGAAGACGAATCCGTGTACATCATGATTTACGACCAGAACCAGACCACGATTGCGAGTACGCCGGTCGGGACCATAGCCAGGCAAGAGTTCACCGTGGAGCTTACCGCGGGCCTTGCCTACTACATCGAAGTGAACGGCTACGCCGCAACAGATCGATACGACTACGTGTTGGCTGTTATTGAATAGCTCAGTCGGTTTCTGTACTGACAATCAGCGTGCAATTCGATCAGCACTCAATATCCACTTTGCCGAAAAGCGGTCGTACAGATTTGATGAAAAGCCTCAATCTGACAGGCCGCATACGGCCGAGGCTGTGTGAAAACTCGAAATTGACCGCTTGAGATCGTTTCCACGCTAGGTGAATTATCAGTTGAGGTCAGTTGCTTACTAACAGGACGTTGTCGGCTCGTAAGCGAGTCAATAGCGTCTCACGTTGTGTTTGAAGGCGACTTCTGGGGTGAGATTGTCGCGGAGTTTTCACACAGCCTCGGCCGTAAGCAGACTGTCGACCTAGTGACTTTCTAACATTTTGAATGGCCGCTTTGGGTGAAAGCAGACGTTCAGT
>JACZSM010000050.1 GCA_022574185.1 Pseudomonadota bacterium
GTCGACGAACTGACCTGGCTATGGGATGTAACAACCGAAGCTGACAAAACCATTATCGCCAATAACTGGAAAGGCGTTCAGTCTCGCTTCTATCGACCGGGCCCGCTGTCGAACATGGAAGATACTACGCGATGCTACTTGGAGTGGCTTCTTCAGGAACTGGCGCGCAAATAAGTTCGGGGTATTACACTCGGCTCTCAGAACGTCGTGCTATAAACCATGCGGTAAATACCAGGATGCTGATGACCAGGATGATCAGCGATGCCAATGCGTTGATGTCCGGTGTTACACCCAGCTTCACTTTTGAGAAAATGTACATCGGCAAAGTACTGCTACCGGGGCCCGACACAAAGCTCGCGATAACGAGGTCGTCGAGTGACAGCGTAAAGGCGAGCAGCCAGCCTGCGATCATAGCCGGCGCGATCAATGGCAAGGTAATGTCAAAGACAATGCGCAGAGGCCGACAGCCGCGATCACAGCGAATCCTTACGGCTCGAACCGCGCCGAAATATTTTCACTCACTGAAATGCGCGGGAAAAACACCGCGCAGGTAACTCATGACGGCATCCAGTGCTCTGTGGCGGTCAAAGGTTTGGGGGCTGATCAGGCAAAACAACCATAGCCCAACGGTCATCGATTTCAGAGCATTGGCGACCGTGCTGGCAGACAGCGTGGCATTGCCGCCATCTTTAATAATCGCGCTGCAGAGCTGTTCGATAACATCTTCGTAGTACTGATCCGATTCGGCACAGATCTTTCGATATGCAGGTCGCGATTTGACTTCGCCCCAAAAAGCAAACCAGAGCGCGAGTTTTTGTCGATCACAGATCGCTGGTTTGAAGTCCAGTTCCATCGCGGCGCGTAACTGGTCGGCTGGGTGTGGCCCCGCGCGTGCCAGTGACTTGTCGAATTGTGCTTTGTAGTCTTCGGCGAGGTACCTGAGTGTTTCGCTGAGCAGATTGTCTTTGGATTCGAAATGCAGGTTGACGATGCCTTGCGACAGGCCGGCCTCGGTCGCCACATCAGCGAGCGTCGTGCTGCCCATGCCCTTGCGTGCGATGCACTTCATGGTGGCATCGATCAGCTGTTGGCGTCTCGCGGCACGGGACGCGGTGCGTCGAAAATTTGTCGATGCGGATACGGCCATCTAGGTGCTTTTTTACATAATCAAACGGAATTTCCGCTTGACTCGGTGAGTTCCCAACGATGATCATGCCATAAGTTGAATGAATACTCATTCATTTTACTGGACCCTGCCCCCTGTCCATGAGATCCTAGCCCGAAGTATTCATGAATACTCCGGGCCAGACTGTCCCAGTGGGGTTACGGCCTTTCGCGCGCTGGCGTGTAGATAAACCAATAAATAACCGCACAAGCTGTAAGTGAGTTCCGATAGATGAAAACCTATGACGCGATCATCATTGGCGCCGGACACAATGGCCTGACGACAGCTGCTTTTCTCGCCAAAGCCGGACTCGATGTCGTTTGTCTCGAGAAGAATGAGTATATCGGCGGCGCGACTGTCAGCCGCGAGATGTACAAAGGCTGGCTGTATTCCAGTTGCTCGTACGTATGCAGCCTGTTGCGGCCTGAGATCTACCGTGCGCTCGAGTTGCACAAGCATGGTTTGCAGGTCACGCCGTTCGGCGGCTCGTGTCAGTTCATGGAAAATGGTGACTACTTCGGTTCATATCATGATCCGGAGGAGGCCTATCGTGAAATGGCGCGTTTTTCTCGCCGCGACGCCGATGCTTATGAGCGATACTCGGCCGATACGATGCGACAGTGTCGATTGGTGCGTGACAACCTGCTGCGCACGGCACCGGACCCGACATCATTCAAGCCCAAGGACCTCATGGGACTGGCCGAGCTCGGGTTGAAGTTCATGGATATGGGCGAAGATGCGATGTACGAAACGATTCGTTTCTGGACCATGAGCGTCGCCGAATATCTTGACCAATACTTCGAAACTGACGTCATCAAGACAACGAAATCCGGTAGCGGGATTATTGGCACCGCACTGGGCGTTTACTCGCCAGGCACCGCATACGTGTTGCTGCATCACTACATGGGTGATGTCGATGGCAATGTCGGTACATGGGGCGTGGCCAGAGGTGGCATGGGCGCGATCGCAGACTCGATCGCAGGGGCTTTGCAGACTTACGGTGGTGAGCTGCGCGCCAAGGCCGGCGTCGAAAAGATCATAGTCAAAAACGGCCGCGCCACAGGTGTTGCGCTCGAAAGCGGCGAAGAGATCTCGGCGCGCCTGGTCGTCTCGGCGATCGACGTAAAACAAACATTCCTGGATCGCATGGACAAGTCCGATCTACCCGAGGATTTTTACAATCGCGTTGTGAATTTCAAAATTCGTGGCTCATCGGGCAAGGTGAATATTGCTCTCGATGGCATGCCGACATTTCCGGCGATTCCGAAGGGCAGTACCCTGTATCACGGCGACATGCACTTCATCGATTCAATGGAGCGCATGGAACGGGCTTTCGACGACTGGAAAGCAGGCACATGGTCAAAAGATCCGTACATCGACATGCTTATTCCGACCTTGACCGATCCGACGATGGCGCCGCCTGGCAAACACTTCATGAGCTGCTTCGTGCAGTATTGTCCGTACCAGATTGACGGTCGTGCATGGACAGAACCGGAACGCGAGGCGTTCGGCCAGACAGTCATCGATCAGATCGCGAATTACAGCCCGGACTTCAAGAGCCTGATCCTGCATTACGAAGTTCGTACACCCGAAGATATCGAAAACCAGATCGGAATTACCGAAGGCAATATCTTTCATGGTGAACTGACGATGGACCAGTTGCTGTTCAATCGACCGGTGCCGGGCTACGCCCAGTATCGTTCGCCGGTGTCGGGCCTTTACATGTGCGGTTCAAGCACTCACCCGGGAGGCGGCGTCATGTCGGCGCCGGGAGCGAATGCGGCGCGGGAAATCCTCGCCGACCTTAGACGTACGAACACAGTTCCAGAGAATTTCGGCGATGACTGATAAATACGATGCGATTGTTGTTGGGGGCGGGCACAACGGCCTGGTTTGCTCGGCATTGCTGGCGAAGTCCGGCAAGAGTGTACTGGTCCTTGAAGCTAACGATCAGGTCGGTGGTGCGGCGATTACCCGTGAGTTCACCGACGGCTATTCAGTATCCGCGTGTGCGCACCTGCTGTACCAGTTGCAGCCGAGCGTTCGCAAAGACCTGAAATTAAAACCGCAGCTGGTGGCGGACGACATGACCACGATTGCGCTTGACGAAGACGGTAAGCACATTCGCCTGTCTGGAAATTCCGTCACCGGCGTCAGCGACGATGATGCGAGCAGCTATCGCGCGTTTCACAAGCGTATGACACGGTTTGCGGGCCTGCTAAATACCTATTTCAACAAGGCGCCACCACGACTTGGCCCTATGGACCTATCCAACCTGGTGCTGTTGGGGCGATTAGGTCTCAGCGTCAGATTGCTGGGCAAGAAAGAGATGCGGGAATTCTTGCGCCTGATATTCATGAATATCCACGATGAGCTGGTCGAGCGATTCGAGAGCCCATTGCTCAAGGGTGCGGTGAGTTTGGACGCGGTATTGGGTACACACCTTGGACCTCGTTCGCCCAATTCGATCTTGACCTATCTGTATCGTTTGGCCGGAGACTGCGGGCGGGTCGCATTACCGGCAGGTGGCATGGGGACGGTAAGCGACGAGCTGGCGCAGGTTGCAAGATCCGCAGGCGTCACAATTCGTACGGGCATGCCCGTGAAACGAATCGTCATCGACAATGGCCGCGTTGCCGGCGTTGAAACCGAAAGCGGCGAACGGTTTGACAGCATGACTGTCGTGTCTAACGCAGATCCCAAACGGACATTGCTGGATCTCGTCGGCGCGCAGCATATCGAAGCCAGATTCACGCACCGAATCAGTAACATTCGCATGCGTGGCAATGCTGCGAAATTGCACCTGGCGCTTGATGGCTTGCCCACAATTGCCGGACTGACGCAGGACGATTTCGCCGAGCGGCTGGTCATTGCGCCCGATGAGCATTACGTGGAACGCGCCTTCAACCCCGCCAAATATGGACAGAGCTCACCGGAACCGATTGTCGAGATGACATTTCCGAGCTGCCGTGATGCATCACTTGCGCCGAGCGGCAAGCACGTCATGTCGGCGATCGTGCAGTACGCGCCTTATGCGCTCAAAGGTGGCTGGACAGATGCGGCAAGGCGCGAATTCGAAGCGGCGACGATCCGAGTGATTGAGCGCTACGCACCTGACATTGCAAAACGGATCACGGCCAGTGAATTGTTGACGCCGGCCGATATTGAAAGCGAATTTCATATCACGGGAGGGCATTGGCATCACGGCGAATTAACAATGGATCAACTGATGTTCGTACGGCCGGTGAGTGGCGCGGCACAATATCGCATGCCAGTCGACGGCTTGTATCTGTGTGGTGCTGGCGCGCATCCGGGCGGTGGCGTCAGTGGTGCCGCTGGACGCAATGCAGCCAGAGCTATTCTTGGACGGGAGAAAGCAGCATGAGCGTGCAGCATGTGCCACTGGGTCGTCTGCGGACGCCGTTCTACGAGCGGATGGTCAAGCTCGATACGCTCAATACATGGCACGAGTGGAAAGGATATTCGACGCCGGATGCGCTGTACTGTGCTGAAACAGAATACTTTGCGATTCGCAATGCAACGGCCGTGTTCGATTTGTCGCCGATGACCAAGTACCGGATCACAGGACCTGATTCCCTGGCCTACCTCAATCGTCTGGTTACGAGAGATATGGCGAAAGTAAAACCGGGGCGCGTGGCTTACGCGGTGTGGTGCGATGACCTCGGGCAGGTGTTGGATGACGGTACGATTTTTCATCTTCGTGAAGGCGAGTACCGGCTTTGTTCTCAAGAACGTCATTACGACTGGTTGATAACGTCGGCAATCGGATTTGACGTAACCGTCACAGAGGAAACGGCAGATATAGCGGGCCTGGCCGTGCAGGGACCAACGTCGTATTCAGTGTTGAGCGCAATGGGGCTCGATGGTCTTGGCGAGCTCAAGGTATTTGGTCTGATGCACTTCGACTTCGAAGGCACGGAACTCATGGTGTCGCGTACGGGATTCACAGGAGACCTCGGTTACGAGCTGTGGATTACGGCCGACAAAGCTGAGGCGCTCTGGGACGCACTGTTTGCAGCGGGTCAAATATTCGGCATTCGCGCAATCGGCGTACACGCACTGGAAATGTCGCGAGTCGAAGCGGGTTATCTGGCCGCCTACCAGGATTTTCTACCGGCCAAGGCGACGGTGCGTAATGGCAGAACTCGTTCGCCGCTGGAGCTCGGACTCGAGTGGCTGGTCGATTTCAAGAAACCGAACTTCAATGGTCGTCGCGCACTCGCGGAAGAAAAGCGTCGCGGCTCCACATGGCGCCTCGTGAAGCTCGATATCGAGGGTAATAAGGCGGCACATCACTCCTACATTTACGAGAAGTCGAAAAACAACCGGAAAGAAATCGGCTTTATTACGTCGGCTGTCTGGTCACCGATCTGCAAGCAGAATATCGCGATCGGTACGGTTAAAATGCCACACGGTGCGCCTGGAAGTACTGTCTGGGTCGAGATATATTATCAGCGCGAGATGCACTGGAACCGAGCCATGGCGAAAGCTATTGTCGTGGACAAGCCATTCTGGTTCCCACCAAGACGCAGCGCCACGCCGCCGGGTCCCTACTAAGAAGCCACTCGTCGGGACGATCAGTGGCTGTTGTCGGAGCTCTGGCGCGCGGACGACAGGTCAACATGCAAGAACTCAAGATTTACCAATCGCTATGGGGCATGGAACTACGCAACCCCTACGTGCCAGAGCGCAGCAGCGAGGAATGTTTTCGCATGGTGGCCGAGGCGGGATTCGACGGCATGTGCATCGATCCCGCCACCGGCGACATTGCCGATCTGCGTCAGCTAGGTCCTCTTTACCGTGACTTTCAGCTCGGCTGCATGGTCAACGCATTTCCTGACGATCCCGATGATATGCAACCGCTGCTCGAATTTGCGGACGAGCTCGATGCCTGCATGGTTAACGTCATAAGCGGCGTAATGCCAATCAGGCCCGAAGACGCGGTACCGGTCGTGCGGCGCTGGATTCGCGAAGCCGAGAAAATGAACATGAGCTTGCTATTCGAGACGCATCGCGATGGATTACTTAACGATCTGTTTTTCACCTTGCAGCTCATCGATCTTGTGCCTGAGATGAGGCTGTGTGCTGATTTGTCACATTTTGTGGTCGATCGGGAAATGCGTGCACCAATATCGGAGCGCGACCAGGCATATATTTCAACAATCCTCGAGCGATCGGACTGTTTCCAGGGTCGCGTCGCGAATCGCGAACAGGTCCAGGTGCAAATAGACTTTCCGCAGCATCAGGAGTGGGTGAGCATTTTTCGAAACTGGTGGCGGCAGGGCATGCGATCGTGGCGCTTGCGCAATGCAGCTGACGCGGAACTCGTGTTTCTCTGTGAGCTCGGGCCGCCGCCGTATGCCATGACTGACGGCGAGCGGCGGGAATTATCGGATCGCTGGGACGAGTCGCTGAAAATTCGCGACTGGGTCCAGGAAATATGGGCGGATCTCGAAGCCGAAGAAGCTGCTACAGCCGGTCCATAATCTGGTAGTAAAGAACGCCCAGCGCGACGAGTGGTTTGCGAAAAATATGTGCGCCGGGTAATACCAGCGGCTTGAGATCGGCGAATACGTCAAAGCGTTCAAACGTGCCCGCGATTGCGTCGGCGAGGATTTGGCCAGCCAGATGCGTCATGTTCACACCGTGGCCCGAATAGCCCTGCGAGTAGAAAACGTTATCCGATATCCTGCCCAGTAGCGGTACGCGAGTGATGGGTACGCCGATCGTACCGCCCCAGGCGAAGTCGATCTTCGTGTCGGCCAGCTGCGGATAGATTTTGAGCATTTTCGGCCTGAGCTTGCCCCTGATGACGTCGGGATCACTGCCGAAGTAGTTGCATCGCCCACCGAACAGCAAGCGTTTATCGGCGCTAAGGCGAAAATATTCCAACACGAAATTCGGATCACAGACCGCGACGTCATGTGGGTTAATCTGCGCAATCAGGTCCGCCGACAGCGGCTCCGTCGCAATAATAAAACTGTGGACCGGGAACATGGCGCCGCGCAATTTCGGTGCAAGGTCGTGATAAGCATTGCCGGCGAGTACAACGAAGTCCGCCGATACGCTGCCATGTTCGGTGGTCACCGTTGCTTGTTTGCCAGGCTCGATTCGCAGTACGGGCGAGTTTTCATAAATAGTTGCGCCGTTCGCAACAGCGGCATTGGCTTCCCCGATGCACAGGTTGAGCGGGTGCAAATGACCGTTGGCCATGTTCAGCATTGCACCAATGTAAGCATCCGTCCCGATCGCATCCCGGGTTTCATCTTGTGATAAAACTTTGATCTCGAACGGAAAATTTTTATTCGATAGGTACTCGAATTTTTTTTCGATTGCATCGACGTGACGCGGTTTTATGGCAACGTCGAGATAGCCTGCCTTGAGGTCGCATTGAATATCATAACGGCTGACCCGATTGCGAATGATCGAATGACCTGCCCAGCCCATGTCCCACATTATCTTTTCGCCGTCAGTGCCGATCGTCTTCGCGATTTTTTGTTCGGCCGAGATTCCACCAATCATCTGGCCACCGTTGCGGCCCGAAGCGCCCCAGCCGACTTTATTGGCTTCGATGACATGCACGTCATAACCGCGTTCGGCTAAGTGCAGGGCGGTGGAGATGCCCGTGAACCCCGCCCCGATCACGCAGACATCCGTCGAGTGAGCTCCTCGCAACGGCGCGAAATCCGTCGTGTCATTAACGGTTGCGGCGTAATAGGATCCGGTGTGCGGCTGCGAAATCACGGCTCGTCCTGATGCTCTATGCTGCTGATACCGATAGGTGATACTCCACGAAACCGCAGCATTCAGCGCTTCGGACGGAATTTAAGGTGCTGTGGTTTTTCTACGTTGGAACGCTTTTCGACCAATACAGCGGAGAATTCATCCTTGCCTATAGGCGTCGCGTGCGGGCGATCAATTTAGAACGTTACTACTACTTCGGTACTTCGCTGGCGACATGCCGTTGGATTTCTTGAACGCCGAATAAAATGCAGAGCTCGAATTGAATCCGGCAGCGAGAGCGATATCCAGGATTGCGTTGTTTCCGTTCGCTTTATCGCGCAGCAAGCGCTTTGCATATTCAACCCGATGGTGATTGAGGTAATCAAAGAAACTCTGGCCGAAGCCGGCATTGATGACCTGTGACAAGTGATTGACAGAGCACCCAATAATCTCGGCAAGCAATGGCAGCGTCAATTCCGGACGCAAATACAACTGGTCCAATTGCATTGATACAGTCAGCTTATGCATGTAGTCCGCTAATGTGGCGCTTCCAAGCCCCGATTTGGCGTATTTGCGACGTTGCATGCGGGTACGCGAGACTCTCCTTGAGATCAGAGGGCGGTTGCTGTTGGGCAAGTCGTAGTAATCAGTTATAGCGATTATCTGGCCATCGCGAAATATCATGAACTCAGCGCCTGTGTACGCATTGTCGCCAGCGGGCCCTGGGCGAACTGTCCGGGCTCTGTATTGAAAAGCGATACTGTTGTCTGCTGTCAAAATACTGCCAATCAGTTCGTAGCGATTATGCTCATGAGCAAAAAATTCGCTAAGCATATTGACGAGCTGCGACTTTGTATGGCGCTCCTGCGCGGGGACGTCAAAGTAAATTCCATCTTGGGCGAGATGGCTTGCCACGCCACGCGGGTCGCGATGATTCCACGCATCGATATAACTCTCGACAATTTCGGCGGCATGCAAGGCGCTGAACTCCGATGATCGAATGTGCGAAATATCATCGTAACCGAAGCGGGATTGCCATGTAACTGGCAATTGTTATATTCTGGGCGCCGAATACGATATTGGCATCATGGCTTCTGCTAAAGGCACGGCATGAAACGAATTTCTGCAAAAGTCGTATCGGTTTACGTCGGTTCGGACGGCGAATTCAGCAAAGAAGAGCGCGAGTCGATTCGGGTGGAGATGGATGGCATTGTCGGAGATCGACACCGCTCTTACTCGCGTAACGCATGGGCTTCCGGAGACAAGCAGGCAGAAGGAACGGTGCGACGCAATGAGCGCCAATGGTCTGCGGTATCCGTCGAGGAACTGGCGGAAATTGAGCTCGAAATGGATCTTGACTCGCCGCTCAGTGCAGCGGACCTGGGCGCCAACCTGAGCTTGCAGGGCGTTCCTGAGTTGTCGCGCTTGCCGAAGGGCACGATTTTGACATTTCCGTCCGGCGCCGAATTAATAGTCGAAGAATTCAATCCGCCCTGTCACGGCATGGGCAAGAAGCTGGCGTCTATCTACAGCACCAAATCCGGCGAGCCGATACCGTCCACGGCTTTCTCCAAAGCCGCAAAACTGTCGCGTGGTTTGGTCGGTGTTGTTGAAGTGCCCGGGGACATCAATGCCGGTGATGAAGTTGTGATCGCAATTTACGAAACGCCAGCCTGGTTTATTCATGCAGACGCTCAGTGATCGGGGGGCGGCGTAGCCCGGGCCCTGGTCGGCGTCCAGAACGCTTTAGTCCGGATCTCGCACTTCGCGACCTTGCTGTACTGGCGTAATTCTTTTTCGTAGTAGATTTCGGCGAAGAGTTCGCCACGTAGTTCCTTTGTCTCAATCATTGCCAGGGCGATATTCGCTTTGACCGTTGGCGACCACATTGCGGATGTGACGTAGCCGATCTGTCGATTGCAGGATCTGTTGCTGTAAATATAGGACTCGATCGCCGGTTTGTTGCCTTCGATGTCCAGCTTGGTCAACGTGTATCGAGGACCGCGCTCGTAATCTCGCAGCAACGCAGCGCGGCCGTTGAAGTGTGGTTTCTTGAAATCCACGAGCCAGCCCAGGTTGAGCTCGAACGGTGTCTGGTCGTGTTCGAAATGAACGGTTTTTAGCGCCTCGTTGAACTCCATGCCGGGCATGATGAAGCCGGCCTCAAGACGCGCCATGTTGGTCGCCGCCTCACCAAAAGGCTGAATACCAAAGTCTGCGCCCGCACTGTACAAATCGTCCCACAATTCCAGCCCGAGTTCGGACTTTACCCAGAGTTCGTAGCCGAGATCGCCTGTGAATCCGGTGCGCGACACCATTAAGGTGCCGCTATGAAACGTAAAGTTCCGAATGTCGAATGGCTTGGCGGTTTCGATACCGTGCAGCCCCATCGCCTTTAGCACTGAACAGGAGGTTGGCCCTTGCAGTGACAGCGCCGCGATATCGTCAGATTCGTCAACGATGGAGACGTCGTCGAAGCCGAACGCGCTCATTTTCAGCCATGCGCCACATGGGCTGCCACAGGTGAGCATGTACTTGTTGTCGCCGAGTTTGAATATAGTGCCGTCATCGACCATGCGTCCCGCGTCTGTGCACCAGACAACATAGGTGACTCGGTTGAGCGCCATTTTCGTGATGTCCCGAGTGACCATGCGATTCAACATCTTTTCGGCGTCGCTTCCCGTGATGCGGTATTTCTGCATGGGGCAAATATCGTATGTGCCACACTGATTGCGAATGCAGAAGTACTCGTACTCGGCATCGTAGTAGTAATTGGCAAGCTTGTAGCCGTTCCATGAGGCCCAGGCGTTGCGAATATTCAGCACTGCCTGGCGCGGATGAAAAGCGGACTCCTTGAGTCGCTCACCGGCGTATGGGTCCGATTCTGTCATTGTCTACTCATCGTAAAAATCGTCTTCAGGAACCGTGTTCTTGCGCCTGAGATCCAGCAAAATTTCGCGCGCTGCATTGGCGCCACAGGCGCAGGAAACGCCGCCGCCGGGGTGTGTCGATGAACCGCACATATACAGGTTGGTGATGGGCATGCGGTACTGCGCATACCCTGGAAACGGCCGGTTGAAGAGCAGCTGATCAATTGTCAGTTCACCCTGGAAAATATTGCCCTCCGTCAATCCGATTTCATTCTCCATGTCGTGCGGAGTGCGGACTTCCATGTGCACGATGAGGTCTTTGAAGCCAGGGCTGTAGCGTTCGATCTTGTCGATGACCGTCTGACCGAACTGGTCTCTTTTTTCTGCCGTCCAGGGGCCGTCGGCGAGCTCGGCTGGGCAGTACTGGACGAAGTTCGACATCCAGTGCTTGCCCGGTGGCGCGACGGTCGGGTCCCAGGCGGAAGGAATTACTGACTCGATGAATGGATCGTCGGACCAGCGGCCGCGCTTCCAGCAATCGTAGGCGCGTTCCATGGTCTCCAAAGAACCGAGGAACACCTGCCCGCCGCGGTTAATGTAGCGGTTGTCGGGCACACCCGTAAATTTCGGCAGTCCGGACAGGGCAATATTGACCTTGCCCGAAGAACCACGAATCTTGAAGTTCTTCGCTTTTTCGTAGATGCCCGGGGGCAGATCGTTGCGATCCATGATTTGCGTGAAGGTCCGTTTCGCGTCCAGGTTCGAAACAACGATGCGTGACTGAATCTCCTCCCCGTCATCGAGTGCGACGCCAACGGCGCGACCGTTCTTGACAATGATCTGTTGCACTGGCGCGCTTGTCAGGATCTCGCCACCATGTTCTTGAAGCGCACCGGCAAGCGCATTCGATATGGCGCCCATGCCGCCGCGTGCGAGCCCCCAGGCGCCAATGTTGCCATCGACGTCACCCATGACGTGATGCAGCAAGACATAGGCAGAACCGGGCGAATAGACACCGAGAGCAGTACCGATGATCCCCGGGCTTGCCATGGTCGCGCGGATTAAATCGTTCTCGAAGTAGTCTTCGAGAAATTCGGCCGCGCTCATCGTGAAGAAACGAATATATTCGTATAGCTCTCGTTCGCCCAGCGCCCAGAATTGTCGTGCGAGGTAAAGCAGTTCACGAAAGTCACGAATTCGAAATGTTGTTGGATCGGGAGGTGTACGCAGTAGCGTCTTGCGTATCAATTGCGAATAACGAGACATGTCCGCGTGGAAACGATGCATGGCATCTGCATCGTGAGGCGAGTGTTTCTTGAGCTCGAGGTACGCCGCATCTGCATCATGGTAGGCAAGCAGCGTGCTGCCATCATCGGCGAAACTTACTCCACCCAGGTAAGGCACGAGAATCAGGCCATGGCGGCTCAGGTCCAGATCACGATGGATGGCCTGGCGCATCATGCTGCAGACATAAGAGCAACTCGAGTAGAACCATCCTTCATGCAATTCACGAGTTACTGAAGCGCCGCCGATGTAGTCATTTTTTTCGACGACGATGACGTCGAGCCCGGCCTTCGCCAGGTACGTGGCGTTGGTCAGGCCATTGTGGCCCGCACCGATGACGATGGCGTCGTAGCGTTTCATTTCAAAATCTCGACAGCCGCATTGTGTCCAGGCGCCCCGGTGACGTCACCACCGGGATGAGAGCCCGCACCGCAGAGAAACAGGCCCGGTATCGGCGTACGATATTGCGCCGCTTCGTAAGTTGGCCGCATCATCAGAATCTGATCCATCGCGAATTCGGCGTGATGCCAATGACCACCGGTAACCCTGTAATGCTGCTCAATATCTTTCGGCGTAAGGAATTCAGAGTGGATTATCTGATCGCGAATAGTGGGCGCGTATTTTTCTAATGTATCAATAGCGCGCTCGCGAATTTCGGTGCGGGCATCGTCATTCCATCCGCCCTTGAGTTGGCACGGCACGTACATGACATGCGCCGAAAGTACATGTTTTCCTTCCGGTGCCAGCGATGCGTCGTGTACGCTGGGCAATACGACTTCCATTACGGGGTGCTCCGAACACTCGCCGTACTTTGCGTCGTCATACGCGAATTCGATCGCATCCAGGCCATCTGCGATGATCATTCGACCACGGCAGTCATCCAGTCCTGGAAAGTCCGGCAGTCCTTCAAGCGCCAGGTGTAGTTTGGCGACATATCCCTGGCAGCGCAGCCGTCGAATCCGGTTGCAGAACTGGATCTCCAGGTTTTCAACGCCAGCTAAGCTGAAAAATGTCCGTTGTGGGTCGGCAGACGACACGACGCGGCTCGCGAGAAATGTCTCGCCATCTGCCATCCGTACTCCCGAGGCGGCCAGGCCATTTTCATTGGCTTCGATGAGGATGCGCTCGACAGTGGCTCCGGTCCGGGTGTCGACGCCGTTCGCCGTCGCCGAGGAAAGCAATGCATGCATCATTCCAGGCATGCCGCCGACGGGCACGCTGTGGTTTCCGCCTTGCTCGCCGGCCATGCGGTAGAGCATCGCCAGTACCGCATGATTTGGTGAACGCGGCGCCAGTTTCGAACCCAGGTGTCCGTCCCAGCTCAACATTGCTCTGACGAGGTCACTATCGAAATTTTCGTCCATTAAGTCGCGTGTTGGCAATGCGGCGACACGCATGAATTCGCGCATGTCCCGTTGTCCCAGCAGGCGCATCTTGAGACCGAGATGCGCGAACGTCATCACATCCGCCAGGTTGTTCATGCCAATTCGCGGCATCGTCTTTAACCAGAATGGCTTGAGCATATCGGCGAAGCGCTGCATCAGAATTCTGTAACCCTGATAACTCTTGGCGTCGTCGTCACTGACACCATGGAGCTCACCATTTTCCAGTCGGATATGATTGCCGTTGAGATCGAGTCCAATCGTGGACAATGTTTCCTGGTTCGCGTTGAATCCGTGTTCTTGTAGTTTCAGGTCGTCGACGATTTTTTTCGAAAAATGGCTGAGCGTATGCGCGACCGACACCTTGAATCCCGGATGAAACTCACGGCTTGCAGCGAGACCGCCGACGTTCTCCGCGGCTTCGAGCAGCAGAACTCGCTGGCCACTTTTCGCCAGGTAGGACGCGCAGACAAGGCCGTTGTGACCGGCGCCAATGATGATGGAATCGTAGTGTTGCAATGGACGCTATTTCCGAGACAGTATCGTCAAGCATACGGCAGGAACCGGTCACTCCGTATCCGGGCCTACCCGCGTAGAGGTAGTTGGAAACCATCTCGTCAACCCGAAGAGATTGCTTCGCGGTCATGCGGATTGATGAGATGGGTTCCAGCATGCAAATCTCAGCAGACTAACGGTATGATGATGCTAAGGAGCGTTCGCCAGTCATCGCATTCAAACTTCCAAAATTTATCGCGACATCGGTCGTTCGTGGCAGCCAGCAAGGTGAGAGCCACGGCGGCATATACACGGTCGACTTCGAACAGCAGACGGGTGAGCAGCACGTCGACTGGAATACGAGCAATATTGATTTCGAAGGCAGGGGGGCGGATCGAGGCCTGCGCGGCATCACCTTCGACGGCGACGATATCTACGTCGCCGCCAGCGACGAGCTGTTTTGCTATGACCAAAAATTTGCGGTCAAAAAATCGTATCGCAATCGCTATTTTAAACACTGCCACGAGATAATACGCAAGGATCGCTACATATTCCTGACGTCCACGGGCTTCGACAGTCTGCTCGGCTTTAATCTCGATACCCAACAATTCGATTGGGGGTTTCGACTGCTCAGACAGTATGAGCAATGGTCCGGGTACACTTTCGATCCGCGCAAGAACATGGGGCCGCGCGCCGAGAATGACTTTCACATCAATATGGTGCACGCCGACGGCACCGGCATCTATTTTTGCGGCCTGCACACGAAGGCGGTGCTGCACCTGAACAGGGATTGGGAGGTGACCGAATACTGCAGTCTGCCTGTTGGTGCACACAATGGTCGACCCTGGCTCGATGGCGTGCTGTTCAATGACACGGCAAGCGATTGCGTGCGTTACGTGCCGCGCAGTGGCGAGCCACTGGCGTTTAAAATAGTCACTTATGATGAGGCGGACATCGAGTTCGCGGGTGTCGACGATTCAAAAATCGCGCGGCAGGGATTCGGCCGCGGACTGTGTGTCATCGACGACCGTTTTATCGCCGCCGGGTCATCGCCGTCGACCATCAGCCTTTACGATATCGGCTCCGCGCAAAAAGTCGCATCGGTCAATTTATCGATGGATATTCGCAATGCGATCCACGGCCTTGAAGTGTGGCCATTCAACGACTAAAAAAGCACGCATAAAAAAAGGCCGGGGATTTCCCGGCCTTTTCGTACTTCTTATTGAGAATTTGCAGAGCCGCTAACCACCCCAGCGTCTCATGACGCGTAGACCAAATTCCCTGGGCCGGTTGGTGAACGCCCTCTGCCAGTGAGCCCTGCCGTCCGCAACACTCGATGCCGACCAGTTCATCTGTCCCGTACCGATCGTATAGGTTGCCCGTTCATCCGTAATATTGTTCAGGAAGACCGAGATTTCCCAGTCGTCGCCGCGGATGCCAGCACGAATATCGGCAATCGAATACGCTTCATTTACAAATTGCGGATTACCCGTGTCGAGCCCCGCTGGTTCCAGCGTATTCATAGAATCGCCGGTATGCGAGACCTGTAAACGGGCAAACATCTCGTTGCCGCCCAGCCATTGCGTGGGGGTAGTGAAGTCCGCCCATGCAGAGGCCTTGAAATCCGGCGTGAGCGGCAGGCGTAGCCCGGCGATCAGGTCGTCGCTGCCATCGCCGTTCAGGTCTGCCGTGGTATCCGTCTCGGCTTCTAATGCCGTGGCGTTAAAGCCGATCACCCATGAATCGTTGACCGCGTAATCCAGTTCGACGCTGAACCCGGTTATGTGAGCCTCGCCGGCGTTGGTTACGATGTTCTGCCAGGGCTGGCCGCATACGCCCGGGATTTGAGCGGTGCCAACCGGGCACTGGGCGTTGCTTGGATCGACTAGCTCGAGTTGATAATCGGTCCAGACCATATGGTAGGCCGTGGCGTTGAATCGGCCCCTGCCGTCAGCGAACGTCGACCGGTAACCCATCTCATAGTTGTCCATGAGGTCGGCCGTATAGCTGGTGGCGAAGAAAGGCTCACCGCGGCTGCGATTGACGCCACCCGGACGCGTGCCCTGCGTATACAGGCCGTAAACCATCTTGTCATCGTCCAGTGTATAAGACAAAGCGATCTTCGGATGAAAATCACTCTCAGTACTCCGGTGGTCAGCCGCGATGTTGTTATTGGCTATACGGTATGCGCGCGATCCGGGGTCTGCAGTGTCCGGTTCGCCTGTCGTAAATGAAGCGTCACCCGGATGGTCGACCCTGTACAGGTTGTTGTTATTGCGCTCGTAATAGCGTCCGCCAACAGTCAGGTCCGTTCTGTCATTGATATGCCAGGTAAGCTCGCCGAAGATGGCCGTCTGGTCCCAGTCGGTGTCACTGTCCGAAACCCACCACGATGTGGCGTCGGGGTAGGTAACAGGTGTGCCGTAGTAATTTGAGAAATACCACTCCATAAATTGCAGCGATATGGAATTCTGGTAGAGGTTTCCAGTGCCATCGCCACCCGTCGTTGGATCGGCAAACGGCGCCGTCCAGGAGTCGTTGCTTTCTTCGTAGTAGAAACCCACGATCCAGTCAAGCGTCTCGCCCTGAGTACTCAGACGGATTTCAGTCGTGAATTTATCGGCCGTGAACGGCGCATAGTAATTCTGGAAATAGTCGGAATCGACCGTTTCGCCCATGCAATACACTGGCCACCAGACGATATAGCCCGTGGCCGGATTCTCCCAGTAATACGGATAATAAGGGTCGCCATTGATGTCGAGATCGGAAGTCGTGTAGGCCGAGTCCAGACAATACAGTCCTGCCCAGTAATGCCCATAAACGGTGATGTCGTCCATTTGCCTGACATCACGCTCGTAGTAGTTGACCGAGGCGACCAGCTGCGCAAAGCCGAGATCGCCCTCGACGACCAGCGAGTACATTTCATAGTCGTCTTTGCGATATTCGTCGTGGAAGCGAACAACCTGTAAATCGCCCACGAATGGATCGTAGTCGCTGTCGGCGCCGCCGCGGGTTCTCTGCGTCAACGCTGTGAGACTCAGGGACCATTCGTCGTTCATTGCCCAAAGCAGAGAGCCCCGCACGCCATCGATACTCGCATCATTCCAGCGTTTTTCGACGACACCTGCGTTGTCCAGCGAGCCCCACTCGACCGGAAAGGCGAGACCGTTGGCAGATGTGTCGGGGGTATGGCCAAACACATTGTCGATGAAGCCACCATCATGGTCGTTGTAAGCAACGAGGCGCACGGCCAACTTGTCGTCAACGAGCGGAATATTGAATACCAGCGAACCTCGATGGCTCATGTCGCTCATGTCGCCACCGCGTATCTCACCATCGAACACGGCCTCGAACTCATTCAATACCGGCTTGTTGGTGATGATGCGCAGCGTGCCGGCCTGGGCATCAGAGCCATACAGCGTGCCCTGCGGACCAGCCAATGCTTCCACTCGCGCCATGTCGACCATGCGAATAGCAGGCTGAGCGCCGGTCGTAGTCACTGAGATTTCGTCGAGATAAACAGATGACGTCGACTGTGCGATGTAACCGGCACCAGTAATGGCGCCGCGGAAAACAACTGTAGTGGACCCGGAGGCGTAGCTGACGACATTGACGGCCGGAATAAATCGAGAGTAATCCTCCATGTTCTTGGCGCCCATGGCAGCAAGCGTGTCCTGGGTTATGGCCTGGATCGAGGCAGGGATGTCCTGGACGCTCGCGGTGCGTTTGGTCGCCGTAACGATGATTTCATCGAGCGCGAACTCGTCACTCTGCGCGGTTGCCTGTTGAGCTGGACAAAGCGCGGCGGCTACTGCCCCCGCGATTGGAGTTAACGCATACTTTCTTTGCATTTCCATACGAACCTACCCCCGGTAATCTGCCGTATCTGGATAAAGAATATTGTTCGGAATTTATTCAATAATAACAATTATAATGACACATAATCATCACGTAATTATCCGCCCCTATAGGGCGCACGTCGCCGAAAATTCAGTGCGGTGAGCCAATTCTTGCACAAAAGTTCGGCAAAATTACGATTTTCGCCTATTTATCCCTGTATTTTCGACGGCTGGTCCGCCTCGGGCAGCTGTTTCAGCAGTGGCTGTAGAATTTCGACCAATTCGCCTAAATGTTGTTCATAATGACGCCATAGATTGACCGAACTGGAATAAATTGGCCGCCTGACCTGCTCGGAGCTGGCTGTTTTGACGGCCCTGTCAGTCTCGTGAAAGCGCAGGCAAGCCGTTTCAAAGGGCAATTCGCAAAACTCGAGGATACGCCGCACCTGGGTCTCGAGGTCCGCGACAACCTGTTCGTAGTGAACATCGAGAACGAACCCCGGCAGCAACTGATGCCAATGGTCGAGCAGGCGCAGATATTGCACGTAATATTCGCCCAGCTCGGTCAGGTCATAGCTGAACGGCTGTCCGCTCGCAAACAGCTGTTTGTAGGTGCCGAAACAGCTGTCCAGTGGATGACGCCTGGCGTTAATGATCCTGGCGTTCGGCAGTGCCAGCCGTATCAGGCCAATAAACGTGAAATTGTTAGGGTTCTTGTCAATAAAATGGGCTGCGCCGGCGCGAAACCTCAGAGTGGACTCAATATAGTCCTCGCCGATCTTCTGCCAGTCGTCGGCAGACAGTTCCTGGACCGTGTCAGGAAACCGCGATTTCTTCTGCGCCGGTCGGCGAATGCTCTTGACGATGCGCGCCAGGTCGTTTAATTCATGCGTGCCGTC
The DNA here is from genome assembly GCA_022574185.1 of Pseudomonadota bacterium. GTDB lineage: Bacteria > Pseudomonadota > Gammaproteobacteria > Steroidobacterales > Woeseiaceae > UBA1847. Next base: position 18,679 of record JACZSM010000050.1, read on the forward strand.
AACCTGGCTGTGGCTTGCCAGTATCTGCTCAATTAATGTGGAACCTGAACGTGGTAGTCCAACGACAAATATCGGCGACGCGTCCGTATTGCCCACGCCACTGTTACCTGACAGAAACTCCTCGTTGAATACTTCGATGATCTGGTCAAAGCGAGATTCCGTTTCGACCGGATCATAGGACTCTGATTTGCGTCGCAGGCGGTTGCATTGCGCATAGTGCGAAAATGCCGTGTCGTAGTCGCATCGTGATTCCCGATCGAGGCCCAGTGCGTTGTGAATTTGCACACGCGATTCATCCTTCAGCTCGTCGCTCAACAAAGCCTGCATCGTCGCGATTTCCGCATCGTTGAATTGGAAGGTCTTGAGGTTCGCAAGGCTCCAGTACGCCTCGGCATGATCCGGTTTGATCTTCAGGCACTGACGATACGTGGCGATCGATGCTGCGGTCTGCCCAATTGTCTTTTGGTGATGCGCCATGCCGCACAACGCACCAGGCTTGTCTGGTGCTATTTGCAGGGCTTTTTCATAGGCTCGGATCGCTTCATCATGACGCCCGTTGGTGCCGAGGACACCTGCATAGAGAATATGGGTTTCAGCCATCTCGGGCGCAAGCTCGAGTACCTTCGTCGCACTAAGCAAGGCATCGTCCAGCTGGTCCAGCTCTCGATACACGTTGGTGAGATCGACCCAGATGCGGGCGTAATCCGGAGCATTCGATGCGGCGTGACGCAGAAATACTTCAGCTTCACTATAATGCTTGTTCTCAAAGGCTATTTTCGCCAGCAGCCTGGCGGCTTCGACGTGATCCGGGTCACGCTTCAAAATACTCCGGTAAATGTCCTCCGCTTGCTTCGAGTCGCCGCCCTTGGCGAGTTGCTCTGCCTTGTGTATTTCCTCCGCAAACGCCATATGCTTGCCGCCGGTCGATTTTCCGCCGTCGCGAGCAGCAGGGCCGGTACGGACCACATTTTTCTCCGCTTCAGCGATGAGGTGCTGGGCTTTCTCGATCTTGGTCAGCAAATTTGAACGCGTTGGATCCAGGCGCAACGCCTGCTCGTAGGCCTTGATCGCCGTGCTTGCGTACCCCTGTGCAAACAGGACATCGCCGAATACATCATGGGCGACGGCAAAATCGGGATGTAGCCTGATCGCCTCGTCCAGATTTCGTTTCGCCTCGTTGAATTTACCTTGTATAAGGTCAGCCCTGGCGGCTAGACACAGGAGGTTTGCGTCTCCTGGGAATTTTTGTAGCGCTGCGCTGCAGACAGACGCGGCGTCGACTGCGTTGCCGGCACGCAGATGATTGAGCGCTTCGTCAAAGTATTCCTGTTGCTGAGTTGCCGAAGAGATGAGCGAGCCCCGTCAGAGTGAGAGTGCGAAAGTTCAACACAGCAATCCGCCGATTGCCAGTGGACACTGGCGGCACATTGTGACCGCTATTGTGATGCTTGGCGTAACCTTCTAATCTTTGCGGCCAAATGTGGCCCGAAGCCTCGGGTCGCCGCACGGTGGCAGAGAATGAAAACTTTCCGAGACGCGGTCCGCGAACGGAACTTCGTTGTAACGGCAGAATGCTTCTTGAAGCCGGAAACAGATGCGGAGTCCATTCGCCACCAGGCCGACCTGTTGCGTGGCTGTGTCGATGGCATCGTGTTGAGGGATAACCAATACGGTGCTTTGCACATGTCGACAATAGCGGCTGCTCGCTTGCTGCTCGAC
>JACZSM010000009.1 GCA_022574185.1 Pseudomonadota bacterium
AGAATGCCTATATCGAGCGATTCAATCGCTCATACCGGACCGAGGTCTTGAGCGTGTATCTATTCTCCAGCCTGGATGAGGTGCGCGAGATCACCTGGCGGTGGATGCTGGAATACAACGAGGAACGAGGCCATGACGCACTCGGAAAAATGACCCCGATTGAGTTCTACAACAAAGCCAAAGTGTCTACTTTTGAACTGTCCACTTGACGGGGAAGCTTACGTGTCCGCTGCCATTTTTTCGACGTTTTCGCGTTGAACACTAAGTCGCCGTTCATGCTCCGCCCATGCCGCCTGGTATCTGGGCTCGTGGCGGATCAGGTCGTACATCGGCATTGGGTGGACAATGTACCAATCTTTCAAATGGTTATGAGCCAGCTGGGTTTCGATCCTTAGCAAGGCTTTCTCAGTGTCGCCGGCAGTCAGGTAGCATACTTCCGGTCCGTCCCAGTCAGAGTGTTCGACCGCCAAAGGCAGGGAGTCATCGATGTATGATATAGCCTGGCGTAGCAATGCCGAACCAAGCTTCTCATCCCCAGTGTTCATCAACACCCAGGCAACCATACAAGCATCTCTTCTCGAGCGTTCAACCAGTTCCGGCCATTGACCGGGTTCGAGCCAGCCTGGATCGATCGTCAGGTATATTTCCCGTGAAAGTTGAATGTCACCCTGGGTAAGCGCAAGAAAAGCAACAAGCCGGTTCTCGAATTGGAAATGTCTAATTTTGGGCAACAGCCTGTTGATGGATTCCAGGGTGTCGGTCGGGTCTTCTTTGCCAATAAGAGTGCACGTCACAGGAAAATGTAAGAAACGAAACTGAACAGCCCCAGCAGACGCAGGTTCAGAACCAGGATCAGTCCCATCGAAACAGCCATCCCCACAGCGTGCAGGCTCAGCATCAAGGGAAATCCGATGAGCGACGTCAGCACCCAATCGGAGAACGCGGTCTGCTCAAGCCAGCGCAGGCCATCCATAGGCCCTCCCTGTCGGTTTTTGGCCGAACGCCTTCTCAGCCCACAACGTCGCTAGCCCGCTGGATATCTCGAGCCAGGTGCAGGAAGCGGACGTTCGAATGGCTGTTACCCGGCAATGAACGGGTCGCCGGACTTTAGAAAGGACCTAACTGCCCTTCCAGCCAGATCTTCCAGGCATTCAGTGCCAGCCATTCCTCGTACATGACCCAATTCTCGTACTTGGGCAACCTGACGGCGTCGGGCGCGAGCCACGGCGGCGTTCCACTGGCGATCTCTGCATCGAGCGCGGCGCGCAGGTCGCGCAGGTACTGCAGCGTGTCGGCAACGTCCTGCTTCGTGCCGCCCTGCACCGGGTCGGGTCTCGCGTTGTGAGTGTAGACCACCTTGTCCATGTCCAGCGTCAGTATCTCTTCGAGCGTGCGCTCCAGCTCAGACACGGTGAAGTCCGGCAAAAAGAAGAACGGCAGGCGGTTCGGACTCACCAGGTCGGCGATATAACCCACCCTTGCCCCCGCTACCACAGGCACGGTCATCCCATGCCCGTGACTCGCACCGAAGTGATGTAGCTCCAGCGTTTTCCCGCCCAGCATGATGTCCTTGCGTGAACCGCCCCAGCTCTCGTCCGGCAACACCATGTCGGGATGGGGATTGGCTTTCATCCAGTTATAGGCATCCACATGAGCGATGATGGTCGCGCCTTCGTCTCGGAAGACCTTTCCGCCTCCTGAGTGGTCCCAGTGATTGTGGGTGTGCACCAGGTAGCGGATCGGCTGATTCGTAACCGACTTGATCGCACCCACGAGCGCCTGTGCGTGTCCGGGATTGATCGGATCCACGACGATGACGCCATCGTCCGTCACCACGAACATCGAGATGTAGGTGGTCGGGCCCTGGAAGCTGTAGACGCCGTCAGCCACCTCCACGGGGTTTGCCGTTGCCGCCTCCGCGAAGACGAGCAAACAGGCTATCGAGAATGTTCCTTTTAGGCTGACCATTTTTTTGACTCCCCAGGTTGATCGGCCGTTCTGGCGACCGTTGTTCTTGCGACTCGGATAGTAGCTCGAATGCCTCGAGCGCGTCACCCGGGTCTGTCGCCCATCAGGCGGAACCGGAGGAGCAACATCGCCGTGAGTTGAGGCCCGTCGTCTACGACCGAGAGCGGAAACTGGCCAGCGAACTATCGACTTTCGGCAAGGCGGTGTGGGCTTCGCACAATCTGGAACTGCGAGAAGCACCGAACGGATCCGCTGTGTTAAGTGTTAATCGCCATGACGACGATCTGCTTCTACCGGATCATTGCGGTGTGGGTCTGGCGCGACGCATCGGGCATTTCTCTGCCTCCGACCCGAAGTGATCCTTCATATCCTGCGAGATTTCAAGAAGTTCAGGGTTGTGTTTCCGCTGCCGTTTTTTCGATCGTTTCGCGTTGCACACTAATTCGCCGTTCACGCTCCGCCCATGCCGCCTGGTATCTGGGCTCGTGGCGGATCTGGTCGTACATCGGCATTTGGTGGACAATGTACCAATCAATCAAATGGTTATGAGCCAGCTGGGTTTCGATGCTTAGCAAGGCTTTCTCAGTATCGCCAGCAGTCAGGTAGCAAGTTTCCGGAAAGGGCTGGTCAGGGTGCTCGGTCACCAAAGGCAGAGAGTCTTCGATGTAGGCTGTAGCTTGCTGTAACAATGCTGTACCAAGCTCCTGATCCCCGGTGTTCAAGAACAACCAGGCAACGATACAACCGGTTTGATTCCCCCAGAAATCGCTCCCCATCAGCGCCGGCCATTGATCGGGTTCGAGCCAGCGTGGTTCGGTCGACAGGTATATTTCGCGTGAAAGTTGAATGTCACCCTGAGCAAGTGCAATTGAACCCAGTCTCAAGTGGAAGTTATACCCACCCTGTATTTTTGCCATCAGCCAGTTGATGGTTTCCCGGGTGCCGGTCGGGTCTTCTTTGATAAAACTAATGTGTACGTCACTAAAACCCAACATCCATTCACTTGCTCCAGAGCCAGCCATTTTATCGCGAATTTCTTGAACCGCTTCCAGATCGCCTAGCTGCGAATAGATGCCGCCCTTTTGAAGATAGTAGGCGAGGAATTCAGGGTGGAGCGCAATTGCTTTGTTGAGCGAGGCTAGCGCCTTGTCAAATTGCCCCGTGTTTCTCATGTATAAAACTGCCAAACCAAAATATGCCGATTCGAAATCCGGGTAGAGTTCAATGGTTTTTATATATTGGTTTTCTGCCAGCCTGTAAAGTCCCTTCTTCTCGTAAACCTTACCCAGTCCATGGCCGATAATTTCTGATCTCGGATCCAGTTTGGCAGCCTTCTGCATCAGGTCGATGCTTTCCTGTGTCCGCAGTGGGTCGTTTCCGACAAGTCCTGAGTACCATTGATATGCGGTGGCATAGTTGGGGCTTAATTCGATGGCTTTTTGAAAGGCTGTTTCTGCTTCATCATTCCGCCCGTAGTAATGATGCATCAAGCCTAGTGAGGCATAAGCTTCGCCCAGGTCATTATCGATAACCAATGCATTTTTCACGGCATCTTCAATGATGGGGAGCAGGTCTTCGGCACGAGCGTCGCGCCAGCCTAATGATATCGAGAGGCTATCCGCCACACCCACCCATGCCAGAGCAAACGAAGGGTCGATCTCGGTGGCTTTGATAAACTCCTCAGAGGCCAGTTTCAGTTTGGCGGCGTTTCGGGTAGCCATCAATTGCCGGCCTCGCATATAGGCTTCATAGGCCTGCAGATTGTCGGTTGGTCTTGCGTCAATGCGCCGTTGCTCATCGGTGGAAAGCTCGGCCTGTAAGGCATCGGCAATTAATCTTGTTATTTCACTTTGTACGGCGAACAGATTTTCTGCAGTCAACTCACGATCATAGGTTTCTGCCCAAAGGTGGTCATCGGTTACAGCATCAATCAACTGCACGTTGATGCGAACGTGGTTTCCGGAGCGCTGGATGCCCCCTTCGAGAATGTGAGCGACCCCCAGCTCTTGTGCAATCTGCGGAATCTTTTTGATGGTGTCCCTGTATTCCATGACCGAGGTGCGTGAGATCACCTTCATCGAGCCAATCTTGGCGATGGTGGTCAGCAGAACGTCATGGATGCCATCGGTGAAGAACTGGTCTTCCTCGCGGTTGCTGCGGTTTTCAAAGGGCAGTACAGCAATGGATCTGTCACCGTATGATTTGGTTAGAGCGGCAGTAAGGCCTTCCTGACGCGCCAATTGGGCAATTTGCTCATCTTCGACAGGGTCGAGCACAAACTTGTCGAAAGCGAAGTACCCCAGCGCCAACGCCAATACAACCAGGATGATGCGATCCAGTTTCCCGCCGGTGGTTTGGGTTATCGACTTTTCGGAGTCAACATCCGCATCTTTCTTCAATCCTTCCGGGGTAAATTCAAATACCCAGGAAAGAATCAGACTCGGTATGAAACCCACGCCAAGAATTGCAACAACGATCCGGATTGCAGCGTCAGACAGGCCATAGACAGGGAACAGGGTTTCCACCACCTGAATCACCAGCCACGCGGCGACGATGTACGCGGCCCCTACGCGAAAGACGTTTCGGCGCTTGAGTTCATTGAATAAGGACATGGATTCTGTTGCGCCCCTGCTTTAGCTCGACCGATGATGGTGCATGTAAGGAATTTTGTCGAGTACGCACAGGTTGGCGATTGTCTGCTTCTGGCCGAAAGCGGACTGTGATATTGGCGAATTTCTGGGTGATTGAGGGTCCGCTCCACCCTTGCGATTTCAACCGGTCGATGCAACACCTAATCTCTAACACTAGAGAGGAGGATGTTGACTTCAACCTTTGAAAATTTGGTCACTCGATTTTGGGGACAGAAGTTCTAGCCTGGAAATCTCTGATAATTTTTAAATTGGCATTTTCATCATCGCATGCTGGCACATGCTGCAGAATGCTGATTACAATTTCCGTATTTCTGTCCGCCGTTGTCGCAAAGTATTGTGCGAACAATATGGTTCCCGCCGGCTCAAATCCGTTATTCTGCAGCCATTGCAGATCATGCTCTCCTTCGACCTCTTCCGCCGGGATCTCCAGACAAACATGACCGCTCGAGCGGAATGTTTCGTCTGGCCATTCCGCTTGGGGTAAATTGCTGTAGTCGGAAGCGCCACTCAAATCAGCTACTTTCTCGGCATGAATCATTAACGCACTGTCAATGCCAATAAACGCCGCAAGCGAAATTCTGTGCGGCGTACCATTAAACTGGTCAACTCGGCTGGTCGACTTCGTAAGGGCAAAATCGCCGCTCACTTCTACCTCATAGCTAATTTCATGCAGCGTCCGAATTCGGCCATCTCTTGCCGATATGTAGTCGAAATCGACGGTCGACCCCACCACAGGGTCAGCGAAATCTCGATCATGCGTATTTTCTGAGCAGGCGCCTAGAAATAAGGCTATAGCAAAAACCAGTAGCGATATTCCTTTCAAATCACTCGTCATGATTGATTCTCCATCCGGTAGCGTCATCCGGCGATAAAAGTTCGACTTTTTATCGCAAGGCAGCTGAGCTACGCTCCCATGATGTCCGCCAGTGTTGTCCCATTACTCTCTTGCAGCAGGCTTCGCGTCAGCGTGCCAGGCCGACTTCTCGTCGACGAGCTTGACCTGACCTTGAAGCAGGGCGAACTCATCGCCGTACTTGGGCAAAACGGTGCCGGCAAGACACTTACGTTGCTAACCATGGCTGGCTTGCGTAGTCCGGCGTCTGGCAACGTTTTGCTGGGAGACGAAGATATCCTCACGTGTCGGCGCCAAGACGTCGCTCGACGCCTCGCTCTTCTGCCACAGGACACCGAGGACATCTTTCCGGCGACGGTGATTGACACGGCGCTGATCGGGCGACATCCGCACATTGGTCCACTACGGTGGGAAAGTCCGGGCGATGTTGCAATTGCCCGCGACGCGCTACAAGAGATGAGCCTCGATGGCTTGTCGAGGCGCGACATCCTGACACTCTCAGGTGGCGAGCGGCGACGGCTCGCGATCGCCCAGGTACTGACGCAGCAGCCCGACATCTACCTGCTTGACGAGCCAACCAATCATCTCGACCCACAATATCAACTCGACGGCATGCGTGTTTTCCGACGCGCGGCTGATGCGGGTGCCGGCGTCATCGCCTGTCTGCATGATGTGAATCTCGCGGTCCGCTTCGCAGACCGCTGCCTGTTACTCTTCGGCGACGGACGCTGGGAGCTTGGCCCGACCGATGACGTACTCAATGAACGCGGACTCAGCGAATTGTTTGCGACACCGATGGAAACCGTCAATTGGCGTTCGCACAAGTTATTCGTTGCCGGCAACGCCTGATCGTCATCAATCCACGAAACCCCTGAGTTGCTCCAGGTAATGTTCATGTAGTATCACATTTGCCGCAAGCACCGACCGTGTATCCAGGCTTGGCCGGGCGCCATTGAGATCGGTGAATACACCGCCGGCCTCGTTGACAATGACGGATAGCGCCGCGATATCGAGAATATTCACGTCGGACTCGATGACGACTTCGATCTTGCCAGCTGCTAACAGATGGTAGTGGTAAAAATCTCCGTAGCCGCGCGTACGATCGGCGCGTGCGAGAATTTCCCCGAGTCTCGGCCAGCCATCGCTTTTCGCCAGTGAAGCCAGATTGCCTGTCGACACTGCGGCTCGATCCGGATCGATGATGTCACTGACGGCGAGGCGCTTGCCATTGAGCCAGGCACCGAAGCCTGTCTCTGCCCAGGCGAGTTCGTTCATCATCGTGCCGCTCGAAACACCGAGAACGATTTCCTCGCCATGCATGAGAGCGATCTGCGTTGAGAAAAACGGGTACTGTCGAACAAAACTTTTAGTGCCATCGATTGGATCGACGAGCCAGAGATACTCGGTATCACCTACCGTGTGACCGGTCTCCTCTCCGTAGAAACCGTGATCGGGAAATTGTTCAAGAATGATCTTGCGAATTACCTCTTCGCATTCGATGTCGGCCTGTGTAACGGGCGATCGATCCGCCTTCGTTGTGATTGTGAAGTTGCCGGCGTAGTAGGACTGACTGATTTCAGCTGCAGCGCTTGCCGCATCCAATGCGGTCATCAGATGCTTCGACGCAGTGCTGCTGTCAAACGTATCCAAGTTTTTCCCTGAAGGTCGCCGCTGCCAATCGGTGTCACTATGGCCGCTCGCTGACGAAGAAACAAGCGACATAAGTGTTGCTTGACAGTACCTGGTTGCGCCCCTATCTTACGACGCTCATCAAGTGAGCCCGACCAGGCACAGTCGGGTGAACGGGAAGCCGGTGGCGTGTGATCTTTCACACCGAATCCGGCGCTGCCCCCGCAACGGTGATCGAGTTAACCCGTAGCCCCTGGTCCGAAGCTATCGGATCAGAGCCACTGCGAATCGCAAGACCAAAGGTTCGCGGGAAGGCGCTACGGAGAGGATTTCATCCACTCGTCAGCCCGGAGACCGGCTTGGTGAACACGCGAACGGCGCGGCGGGTGCTGGTTCGGGCGTGCCTTTCAAGCCGTCCTTCCAATCTCTTCGCTCTGTGACATTCACGAATAACATCGCGTGCGGGCGGCACGCACTGGAGATGCACATGAAAACTTCCCGATTCGCTGTAGTGGCGATCATCGTTCTTGTCATGGCTCCTGCCACAGGCGCTGATCTTACGCCCGGCGACATGATCATAATCACGGCGACGCGCACTGAGATTCCTCTGGCAGATGCAATAGTTCCGGTAACCGTAATCACGCGCGAAGACATTGAGTTGTCGCTTGCGACCGACCTGGCGGAATTGCTTCGCTTTGAGGCCGGCATCGATATCGGACGCAATGGCGGTCCCGGCCAGGCAACGTCGATATTCATGCGTGGCACAGAAAGTAATCACACTCTCGTTCTTATCGACGGCGTGCGTATCAATCCCGGCACGCTCGGTGGGGCCGCCATCCAGCACATTGCACCGGAAATTATCGAGCGAATAGAAATCGTCAAGGGCGCGCGGTCGGCGCTATTTGGTACCGACGCGATTGGTGGAGTAATCAATATCATTACTCGCAGAGCGCGCGACGCATACCTCGAAGGTAGCCTTGGGGCCGGTAGCTTCGATACTCAGTCCGGCTACGTTTCGGGCGGAGACCATGGGGACGATGGTGAGTTCGGCATTACGCTGAGCTGGCAGTCAACCGATGGTTATGCGCCACGGACGGATTCCAGCATTGAACGTGGCTACGACAATGTATCGGCCAACCTCTATGCATCCAGGCACATTGGCAATAGCGACATCAGTATTCGGCACTGGCAGAGCAAAGGTAATGTCGAGTACCTCGATTTCTTTTTGACGCCTGTCGACCAGAACTATGACAACGCAACAACAGCTTTGGCGGTGATTTCGAAACTGTCTGATCGCGGTACCAGTAAAATCATCGTGTCATTCATGCAGGACCAGATTATTCAGAATCAGGGCGACGATTTCGTCAAATCGGAACGCCTGAGCATCGACTGGCAGTACAGTCACGCGTTCAAGGACCATACGGTGACCGGCGGTCTGTTCGCCATCGATGAAACTGCATCGACACTCTCGTTCGGCTCGGGATTCGAAGAAGATACCGCCGTTCGCGCCGTGTTTCTGCAGGACCAATGGTACGGCGAGCGCCACCGCGCCTTTGTCGCGCTGCGACTGACGGATCACGAGACTTTCGGCAACCACACGACCTGGAATGCCGAGTACGCCTATGAGCTCAACGATGACTGGACTCTCAATGCGGGCGTCGGGCACGCATTTCGGGCTCCCGATGCAACGGATCGATTTGGTTTTGGCGGCAATCCGAATCTACAGCCCGAGTTGGCTGATAGCGCTCAGCTAGGACTACGTTACTCGCCAGGTACGCGGCACAGCCTCGAATTTGAACTGTATAGCAACGATATCGAGGACCTGATTGAATTCAATCTGCAGACGTTTGAATTGCAGAACATCGATTCAGCAGAAATACGTGGTGCACAGCTGGGCTACGAGTACCGGGGCGAGGGATTTGTCGTGCGTGCCGATCTTTTAAGACAAAAAGCCGACAACGCGTCGACTGGCGAGCGACTTCTGCGTCGCGCGGAGGAGATCATCACGCTCTCGTACACACAAGACATTGGTCAGCACCGACTCGGTGTCTCTGTGATTGCCAGTGGCGACCGCGAGGACTTCGGCGGCATTCCTCTGGCGGGCTATGTACTGGCCAACCTGACCGGCCTGATCCGTATCAACGACAACTGGAGCCTGAACGCCCGTATCGAAAACCTGCTCGACACCGAGTACGAAACCGCGGCTAACTTCCGCATGCAAGAGCGCAGCGGATTTATCGAGTTAAGATACCGCTGGGACTAGATGGCGACATTGTATGGGCAAGCGACTCAGTAAAATTTATACGCGCACCGGTGACGACGGCACGACCGGCCTTGGTGACGGCACTCGTGTCGCCAAGGACAGCGTACGTGTCGACGCCTACGGCACGGTAGACGAAGCCAATAGCGCGATTGGGGTAACACTCGCCTGCGCATCAGTACCGCAGATCATCGCGGACATTTTGACCGAGGTGCAACACGACTTGTTCGAGCTTGGCGGCGAACTTTGTATCCCCGGGCACAGCGCGGTTACTGATCTATATGTCGAACGTCTCGAGTCCGAACTTGATGGGCTGAACAAGGACCTTCCTGCACTCGAAGAATTCATCTTGCCAGGTGGCAGCCAGGCGGCGGCGGCATGCCACCTGGCCAGAACCATCGTTCGTCGGGCCGAACGGCGTGTTACGACGCTCACGGCAGTCGAGACCGTGCGCCCAGAAGTCATCCACTATCTGAACCGCTTGTCCGACCTGCTATTCGTCATCGCTCGTGTACTCGCCAGGGCCGAGAATGGCCAGGAGGTGCTCTGGAAAAGGGATCGATCGTAAGAGCCCGCCATGCGGGCGATAATCACAATGTCCGGTCGAACTCGCCCGCATGTCTCGATCCCGCTTGACGGGAGCGGGCTCCTTGTATGTTGTGTTCGGGTCATGCTCAGTAGCGCGACGAAGGTTGACTGCAACGCTCAACGCGCCGTATCAAGTGCCGACTTGCGACTGACCCGCGCCTGTTGCAAGGCACGGCAAAGCGATTCGCCGGCGATCAGCAATCGCGGCGTCGCGCGGCCGATTTCATCGGCAGGCATCAAGAAACGATTCCGCATGCGATTCGCCGCAATATTCGGCCATCGATCCCATTCGGAAAATGCCTCGTTGCCCGCTTCGTCACTGGCAAGCATCACCTCGGGATCGCGCTCTATCACGGCCTCAACCGCGATCGCTGGTGCGAGTTCGTTGAGGTCATCGAAGATATTTCGGCCACCGCACAGCTCAATCAGTTCGCTGACAAAATGCGATCCATTGATCGTGTACAACGGGCGTTGGGAAACCTGGTAGAACACGCGCAGCAACGGTTCTCGGGCAAAACGCAGTTCGAGCGCCTTGAGTCCATCGACATAATCAGCCGCCGCTCGGCTCGCTTCTTGCTCGTGCCCGGTCAATTCACCAATACGAATCAGTGCGGCGGCAACATCATCAAGACTTCGGGTGCGCAGCACTTCCACGTGGTATCCGATACGCCTGAGTTCGTCGACGATACGTGCGGGGGTTCCGCTTTGCCAGGCGAACAAGGCGTCGGGATCGAGCAGTGCAAGCTGTTCCTGATCGACCGAGAACGCATCCCCGATAATCGGCAATTCGCGGACTGCGGGTGGAAAATCTGAATAAGCGCTGACGCCGACCAGCGCGTCGCCAGCACCGGCGGCAAACATCAGCTCGGTCAGGTTCGGTGCAAGGGTGACGACGCGCGAATACGTCGACAGCGTTGTCGCCGGCTCAGGCGGTTGTGAACATGCAAGCAGGGCTGACAGCGCAAATGTCAGGCCACAGCAACCCGTAAGTCTCACCGAGTCCAGCCGTACAGGGTCATCGCCGCAATAATCACTGCCCATATCAGCAACAGGCGAAATACCATTCGATTTGCGGCTGTTGCACCACGCACGCCCCGTTTGATCAGGTCCTCGCCCTCCTCGTCGACGAGAGCGAGTGCACTGACGCCGACTCTCGCCAGCAGGTTCTCGTTTAACTCCGATGTGGTCGCATCTTGTTGCTCACTCGGCGCACGCCAGGCTCCAATCGCGGCATCAAAATTTCCCGCCGCCGCGTAACCGATTGCAGTAAGTCGCGCCGGGATCCAGGCAAGCCAGCCGTGCATCATGACGGCTGCATCGCGAACACGGGACGCCGTGCCATCCGTTTCTTCATCGCGCGTTGCGCTAAAAACAGCACGACGACGAATCAAGTCCGTGACGCGATAAGCCCATGCACCCAGCGGGCCAAGCAAGACAAACCAGAATATGACGGCAAACAGACGATTATTGGCCTGTATACAAACGGCCGCTTCAACCTTGTGAATACGTTCGAGCTCCGCGTCAGGCACATCGCTCTCGACAATCGACTTTGCCGTTTGCTGAATTCGTTCTTCGTCGCCTTCCTCCAGGGACCTGCAATATTCGTCGATATCTTCGCCGATGTCCTGCGGGCCGAGTGAGAAAAACAGAAGCAGGATCGCGAACGCTACATAGGGCAGTCCAGCCAGCTTGTCGCCGAGAGCGAGCGACGTCGCCGCGACCGGCGATACGAGCAGTAGCGCTAGCAGGACAACGGGGATCAGCGCCGGCCACGTCGCCAGCCGCTGCGCATGCCCGAAACCGGCGTCAATCAGCCGATCGAGCCATCGCAGCCGGCGCAGGCGGAACAACCGGGTCGCCAATCGCTCGACGACGAGGCCCAGTAGCAATGCAATCAGGTTCATTGCGAGTCAGAATTTTCCCGTGACTGTTTGTGGCTAAGCCCATCATACAATCGAAGCCAATCGAAAGCAGGACCTGGATCGGTTTTTCGTCCCGGAGCAATGTCCGAGTGCGCCACAATCCTGCGCGCCGAGAGCGTTGAATACGCACGCAACAATGCTGCGACGCTTGCAATCAGGCTTGCATATTGGCGATCGTCGTAAGGCGTATCGTCATTGCCCTCGAGTTCAATGCCTATCGAAAAATCGTTGCAGCATGTGCGGTCACGAAACGTCGACGCACCAGCGTGCCATGCACTACGAGTAAACGGAACGAACTGGACCAATTCACCACACCGACGAATCAGCAGATGCGGCGATACATTGAGGCTCCGGATTTCATCAAAGTACGCATGGCTGTCCCAGTCGAGACAATTCACAAAAAACTGCTCGATCTCAGGGCCGCCGAATTCGCCGGGCGGCAGACTGATTCCATGCATAACGATCAGTTCCGGTACCGCGCCCGCGGGTCGCTCGTCCTGATTCGGACTCGGACACTGTCGGGCCGGCAGAATAAGCCCGCTTTTACGCTCGACATTGAATGATGCACGCATCGATGGTTGCCCCACCTGCCAGGAAAGACGATAGTCAGGGTTGCAGGCGTTGACTGTCAACGACCTTTGACCCCGTCAGGCAACAACGATGCCCCTGACACGATTGTTTGCCGGTGGCACCTTCGCCCTGATCTGCAATTGCACCTAAACGAGGAGCAGACACGCTACATCGGTCGCGTGCTGAGATTGCGTGCCCGTGATTCCCTTGCTGTTTTCAATGGCGACAAGGGAGAGTTCAGTGCAACGGTTGCAAGCATTGCAAAGACTTCGGCGGTCATCAAGCTTTATGGTCGCAGTGAGACCACTACCGAATCGCCTCTCAAAGTACACCTCGTACAAGGCGTTTCACGGGGCGAACGCATGGATTTCGTCGTGCAAAAGGCAACTGAACTCGGTGTAAAGCGCATTTCTCCGGTATTAACCGAACACGGTGTCGTCAAACTCGATGCGAGCCGGGCGACAAGGCGCCGGGGTCATTGGCAAAAGATTGCCGAGAGCGCCTGCGAACAGTCGGGGCGAATCCGGCCGCCTTTAATCGATACACCGATGCCGCTGACGTCCTGGTTGGAGACCAGAACCGAAGCTGCAGATTCTGACTTGATCCTGCAGCCCGGCGCCGCAACTCCAATGACATCGGTAAAAAAGCCCCAGACCAAGGTTTGCATTCTGATCGGCCCGAAAGGGGCTTCAGCGACAAAGAAGTCGCGGACGCCGCAATCGCGGGATTCGTGTCAGTTTCCTTAGGCCCGCGGATACTGCGGACCGAATCCGCCGCAATCGTGCAGTCATTATGGGGAGACCTGGCACCTTGACAGAGTGTTAGGAGTCTGCGCGGTAGAAAGTATTCCTGCTGCGCAGACTCCTACGCCTGAATTGACTCTTCGACGAGCATACTCTCTAGTCTCTCAAGATCAGGAATCAGTGGAAACTCATTGATCATTTTGACGCGGCACAGCACGGGCGCTGACTCGGGCCAATCATCAGTTGAATCGAGTTTGAGGACATCACGATTGACTCGCACGAGTTGCGGAAATCCCTGCGTCAAGATACCGAAGTAACCGGTCTTCAATTGTCCGGTGATGGCATAGAACACAACAATTCGTGTGCGACCCGTTATAGCAGGCACTTCTTTTCCCAGCGCGCCTTCAAATGACACGACCGGTAAGGAGCGTCCATTCCAGATAACCGTGCCCAGCATCCAGCTATGCGCGCCAGCCTCATGATCGGGTTTCGAAAATCGCACAACCTCGGCGACACAGACACGCGGCACAATCAAGCGGTCATCGGATAACGGCACCAGGAGGCTATACAACTCATCAGGCGTTGAAGTCACGACAGCATGATTCCCTTCTCTTCGAGCAGTCGTTGAATGGCCTCGAGTAACGCCGAATCCTGATACGGCTTGCCCAGATAATCATTGACACCGAGCTCGATCGCGCGAGCCCTGTGTTTGTCGCCCACACGTGACGTCACCATGATAATCGGCACATCGGCAACACGATCGTCATTTCTTACATGCAACGCAAACTCGTAGCCGTCCATACGCGGCATTTCGATGTCCAGCACGATGATGTCGGGTTTGTTGTCCTGTAACACACCGATTGCATCAAGACCGTCCTTGGCGGTAACAACCCGCATGCCGTGGCGTTCCAGGAGGCGTTCCGTAACACGGCGTACCGTAATCGAATCGTCGACGACCAGCGCGACGGGTCGTGCATCGATCGGAGTGGGTGCAGCGCTCTTCAGTTCAACAACCGGCACCCCGCCGCGAACTAGCGCAGCGATGTCGAGAATCAGTACGACGCTACCATCGCCCAGGATTGTAGCGCCTGATATGCCTCGAATACTCGCCAATTGCGGTCCTACCGACTTAACCACGATTTCGCGACTTGCGAGCATCTCATCGGTAAGTAGCGCAGCGGAGTGCTCGCCTGCCCTGACAAGGATGACGGAAACGAACGCGTCGCTTTCGGGAAGTTTCGCGGCCTGCCCGCCGAGATACATGCCGAGGTGGCGGAACCGATAAGTCTGCTCACCGTAACCATAACTCGGCTCTGTCTGACTTAAGAGGTTTTCCAGTTCGGCGCGTGGAATCCGCGCGACGCCTTCAACCGAAGGCAGCGGCAATGCATACACCTCTTCGCCCGTGCGAATAATCAGCGCCTGCGTAATCGCCAGCGTAAACGGCAGACGCACTGTGAAGTTCGTTCCTTGCCCGGTTACGGACGAAATGTGCAGTGACCCACCCAGTTTTTTGACTTCACTGGCTACAACATCCATACCGACACCGCGCCCGGCTGACTGCGTAACCTTGCCCGCCGTCGAGAATCCTGGTGTCAAAATCAGGTTCATGATTTCGTCGTCGCTAACCTTGGCATCGGGTTTGAGCATGTCGAGTTCATACGCTTTACGACGAATCGCATCGACATCGAGACCTGTTCCATCATCGGCGACGTCGATGATCATCTCCGAGCCTTCGCGGCGCAGGCGGATAGTGATTCGTCCCGTTGCCGGCTTTTTCGCCTTCTGACGTTCGTTGGGCTCTTCGATGCCGTGCACGACCGCATTACGCAACATGTGCTCGAAAGGCGGCAACATCTTGTTAAGTACCTGACGATCAAGTTCGCCGGACGCGCCTTCGACGGCCAGTTCGGCGCGCTTACCAGCCTCTTTCGCAATCTGACGCACGAGGCGGGTCAGTCGCGGCACATGGCGTTCGAACGGCACCATGCGCGCTCGCATCAGCCCATCCTGCAACTCGGCAGTCACGCGTGACTGCTGCACGAGGAGACCCTCGGATTCGGTCGTTACCCCCTGCAACAGGTCTTTGATACTGCCCAGGTCGCTCGCCGATTCGGCAAGCGCGCGCGTGAGCTGCTGGATATTCGAATAGCGATCGAGTTCGAGCGGGTCGAAGTCCTGTGCCACCGCGGTATCCTGATGGCCATGCATGATCTGCGCTTCGGTCTCGATCTCAAGTTTCCGTAATTGCTCCCGTAGGCGACTGACGGTTTGTTCAAGTTCATCAACATGAAACTCAAATGAACTGACTTGTTGGCTCAAACGTGATTGATAAATGCTGATCTCGCCGGCAGCGTTTAACAGGTCTTCGAGCAAATCAGCATCGATGCGCGCGAATTCCTGACGCTGTTTCTTTTGCACCGCCTTTCGGGTTGCCCGGACCGGCTCGGGCTCCGGCGCAGGCGCAGGTTCGGGCTCCGGCGCAGGCGCAGGTTCGGGCTCCGACTCAGCAGCCTGCTGCCTCTCAGTGATCTGTGGCGCTGCGTCCTGATCCGGTGCCGGTCTGCCGATTTGTGCCAGCTCGTCGGCCAGTGGTGTGTCAATTATGACCATACTGACAGTGTCATCCGGCTCGATAGTGAACTCGGCTGGCACGGCCTTTTCAACCTCTTCGTCTGTTGGCGCTATTTCCACCTGGGCTTCATCCGCCACCTCAAACCCAGCAATTGCCTGTTGAATGCGTTTCAGCAGGGCGTTGGCAGCGGCTACGGGTTTACCCGCGATTACCGTATCGCGCATGCGGTGCAATTCATCGACGCTATGTTGCAACAGCTCATCCACCGCGCGCGAAGCCTTGATGCGACCTTCGTCAATCGAGATAACCAACGTCTCGAGTTCGTGACTCAGGTCGCCCATCGCCATGATGCCGGCCATGCGCGCACCACCTTTAAGGGTGTGTAAATGGCGTTTGAATTCCTCCATTGGCTGGCGAGCACCCCTGTTCTTGCTCCACTCAATCAGCGCCTTGTCGGCCATTTCGAGCAGCTCAGCCGATTCCTCCGTGAAGATAGCCGCAATCTCCGCATCGTATTCAGCCTCTTCCGGCACATCCTCAACGATGCTTTTCGGCTTTTGAATGATGTCCGGCTCCGCTTCCCGCACAATTGTATCTTCGGGCTGTACAGCATCGGTCAGCATCGTCAGGTGATCAATCAGCGCTGTATAATCGGCCCGACGCCGCTCGGACTGATTGATGTCACCGACAATCGTCGCGATCGCTTTGGCTGCTGCGCGCAACCCATCCAGCCCTGATCGCTGAAAACCGATCTTGTAGTCGTACACGCGCCGCACAAATCGATTCAGCGCGGCAGCTACAGCTACTCCGCGTTCAACATTGGCCATGTTCGCACTGCCGTGCAGGGTATGGCAGGCACGGTGCAATTTATCAGTAACGTCGAACGGCGGCGTGTGTCCTTCGCAAGCAGCGAGGTAATCTGTGATCACCTTGAGATGCCCCGTCGTTTCTTTTGAGAAGATGTCCAGCAGCACCGGATCCATTTCCAACGCGGCTTCGTCGTCATCTGGAGTTTCTGGTGCAGAGCTTGCGATCGTCAGCACAGCCGCATTAGGGTCACCTTCTGTGAACGCATTTGCTCGCGCCATCAGCAGTCTGATATCGGCCGTCGGTTCGGTGCCAACTTCAAGTTGCTCTATCAATCCTGGCAGTGCAGCTGCTGCATCAAGTATAAAGTCGACCATGGGTGGAGTGCGCACGAGCGTGCGATTAATCAAACGATTTAGCAGATTTTCAATGCTCCAGCTATACTCGCCGATACGTTCAGCACCCACCATTCGGCCACTGCCTTTCAGCGTGTGGAATGATCGCCGCACCGTGATGAGTGTCTCCATGTCATCGGGCGCGTCTTGCCAGACCGGCAGCTTGCGATTGATGGACGCGACTTCCTCCCTGGCCTCTTCGATAAATAACTCAAGAAGTTCAGGGTCAAGATGCTCAATGTCAGTTGCGACGACGGGCAATGGCATAATTTCCGTCGCTCGCACATTTGCGGCGCGAGCCTGTTCCTCTGCCGCCGCGTCTCCCTCATCCCGGGCGATGCCTGTCGTCGCCGCCGCTGCTGGCGCGGCGGCTTCCTCCTGTGCAAGTCGGTGTTCGACGTCTCTCAGCACAGCCAGACAAGCCTCGGCATTATCAAGCATGTACCATGGCTCGCTACGTCCAGCCTTCACCGTTTCCATGTAATATTCAACACTGACGATCGCGTCAGCCATGCGATCCAACTCTTTTTGCGACAGTCGCGAAGCTCCGGCACCCTGCAACATCAATATGATCAGACGCCCAATGCGGTCAACGATCTCCATTGCACGAGTCTTGTTCAACATCATCAGGCCGGCCTTCATGCCGCGAATGAGCGACGGCACACTGTCTAGCCCCTGCGACGGCGCTCGTGACTCGATGCTTTGCCCCACCGTTTCCTTGATTCGCGCGAGGTTGATTATGCATTCCCGCATCACGGATTCCGCAACTTGCCGGTAGTCCGCAGCCTCATTGGGTGACAAGTCCGAATCGGCCTGCTCGGCGCCATCTTGCCTTGGAGCAATCAAACGCAAGAGCTGCTGGTCGAGTCGATCCTCCACACGCAGCAGCGTCGACGCGATATCGAGAAGGATCTCTTCGTTGGCGACGCCACCGCGTTCGACGACCAATTTGAGTCGATCGATCTCGCCTTCGATATCGCCGCGAAGTTCTCCCAGGCCCAGAACACCGAGCGTGTCGCTGATCTTTTTGAGCAATTCGAGTTGCGGTACAAGCTCGGCCGATTTGTTCATGCCTGTACGCACGAAGATATCCAGCACGTCCTTGACCCGACCCAGATCTTCCCTGATCGCTGCAGCAACCGTTTTCATGAGCTTGACACTGGGTGCCGATAGCGCCTCCCGTGCCTGCTCGACCTGCTCATCACCAGGCAATAACTCGGAAAGATTGAACGCCGAGCGAATTTCGCTGATGCGCTTGCCGGCCGTACTCGAACGCGCGACATAGTAGAGGAGATTGTTTAATAAATCGTCGACAGGATGAGTATCGAAAGCCTCAATACCCTCGTCGATAACGCGTCTGATCTGGCGGTCGGTTTGCCCAAGAAGTCGTTTCAGCGCGACCGATGTCTCCAGCCCTCCCTCGCGTAGCGATTCAAGCACACCGGCAACGATCCACCACAACTGATGCATGTCGTCGCGAGTCGCCGCTTCTTCGAGCATATCCGTGACAACTGCCAGCGTATCCAGATGGCGTTGGGTATCGACGCCCTTGATCCAACCGAGTAACGCTAGCTGAAATCTGGGTCGCACCCGCGCTGCCACAGCTACTGGGTCTTCGCCGCTTCCCTCTCGTGCCGTGCTCGTCTTCTTCATCTGGCTCGGCGACAGATTCAGCAGCAGCAGTGTTCCTTCAGATAGTAACGGCTCGCCGCGCGCAGCTCGCAAGTCGTTGAGCATCGGCAAAAGCACCAGCGCAATATCACGTCCACCACCGAGCAACCGTTCGATGTAAACCGGCAGTTGAACCATCGCTCGTGTTAGTGCATCAAGCCCATCTTCGCGACCCTTGCCGGCACGTAACCTGGCCAGATACTTGCAATCAAGCTCCATCTCTTCGGCCAGCAAAGCCGCACCATAGGTTTCGGTGATCTGAAGTGCGCCACGAATCTGATGCAACAGCTCACCTGCGCGCACCAGCGCCGCTGATCCGCCGCGACCATCGACGCAATCTTCGAGCGCAAGATGGGCATTGCGCATCGTCTCTATGAGTTCGTGGCTGACAATCGACAACGCGTTCACAGTGATCTCGCCGCGACCTGCGTCGAGGTCCTGCTCTTGTATGCTGATTTCGCCTGTCATCAACGATCCGTGTTGTTGCTAGCCCGTCTGTGCCTGCTCGTCTGCCTGTTGATTGCCGAAATCCTTCGAAGAAGAAGAGGACAAGGCGTTCGACTGCGGTGCCTCTTTGGGCAGCGTGAATCCGGCAACTGTTTTTCTGAGCTGTGTTGCAAGATCGGCAAGTTTTGATATGGCGACTGCCGTCGCAGTCGTTGCTTTGCCCGCCTGTTCACTGATTTCACGCAGTCGCGTCGTGCGCCGCGTTACGTCGGCCGCAGCCGCCGCCTGGTGGCGCGTAGATTCCGAGATATTCTGTACGAGAGTCGCAATTTGATTTGATACTTTTTCGATTTCGTCCAGCGCCGCGCCTGCGTTCTCGGCGAGCAATGCCCCGCCAACCACGTCCGTCGTACTACGCTCCATCGACACGACAGCTTCGTTGGTATCGGCCTGAATTGTTCGCACAAGGACTTCGATCTGTTTCGTCGCATTGGTCGAGCGCTCGGCGAGCCTTTGGACTTCGTCTGCAACAACGGCGAAGCCGCGGCCGGCCTCGCCGGCCATTGAAGCCTGAATTGATGCGTTGAGTGCAAGAATGTTGGTCTGCTCGGCAATGTCATTGATGAGCTCGACAATGTTGCCGATTTCCTGTGAACTTTCGCCCAGGCGCTTGATTCGTTTAGAGGTTTCCTGAATCGTCTCGCGAATCGTGTTCATGCCATCGATTGTGCGACGCACGGCCTCGCCGCCTTTGTGCGCGACCTCAACCGAGTACCGTGCAACATCGGATGATCGTTCAGCATTACCAGACACTTCTTCGATTGATCTTGCCATCGATACTATCGACTCAGTAGCCGCATTAATTTCGAGCGCCTGATTTTCGGCCGCTTTGGCCATATGTGAGGCCGTGTTTTTAGTCTGCTTCGCCGCTCCATCGACCATGATCGCCGTTTCATTGACAGTGGTTACCAGTTTCCGAAGTTCCTCGATCGCATAGTTGAACGAGTCTGCGATCGTGCCGGTTATGTCCTCGGTCACGGTAGCTTCAACCGTCAGGTCACCATCGGCAAGACTGCCCATCTCATCAAGCAGGCGCAGAATTGCCTGCTGATTCCTCTCATTTTGCTCGGCATGTTCCTTGGCGCTCCTTTCAAATACGGCGCTCTTGGAATTCAGAAACAAGAGTATGAGAATCAGTAACGTTACCGCACCCATCAACCCGACAGGAATCCAGGTTATCTGCAGGAAACCGGGCAATATGCTACCTGCCCTCGTTCCTGCAAATGCGTTTTCCAGACTCGCTGCACTTGCGGCAAGCTCGGCGTGTACGGCAGACAGATCAATGACCTGACTGACGCCGGCGCTAATCCGATCGAGTTGTACATCGATATCGGTCAAATGGCTGGCCAGCGGTACGAGTGCAACTTCGCGACCCTCGACATTGAGCGACCGGATGTCAAGCACAGTATTTTCGCCCGACAATGCATCTGTCACCAGGTGCAGAAACGCGACATCGTCAACAATACTTTGCGCCACGGATGTAGCATCGGAGTTGGTCGTCAGTCCCGACGCCGATCGTCCGATGCGAGCTGCGCGTTGCTGAAATTCCTGAATGATGCTCGTACTACCTGCGCGATCCAGTAACTCGTTTGACAGGTCCAAAATCGACGCAATGCTTGCATTAATAATTGTCGCCGCATCCTGCAATGCCTCAACGTCAGTTCGTTTTGCGAGCACTGCGGCTGCATGGGATTCGAGTTGCTGCCATTCTCGCGACGCACCTGGAACCGCCAGGCCGGCACTACGGCGAAGTTGTGCAATTCGCTTGTGGCTCGCATCGAGTCTATCGAATCCGCCGACTTCGCCTTCGAGTGCGCTGCGAGCATGCGCCGGAATTGCTTGCGACAATGCGGCAAGCTCAACCGTCGATGAGTTGCCGCTACTATTCTGCAGGTATGTAAATACCGCTGCAATAATCATCAACACCAGGGCCACTATCGCGACAGTCCTGAACCTGGATGATGTGTCTGTTTTCCTTGCCATGGGCTTCTAAAGCTCTTCGTTGTTTTAGGTCGGGATCGCCTTTTTGTCCTTCACTGCAGCGATCACGCCTCTGCTGCGGCCTGCAGGAACAGATTGCTTTCCACAAAATCATATACGCTCAGAATGGGCCATGTCTCATTATTGCGTTGATACGCGCCCGTTAGAAATCGGTCTACACGAACGACAGTTTCTGGCCATTTGTCCGTAAATTCGTGCTCCATGAAACGGCGAAAGCCGAGCACTTCGTCAACAACAAGTCCGGCTGGAATGTCGCGGTGATTTACCGAAATGACGCGAGTGGTTCGACGCAATGACGTCCGGCCGCTGCCAAGCAACAATTTGATGTCGACAAGCGGCAGCAAGTGACCGCGCAGATTCGCTATACCCAGCAACCAGCGCTTCGCACCAGGAACGCGCGTCATGTTGTCCGGCAACATTAATACTTCTCGTACCTGGTCCCGACTCGCAACAAATTGTTCTTCGCCGATGCGAAAGCCGATGCCAACCCATTCATCAGGCGCCCCTTCACCGCCGTCGCTGGAATGTGCCTGACGACTGCGTCGCTCAATCTCGACGAGCAACTCGAAAGGTTGTTGGACGAGTGCCGCGAGGTCGCCAGAGTCACTCATTCAGACAGCCATTACCGCGTTGATCTTGTCCACGAGTTGCTTCGCGTCGATTGGCTTAACCAGGTATTCGACGGCACCCTGACGCATGCCCCAGATCCTGTCTGTCTCCTGATTTTTATTCGTAATGATAATCACCGGTATATCTGCCGTGACGGGATCTTTCGACAATTTCCGAGTCGCCTGGAACCCGTTCATGCCCGGCATGACAACATCCATCAGGATGCAGTCGGGGTGGGATGACCTGGCCTGGCGCAGCCCTTCATCGCCATTATCGGCGACCAAGGTGCCGAAACCGTTTTTCTCAAGCATGTTCTGAAACAGATGCAGCTCGGTCGGCGAATCATCGATGATGAGAATGACTGCTATCAGTGTTTCCTTTGCGGCGCGCTCATTGCGGCTGCGGATCCTGGCTTAATTAATTTGATTCGAAATCGCACCCAGCAACTCGTCCTTGGTGAACGGTTTGGTCAGGTACTGTTCCGAACCGACGATGCGACCCCTGGCCCGGTCAAACAGGCCGTCCTTGCTCGAGAGCATGATGACCGGTGTATCTTTAAACATCTTGTTGTGCTTGATCAGTGAACATGTCTCGTAACCGTCAAGGCGCGGCATCATGATGTCCACAAAAATCAGATCGGGCTGGTGATCTGCAATTTTTGACAGGGCATCAAAACCATCAATGGCCGTGAATACCTGGCAGCCTTCCTTGGTCAATAGCGTTTCTGCCGTTCGACGGATCGTCTTGCTGTCATCCACGACGAGAATCTTGAGGCCGTTGAGACTTCGAGATGGCTTACTGGGCACCGGTTTCCCTCACGCTGTGGCGAATCCCCCTGGATTCATTCTTTTAGTTGATTATCCCTGCAACATGGCAGCTTGCGGCCATGACCTGTGCAGGGAAACCGACTTGTACCATATTGACATAACTCCCGCTGCGACGCCCGCCGCAGACCGCGAAAATCGAGGAATTTTCGGCGTTTACCCGTTGATTCCGCTGTATAGTTGGCCGCTCAACACGAACTTCAGGACCAAGCGGCAACAATGGCAAATAATCCGCTTCGCGTCGGCATAGTCATGGACCCGATCGAGTCCATTTCCGCCTACAAAGACAGCTCCTTCGCAATGCTTCTCGAGGCACAACGTCGCGGCGCGGAAATTCACTATTTCCAGCAAGGCGACCTCAAATTACTCGCCGGCGTAGCGATCGGACGGTCGCGACGACTCAGCGTCCGCGATGACAACGACGCGTGGTTCGAACTTGGATCCGTCGAAGATATCGACTTGGGTGATCTCGATATCATTCTGATGCGCAAGGACCCACCGTTCGACATGGAGTACATCTACACCACCTACATTCTCGACCGCGCCGAAGAAACTGGCGCGCTCGTCGTCAATCGGCCACGGGCCTTGCGAGACATGAATGAAAAGGCGTACACGGCCTGGTTTCCCGAGTGCACGCCATTGTCCCTGATCACACGCTCAATGCACGAAATGAAAGCATTCCTGGCCGATAATGAGCGAATCGTCGTAAAACCTTTGGATGGCATGGGTGGACGATCGATATTTGTCGTGCGAAAAGGTGACCGCAATGCCAATGTAATTTTTGAAACCCTGACAGACTTCGGCCGACAATTTGCAATGGTACAGAAATTCATTCCAGAGATCAGTCAAGGCGACAAGCGTATCCTGTTAATCAACGGTGAAGCAGTTCCGTATGCGCTCGCGCGCATTCCGTCGGACGACGATAACCGCGGTAATCTGGTCCTGGGCGCAACAGGCATCGGTCAGGCATTGTCAGACGTAGATCGCTCGATTTGCGCGCGCGTTGGTCCGGTAATGCGTGCACAGGGCGTCATCTTCGCCGGCATTGATATCATTGGTGATTACCTGACCGAAATCAACGTCACCAGCCCGACAGGCATCCGCGAATTGGACAAGCACTTTGATCTCAATATTGCCGGCCTCTTGTTTGACGCGATTGAAGGCCAACTGGCCTAGCGTCGTATCAGAACCCAGCGCATCAATCCTCATGAGCCGCGTGTCGGGCGTACAGGTTCGCAAACGAGGCATGAGATGGGTTTTAGCCGCCGCACTCACGCTCTACGGTTGTGGCCCGCAGCAACAAGACCAACGTCTCGATTTTTACGCTTTCGGCACCGAAATATCGGTGACTCTATATTCGGTCACTGCAAAACAGACGCTGTTGGCGACAGAGCAATTGCAGTCCCACTACGCTGATGTCGGTCACAATTGGTATCCGTGGCGGCGCGGTGAACTGCACGCCATCAACACCGCAATGCGAAGTGGATCCCGCGTCGACGTATCTCCGCGCCTCGCTGACATCATTCGCCGCGCCGCAGAATTCGAGCTCATTTCAGGCGGACGCTTTAATGCCGGGCTTGGACGACTAACCGAACTCTGGGGTCTACATGAGATATCGGCGACTCCGTCGGCCTTGCCCGATAACGCAGACATCGCGGCCATACTCGCTGACAGACCAGGCGCGGTACGTATCGACTGGGATCAGAACCGCGCAGGGACTCGATCGGATTTCGTGATGCTTGACCTCGGCGGCATTGCGAAAGGTGCGATTCTCGAAGACAGTGTGACAATTTTGCGCGAACTGGGCATCACCGACGCAATCATCAATATTGGTGGCGACCTGACGGTCCTCGGCAACGTTCGCGGACGCCCTGCGCGTATTGGAATTCGCTCACCGAGTAACCGCAGCCCGATTGCATCGCTCAGCATTGATGACGGTGAGACCGTCGTTACCTCGGGAATTTATGAGCGCTTTGTCGAAATTGATGGTCGCCGATACGCGCATATTCTTAATCCGGCGACCGGTTATCCTGTCGATCATTCTGTCTCGGCAACCATAGTTCATGTCGACCCTGTACTTGCCGATGCGGCGGCAACAGCTCTGATCGTTGGCGGCGCCGATGAATTTGATGCTCTGACCCAAGCTTTCGGCATTGATGTGGCGCTGCTGATTGACTCATCAGGTGACGTGCGTCTCACTCAATCCATGCGCGAGCGGTTACACTGGATCGAGTGAGGAAGCGTTTACAGAATTCCCTCAACAACCTGATTTTTCTCGATCTTTCAAGCGAAGGCGCACTGAATTAAGTAAACTGTCACCAGTCCAATAGCATTGACCCAACCATGGCCAGCATTGCCCTGACTACAGATTCGATCGATGACATACAGCTTGTCACACCGCGGGCTCCCGACAGGTTGCCCGCCATGTTGTTTCTGGCCGCTCTGATGCACGGCATTCTTATCATTGGCGTCACATTTAACGCAGAAGTCTTCGACCGGTTCGCCAATGCGATCTCGCTTGAAGTCACAATCGTCGCCAATCCTGATCAACAGATCGACAGTCCTGACAATGCCGAATACCTCGCACAAGCGTCACAGGAAGGCCGCGGTAATACCCTGGACCAGGTTCGTCCGAGCGCGCCGCTTGAGAGTGTTTCACCCGTTGACAATGACGGCGAGGAAACCGGCGACAGTCTTGTCGAATCAACAACACATGAGAGATCCTCCGATCAGCTCGTGTCGACGCAACGCGAGCAAGATCTGCGGATGGCGCAAGAGCTTCGCGAAGATCCGCAGTTCGACAACAGCTCTGCAATTGCGCTCGAATCCGGCAGCGAGCAAACCTTGCCATTACCCCAGGATCAAGATGCCACTTTGCAAATCCACGATGACGATCCGCGACAACTTTTCATCAGTGCCGACACACGCGAGTCGACAATTGCAGCATACCTCGACAAATGGAAACGGCGCATTGAGGGAGTTGGCGACGAATATTTTCCCGAACTTGGCGATCTACAAGGTCTTACGGGTAGCCCGACACTCGAGGTCAGTATCGAGGCTTCCGGTCAGCTCGGAGAAGTCATTATTCGCAAGTCCAGTGGTTCAAAGGTACTTGACCAGGCCGCGCTGGATATTCTGCGCCGCGCATCGCCATTTGATCCATTCCCGGCCGAGATTCGTGCCGACTATGACAGCTTGAGGTTCGCCTACAAATGGCTGTTCAGCGAACAGCTCATACCCTCGACCGCAAGCCTGACACGCCCGGATTAGTCATTACGTGCTGTTGCGGTTGTGCCCGATCTCAACAGGACCGATACTGTCACTATGAATGTTGATAGCTCATTGACAAATCAATTGCTTATCGCCATGCCCAGCATGGCAGACCCGAATTTCAGCACGACGGTTACGCTGATTTGTGAACATAACGATGACGGCGCACTCGGCATTGTTATCAATCGGCCTTTGCAGCTCAAACTGCGAGGATTGTTCAAGCAACTCGACCTTCCGGAGCCTGATTCCGCCACCGCAGAAAACCCGGTATTGCTTGGCGGGCCCGTCGGACCCGAACATGGTTTTGTGCTGCACGGACCGGAGCTGACCTTCGAAAACTCGATTATCGTGTCAGAAGACATACAACTGACATTGTCGCGCGATATTCTCCATGCGATGGCGTCTGGTGAAGGCCCCGATAAATCGCTCGTTGCCTTGGGATACGCGGGCTGGCAGCCTGGGCAGCTTGAAAACGAAATGCTGACAAATTCGTGGCTCAGTGTGCCCGCCACGACAGACATTTTGTTCGACACTCCGTTTGACCAGCGCTGGATGACGGCGGCACAGACACTCGGCATCGATATCAGCCGGATCTCGCCCGATGCCGGACACGCCTGAGGCAGGCCCTGCCGAAACTATTGTCGCCTTTGATTTCGGCTTACGTCGTATCGGCGTCGCCGTCGGGCAGAACATTACAGGATCTGCAAGCCCGCTCGGCATTGTAAGCAATGACGAATCCGGCCCCGACCACGCGAGAATCAGCCGGCTACTCGACGAATGGCGGCCGGCACGGCTTGTCGTCGGCATGCCCGCTCATACCGACGGCTCACCCAGTGAAATGCAGGTACCGGTCAAAGCATTTATCAAAGAGCTAACCCGCTACGAGTTGCCAATAGATGTTGTGGACGAGCGCTACACGTCAATAGAGGCGAAGGCCGTGCTCAAGAAAGCGCGCGCCGCCGGCAGCCGCGGTCGACTCTCCAGGGAGATGATCGACAGCGCTGCCGCCGTCTTCATCGCAGAACGCTACTTCGCCTCACAGAGGCGGTGAAATAATCCGCCTATGTCAGTAGACTTGCCTCGCCATGCAAGCGCCCGAAACCTACCCTAACCTCGACAACGAGGCCGAACTGCAGCTCAATGAAGACGGCAGCCTGCGCCATCTCCTGACTCTCAAGGGTATCGACAAGGCTCTTCTTACTGAATTGCTCGATGATGCTGAGCGCTTTATCGGCCCCGCTGGCGCCACAGCTCCTCGCAGTCACACATTGGAGGGTCACACGGTCGCCAATTTGTTTTTTGAACCAAGCACACGCACGCGTGCGTCATTTGACCTCGCTGGCAAGCGACTAGGGGCCGATGTTTTGAATCTGGATGTGAATACTTCATCGCGCAAGAAAGGTGAAAGTATTCTGGATACGATTTACACCTTGCAGGCAATGCAAGTGGATATCATGGTCGTGCGCGATGCGGGCCCGGGCGTGCCGGCATTCATCGCACGCCATGTTAACGATCGCGTCAGCATCCTCAATGCGGGCGAGGCCGACGTGTCTCATCCAACACAGGGTCTGCTGGATCTTTTGACCATACGCCAGCATAAGGGCGACTTCGAAAACCTGACCGTCGCCATCGTCGGCGACATAAGGCACTCCCGCGTCGCACGATCTGCCGCGCAAGGCTTGCATATTATGGGCGTCGGCGAGCTACGTCTGATTTCGCCGCCGCCGCTCGCGCCGAGTGCAGACGAGATGCCTTACGCAAAAATCGTCGACAACCTCGACGATGGACTTCGCGACGCCGATGTCGTCATGGCATTGAGAATCCAGCGCGAGCGTATCGGTAATCTCGATGGTATACCCGGTATAGACGAGTATTTCGCCAACTACGGTATTAGCACAGAGCGCATGCGAAAGGCCGCGCCCGACGCGATCGTAATGCACCCGGGTCCAATGAATCGTGGCATCGAAATCGAGTCGATCCTTGCAGACAGTCCGGCCTCGGTCATCACCCAGCAGGTTACCAATGGTGTCGCCGTTCGCATGGCTGTTCTCGAGCGCGTCAGCAAGACGATGATGACGCATTGACGACAGCTGTTCAGAAAATAGCGCAGCAAAATCGTAGGACTGTTTTCGTCGAAGACGGCGAACTGCTCGAGACCAAGGAGTATCCCGGTGCGCAATACATCATGCGCATACGCGCCCCAAGATGCGCCGCCGCTGCAACCCCCGGAAGTTTCGTACACGTAAGTTGTGACGATGCGCTACCGATGCGTCGTCCCTTGTCAATCATGCGAGCATCTGATGATTGGATTGAAATTCTCTACAAGACTGCAGGAATTGGGCTAAATCTGTTGGCCGAAAAACGTGCGGGCGACACAATCAGGGTGCTCGGCCCGATAGGCCAACCGTTCCGACCGTCTCCCAAACGTCCCGATACCCTGTTGATCGGCGGCGGAGTCGGTATTCCACCCATCGTGTTTCTGGCCGACGTCATGCGCCGCGGTGACGAGCCGTGGAATCCGCTTGCGATTCTTGGGTCGGAAATTCCTTTTCCGTTCCAACTTGTAAAATCGTCTCTGCCCACACCTTGGCTCGGTGACGGTTTCGATAGTGCTATGCCACAGCTCGAAAGCTGGGGAATCCGCAGTCGACTGGCCAGTTTATCAGGCTTTGAGGGCTGCTTTCGTGGCGTTACAACGGAGCTGGCGGAACTTTGGCTGCAGAGTCTCGATGCCGATCAACTTGCGAGAACAGAGATTTTCGCATGCGGACCGACGCCAATGCTGAGAGCTGTCGCAGAACTTGCTCAACGTCATGGATTGCCTTGCCAGGTTTCGCTCGAAGAATTCATGGCCTGCGCAGTCGGTGGTTGTGCGGCGTGTGCGGTGCGCATCGAGACCGCCGAAGGACCGGCAATGAAACGCGTCTGCGTAGACGGCCCCGTCTTTGACGCCGCTGCAGTAGTCTGGTAACCGTGCGCAGCGCCTATCCGCCGAAATTGATTTTCGCTTCGAGATTGGCGCGTGAATCCGCGTGTGACATCGCTTCTTCCAGCGTGATGGTGCCGGTTTTATAAAGTTCCAACAGCGCCACATCGAAAGTCTGCATGCCTTGCTCATCACTATCCTTGTGCGCTTCCTTGACCGCGGCAATGTCACCCTTGAGGATAAGGTCTTTAATGTGCGGTGTGTTGAGCAAGAGCTCAACCGCCGCGACGAGCTTGCCGCCACGCGAACGCACCAGTCGTTGTGACAGTATCGCACGCAGATAATGCCCCAGATCCATGAATACCTGCTTATGCTGCTGTTGCGGAAACAGGTTGATAATACGATCGAGCGTTTCTGCCGCATTGTTGGAATGCAATGTGGCGACGACAAGATGACCAGTCCCCGCCATATCGAGTGCCGACTGCATCGATTCAGTATCGCGGATCTCACCAATCAGGATGACATCCGGCGCCGCGCGCACCGCACTCCTGAGCGCCCGGGCATATGACTTGGTATCGAGGCCGATTTCTCGCTGATTGACGATCGATTTCTTGTTCGGGTGTAGAAATTCAATCGGGTCTTCAATGGTAATGATGTGCGACGACGTTTTCTCATTGCGATAATTGATCATCGCAGCGAGCGTCGTCGATTTGCCACACCCTGTTGCCCCGACCATCAGAACCAGACCACGGCGAAGCATAATAAGTTCTTTTAGTTGACTTGGCATACCAAGACTATCAAGCGTCGGCAACTCAGATGTAATGTAGCGCAGTACCATCGCTACATTGCCGCGTTGATGAAATACATTGACACGAAATCGACCGAGCCCCGGCTCCGAAATAGCAAAGTCGATCTCCAGTTCGCGCGAAAATGTCTCCAGCTGATCATCATCCATGAGTTCGATCGCCGCCTGCTTGACCATTTTTGGCGTCATCTCGAGCTTATTGACAGGCATGATCTTCCCGTCGATCTTTATTTTTGCGGGTGCGTAAGGTGCGAAGAAAAGGTCTGACGCCTTTTTCTCCACCATCAATTTAAACAGCGGTTTGACGTTCATTTATGCCATCTTCCCTGATACTCAAAAAGTCTGAGCCGAATCCTCTTCCAGGATCTTCAAATTCTCCGTTTCCTGATCCGCTACCGAAGACTCGCGCTTGCTCTCGAGTTTGATGCGCAGACGCAACTCGTTCTTCGAGTCCGCATTACGTATCGCATCTTCGTAAGAAATTGTTCCCTCATCGTATAGATAGAACAACGCCTGATCGAAGGTCTGCATGCCGAGACGCGTCGACTTGGCCATGACCTCCTTGATCTGACCAACTTCACCTTTAAATATCAGATCCGCGATCAAGGGCGTGTTGAGCATGATCTCCATCGCAGCGACTCGGCCAACCCCACCTTCGCGAGGAATCAGCCGTTGTGATATGAAAGCTTTCGTATTCAGCGACAAATCCATGAGCAATTGCTGTCGGCGTTCCTCCGGAAAAAAATTGATTATCCTGTCAAGCGCCTGATTGGCGCTGTTGGCATGCAATGTCGCCAGACATAAATGCCCGGTCTCAGCGAACTGAATACCATACTGCATCGTTTCACGATCACGGATCTCACCAATCAGAATTACATCGGGCGCCTGACGCAGCGTGTTCTTGAGTGCAGCGTGCCAGGTCTCGGTGTCGACTCCGACTTCTCGTTGCGTAATGACGCAACCTTTGTGTGGATGTACAAATTCGACCGGATCTTCGATCGACACGATATGTCCGCGTGAATTCTCATTGCGGTGGCCTATCATCGCTGCCATCGTAGTCGACTTGCCAGAGCCCGTACCGCCGACAACGATACAAAGACCACGCTTGTTCATGACAACGTCCTTGAGAATCGGTGGCAAATTAAGCTCATGCAGCGTCGGTATCTCCGTGGAAATCGTTCGCAGTACGGCACCGACATAGCCCTGCTGTATGAATGCGCTGACGCGAAATCGGCCGATCCCTTGAGGCGCGATCGCGAAGTTGCATTCCTTGGTCGCGTCAAATTCCTTGATTTGCTTGTCGTTCATGATCGAACGCACCATGATCGCTGACTGATCAGCCGTCAGCGGCGTATCTGTGGCTTTGTGAATCGTGCCATCAACCTTGATCGCGGGAGGAAACCCCTTGGTCAGAAACAGGTCCGAGCCGTCTCGCTCTATCATCTTGCGCAGGAGATTCTGCGTCAATCGTATGGCTTGTTCGCGTTCCATTTACGTTCACTCCGATCAGGACGAATGTGCGACAACGTCCCTAGAAATTCTCCTTGAACACCGATCTGTACCGCGCTTCTTCTTTGTTGATCAGGCCTTTCTGCAGGAGCTCGGTTAGATTCTGGTCCAGCGTGTACATGCCCAAGGCCTGCCCTGTCTGAATGGCCGAATACATCTGCGCAATTTTGCCCTCACGAATCAGGTTCCTGATCGCCGGTGTGCCGATCATGATTTCGTGTGCCGCAATACGTCCACCGCCGACTTTCTTCAGCAATGTCTGTGAAATCACGGCACGCAATGACTCTGACAACATCGCACGTACCATCTCCTTCTCGGCAGCGGGGAATACGTCGACAATACGATCGACCGTCTTGGCCGCGGAGCTCGTATGCAGGGTGCCAAACACGAGGTGGCCGGTTTCAGCCGCTGTCAATGCCAGGCGAATGGTCTCGAGGTCACGTAATTCCCCAACAAGAATAATGTCCGGGTCTTCGCGCAATGCCGAACGCAACGCCTCATTAAACCCCAGCGTATCGCGGTGCACTTCACGTTGATTGATGAGACACTTCTTCGATTCGTGCACGAATTCTATCGGGTCCTCAATTGTCAGTATGTGATCCGGCTTATTGTCATTGATGTAATCGACCATCGCCGCCAGCGTCGTTGACTTGCCTGAGCCCGTCGGCCCCGTAACCAGCACGATGCCGCGCGGATACATTGAGATATCCTTGAAAATCGACGGTGCACCCAGATCGTCGAGCGACAGGATTTCAGACGGAATGGTTCTGAATACCGCGGCCGAACCGCGATTCTGATTAAAAGCGTTGACACGGAATCGGGCCAGCTTGGGAATTTCGAAAGAAAAGTCTGTCTCAAGAAACTCTTCGTAATCCTTGCGCTGCTTGTCATTCATGATGTCGTACACCATGCTGTTGACGTCCTTGTGAGTGAGGGCCGGCATATTGACTCGCTTGATGTCTCCATCGACACGAATCATTGGCGGCACTCCAGCGGACAAGTGCAGGTCGGATGCATTGTTCTTTACCGAGAACGACAGTAACTGGGCAACGTCGACGGCCATGTTTCTCCCTGTCTAATTGACGGCCGGACTTACCATAACCCGGCCCTGAACGGAGCCTAGTATAGCGAAGCGCCGGGAGTAAAACGTGATTAGAGTCACGGAAAACCTGCGGAAAATCCGTGAATTGCTGGCGGAAGCTGCGATAGATGCTGGCCGGGACGATTCTGCTGTCCAATTGCTGGCTGTCAGCAAGAAACAGACCTTGGCGGGCGTGATCGAAGCAGCAGCTGCGGGCCAACGGGATTTTGGCGAAAATTTCGTCCAGGAGGGCCTGGAAAAGATAGCTGCTGTGTCCCGAAACGACCTCTGCTGGCACTTTATTGGTCATTTGCAATCCAACAAGACCCGTTCTGTTGCCGCTCATTTTGACTGGGTCCATACCGTCGATCGCCTCAAGACAGCCCAGCGCCTGAGTCGGCAGCGGCCGGCCGCACTCGGTGAGCTCAATATCTGCTTGCAGGTGAACATTGACGACGAGCCAGGTAAATCGGGCGTCAATGTCGATGAATTATTCGAACTTGCAAATCAGGTTGCCCAATTACCGCGTCTGCGTTTACGGGGCCTGATGTGCCTGCCGGCGCTTAGAACCCGATTCGAGGACCAGCGAAAACCATTTGCAGCAATGCGCGACCTTCTCGGGATGCTGCGCCGCCAGAGTCTCGAGGTGGACACCTTATCGATGGGCATGAGCAGCGACTTTCGCGCGGCAATATTTGAAGGCGCGACCATCGTACGGTTAGGCACAGCTGTGTTTGGCAAGAGGAAATAGAAATGACTGACGACAAGATCGCCTTTATCGGCGGCGGCAACATGACCCAGGCGATTGTTGCAGGGCTTGTGTCGAGTGGTTTTCGCCCCGCTAATATATCGATCGCGGAACCCTCCGCAAAACAGCGTGAAGTCCTGACACGCACCTGGCCAGATGCCGAAATTGCGCCTGAAAACATCAAGATTGCAGCACGCGCGAACTGTATCGTTCTCGCCGTCAAACCGCAGGTTCTCGCAGCTGTATGCCGCGACCTGGCCAATACCGCGCAGCAAACGAAACCGCTGGTCATATCCATTGCCGCGGGAATTCGCAGCACTGATATTGACGCGTGGCTTGGCGGTGGTCTCGCCATAGTTCGTGCCATGCCAAATCAACCGGCACTGCTGCAACTGGGTGTAACCGGGTCGTTTGCGAACGAACGAGTGAGTGCCCCCCAGAAGCAGCATGCATCGAAGATTCTTGCGGCTGTCGGCAAAGTAGTAGATGTTCCGCACGAGGCTGATATCGACGCCGTCACTGCAATTTCGGGTAGCGGCCCTGCCTATTTCTACCTATTGATTGATATGCTCACCGATACGGCTCAACAACTTGGTCTGGACGAGCAAGTGGCGCGCATCCTCGCCATTGAAACGGCAACTGGGGCCGCAGCCCTCGCTGCCCAAAGTGGCGATTCAATGGCAGAATTGATTGCCCGGGTGCGATCACCGGGCGGAACGACCGCTGCTGCGCTTGATAGTCTCGATCAACAAAACGTTCGTGATATCTTTGCACGGGCATTAACCGCAGCCAGGGACAGAGCCACCGAATTGGCGAACAACGCACATGCACAAGAGTAAGCCGTGAAACCCGCATTGATCTTTATCATCAGCACGCTCGCACAGCTATATCTGTTCGTCATGTTGCTGCGATTCTGGCTACCATGGTTACGCGCCGATTTTCGCAATCCGATATCGCAGGGGATCCTGCGGCTGACCTCACCACTGGTGATTCCTGTGCGGCGAATCGTGCCGCCGATCGGTCGCCTCGATACGGCTACAGTGATCGTTGCATTTATCTTGCAGTACCTGACCATTCTCGCAATTATCGCGATCGATGGTCAAATGGCGAGCATAGCGTGGCTGAGCATAGCTGCCGCGATCGGCCTGGTCACCTTGTCACTCAAACTGTTCACGTTCGCAATTTTTATTTACATCATCCTGAGTTGGATTGCACCCGGCACGTACAACCCGGCAACCGCTTTTATTTCGATGCTCGTCCAGCCTGTATTGCGCCCATTTCGAAGATAC
Organism: Pseudomonadota bacterium; assembly: GCA_022574185.1. Taxonomy (GTDB): domain Bacteria; phylum Pseudomonadota; class Gammaproteobacteria; order Steroidobacterales; family Woeseiaceae; genus UBA1847. The sequence goes on from JACZSM010000009.1 coordinate 34,202, forward strand.
GTTCCCACATTCGGCGGACTCGACATTTCAGCGCTTCTGGCGATCATTTTTTTGCAGGCCCTCTCTATTTACATCAGCACGCTGACGCCATTGACATTTTGACAGCCGATGTTGATTCTTGTGCCGAGTGGCGAGGCGAGGATCTCCTCGTCCGAATTCGAGTGCAGCCTGGCGCACGTCGCAATGATGTCCTGGGCACCGTCAATCAACGGCTGCGGATACGAACAACAGCAGTTCCCGCCGATGGCAAAGCGAACAAGGCCGTAATTCGCCTGCTGGCCGAATACCTGCAGGTACCGGTATCGCGAATCAAGCTGATCGGCGGCCACACACATCGCAACAAACGAGTCATCGTTCGTGGCCCTGTCTTAGTACCCGATGACTTGCCTGTCGCGACCAGAGCAGGAAATGGTTTATAGTGATGCTACCGTGAAATTGGTGAAAACACGGGCCTGGCAATGGGCCAGCAACAAGCGCTCTTTTCGGGGAGACCGGTATCATGAATTGCGCAAGAATATTGATCGCTTTGTCTTTGCTTGGACTCGCATCCGCTTGTGGTGGGCCCGATCAGTCAGTCACCATACCGCAAGCGCAGCCTGCTGGAGTAACCAGTGTAAACATCGGCGATCATGTCGTTCATTTCAGCGCTCAGTCGACCGATCAGCTTTCCCCAGACGTCGCACGCCTGTATGGCATCGTTCGTAGTAAGAACCGGGCGATGCTCACTGTCTCGATATTGCAGACAATGGATAACACGGCGGTTACCGCGATCGTTTCGGTTAAGGCCGTCAATCTTACAGGACAGGTCAAGAACATCACGATGCGACGAATTAATGAAGAACAAGCGATTTATTATATCGGCGTAGTCGCCGTTGCAAATCGTGAAACCTTGATATTTGATATCGGTGTAACGCCGGACGGTATCGAATCACCCTCCAATGTTCGCTTCAAACGCAAGTTTTTCAGCGACTGAATTACAGCGCTGTAAACCATTCAGAAAAGCTTGTTCTTACGTTACCTGAGCCGGGGACATATGCTATTGTCGCGCTGCTTTTTACGCGGGCTCTGCCCGTTTTCTGTTTTAATGAGGAGTCAGTTGTAGATGTCAAAGAATACCGGGAAGCCACCTACCAAATCAGAAATCTATGCGGCAGTCGTCGCAGAAACAGGTATGACACGCAAAGACATCGCTGCGGTATTCGACTCACTGAATACTCAGATCAAGAAAAACCTTAGCGGTCGGGGTGCGTCGGGAACTTTCACGATCCCCGGCTTGTTGAAAATACGTGTCGTTAATAAACCGGCACGGAAAGCACGGCAAGGAATCAATCCATTTACAGGCGAAGAAATGATGTTCAAGGCGAAGCCGGCAACGAAGGTTGTGAAAGTCTCAGCACTCAAAGGCCTCAAAGACATGGTTTGACTCTGTGTCTCTCAACGAACTCAGTCACAGACAAACGTAAATCGACGAGCTTGCCATGAAAAAAATGCCCGGCGCCCGACATTACGAGTAGCTCGGGGCCGGGCTCCAGACTGTTAACCCACTCCAGCGTAAGATCGACGTCAATAACTTCATCTTTATCACCCTGAAGCACAAGCCATGGGCATCGCGGCTGCCCTGCAAGATCATTACCGAAGCCATCCACAGCTGGTGCGACACTGACAAGACCGGAAACTTCGACCGCAATCGAAGCTCGTATTGCGATCGCGGCACCAAACGAAAACCCGGCAAGCCAGAGGGGTTCATTCGGATATTGCGCTCGCATCCATTCGATAGCCGCGAGTGCATCGTCAAGCTCACCATGGCCATGGTCGTAGTGTCCGTCGCTAGCCTCGGTGCCACGAAAGTTGAATCGCAGGGACACGAAACCCATGCGCACGAACGATCGCGCCACCGTGTACACAACCTTATTGTGCATAGTGCCACCGTGCTGCGGATGCGGATGACAGACAACAACGGACCCGCCAGATGAAATATCTGCGGGTGCATCGATGGTTGATTCGAGTCGGCCGACGGGGCCTTCGATGAACCGTCTGTCGGACTTGGGCGCTTTGTTCATACTGGTTTCGCTCGCAGCTGGCCTAGATAGAGGTAATTGCTGTAAAATTATGGCCTTATGCAACTCTCGACCGGCTCAGTTACGAAAGCCAGTGGTGTCTTGATGAATGGCAATATCGACCTTGAAGCGCGTTACTGTGCCCAAAACTACCTGCCCTTGCCAGTAGTGATCACGCGCGCCAAGGGGGTGCACGTGTGGGACGACGCCGGCAAGAAATACCTCGACATGATGAGCGCCTATTCAGCGGTCAGCCACGGCCACGCCGATCCACGCCTTGTACAACTCGTTATTGAGCAGGTCGCGCAACTTAGTGTCGTGTCGAGAGCGTTCTATACAGACAAACTCGGACCTTTTCTTGAGCGAGCCTGTGAAATGACCGGGCAGGATATGGCGCTACCGATGAATACCGGGGCGGAAGCTGTTGAAACTGCGATCAAAGCGGCGCGCAAATGGGCATACACGATTAAAGGCGTTGCGCACGACCAGGCTGAGATTATTGCCTGTACGGGCAATTTCCACGGGCGCACTATAGCGATCGTAGCGATGTCGGACGAACCACAATATCAGTCCGGATTCGGCCCGTTCCCGGCGGGATTTCGCATCGTTGAATACGGCAATTTCAAAGCGCTTGAGGCCGCCATCAACGAGAACACAGCCGCGTTTCTCGTCGAACCCATTCAGGGTGAGGGCGGGATCATCGTACCCCCGGAGGGCTATCTCAAAGCTGCGCAGCAATTGTGCCGCAAGCACAATGTGTTATTAATTGCCGACGAAATTCAGACCGGACTCGGTCGAACCGGCAAATTTCTCGCCTGTGAACATGAAGGCGTGCAGCCGGACGGACTGATTCTAGGCAAGGCGCTGGGTGGCGGTATTCTGCCCGTGTCGTTATTTCTTGCGCGACGCGATGTAATGCAGGTATTTACACCCGGTGATCATGGCAGTACATTCGGCGGCAATCCCCTCGCGGCTGCGGTCGGCCTGGAGGCGCTCAATATTATTGTCGAAGATGACCTCGTCGGTCGTAGCGCGGCAAGAGGTGAATATCTTATAAAGGCATTGCGCGATATCAACAGCCCGCTGATCAGCGATATCCGCGGGCGCGGCTTATTTGTCGGCATCGAAATCGACCCATCACTCGCGACTGCACGATCCGTTTGCGAAGCGCTTATGGCTCGAGGCCTGTTGAGTAAGGAAACACACGATACTGTTGTGCGATTGGCACCACCTTTGATCATTAGCGAGGCCGAGATAGACTGGGCTGTTATGCAAATTCGTGACGTGCTGGGTGAAATTGATCGATTGCGACTGGCTTCGTAAGGAAACAAATATGCCTGAGATCACCGTCATGCACATTACCGTAGTCGCCATTGCACTGATCCTGGGCGTGGTTATCGGTTGGATCGTTCGCGGTAATCGCAGTTCGAGCGAAAAGACCGCGATCAATGCTGGATGGCAGGAGCAACTGGAAGCACAACGCAATGAACACGGACGGCTGCAGGAGCAAAACAAGAGCCTGATGGAACAGAACAGCCAGTTCCAGGCATCTAACAAAGACTCGAAAATGCGCGCGGCTGAATTATCGGACGCACTTAAGGATGCATTCGAGCGCCGTGATAAATTACAACGACAGGTTAAGGAAGTTCGCAGCAATCTCGAGAATGTTATCGCGCAAAGAGATCAGTTGCAAAGCGACATACGAAAGCGTGACGAACATGACGATGTCACATCGACAGCAATAAAATTGCGCGATGAGAGGATCTCCAAATTAAGCCGCGAACTAGAGAGCTGGCAGGAACGGGTACCACCACTACTGGAACGCTTCCGTATACGCAACGAAGAAGCGCAACAGTTCGAGCGGGATCTTGGTGAAGCTCGCGAGCGCATCGCAGCACTGGAAGAGGTGCACGATTCGGCGCCGACGCACATCGCACCTGTCGATCCCAACGCCCTGACAGATGGACTCGATGCATCGAATGACCCGGTCGATGCGACAAGGGCCACGGTCAGTAATGATGATGACTCCGTCGAGGATTCAAGTGACGAACTCGACGATGATTTAAAACAGATCAAGGGTGTCGGACCAGCGATTGAGAAGACTTTGATCGAAATGGGTATTCGCAGATTCAGCCAGATCGCCGAGATGAACGAGTACGACATTGATCGCATCGCGAAAAGACTCAAGGGATTCCGCAGTCGTATTTACCGCGAAGACTGGATTGGTCAGGCACGGGACCTGCATGACCAGAAATAGGCCGACCAGACCTAGCCCGGACTATTCATGAATAATCCGGGCTAGCAGCTTGTTGAAAAACCCTCAGGTGGCACGATTCCCTGCCAGTACTCAGTCAGGGTGATATTGATGGAGTACTACTGATGCGAGCCGTAATTCGGCGCAATCTTCGGGCTTCTGCCGCCCCAATATTACTTGCTTGCGGCGTCCTTGTGTCCGCAACCGTCGATCGAGGGGCATCGGTTTCGCATCCATCAAGTGGTCCATACTCCGCGTTTGATACGCCGGCCTTCGTGGCCGAGTTAAGTCGCGGTCGACTCGTGCTTTCGGTTACCACCGAATCCGGCGATCACGAATCCGGTCTTTTAAGCATTGTCGCCGACCAGCTCGGCGAGTATGAAGCTCAGATAGAATTCGTACCCGGCATCGTCTTGTCCGACGATTGGGCTCCGGCAACCATGCGCCTTCTTTATGCCCTTGCATCGACGCAGTCGGTGCGAGCCACGATGCAGGATCAACGCGTCGAATTACGTGGCGTCACATTTGATGCGGCAACACTGCACGCACGAATTGATTTTCTGCGTACCGCCATGCCCACTGGTTCCGCCATCAATATGGACATCACTGTCGTTCAATCTACAGCAACGCTAGCTGCGCTTTGCCACCGAACCTTCGCGAGCCTTGCCGAAGACCCAGTGGCATTCCGACAATCGAGCGCCGAAATTCGCACCTCGTCGTATTCTGTCCTCGATAAAATCATCGATTTTGCGTACGACTGTCGCGATATGACTATCGCCATCACCGGGCATAGCGATGCTTCCGGTGATGAATTAACGAATCAGAGATTGAGTCAGGCGCGCGCGCAGTCAGTCGCCAACTTTCTCATGCGCGGTGGTGTGGCCGTAGACCGCCTGCTGGTCGAAGGCCACGGATCGTCAACACCAATTGCTGATAACGCCACTTCCCACGGCCGAAGCTTGAATCGACGCATCGCGTTCGAGTTGCGCCCGGCGTCACTTTGACGCGGTATCTCCAAGACTCTCTGCACCAAACAATTCGACTTCAAAAACAAGAGTCGCACCTGGCGGAATGAGGCCGCCCGCGCCGCGGTCTCCATACGCCATCTCAGGTGCAATCGTCAGCTCGCGTACCTCACCGATCGCCATGCCTTTGATGCCCTGGTCCCAGCCTTTGATAACTCCGCCAGCCCCGAGTTGAAACTGAAATTTCGTCCCTCTGTCAACCGAACTGTCAAATTTTTCGCCACGCTTGTCTGTCGCCTCTTCATCATAGAGCCAGCCGGTGTAGTGCACATCGACGTTATCGCCTGACTGCGCGAGCGGTCCATCGCCAGCGCTGAGGATGCGCGCACTCAATCCCGGTGCAATTTCAAAGCTTTGAATCTCATTTGCCTCAGTCGTGGTCACCGCGGCTGCCTCCATTGTTGTTGATTGGGTTGTTGTTGGATCCTGATCGGCCTGTTGAGTGCATGCGATTGCGCATAAAGCCAGGACAAGCGTTCCAACTGTGTAGCGAATTTCCATAGCGTATTGCCTTTGTTCGAAGGGGACATCGGTGGATGAGATGAGAGGAGCTATTCTGGTTCCTTGAAACTCAGCGAGGCCGAATTAATACAATAGCGTAAGCCCGAGGGTTGTGGACCATCGTCGAAGACATGACCGAGATGGGCGTCGCACTGACTGCATACGACTTCCTCGCGAACCATTCCACGACTATGGTCTGCAACGGTGCGCACGGCATTTCCAGCCAGCGGTAACCAAAAGCTCGGCCAGCCGGACCCGGAATCATACTTGGTTGTGGATGAAAATAACTCGGCGTCACAACATACGCACCGATACGTGCCATCTTTCTTGTGGTCGACATACTTGCCTGAAAACGCTGTTTCGGTGCCTTTGTTCTGCGTAACCTCATATTGTTCGTCGGTCAATTTCGATGGCAGCGTGTCGTCTGCAAGTTTCGTATCATTCATGGTCTGTTGCTCCCGCCGTGCAATTTCTGCATGAGCAGACGTTTTAGCCTGAGCTCGCGTCCGAATCAAGTTCGAGTATCAGCTTATTCATTCGTTTGACGTAGTCGGCCGGGTTTTGGAGCTGTGAGCCCTCAGCCAACAGGGCATGATCAAGTACGATATTTGACAACGCCGTGAACCGCGCGTCGTCGGATTCGGCCGACAACCTGGTGACAAGCGGATGCTCGATGTTGACCTCAAGTATTGGCTTCGATTCGGGCATCGCCTGACCGCTGGCTTCGAGCATACGGCGTAGTTGCGGATTCAATTCGTCGGCACCGGCGACAACACAGGCAGGTGAGTCCACCAGTCGTCGACTGACGTTGACAGCCTCGATACGCTCCTTGAGCACCTTCTTGATCTTCTTCAGTAATGGCTTGTGCTCGTCGTTGATCGCATCTTGCGTGATTTTACCTTCACCCTCGGGCAATTCGAGATCTTCGCGGGCGACGTCTTGCAGCGACTTGCCCTCGTATTCTGCCAAATTGTCCACGGCCCAGGGATCGATGCGATCAGTCAATAGCAGCACCTCGATGCCTTTCTTCTCAAGGCTTTCAAGATGCGGGCTGGCAACTGCCGTTGCGTAATTGTCTGCCAGAATATAATAGATCTTGTCTTGATCCTTTGCGGTACGCCCGATGTAGTCATCCAGAGATTGATCTTGCGTGTCATTGCCGCCATGTGTTGTCGCAAAGCGCAATAACTTGGCCAGATTCTTTTTGTTCTTATGGTCTTCGACAAGCCCTTCCTTGAGAACCTGACCAAACGCACTCCAGAACTTCTGATAATCATCAGGCGAGCCCGTCGCCATTTTCGATAACATATCGAGAACACGTCGCGTCAGCGCGTTGCGCATCGATGTCAATTCGGGATGTTGTTGCAACAACTCACGTGAGATGTTCAGCGGCAGGTCAGCAGAGTCAACAACGCCCTTGACGAAACGAAGATATAGCGGCAGAAATTGCTCGGCATCGTCCATGACATAGACACGCTGCACATACAGCTTGAGGCCACGAGGCGCTTCTCGATTCCACAGATCGAACGGCGCATTCGATGGAATGAAAAGGAGACTCGTGTACTCACGTTTGCCCTCTACGCGATTGTGGCTCCACATCAGCGGATCTGCAAAGTCGTGCGACAGGTGCTTGTAGAACTCCTGGTACTCGTTGTCCGACAATTCGGACCGCGGACGAGTCCATAGTGCCGTCGCCGCATTGACGATTTTTAGCTCTTCGTCATCGTTGCTGCTGTCCGCAAGCGCGATGGGGAAAGCAATATGATCGGAATATCTGCGAATCAGGTTTTCAATTCGAAGTGGTTCACAAAATTCCAGCTCGTCGTCTTTGAGATGCAAAGTTACCGCGGTACCGCGTTCGCTGCGCTCGAAAGTTTCAACCGAAAACTCTCCTTGACCGTCTGACTCCCAGCGAACGCCTTTGTCGTCGTCGAGACCTGCCCTTCGAGTTTCGACAGTAACCTTTTCTGCAACGATAAATGATGAATAAAAACCCACACCGAATTGACCTATCAGCTGCGCATCTTTTTGTTGATCACCAGTCATTTGCTTAAGGAAGTCCGCTGTTCCAGATCTCGCGATCGTGCCAAGATTTTCGATCAACTCATCCCGCGACATGCCGATACCATTATCAATGACAGTCAGCGTTTTCGCATCCTGGTCATACTCCACGCGTATTGCGAGGTCGGCATCGTCACTGAGCAGGCTTGGCTCTGCGAGCGCCTCAAATCGCAGTCTGTCCGCAGCATCTGAGGCATTGGAAATCAGTTCGCGAAGGAAGATCTCCTTATTGGTGTAAAGTGAGTGGATCATCAGCTTCAACAGCTGACGAACTTCCGTTTGGAAGCCTAAAGTTTCCCGGCCCTTGGTATTGCTCACGCCTGCGCTCTCCTGACGTCGATGTGCCCTTGCCAACCGAAATAGTCGGCGCGCTCTACAGACAAACACGATAGGGCCTTGTCAGGCTAATTCAAGGGCTATTTAACTAACTATCCGGAGATGCCCCGCTATTTACATTCGAGGCGGACGGGCCCCGGCCCGCGGATGGACCGTTGCTTGCTTCAGAGTCGGGCTGGATGACCGCTTGCGGGTGACTGGCTGAAAGCATGTCCGGTTGCGGTAACCGAACGGTACAGCAGTATGACGAACAGCAACATCGCAGCACCTAGCGCTAACGGTGGATGACGAAATGCAAGCAGAATGCCGCCAAATTCGATGGCCAGAGCAATGCCAACAGCTGCCAGCGCGATAACGGTATTGCGAATCCTTTCCGCCATGAGGCCGATTACGCCGATGAGATCATCCAATTCGTCGAGCACCTGCATTATGCGTTCCATGCCGCTATTGAACGATGGACAGCAAGGGTGCAGCGCTCTTCGTTTCCTTAGAATTAGTATCCGTTTCAACGAGTGCCGCATCGGTCGACTGCTTCGCGTGCGCGATCGCACGATGAAACAATTCCCAGCGCTGCCGCGCGAATTCATTTTTCAGGGAAACTGTCGACGATTCTGCTTCCGTGCATTTGTTTGACATACTGTTTAAATCGCTAATGTATACTCAGTAACTGCGACTATAGATTGCTCATCGCTTCGCCTCCGTGAGGCAGATCACAGCTTGATTTAGAAACATTCGAATCACTCAACTAATCGCAAAAAATCAGACACAGTACCGGTATAGAATGGTCGTGTTGCTAATACGAATCAGCGATGTTGTTCACAAGTGCCGCTGCGCCTCTTGCAATAATCAAAAACGCCGACCTGACGTCGGCGTTTCGAAACATAATATTGAAGCTTAAGGAGACTTATCCGGAATCGTCGCCGGAATCTGGCGTCCAGTTTCGTTTCACCTGTTCGGTCCAGTTGCGATATCCCTTCCATGTGTAAAGTGCCGGATCGATGCCGACCCGGCGACCACGTGGAGCCGGCGCCTTTGATATCCAATGCCGATATTGTTGCCAACCATCCGCATCATTCGCGGCGGGCGCAGCAGCCGTCACTGGCTTGTCCGTTTCGCCGGCCGTCGAATCTACATCCGTACCATAGTCATCGGCCCATCTTAGGTTTTTGCTATCCGGCATTGACTCTGCCCAATCAGTTCTTTGAATAAATATTAAGTGTCCTACCGGTAAATTCAAAGGAACTGCATCACAATGCGGTGTGGTCTTTTCATTATGTTTTTCAATCGTTTATACGTAGATTTTACTTAATGAGCAGTTTGTCGCAGCCAAATTCGGTTTCGATTTAACAATAAACGCAAACCGCAGCCGGACACGCGAGATCAACAGATCACGACACTCGATAGCATGGCCGATAGTTGTCTCCTGAAATTTTCATACGCTTTTGTGCAACGAACGCGGCGAGCAAGCCATCAAGTAAGGTCATAATATTTGCCGAACCATTAATATCGAACGGGCCGTGCCGTTCTATCTGTGCTGCAGTATCCTCGCGAATATTGCCCGAGACGATTCCGCAGAACACGCGCCGCAGGTTTGCCGCAAGTTCATGCTTCGGCAGCTCTTCACGAATAACAAGTTTGCTCATGGCCTCGTGCGTCGCACTGAAAGGCTTCTGAAAGTCAGGCGGAATCACCAGGCGCCAATTGAAGTAGTAAGCATCGCCATTCTGCCTGCGAAATTCCTGCACGTCTTCGAATGTAGCCCGAATTTTTCTCGCAACTTCGCGTGGATCGCCGATGATGATTGAATAACGTCTTTGCGCTTCATCGCCAAGCGTTGCACCAATGAACTGATCTATCTGCCTGAAGTACGGCTCGGCTGTCGCTGGCCCTGTCATAATCATCGGCATTGGCTGACTCTTGTTCTCGGGATGCAACAGGATCCCCAGCAAATAAAGGATCTCTTCGGTGGTCCCAACACCGCCTGGAAAAATCACGACGCCATGACCGACACGGACAAATGCCTCAAGGCGTTTTTCGATATCCGGCATGATGACGAGCGAATTGACAATCGGATTAGGTGACTCTGCAGCAATGATGCCCGGCTCGGTGATCCCGATATAACGTGCATTACGAATGCGCTGCTTGGCATGGCTGATCGTCGCGCCTTTCATCGGTCCTTTCATGGCTCCGGGCCCACAACCCGTGCAGACATTCAGACCGCGCAAGCCCAGTTCGTAGCCGACTTGCTTGGTGTAATCGTACTCCTCCCGGTTGATCACATGGCCACCCCAGCACACGACCAGATCCACGCTTGCCGGCAACTTCAGGAGGCCCGCATTACGGACTATATGGAACACGGCATCCGTGATACCACTGTTCGATCCAAGGTCGAAACGACTGCTATTTTCAACTTCGTTGCGCGTGTAAACAATGTCGCGCAGTACAGCAAACAATAATTCTCGAATGCCGCGAATCATCGTACCGTCAACAAATGCGTCACCGGGCGCTGCCTGCAGCGATATTTTTAGTCCCCGGTCATGTTGAATGAAGCCTATGCTGAAATCCTTGTAGCGCTCGAGCAGGGCGCGAGCGTCGTCCGATTGACTGCCCGAGTTCAGGACGGCCAGCATACAGCGGCGTAACAAGGTATACAGGCCGCCCTCGCCACTTGAACGAAGCTGATCGACTTCACGCTGCGAAAGTACTTCGAGGCTTCCTTCAGGCCAAACTTCGGCATCCATAAATTCTGTATTGCCAGTGTTCAGGGCTGAATCTCGATCGGAGTGTTGTTAGCGGTCATCAGCCAGATATCAATCATGTCGGAATTCGACACTGCAATGCAGCCGTTGGTCCAATCCTGGGTGTGGTAGTACGCTTCAGATCGACTTGGAGAATTTGGCTGTCCATGAATCATGATGGCGCCGCCAGGATCGACGCCCTTGGCCCTGGCAGACCGGATATCGAGCACATTCGGATAGGACACGTGAATCGAAAGAAAGAACTCACTGTCTGGATTACGTGCGTCTAAAATATACTTCCCTTCCGGTGTCTTGAAGTCACCTTCTCGCTCCTTGTCGCCAATCGGTCTGATACCAAGTGCGATGTCAAAGGTGCGAAAAGCTACGCCATCTTTGATTAATTGTAATTTGCGCTCCGCCTTTTCGATTAGCACCTTGTCGGCGACCGGAAATTCACCCGCGAAAGTTGTGCCTTGCCAAAGCAACACAAAATACAACGCAAGCAGACTTCGACACCGTAGTCTAGCCATTCGCCGTCGCCGCAACATTTAAAACCGCCCCTTACACCTTAGGACCACAGACTAGCAAACCTCATGCGTTCTGGCATCACAGGTTCCTGCCGACGATCCAGCCGATGGCGAAGCCGATGCCGCCGGCAACCGTGGTGTAGATCGGCAGGTAGCGAAATAGCTGGCCCGGAGTCGCCGTATCGCCGAACATGTCATTGAGATTCACCGAGTACGCATAGTGCAGGTAAATCGACAGGCCCACTGCTGGGATCGAGAAGCCGATCGTGCCAAGCACGAGCCGCCAGCCCGATCCTGTCCAGCTCCCCTGCCCGCGCCACAATGTAAACGACGCGAGCAGCAGGGCGATCGCGGGCGGCAGGAGATTGCGCATTACATAGGCGCCACCACCTTGAACCTCATTAAAGAACAATGCCGCGGCGCCGATCAGTAGCACGAAAGGCAGTATACGAATCGCAATTAGACTGGCCAAACCGGACCTCTAGGGACGACTACCGGAAGCCAATACCGGAAAGTGAACGACGATGCCCGGCCTGACATTGTGCAGATCGAGCTCGGGATTGTATTGGCGGAACAGCCACACGGGCACATCGTATTTTCTGAGCGAGAGAATCCAGATCGACTCACCCGAGCGGATGACGTGCTGCGTTACTCCCGTGATTATGTTCTTGCGAAAAAAGCCATCTTGTTGTGCCGCATGATAAGCGATCCTGCGATCCTCGAAAGTTTTTGCATCGACCGAGGCAAGTTCGAGTCGAATTCGTTTCCCGACCACGACCGGTGTTCGAAATGCAAGCCCATTGATATCGCGAAGACGCTGCGTGCGAATCCCCAGCCAATCAGCATAATGACCGAGGGTCTCAAGCGGGTGGACCTCAATCGTAGTGTCGGGCGCAATACTGTAATCGCTCGGATCCGACAACAATGCCGTCTGAATTGTGCCAAGCAGACTTGCGACCAGATCGCCGGCCATTATTGATGACGTGAATTCGTCAAAGGCCGAACTCTCCCCAACGGCCGAAGTGGCGCTAGCAACAATTGGTGGTTCGATTGGAGCCGGTTGTGTCGACCCCTTGACCTGATTGCCTGGCGCGGGTCCGGCCGCTGGCAGGCGCAGCTTCTGTCCGGCACGAATTCGGTGTGAACTGCCAAGGTTGTTCAACGCAACCAGTGTTGATACACGCGTATCGTATGCCCTGGCAATTTCCGACAATGTGTCGCCGCGTGCGATCGTGTGAAACATGTCGGGCAGCTGTTTTGGCTGCCACCTGTCCGCGGGCACCTTGGCCATAAAATCTGCAATCGGCCCATCGAGCAAATTCGATGGCAAGCGAATGCGAAAGCCCTTGGGCAAGTGCTTGCTACCTTGCCAGACCGTCGCCTGCAAGGCCGGATTGTGGATCGCCAACTGCGCAGGCGTAACGCCGAGTGCATTGGTCAGATCGATAACCGGAATATACGCCTGCAGTGTTACGTTGGCGAAATCAATCGGCTGATCAACGACAATGTCTGGAAAGTATTGCTCGACATTTTGATCAACCTGTTTCGCGGCCAGAAATGCAACGTAGAAATTTCGCGACGCAAAACCAAATGTTCTGCCGTTGTAATTTCTGATGATGTCCGCGTATGCCGTATCACCATGCTTGCGCATCGCGCGACGAACGCCAGCGAGGCCGTGATTATACGCCGTGATCGCCATAGGCCAGTTACGCGTGATCGAGTAATTGTAGGCGAGCAACTTGCCGGCAGCCTGTGTTGCCACAAACGGATCATTGCGCTCGTCGAGCACATGATCAATACGCATGTATCGTCGACCCGTACTGCGGGTGAATTGCCAGATGCCCGAGGCGCCGACATGTGATCGAGCATGCGGATTATAAGACGACTCGACGTGCGGTAATGCGGCGAGCTCGATCGGCACGCCAAGATCGAGAAATTCTTTCTCTATATAGTCACGCCAGCGACCGGCACGAATCAGCCCTTGTTGAAAGCGATCTTCGAGCCCTTGTTGATAACGGACGCGCCGCGTCGCTGCGCTTAAAGTCTGGTTGCTGACGCCCGGCGGCCATAGTGCCAGCACCTTTAATTCGTTGGCATCAAGATTATCGCGCTTACCGCTCGCAAGGCTTCTGAGTACGTTGCGCAATTGCTCGCGCTTTTTTTTGACAATGCGCTGCCGAGCTCTACGATCAAGACCGGCCGGAAAGTCGATGCGCTCGTACACGATTTCGAGGTGTCTATCGTCATGCAATACACCCTGATCGGAACTGTAGCGAGTAAAAATATTCACCCAGAAGGCAACATCAGGTTGCAATTCGGTTGGAATCGGAAACGTCTCATCGGCGTGGGCAACCCCCAGCGCGAACAGGGCGAGGAGGAACAAAATCCTGTTTTTACTTGTCATATAGATTAATTCAAGTTTCAATCGTAAATTCTTGATTAGTTCACAGAAAAATATGCTTTATTCAGCTAATTTTGGCAATATTAATGAGCCTCGCCGGTCGCCGCAATGCCCAGTGCGGCCGGGAAACGAGGCCCGCGAGCCAATGACCGAATTGTACCGACATTTAGGAGACTCAGTGACTCATTGCCTGATCGCAATCTTGTTGCTGTCATTGGCCGGCTCGCTGCTGGCAGACAGTGCGGCTATCGATCCCGGCGATCAGCACACTGGTATTCGCAATGATACGACCGGTGATGCTGTTTCGCCTTCCGACCAGACTGTAGCAGCGGGCTCTGCGACGTACGCTCCAATCCAGGGCCAGGAAACCGAAATACCGCTTGCCAATGCCGTCGCCGCTGCGGCTGGCCTTGCGGAGCCACTCGATCTCCTCGGCACCAAAGTCCTGCCCGGTACATCGCAGCGATTGTCCTGGTCTGCCACAGAACTATTCGAAGGCGTACCGGTTTCGACTCCCGTACTTGTCGTCAATGGCTCGATGCCCGGACCGACTCTTTGTCTGACTGCGGCTGTACACGGCGATGAGCTAAACGGAATCGAAATAGTCCGGCGCGTCATGTACGGCCTCACACCGACAAAAGTCTCAGGTGCTGTAATCGGCGTCCCGATTGTTAATGTGCAAGGGTTTCGACGTGGTTCGCGCTATCTGCCCGATCGTCGCGATCTGAATCGGTATTTTCCTGGCAATCCGCATGGCAGTGCAGCCGCGCGTATCGCGCACTCTTTCTTCACCAATGTTATCGCGAAATGCGATGCACTGGTTGACGTGCATACAGGTTCATTCGAACGAACTAACCTGCCACAGATCCGTGCTGATTTGCGCAATCCCGATGCCGTGACATTGACTGCAGGGTTCGGCTCTATGGTAATCTTGCATAGTACGCCGACAGCCGGAACATTACGCTACGCGGCAACACAGGCTGGCATACCGTCCGTTACTCTTGAGGCCGGCGGTCCGTCGCAACTCGAGCTCAACGAAGTCAAGGTCGGCGTGAAAGGCATCCAGACGCTGATCAATACGCTTGGAATGGTCAAGAAGATTCGCCTTTGGGGCGATCCTGAACCCGTGTACTACCGTTCGTCGTGGGTTCGCGCAAATAACGGCGGCATCCTGCTTGCCGATGTGAGTCTCGGCAGTACTGTGCGCAAAGGCGACTTGCTTGGAACCATCACAGATCCGATGAGCAATGCAAGATCCGAGCTGCGTTCTCCCTACTCGGGTCGCATCATTGGCATGGCGCGCAACCAGGTCGTAATGCCTGGATTTGCCGCATTTCACGTCGGCATTCAGACCGACGAGCCGCCAATCGACGTAGCTGATGACGGCACTCTGAGCAAAGAATCCGGTGACAGTGACGACTACATTGACGGCATGTCTGAATAAATTCCCGTCAGCAGGCAACAATTTGCTGGACTCGCGTCGTTGCTGTTCATAAGCTCCGGTGGCGATGGCCACCGACCGTAAACCACTGTATTACTTCTGGGCACCGAAGTACTGGCCGAGCTGGCTTGGACTCGCCTTGTTGCGCATCATTTGCCTGCTGCCGCACTCAGTGTCGATGAGCATCGGCAAAAACTTCGGCCGCCTGGCACATCGAATCGCTATCAAGCGCCGGGCGATAGTGCTTCGCAATATTGAGTTGTGCTTTCCCGAAATGGCATCGCAGGAACGCGTGGCTCTGGTGCGACGACATTTTGAAGCGCTTGGAATGTCGGTAATCGAAATGGGACTCGGTCGCTGGGCATCCGATGAAAAGCTTATTGCAATGACAACGTTGTCGGGGCTCGAGCATCTGCAGGCTGCACTCGACACCGGCAAAGGCATCATCTTGCTCAGCGCCCATTTCACGACGCTGGAAATCAGTGGCCGGGTCCTGAGCGTCAACTGCCCGCCGTTCGATGCCGTTTATCGCAAAAACCGCAGCGAATTTTCAACGGAAGTATTACGCACAGGCCGTGAGCGCTCGGCCGCATCAACGATCGAGAAAAGAGACATCAAGGCTATGATCAGAAGTCTCCGCAAAGGTCGGCCAGTCTGGTACGCACCGGATCAGAGTTTCAGCCGCAAGGGCTCGGAGGTGATTCCATTCTTCGGCGTTCCCTCAATGCACACGACAGCGACGTCAACGCTCGCCCGCCTTGGAAAGGCGGTCACGTTGCCGTATTTCCCGCGTCGACTGCCCAACGGGCATTACGAATTGACAATCCTGCCGCCGTTGCCAGATTTTCCCAGCGACGATCCTGTTGCCGACACCAAGAAGTACGTGCAGGTACTCGAAGACTATATCCGCACTTGCCCCGAACAATATCTGTGGGTGCACAGAAAATTTAAAGATCTGCCGGATGGCTATCCCGATTACTACGCTGACCTCGACACATCGAAATAGCCCTCGAGAAACTGCTCCCAGTTCTCCCGCGTATAATGAATATTCGGGTCGATTGATTTGATTTTTTCCAGCGAGCGATGCAGCCTGCTGAGCGTTTTCTGTTGCCAAGGTCCAGGCGCAAGCAAGCGGCCGCGATCGAGATCAAGCATCCAGAGCTTACCCTCAGCATCGATCTGCAGGTTATGGGCGTTCATGTCGGCATGGTAAACACCATCAGCATGAAACTTTGCAATAGCGGTACCAATGGACTGCCAGAATTCAGCACCTAATGAACGTTTGCCAATATGCACTGACAGTGGCTGCACGCCCGGGATTCGTACCGTAATGAGATCCGCCGTATAGAAGGGCCCAATTCTGCGATATCGTGCCGCCGCCGGGCGCGGCACGCATAAACCGCTCTCTGCCATTTTTGCCAGCATGCGCCATTCGATAAACGGCCGGGAATTCCCCTCGCCCGTCCATACGTACGTATCGTGAATCAACTTGCCTATCAGACCGCCGCGCACATAATGCCGCAGCACAAACTGCTGGGGAACGTGGCCCACAAACATTGTATTGCCGCGTCCGGCCGACCCTAATGAGCCAGTCACTGGCTCAGCATACGCCCAGCCGCCCGCGACAAAGTGTTGCTCGTTTATCTCACTGATAATGGACCTGTCGTAAAGAATGGCTCCGGTGTTTGTTTTTTCGACAGTTTCGGTCAACGGTTTGTCCTTTTGCTGGCGGCGCCGAGTTTAACACCTTGGTCGTCAGCGCTCTTCTATCAGTTTCAAAATTTCGTCCATTTAGCGTTTTTTTGGGCTTTTTTAGAGTAGTTATAGCTATTTTGACAGATTTTAGAGACTTTTCTGACTGAAATTCAACGCCAATTTGATCTTGACTCGGGTTATTCCAATTTCGGATAAATTATAGATTTTCGGAATATTTTCGAAGATTTTAAAGTCGCTTTTGCCGACGTTCTCATTATATCGAGCAACTCCTCCCCGTGCGAAGGTTATTTAGCTGAACTGGCAAGGATCTGATCGGACGCTGACCGGAAAAGTTGAGCATTTTCGACGATTATCGGTCTATTTAGCATCTTTCGAAGTCATTATCGCCGAAGTATCGACAGTAAGCAGATTTCGAGCTTCGTTATAGAATTATTGCAGAGTTTTGATCTATCGGCGATTTTAAGAGATTTTAAAGATATTTAAGAGCGCGTTTCTCGATTTACGTCTCTGGTGCTCAGCAGGCTGTGCCTGAGCAGGCGCAGGTAAGTCAATCGTCGCCGAGAAAGTATTGCGCCCCACAATAGGGGCACTTCGCCTCACCCGTCTCCTCGACCGGCAAGAACACCTTGGGATGTGAATTCCACAGGTACATACCGGGCATCGGACACGACAGTGGTATGTCCGAATGGCGCACCCGGTAACGATGCTGCACATTGGCGGGAATAAGGTCCTGGTCGACGCTGCCTGCTCTGGATGCCACTGTGGGTCCCGGTATGCGATGTGTCCAGCCGCTGATTATAAGCATTCAGCCAGGATTATGAGCTATCAATGCCAAAAGTATCGTCCCAAACCTGACTGATGAACTCGCGCTCGCTCACGAAGTCATCCTTGTCGACAATTGACGGCCGATCGTCTAAAGACAGATGATGCAGTCTTAAGCGATACATTCGATAGGTGTACTGCAAGCGTAGCGCAAGGTCGGGAGCAAGACAGCCTGCCGCTGCAAGTGAGTCAAGTTGACGCATGTTGTCCGAGTATTGAATAACGGATCGGTGCGCGCGCGCATTTTTGAGTACGAGGTATTGAACGATGAACTCGATATCGCTTATGCCGCCGCTGCCCTGTTTGAGGTCGAATTGCTGTGCATCACTCTTATCGAGTTTCCCGCGCATGCGACGACGCATCGACATAACATCGTCGCACAGCGCCTCATGATGTACCCGGTCAGTTAGCGTATCCGCGCGAATTCGCTCGAATTCCCGCGCAATCTCAGCGTTGCCGGCGACAGGGCGCGCCCTGAGCAATGCCTGGTGCTCCCAGGTCCAGGCATTATCCTCCTGGTACCGCTCGTAGGCATCGACACTGGTTACGAGCAGACCCGACTGACCATCGGGCCGCAATCTCGTATCCACTTCGTAAAGCAACCCGGAACCTGTTTGCACTGTCAGAAGATGCACAAGACGACGCACCAGCCGCGTAAAAAACATCGAATTATCCAACCGTTTTTCGCCGTTCGTCATCTGCTTCTCGCCACGCGAATTATGCAAAAACACAAGATCAAGATCTGATCCGTACGACAATTCGAGGCCGCCGAGCTTTCCGTAGGCAATGATGCCGAAGCCGGCCGTGTGCACGCCACCGTTCAATAGATATTCCGGCACACCATGCTTATTCGTCATGTCTTCCCAGACGACACTCAGCGCATGGTTCAATACTGCTTCGGCCAGATCGGTCAGACAATCGCTGACACGCATGATCGGCAAGCCTCCATAGAGATCAGCTAATGCGATGCGAAACTGACTGGAACGCTGAAACTGCCCGAGTATTTCAATCTGTGACTCACCGTCATCGGTGCGTCTGGTATCCATTCGCTGTTGCAATTCGACATCAAGATCTTCCCGAGTCATTCGCGTCGAGTATATTCGCGGATCGAGCAACTCATCGAGTAACATTGGATACCTTGCGATCTGACCAGCCACATATGCGCTACGCTCACAAAGGTTGACAAGTCGCTTCATGGCGTGAGCATTTTCGTTCAATAACGCGATGTAAGCGCTGCGTCGCACCACTTTCTCGATGACCGCCAACGTTCGCCGTAATGCCAGCAGTGGTTCTGTGCTGTCTTTGAGCAATATCAGGAGTTCCGGTATAAACTTCCGCAGCCGTTGGCGCGACGGTACGTCGATCTGCTGCGTCGCCCGCATATTAGCGAACCCGGTAAGCGACAGCGCCAAGTCACTTGCGTCAACGAAGCCTTCCTTATCGAGAATATCTGTCCACTCCGCGGCCGATCCTGCCTTTCCCCAAAGATCTCTGAATTGCTTCTTGAGACGATCGACAACCGCGTCGTCATTGCTGCGGAACGTAATTTTCTCGAACTGTCGCGTTACCCTACGTCGATGTGTTTCTAAAGTTTGCAACAACGAATCCCAATTCTGATATCGCATCGCCAGACATAACCGCGCGCGGTCGATTTCATCAATAGGCAATTCATGTGTCTGTTGATCTCGAATTGCCTGAATGAAATTCTCGATTCGACGAAGAAATGCGTAGGCATCGAGAAGTTCCCTGGCATCCGCATTGCTCATGACATGGTGTCTGACGAGCCTCGGCAGCACTGTCTGCAACTCGCGTTCCTGCAAGTCGTGCTGCCGGCCGCCTCGTACTAGTTGTAACGATTGCACGATGAACTCAATTTCCCGAATACCGCCCGGTCCAAGCTTGATATTATCGGAGAGTTCGCGGCGCCTGACCTCAGCAACGATCAACGCCTGCATGTCACGCAATGATTCAAAGACACCGTAGTCGAGGTAGCGTCGATAGACGAATGGAGCGATTAGATTTTTGTTGAGTTCGTTTGCGATCCTTGCCGGTGGCGCAGGACCGACGATGCGCGCCTTGATATAGGCATAACGCTCCCAGCTTCGACCATGCTGTAACAGATAGGACTCCAGTGCCGCGAAGCTGACCACGGGCGGACCACTATCGCCAAATGGCCGCAAACGAGTATCGACTCGAAACACGAACCCGTCGCTGGTAACTTCGTCCAACAAACTAACTATGTATCGTGACCATCGTGTGAAATATTCCTGCGCACTCAACCGACGCTTACCATCGCTTTCTATACCATCCGAATACAAAAACATAAGATCGATGTCGGAAGAGAAATTCAATTCATTGCCACCCAATTTTCCCATACCGAGAATAACGATCGGTACCGGCTCACCATCCTCATCGCAGACGACGCCGTAACGATCATGGATCAGACGCCGCGCATAGCCGGCCACACCATCGAGAAGCCGATCTGCCAGTGTAGAAAGCGCAATGAGTGTTTCACGAAGTGACGCATTGCCCTCGATTTCCCGCCAGATAACCCGCAATAGATAGCGGTTGCGGAACTGTCGCAATTGTTGTTTGACCGTGTCGATAGATTGATCGCTGGCTGCGATCAATCTTGCGAAATCATCTAGCGTTGAAGATTGAGGCGGTTCTTGCAACGATTCTCGGTGCTCCTCAAGCCACGGCCACTCTTTAAGCGCCGTACTCGCCGCAAAATCGCTGCAGGCAACGACACGGGTCAGCGGCGCAATCATGTCTTGTGGTATTTCGCGTCCCTTGTAAGCAGCGTCGTATCGTTCAAACCAACGCAACGCAATACTCTGCAGGTTTTCGGGCAGCGATCTGATCGCTGCCAGTGACGTCGAGTTCAACGTGACTTCCATGCCGGGAATTCTAACAGTCCGACGCAGTGTCTCACATTGTCGCCATTCTCGGACAGCGGTGTTCTAGGCGGTTCCGGAGCGCACGTTTTCCGATAGTTGTTGCAGCGCATCATCGAGGGGAATGGGCCGCCCAATCGAGTGGCCCTGAGCGTAATCAACACCGAGTTCAGTGAGCAACTTGCGTGTCTTTACAGACCCGACGTACTCAGCCACCGTCTCAAGTCCAAGTACCTTGGCAACCTGGGTAATTGCCGCCACCATCGATTCCGAGATCCGGTTGTCGGTGATATCGCGAATAAAAGCACCATCGATCTTGAGTGTATCGACGTTGAAGTCTTTTAGATAAGCGAATGAACTCAATCCGACACCAAAGTCATCCAGCGATATCCGGCAACCACGCTTGCGCAACTCATCAATGAATAATTGAGCTTTTTTCAGGTTAGAAATGGCCGCCGATTCAGTAACTTCAAAACACAGCCTCTCCGCTGGAATTCCGCTTACTCTGATTTCTTCGTCAATAAACTCAAGAATGTCATCATCACTCAGTGATTGCCCCGACAGATTTATCGAGAAAATGGCTTGTGCTGCGTTAACACACTCGGCCTGCGACGCGAGTTTCGCAATCGTCGCCGACGTCACCCAACGGTCAATCTGCGGCATCAAACGGTATCGCTCGGCCGCCGAGAACAGTGCTTTTGTCGGTACGTGGTTGCCTTCGCTGTCTCGCATGCGCAAGAGAACCTCGAATCGTGGTTGACCTTCAGTATTCTTGAGACTGACTATCGGTTGTGCCAGCAGCTCGAATCCTTCGTCGTCCAGTGCCTGCTGAATATCCGTCACGAGTTGCATGTCGTCGTGGCGACGAATAATGCTCAGGTTATTCTCGTCATAGACTTCAATACGATCGCGGCCATGATCTTTTGCCGCTTCGCATGCCATGCGCGCCGTTGTCAGGGCACTGCCATCGTCTCCGGAGTGAATGTTGAACTCGGCAATGCCGATACTCATCGTAATTTGCAACGACTTGTCGCCCTCGAGGTAGCGCAGGGACTGACCACTGTCGCGAATTTGATGCGCAAGTTGCAACGCGGTATCGCTATCCGAATGAGTCAGTAGTATGCAAAAATCGTCACCAGTTAATCGTGACACTACAGCATTTCTCGATAAATCTGCGTCGAGCAATCGTGCAAATCGCGTGATGACAATGTTACCGGCTTCTCGACCAAATGTATCATTGACGAGTTGCAGATTGTCCAGATCCAAATAGATAAGCTGATGCATGTCCGCAGGACCGGTCAGCGATTTCGACGATTCAATCAGCTGCGCCTCGAATCCGGATCGGTTCATTAACCCGGTCATGGCATCGAATGAACGCTCAATCACGAATTCTACTTTGCGAACAATGTGCGCCATGAAGCGCCGCTCAGCTTTCGTAAACGACTTGTCTTCCACACGACCGAGCAATGCAAGAACGCCTTCGAGGTTGCCATGCCTGTCCGCAAGCGGGCATAGCAACGTTTGATATCCTTGCTCACCGATGTTTTTGGCGCCATCGATGCCCGGGATCTCGAACACAACCGGCTTGCGCTCTCCCTCGAGTCTCGGCATCAATTGCTCAATCAAATAGCGGTCGAGAACTTTGCGCTTGACGTTTTTCCAGCTCGAATGAGTGGCGCTGATGCGAATTCGTTTAGCCGGTATCAGTAATACGCTATAAGCGATACCAAGGAATCGACCACTTTGCCCAACGAGTTGAGCAAGCCCCGCATGACTGTGCAACATGCCGTGAATTTTCTCATCGACTTCATAGATGAGTGACAATTCTTTCTTTATATCGTCGACAATCCCGTTTGCGTCCCGAAGTTGCTGACTCTGGAGCAGCCCTTCGCCGATTACATCTACAGCTGGCAGCAGAATATTCGCGAGTATATTCGGATTGAATGATGATGCCTTGCCGGCATTACGTGAGAACACCACAACGAGCAAGCCCAGTCTCGTATCCTTGTCACCACACACCGGAAGAACAAGTAGTGTGCGACCTGAGGTCAATGTTCGTCTAAAACAATCGCCGTCGGAATTCAGCTCAGTAATTATTTCGTCGGGAAGGTCGGCAATGAAGTTATCGATTTCGTAATCGTCAGCTCCGTCACTGCTCCATACACACTGGCGATTTTCATCGTAGAAACAGAAACATTGCGCCCTTGGGACGAGCGAGTGCAGCAGGTTCTTGGCCTTGCCGATGTTTTTTTTTGTTTGCAGGTTGTGCAGATCTGCTGACAACGCTGGCCCCCTTTATCGGCGGTGTGCCGGGAATGCCACACGATGCCAGCTGGCCACTAATTTCGCTGTGACTTAGGTCTCATGTGAAACGATTTTTTACCAAAGATTCAGTACTTTAGGTAAATCAGAGCGATGCCAGCCAGTCGTCGTCCGACCCCTCGTTGACGCCTTCGAAAAGTGGTGTCGACAAATACCGTTCACCCGTATCCGGCAACATCGCGAGTATGACCGAGCCATCCGGCGCTTTTTCGGCTACATCGAGGGCGGTCGCGAGCGTTGCACCCGACGAAATACCCGCGAAAATTCCTTCCTTGACCGCCAATTCTCGTGCTACCTCGATCGCACGATTGTCGCTGACCGACATCAATTCGTCGTAGATGTCCCGATCAAGGACCTCGGGTATGAAGTCCGGCGTCCAGCCCTGAATCTTGTGTGGACTCCATTCACTTCCGGCAAGCAATGCCGCAGCGTCAGGCTCCGTTGCCACAATGGTCACGTCGGGCCTGGCCGCCTTGATGACCCTTCCCGCACCGGTCATCGTGCCGCCGGTCCCATAGCCGGTTACCCAGTAGTCGAGGCGCCGATCCGCGAAATCGCACAGTATTTCGGGACCCGTCGTGCTGGCGTGATAATCGGGATTAGCCGGATTCTCGAACTGGCGCGCCAGGAACCAGCCGTGTTTTTCCGCGAGTTCTTCGGCTCTCCTGACCATGCCAGTACCGCGCTCAGCGGCCGGCGTCAATATGACCTTTGCACCCAACCCACGCATGATCATGCGACGTTCAATTGAAAACGAATCGGCC
Organism: Pseudomonadota bacterium; assembly: GCA_022574185.1. Classification (GTDB taxonomy): domain Bacteria; phylum Pseudomonadota; class Gammaproteobacteria; order Steroidobacterales; family Woeseiaceae; genus UBA1847. The sequence continues at coordinate 58,064 of JACZSM010000009.1, forward strand.
ATGGTTGCAACGAACGGATGTCCTGTGGCTGCGCACACCATGGCGAGCGAGATACCCGTATTGCCAGATGTTGCTTCGACGACGGTCTGTCCGGGTTGCAGCTGCTTTTTTTGCAAAGCGTCGTTAATGATAGCGAATGCGAGGCGATCTTTTACCGACGCCAATGGGTTGAATGATTCAACTTTGACATATATCTCCACATTTTCAGGGCCCATGCGGTTCACTCGCACCACAGGCGTGTTGCCGATAGTTTGCAAAATGTTGTCGTAGATCATGCCGCTTCCCCAAATCAGTTATTCGTCAGCTAAATGAGACTATCACGCTTTTTTTGCTGATTAATTTTTGTCTCTTTTGTAACTATCATTACATCGGCTCGCCGAATCACGTGATCGCCCTTTTGGTTCAGCTGCGCACCGTAGCAACTGGTCGGTCCAGCGTAGCAGGGAGCCGCCCTGGAGGGTGCGGCAACCCTATCAAATGGCGGAATTTTTTCTCCTATAACCTGGCGTTATATGGACGAGCCCGGTCTGATGGTCTGGCGTCTGCAGCGACTGCTGCAACTTGTTTGTGAATAATGACCGTGAATGCAACGATCGCGCCCATTCGTGGTCACATAAAGAGACCGCGGGGGCTAAATTTCAGGCATGAAATTACAACAACTGAAATATCTGCTTGCTATCGTTGATAACGGGCTGAATATAACGGCGGCAGCGGACAGGCTATACACGTCTCAGCCTGGTGTCAGCAAACAATTAAAGTTGCTGGAGCAGGAACTCGGGCTGCAGCTATTTTTGCGCAAGGGCAAGAGTCTGGGCGGTATCACTGCGGCAGGTGAACAGGTCATCGCTCGCGCTCGCCTGATCATGCTTGAGGTTGATAATATTCGAAGCCTCGCATCCGACTACTATCATGAAGAAGAAGGAACGCTGTCGATCGCAACAACGCATACGCAAGCTCGCTACGTCTTGCCGGACGTCATCCGTGAGTTTCGCGTTCGTTATCCAAAGGTCACTTTAAATCTGCACCAGGGTACATCCGAGCAGATCGCGGACATGGTTGCTGCCAAAGAAATCGATTTCGCAATTGCGACAGGTTCACTCGAACTGTTCAGTGACCTTCTGATTGTTCCAAGTTACCACTGGAATCGTAAGATCATCGTACCGAAGGACCACAAACTCGCAGAACTGGATCATAAGTTAACGTTGCACGATCTCGTCGAGTATCCACTCGTCACTTACGTGTTCAGTTTTGGCGGGCAATCTTCGTTAAAGGGCGCATTCACCGAACTGGGACTCACTCCCGATGTCGTGTTTACCGCCCGCGATGCCGATGTGATCAGGACATATGTCCGTATGGGGCTGGGTGTGGGAATCGTCGCCAGCATGGCAGAAGACAGTGACGACCAGAAAGACATGATAACGATCGAAGCTGACGGCTTATTCCCCCAGAGCACGACCTGGATCGGATTTCGCAAGGACATGGTCTTGCGTCGCTACATGCTGGACTTCGTGCAATTGTTCTCGCCACATATCACGGCAGAGCAACTCGAACAAACCCGTCACGTCCGCACACAGTCGGAAATCGATGATTTATTTCGCGACGCCGATCTGCCTGTGCGCGGTGGATGCTCCGGCAACGTTACCAAAGCCGCCTAGCGGAGACAGTTCGGTCAGTAAATGCGAATGCCACCGTGTCGTCGGCGGCTGCGCTGATCAACCCACCACAGGCCGAACAAGAATCCGCCAACCAGGCAGACACCGAGCGCACCTGCAACCCACTGCAACGGCAGGCTGTATTTATACTGCGACTGACGACCACGCAAGCCGACGTTCTGCGTGTCGAGCTGCGTGATTCGGGCCTGAGCGCCAACGAGGTTTTCTTTCAATTCGGCTACCTCGTGCTCAAGCGACGCCATTGTCGCCGCTGGCCCCGCA
>JACZSM010000102.1 GCA_022574185.1 Pseudomonadota bacterium
ACCGCAGGCCTCCATACCGATCACACAATCCCTTTCTGTTTTATCCAGTAATACTTGCAACCATTGATGACGCTTCAAACGGCGCTTCAACACCGTCTCGCCAAAACAATCAACACCGTGCAACTGATAAACATTCTTTGCCAAATCAACGCCAACTCTAATAAGCTTCATGGTGACTCCTCCTTTCCGTTTACTGGTGGTATCGCTTACCAGTTTGGCACTTAGATGCCGTTGAGGGGAGGAGGAGTCCATACCATTGCTTTTGATGAAACCGGACGGTTTCTCAGTTGGTTAAACGGTTGGTTAAACCAAAAACGGGCAGCAAGAAAACTTGCTAACCCGTTGATTTAATTGGTACTCCCTAGGGGATTCGAACCCCTGTTACCGCCGTGAGAGGGCGGCGTCCTAAACCACTAGACGAAGGGAGCGGAGTGCCGGTCTAGTCCTGCCCCGGCCGTGCGCGGGCTGCTATTATACGGCCGCCTATTCAATGCTCAAGCGGAAATTCATTTGAAGAACAGTGGGAAGCCACAGTCCGATTCCCCTACGATCATTCCTCGCGCTGCTCATACTGTGTCTCGCAAAGAGATATCAACGAGTGCGCTGAAGGTACTGTATCGGTTGCACAAGTCGGGCTACCAGGCATTCCTGGTCGGAGGATGCGTACGCGATGCGCTGCTTGATCTGCATCCGAAAGACTTCGACGTTGCCACGAACGCGACGCCGGAGGAGGTCAGAGCGCTGTTCGACAACTGCCGCCTGATCGGCAGGCGTTTCCGACTGGCGCACATTCGTTTTGGCCGCGAAATTATCGAGGTTGCGACTTTTCGAGCTGCGGCCAATCATGCGGCTGATGATGTGGCTCATGACGATAAAGGTCGGATCATTCGCGACAATGTCTACGGCAGTATCGAAGAGGATATCTGGCGTCGCGACTTCACCTGCAATGCGCTGTACTACAATATTGCTGACTTCAGTATCTGGGATTATACGAATGGCCTAGGCGATATCGAGCGACGGCGCCTGGTCCTGATTGGGGATCCCGACGTGCGACTACGTGAGGATCCGGTGCGCATGCTGCGCGCAGTACGGTTCGCGGCCAAACTCGAATTCACGATCGATTCTGATGTCATCGCGGCAATGCACAAGAACGTGGAGTTGCTGGCCAATGTGCCAGCCGCGCGTGTATTCGACGAGTTTCTTAAACTGTTTCAGGGAGGATTCGCAGAAAAAACCTTTGAGTTGCTGCGCGAATACAATCTTTTCGCACAGCTGTTTCCTGATACCGACCAGGAGCTCAATGAGGACGCATCGTTCAGGAAGTTTGTCAATGCGGCACTGCGTAATTCGGACAGTCGGGTTGCGGCGGGCAAGTCGGTAACACCGATGTTCCTGATCGGCGTATTCCTGTGGGCACCGACACGGCACCTCGCCGTGATTCGTCGCGCCGAGGAAAAAATGTCGGAATCTCAATCCCTGAGTCTCGCATCCTATGAGCTCGTCGCCCAACATCAACGTCACATTTCGATGCCGCGACGCTTTACGATTCCGATGCGTGAAATGCTGGCACTGCAACCCCGATTTGCGCTGACACGGGGTAAACGAGCGATAAAATTTCTTGACCACCGTCGCTTTAGAGCAGCCTACGATTTCATGTTGTTGCAGAGCGAGGTCGGTCTGGTGGACAAGGATATCGCTCAGTTCTGGACCGAGGTACAGGGCCAGTCCGCTGAGCAGCGCGCGCAGAGTTTTAAACTCAGTACGCCGCCCGAGGGCAACCGCAAGCGGCGCAGACGGCGTAGACGGCGCGGTGCGTCGAGCGGGTCGTGAATGGCGGCCGACAGGTGCCAGTGTCGGCTTATATCGGGCTCGGCAGCAATCTGGACGATCCGATTCGCCAAATAGACGACGCGTTCAAATTGCTCGACACGCTACCAAAATCCGATCTCGTTGCGCGATCTTCAATGTACCGATCGGCACCCTACGGTCCTGTCGAGCAGCCGGACTTCATCAATGCAGTCGCGGGCATGCGGACCATGCTGCCGGCAGTTTCCTTGCTGGAACTGTTACAGGCCATCGAGCGCACGCAAGGTCGGGCGCGTGAGCACGAACGGTGGGGACCGCGCGTGATTGATCTCGACTTGCTCGTATTTGGCAACCAGGAAATCACGGATACCGTGCTCACGGTGCCACACCCGGGCATCGCCGAGCGAAATTTTGTATTGTTGCCGTTACGGGAAATAGCGCCGAATCTGCTCATTCCCGGGCTTGGCTCGCTGTCCGATATCGTCGTTGACGTGGACGAGCCGCGAATTGAACGTATTTCATGACGGGATCTGAGCTTTTGACAGTTGGCAACCCAGGAAAGATTTCGCATTCGTCGCGTTTCATCGCTGTCGACGGGCCGATTGGTGTGGGAAAAACGAGCCTTGCCAGGCGGCTGGCGGATAGCCTGTCGGCGGACCTCGTACTTGAGGAGGCGTACGAGAATCCGTTTCTGGAGCGCTTTTACCTCGACGGCCAATCGGCAGCTCTGCCTGCACAGATGTTTTTCCTGTTCGCGCGCGCACGGCAAATCGAAAGTCTGCGTCAATCTGATTTATTCACCAGTGTTCGAGTGTCGGATTACCTGTTTTCCAAGGACAGGCTGTTCGCCGAGTTGAACCTGAGTGCGGACGAATTAAGCCTGTACAAACAAGTCGAAGCGACGCTCGCCATCGATGCGCCGGTTCCGGACCTGGTGATCTATCTGCAGGCTTCGGTTGACGCATTGCTGGAACGCATTGCTCGGCGAGGGGTCGCATTTGAACGGGCGATCGATCGTCACTATCTGGAGCGACTCACCGACGCTTATGCCCGTTTCTTTCATGATTACGATGACAGTGCGCTGTTAATCGTCAACGCGTCACAAATTGATCCAATAAATAACGATGCCGACTACGAACTATTGTTCCAGCAAATCGAGCGAACGACAGGTGGTCGACATTTCTTCAATCCGCTAGCCGCGGCGCTGGTCTAGGCGTGATGGGAGGTAGTTTTATGAGCGGAGAAAATCCCTCCGCGGAGGGATTATTGATCGATCTGGAAATTTCTCCGGTGTGGTTATCAATGTACTGATCGATGTCATCGTCGATCATGTCCTGTGCCTGGTAACCGCAGCTCGGCACGGCACGTCCATCAGGTCGTTTGAAAAACCAACGGTTCTGGTAGTCGCGCTCGATGCGAAAACCGCCTTCATGCACCAGCCGATGGTGACGCGAGCAAAGCAACATCAGGTTATCGAGACGGGTTTCACCACCGGCCGACCAGTGCTTTATGTGGTGGGCATCCACAAACCGCGTGTGCTGGCAGCCCGGAAACACACAGCCTTTATCTCGCGCGCTCAACGCACGTTTGATCGCCGTGGGTACGGTTCGCGTTTTGCGACCCACGCTGAGCGGCTCGCCGTCCTCGTTCTCAACAATGACGATGGTATCACCGTCACAACACAATCGTTTTACGGACTCGATCGGCAGGCCAGAGCGGCCATCGCCATTGGCAAGTGCCGACCGATCAACGTGTACAGTGACTTGATAGTTATCCGACGTGCACGCAGTTTTATCGCCATCGCCCGACAGATAAGCCTTCGCTATTACCACCAGTGCGTCCGCTTGTTGGGCCGACCAGCATTCCTCAACGAGTTCCGCTGTTTGCGAGGTCGCAGTATCCCGTGCACGATCCAGCGCTTTTTCCAGTAACTCGCCGGTCTCGAGCGGCAGTTCAACGGTGATCGTCATCATTCCCGTCTCCGCATTGCGGCGAACGTGAAGCGAACGACCGGTGTGAGTACGATTGGCCTCACCGACGGAGTCCGCTGTGCCGCAACGCAGCTCGCGACAGCGTTCCTCGACTCGGGATGCGGTGGTCTTCAAGGCGAATGCCAACAGTGCTTTTTCGTTGTCCACCCGTGCCACGCGCGTCAACGGCCGGACTTTCGAATAAGACAACTCGCCATGCGCAAACGCGGTCGCAATCGATGGCAGGGTCTTGAGCGCGTGCGCCACGCGCACCTTCTCACGTGCCGCACTCATGCTCAGGTCGCAGCGCCAGTGCAGCCACTCGGCACAGTTAGTAAAGCCCCATTTAAGCCAGCCGGCACGTTCATCGAATTGGCGAATCAGTATCAATAATTCACTGGTGGCGGCATTGATTCGGGCGGCGAGAGTGACGATGTTGCGATCAAGATCGTCGATCGAGGGCAGACGGTTTTCGGCTGATTTCAGAGCGTTCATGACACATCCCTGTGGTCGGAGGAAGACCTGTGATTATAAAAGGGGTATCCATTTAGCTCCACCACCCCCTATATGTTGTGTTTCGCGTTGTCGGTTATTTCGTCATAGGTGACGGGTTCAGTCACGACCGCTTGCTCGAGCAAGCGGTAGAACAACAGGCCCCGCG
>JACZSM010000010.1 GCA_022574185.1 Pseudomonadota bacterium
TGACGCCGGCCGATGTTTACTTCGGGCGTGGACAGTCGATTCTGGCAAAACGAGCAAGGATCAAGAAAAGGACCATCGCGAAGCGTCGGTTGCACTTTCAACAGCATGCTGCGTAATATGAAAATGATGAGCAAAACATTCGCTTAACTTAAACACTCTTCTGTGCCATTTGTTTGAAGACGGACACATTGGCATTGCAATCGGCTTTGAAAAAATACTTGGACATCCACACGACCCTCTCAGTCTTCCGGTAGCTGCGGCCCTGGGTGGCGGTGTATTTCTATTTATGAGCTTCACGGCTGCGTCTGTCTGGAAGTCAACCGGAATTATTCTCATGACTCGGCTGGTTATTCTCGTCGCATCTATGGTGGGCGTTTTCCTGAGTATTGGATACAACCCGGGCCTGGCGCTTGGAATTATATCGGTGAGTCTTACGGTGACAGTGGTAATTGAGTGGGACAGATGCAGAAAATCGTAAACTCGGGCTTCGCCTGTAGCAAATGCGCACTGCCTGACAACCGGCTTCAGACTGGGTTATGACCGTCACCAATACTCCATCTTCCCAAATCCGTTTGGGTTTGAAAGAGAATCTGCCGCAATTTGCTTTGCTCGTATTGGTCAACGCATTTGTTGGTGCGATGGTTGGCATGGAGCGAAGCATTCTTCCCATCATCGCAGAAGAGGAATTTCTTCTCACAGCCCACACGGCGGTGCTTTCCTTCATCGTCGTATTTGGCATATCCAAAGCGATCGCCAACTACTTCGCCGGACGCTTTTCCGAGACCTGGGGGCGAAAGGGTGTGCTGGTAGTCGGTTGGCTGGTCGCCACACCCGTGCCTTTCCTGCTCATGTGGGCACCCACCTGGTCGTGGGTGTTGTTCGCCAACTTCTTGCTCGGCATCAGCCAGGGGCTGACCTGGTCCACCACTGTCATCATGAAGATCGACCTTGTGGGGCCGAAGAGGCGTGGATTGGCTATGGGGTTCAATGAATTTTCGGGTTACTTTGCAGTTGCAGCCGCAGCGCTTGGAACCGGCTACATCGCCACCACTTGGGGGCTCCGGCCCGAACCCTTCTACCTGGGCGTCGGATTTGTCGTATTCGGCCTGGCGATCTCTACGTTTTTGGTCCGCGAAACTCGTCACCATGCGGATCACGAGGCGACTACTTATAGTGGTTCGGTCGAAAAACAACTCAGTCAGCGAGAGATCTTCCAACGCACTTCATTCACCGACCGCAACCTTTCCTCTGTCAGTCAGGCGGGCTTGGTTAATAACCTCAATGACGGAATGGCTTGGGGCCTGTTTCCTTTGTTCTTCTCATTGGCAGGAATGAATTTGAACCAGATCGGCTGGCTAGCTGCCATTTACCCAGCCGTTTGGGGCATAGGCCAGCTATTTACGGGCGCTTTGTCGGACCGCATCGGGCGTAAGGGGCTTATCGTTGCAGGAATGTGGTTGCAGTCGGTCGCAATCGCCTTGATCGCGATATCATCCGGTTTTATCGGATTTGCTGGTGGTGCCGTTTTGCTGGGCATAGGAACGGCGATGGTATATCCAACTTTGCTTGCCGCCATTGGCGATGTCGCCCATCCCGCCTGGCGTGCGTCTTCAATAGGCATTTACCGCCTTTGGCGGGACCTGGGCTATGCCGTGGGTGCCTTAATCGCTGGTGTCGTAGCCGACCTGCTGGGCATCAGTTTTGCGATGTGGTTGATCGCTGCACTAACTTTTATTTCGGGCCTGTTTGTGTTTCTACGTATGAGAGAGACACATGCACGGGCATCAAGTTGACTAAACCGGTCTTAGGTTGTCGCTCAACGAAAATTCGCGTCCGTACATGCACTTAGTCACTAGTTATCGCCCGCCGGCGGTGCAGACGCTGTCGATAGGAATCTCAATGGTTGAAGGGCGCAAAAACTCTATCCGGACCGTAGCATTGCCAATAATGCGATGCTGAACACCCTATTAATAAGAATAACTTAGGGGATTTTTCGATGATTCGGTGCCTTGCCTACGTTTTCAACGCAATTTTCAAGTCCAGAGCAAGATTGGTCGCCGAGAACCTCTGCCTTCGGCAGCAACTGATTGTATTTAAGCGACGTCAGGCCAGACCACAGCTCCGGGATGCAGATCGCCGCTTCTGGATACTTGCCGACCAATTGTTTTCAGGTTGGAGTCGGAGTTTGATCGTCGTAAAGCCGGATACCGTTGTTAGCGGGCACCGCAAGGGTTGGAAAGCCTACTGGCGTTGGCGATCACGTCGCACCTCCAGAATGGGACGCAGGAAGATCGAAGCCAAGATCCGTGAACTCATCCGCAGTATGGCTCGCGAGAATACCCTGTGGGGACAACGGAGAATCCAGGCGGAATTGGCACGTCTTGGCTTTGAGGTGTGTCCGCGTACTGTCGCCAGATACATGCGCCGTCCCTACAGTGGAACGCCCTCACCCGGTTGGCGACAATTTCTTAATCATCCACCACGGTACTCGCGAACTCGTACTTGCGCGGGTCACGGCTCATCCAAATTCGAAGTGGCTGGCCCAACAAATGGTCGAAGCCTGCGGGATATCGAGGGAACCACCACGTTACCTGATTCACGACCGGCATGGCGGCTTTGGCGCCTCATTCAATCGCCGAGTTGTATCGCTTGGCATCAGACAGATCCGCACACCGGTGAAAGCGCCGAAGGCCAATGCAATCGCAGAACGCTGGGTAAGGAGCCTCCGTAACGAATGTCTCGATCACAGGTTCATATTGGGTCACCACCATTTGCAGCGAACAGTTGATGAATTCGTCGCTTACTACAATCGTTGGCGGCCGCATCGAAGTCTTGGCCAGATCGCGCCATGTCCAGATGTTAGGGAGGAATCGAGAAAGCCGGCCAGGCATCTCATATCAAAACCGGTCCTTGGCGGCCTACATCATGTGTACCAATGGGCAGCTTGATATCACCGATGGAGTTTTTGCGCCCTACAGCGGCCGCGGTGATGGTTCCCGTCGGGGTCGGATGTGCCACCTGTGTAGATCTGGAGTATTCTTCCATCTACGGCGGTCAGTTGGAGGTCCGGCTATCGTTGAAATTACACTGACTTGGAGGACAAGTGATGTTCAAGAAAGGTCAGAACAAAGTTGGTTCGGCAGCGTCTTCGTCGCTTCGGATCGGCGAACAACAACCCATACGCTCGAAAAATGTATCGGTCATTGGACCGACGCTGGTGTTCAAAGGCGAGCTGTCTGCGGATGAGGACTTGGTGATCCAAGGCACGATCGAGGGCACTATCGCCCATCATAGGAAGAACCTGACGATAGGTAAAGAAGGTCGGGTCACCGCCGACATCCATGCGAGTTCCGTCCTCGTCGAAGGAGAGCTGAACGGTGACATTCACAGCGACGGCTTGGTGTCGCTGGCCAAGGGTGCGATGGTGATCGGCAACGTCTACTGCACCCGCTTAGTCATGGAAGACGGTGCTCAGTTCAACGGCAAGATCGAAATGGCCAAACCGAGCCCATTAAAGGTCGCACCAGAACCGGAAGAGGTTGAGGAAGAGTTCGCGGACACCGAGGACCTGACAGCTTAAAAAGCCGAAAATCCTTCTTGAACGTCTCCTTCTGGCCGTTAGCTGCCCTTTATTTCGATGATATTTTGATGATTTGGACGTCCGGTCTTGAGAAAAGCTGCCGTTCAGATTTTAAATTTTGAAAAATCGTTCGGGAGCGGCGGGTATGCACCCGATAGCAGACATTGAGCTGATAGGATGGCGACAGGCCGCAACCCGAAGCGGCCATTCCGTGACCGGCAACTATCGAGACGATACCGCATCATGCGAGGATCACTATCTCAATCCTCGATTGGCTGGCAAAATGTTATAACCTTTTTCGATATATACGGGGATACGAATGACAACTAATCAATCAACATTCCGTCCTGCATTGCCGCTCATATGGCTGGCTTTCCTAGTGGTTTCGTGCGGCAGCGAAGACCCGGCCGCGACGTCACCAGCAACGACGACCGAATCGTCGGTTGATACGCCAGTATCCGATCTCTTGCCGCATCAGCAGATGGCCAGAGATTTTCTGCGCGAACTAATCGAGATTGACACTACACACAGCACTGGCAATACGACAATCGCTGCTGAAGCAATGGCCGCGCATCTGATCGCTGAAGGATTTGCGGCGGAAGATGTGCAGGTGCTTGGACCGTCCGAGACCAAAGGCAATCTGGTTGTTCGCTATCGAGGACGCGATGTCGGCCGTGAACCCTTGCTCCTACTCGCACACATCGATGTCGTCGAGGCAGATGCGGCGGATTGGACGCTCGATCCGTTCACGTTTACAGAGCAGGACGGGTATTACTACGGCAGAGGCACTACGGACGATAAGGATGAAGCAGCGATCCATATTGCTAACCTGATTCGCCTCAAACGGGAAGGCTATCAACCGGATCGCGACATCATCGTGGCGTTAACTGCCGACGAGGAAGGCGGCACAGAGAATGGCGTGATCTGGCTATTAAAGAATCATCCCGATCTGATTGATGCCGAGTACGCATTGAACGAAGGCGGAGGTGGGACATTAAGAGATGGTCAACACATCGCGAATGGCGTGCAGGCGAGCGAGAAAGTCTATCAGAGCTTTACGCTCGAAGTAACCAATCCCGGTGGACACAGTTCATTGCCAGTAAAAGACAATGCGATCTACCGACTTGCCGATGCATTGATTCGCATCCGAGCCTACGATTTTCCAGTCATACTCAATGAAGTAACACAAATATTTTTCGAGCGATCTGCAGAAACTGAAGAAGGCGACCTTGCGACTGCAATGCGCGGCATCTTGCAATATCCTCCGGATCCGGCAGCTGTTGCTTATCTTTCGCGCATACCTTTTTATAATTCGCGTCTGCGCACAACCTGCGTTGCGACGATGCTGGATGCCGGGCACGCTGAGAATGCGCTGCCACAACGAGCACAGGCAACCGTCAATTGCCGCGTGCTGCCCGGCGAATCAGTGGACGCTGTTCAGGATACGCTGGTAACAGTAATCGGGGACGAGCAGGTGACGATCACACCGGTTCTTGCAGCCATTCTATCCGCTCCGTCACCACTAACGCCGGAAGTCTTCAATGCGATCGAAGGTGTCACAGAAGAGATGTGGCCGGGCGTGCCGGTCATACCGATCATGAGTACTGGTGCGACCGACGGACTGTACCTGCGTAACGCCGGTATACCTGTATATGGCGTGTCAGGTATTTTCTCCGACATTGATGACAATCGATCGCATGGCCAAAATGAACGCATTCTCATCAAGTCATATTTCGAAGGCCAGGAGTTTCTTTATAGACTCATTACAAGGCTATCGAGGTCGGACGAAGAGTAGTACACGAATTCGGAACAGCTTTTCAAGGCCCGCTAACGGCCAGCCCCATTACTTGCCGGCCTCCAAACGTCCGCTCCTGGCCGTAAGCTGACGTTCAAAACCTCGTTCCAGAAGCCATCTGAATGACCGCTATTGATGAAAGCGGACGTTCCGGACGAACCGCCAATCAAGACTCATTCTGAATGTCTGCTATACGCTCGAAAGCGGACGTTGGCGTGATACGCTATTGAACGACCGCTAATGACCCAAAGCGGTCATTCGGCGACGTACCTTCGCTGACGGGACTTGGCTCGGAACGGGCCGCGGAGTACTCTGCCTAAGCAAGAAAAGCGCAAGGCTGAAAATGCGTTTTCAATCACGGAGAAACCGATATGGGTGATAGGGGAAGCAAAGATAAAGGCAGAAAGGAACAACAGAAAAAGGCTCAGCGTAGTCCAAAGGAGAAACGACAATTGAAAAGAGAGAAGAAGAGGAATAAAACACCCACCTTTATGTAGAGCGCAGTTGCTTGGTGAAGACATCAAAACCAGCTCGGAAACGTCCGCTGTACGCCCGAACACGAAGCAAATCTGCAGCGACGCCTTCGGTATCAAAAAAATAGCCAGCGACCGAGGTTCGATAAGGAGGCAAAAATGTTTAGGAGAAGGCGAGAAACAACCTTCATTTTGTTTGTTAGCCTGATTGCCATCGCTTCCTCGATTTGTGCTCAGGAAACTGAACAATCCGAACGCGAGGCCATGTACTACCGCTACCTCGAGTTCGCCTCCTACGTCACAGGGGGCTCTGTCGAGCCTCATTGGATGGCTGACGGCTCAAGTTTCTGGTACGTCGAGGGAGCACCAGAAAACACTGTTATCTACAAGGTCGATCCCAAAGCCAATACCAAGACCGAGTTGTTCGACACTGCCCGACTGCGCCAAGCAGTTACCCCCCTACTCGACCACGAACCCGCCTACGAGGGTCTCCCTTTTGAGGAATTCACCTTTGTTGATGAGGGCGAGAAAGCAGTCAGGTTCAGCGTCGAAGAGAAGGAATTTATTCTCCAGTTTGACACCTACAGGATAAGACGAGCTCCTTCCATATCCGAAGAGGAGAAAAACCGGCTGGTCCCACAGCTAATTGGGACCTATTCCGAGTCCACGTTCGGCGTGCCCACCATTTTCATCATGGAGATCCTCTCCCCCGACGGCCGCTGGTTCGCCAGCGTAAGAGACTACAACCTCTGGCTGCGTTCCACCGACGACGACCGCGCCGTACAGCTCACTACCGATGGCATCCGAGACTACGGGTGGGGTTGTAAGCCTCCCTTAGAATAGCACCACGCATTTTTGGAGTTCTCCGGCATAATATTGCTGAGAAGGAGAACAGAAAATGCGCAAGGCACGATTCAAGGAAACCCAGATTGTTCGAGTGCTGAAAGAGGTCGAAGGTGGCCGCCAGGTCAAGGAAGTCTGCCGCGAGTACGGGATATCGGATGCGACCTACTACAATTGGAAAACGAAGTACGGCGGAATGGAGATTGCGGATATAAGAAAGTTGAAGGAACTGACAGACGAGAATCGGCGGTTGAAGCAGATGTACGCCGACCTCAGCCTCAAACATGAAGCACTGAAGGATGTCGTTGAAAAAAAGCTCTGAAGCCTGCTGCGAAACGAGAGCTAGTCGATTTTGCACAGCAGGCGCATGGCCTGAGTCAGCGAGCAGCGTGTGAGATGTTGAACCTGAGCCGATCGGTATATCGCTACCAACCGGACACGGACCGCGACTTGCCCGTCATTGAGGCGATCCAGGCTGTACTGGAGATCAATCCGGGCTATGGCTTCGGCAAGCTCTTCAAAACGATGCGACGACAGGGCTGTCGCTGGAACCATAAGCGAGTTTACCGCGTGTATTGCTTGCTCAAGCTGAACAAGCGGCGCAAAGGTAAGCGTCGCCTTCCAAGCCGTTTCCCTGAGCCACTGGTCGTGCCGGTGGCGGCAAACTGCTGCTGGTCAATCGACTTCATGAGCGATGCGCTGATGTGTGGCCGCCGGTTTCGCACGTTCAATGTCATTGACGATTTCAATCGGGAAGCACTGGCGATTGAAATCGATCTGAGCTTGCCGGCACCTCGAGTGATCCGTGTCTTGGAACGGGTGTCGTTGTTCCGCGGCTATCCAGAAAAACTAAGAGTCGACAATGGCCCGGAATTTATCTCGCTGGCACTGGCGGACTGGGCTGAGGAAAACAACGTGATGCTCGACTTCATCCAACCAGGGAAACCAACACAGAACTCGTACATCGAACGCTTCAATCGAACCTATCGAGATGAGCTGCTTGATCTGTACTTATTCCGAACGCTCAGAGAAGTCCGACAGATGACCGAGGACTGGATGGTTCGATACAACAATGAACGACCGCACGACTCATTGAATGACATGACGCCTGTGGAGTTTTTGCAGGCAAATAATCAACCCGGAAACTCTAATCCAGCGTGGAACTAATTAGGGGAGGTTTACACGTCGACCGACAGCATCCGAAGGTGCCCACATACTTCCAACAATCCGCTCGATCGATTACAGACTACAACTTGTAGCCCAACTTGTGCCCGGACTCCGTAAGCATTTGTATTTACTAGGATAAAAAAATATTGCCCATGCACACGAATAGTACGCTGCACCGATTCTGATTATTCATGACTTCCTGTGGTTAAAGGATTCCAGGTCCATTCCATCCCGGTGACTTCCACGGCCATCTGCTTGAACCGGTAGCCAATCATGTACCCCAAACGAAATTTCATGCGACAGATGTTAGCAGTAATCAAAGTCATTGGATGGAAGGCGGTGAGATCGCCAATATATTGCGAGCCTCTTCAAGGGCCATCTCTATATCCATACCAAATGGGCGTGCCAATACACTGATAACTTCTTCGGCGGCAAAGACGCGACCACGCCCGCGGCCGCTGCGATCTCTTACCACACCGGCCTGTTCGAGTCGTTGCAATCCTTGGCTCGCGGCCTGTATCGATACTCTCAATTCGAATGCCAATAACTTCACATTTAACACCGGCATCTTTACGAGCAGTTCGAGCGCTCTCGCCGCCGACGATCCACCGCGAAATTTTCCTCGCCCCTGCCACACGTAGGGCAATTGCCCCAAGACCTGCTGCGTCACTGCTTCTTCTTCGCTACAGGCAACAATCGCCCGGCACACGAAATCGATCAGTCGTCGATACGAAAGTTGTTTCTGAGCTTCCTGCAGCGCAGCACCATACTCACTTTTTTCAGCTTCAACGTAGCTGGAGAGATACAGCGGTAATCGACCCGCGGCAGCCATCTGCAATGCCCATAGCATCCGGCCAACTCGGCCATTGCCATCGCTGAACGGATGTACTGCCTCGAAATGTGCGTGACCTATCGCCATGCGAATCGGTAGCACCATCCCCATACCAGCATCACCAAGCTGCACTATTGATTCATCACACATCCAATCGAGTACTTCACTGAGGCAATGCGTCACTCGCGCTGGCGGTACCGGGTTATATACGGAGTTTTCCTTGCGGCCAAAACTACCTATTTGCACGACGTCGCCGGGCAAACCCGGCGTGCGGAGCCTGCCCGCAATGCCAGAATAACCAGGGTCTTTTTGCATGACTTTTTCATGCAAGGCACATAAAAATTTCGGTGTCAAAACCGCCATGCCTTCGTTCTGCACGGATTGAATACCGTGCATCAATGCATTGGCATATCCTCGTACCGAAGCTATTGCCGAACGCCCGCTTGCGTCGATCGAGGGTGACAGTACGTCATCGACGGTAGACCAGGTACCTTCCATTCTCGACGATGACACCGCCTCTCTGCGCACGAGCAGATAGGCAATTGATCGTTGGATTTCAGATGCTGACTGCACCGTCGGTCGCCTCTGCAATGCCAGATTCGCTTCGCGGACCAATGGCAGCGACAATTTTTCGGAGATCGTGTCTGGCGGCTTCGGCGGTACAACAAACCAAATATTCTCATAGCCCGTCTTGCCAATTTTTTCAGTACCGAAGCCTCTCTCCGTTGAATATGGCTGACGCAGCGCGTCGACCAATTCGTCCCGATTCATGATAGAAGCCTTGAGTTGTCCAGTATTAATTCAAGACTAAACCGATAACCTTGAATTATAAAGACACAATTCAAGGTTACTCAACCAGGATATCATCATTTGGCAGGCCGATTGCCACCAGCCGCATCGGCCTTCCTTCAGGACAGAGCAGGTAGACACTTGCAGTCCACCTTGTGCAATAGCCACTTAACTCATTGTTTTCAATAACACAAAAATATGTTTCCCATGCACACGAATAGTAAGCTTTTCATTGGATTCTCAACCATGGGTAAATGTTAGCCGCAATTCAATGCCGTTTTTTCTGCACTTCGAAAGCGCCTGTAAGCAAAGCTCGCATCGCACCGTAGCATGACTCACAGAAACGATTGAAGTCCGATAACCGGGACTCATCGGGCCAGACACCGGTCGTTTCATGCAGCTGACCGATCGCAATCTGGTAATCGGCCAGCAGCTGTATGCAGGTGCGCCGTTGATCATCGGCAATCGTCAGTGGCGGCAGTCCGGCCCTCAGCAGGGGAATGTTGGCCAGCAAGCGGGCGATTCGGCCATTGCCATCCCAAAACGGATGTATATGGACAATTCCTATATGAATTTTCGCGTAGGTCTCATGTGCGGTGAGCTCGGAGACATCATTCACATTGACAGCGTTTGTGAAGTCCATGATCTCGGTCATCAGTACAGGAACCGATGCCGGCGTCGCATAGTCGATGAACACCTGGCGGCCATCCGCTGTGACCATGTGCGTACCATTCGGCTCTACTTTCCACGCACCGTTGGGTTTATGGATGTCGGTCACTGGTTCAGTCTGTACCGCCTGGTGCAGTTCGAATACGATGCTTGCGGTTAGAGGCTCAGTCAGGCATCGATACAGCAATTCGATGGCGCGGGCATGGCCGATGACTTCCTGGTGGTCTTTGATCGGCTTGCCCGAGATCGTAAGCCCTTCGTGCAAGACGAAATGGGTATCTGCGAGCGTCAGCGTGTTGCCCTCGAGGGCCGTGGAGGTGTGCGTCCACAAGTCGCGGATCTGGGCCAGCAATTCCCGCTTCAAGTCGCCGTCGAGGCCGCGCAAAAAGCCCAACGGGGAAGGCGCAGTAACGGTGTCATCGCTCGCCGTCGCGACGACGTGATATCGCGTCGCACGACCGACGCCTGAACGTGTGATCAGGCCCAGGTCTACCCACTCGTGCAGCCAGCGACGCAGTGTCCTGCGCGGCAATTCCGCTCCTGGTGACCGCAATATCTCGGCGACAGAAAGCGGCACCGGGCTTTGCTTGAGCACGGCAAGAACCGCTTCGCGTTGGGCTTTTCTGGCCATTAAATCAGGTAATTAAGGAATTACCCGGCCATTATAACGAAAAATGGCCGGATAATAACGATTACCGGCCATTTATTGAGATTAAAAATACTATCCCTGCACACAGACAGAACCGACGCCTTACCGGTCGGATCTGCCACTAATCCTGCATCGATCGCGGCGTTATCCCGGATTAGAACTCTGCAACCACCCTCGCGTACCAGAAGCCGCCGTTGACGCCGAATGGCGACGTCAGCGCTTTATCCACGCCAAGGATTCCAAGTACGAAGTCGCCCTCGGTATCTGGTTCCACGTCAAAGACATTTTCGGCCCCGACGCTCACCCTGAAATTATCGTTGAAGCGATAGGTCGCCTCAAAATCAGTGAGTATTTCGCCCGCATACGGCGTGACGTCCGATGCGTCGCCCGGGCTGAACAGTCCCCCTGTTGTCTCCCATCCACCGTAGTTATGGACACGCACGTAACCGCTCAATGCATTGCCTGAATCGTAGTTAAACGTCAGTGTGGATCTATTCTCCGGCACCTGTTCTTCGAGATCGAACACACGCGAAGCGTTGATCGTGTTCGCCGCCACGTTGCTAACTTTCTGTTGGTTCTGGTTGTAGCGCAAGTCGATGGTCAGCGACCCGTCACCTACTTCGAAATCTGCCGTGACTGCGAGATCGAAACCGGTGACTTCGGAATCAAATGCATTAGCGAAGTAACTGGCAAGACTACCGAGCAGCAAGTCGGCATTCGGTACGCCGGCCGCCATCAAATCAGTGACATTCTGCGCAGTAATCGTATTCGGGCCGAGTAGCGCCAGGCGATCATCGATTTGAATGTTGTAGTAGTCGAGCGTAATGGCGAGATTGTCCGCCGCAGACCAAATTGCGCCCAGCGTAAAGCTCGTGGACTCTTCGGGCGTCAGTGGTGACGAGCCGAGCACCATGGCCACCTCACTGTTGACCGGGTAGGTGCCGCTGGGAATCAGGTTACCGCTGGAATCCGCGCTGGTCGTGGTATTGAGCGTATTGACCTGGCCTGGCGTCGGTGCGCGGAAACCGGTGCTGGCGGTGGCGCGCAAAGCGAACTGATCGTTCACCTGCAGCCGTCCTGACAGCTTCCAGTCGAAGGTATTGCCGAATTCATCGTAGTCTTCGAAACGAATGGCGGCACCTAAAGTAAGCCTGTCAGTCATATCAGCTTCGAGGTCGATATAGCCGGCGATACTCTGGCTTTCAAAACTGCCTGAAGACTCGATCGGGAAGCCCTGGAAGCCGTCCGAGCCAACACCGTAAATGAACGCCGGTCCCGCGCTGATCGACGCCGTATCGCCGGCACCAATCTTGTAGGTCTCATTGCGAAATTCGAAGCCGAATGCAAAGTTAAGCGGCGACGCCAGGTCACCAACGTCCATGGATTTCACGAAATCAGCATTGAAGCTGGATTCTTCCTGCGTCAGTTTTCCTGGCTTGAAGCTGGTGGGCGACAGACCGCCGAGACTCGGGTTGATCGTCTCAGAAAGGATGTAGTCCGCCTCACTCTCGGCAATGCGTGCGCGAACATCCCAGGTTAATCCGCCTGCCGTCTCACCACGCAGGCCGAATACGAAGGCCTGGTCCGTGATGGCAGCGCCGAAGTCCGGGTTGTAGCCGCCCGGAAACTGTGCGGCAATCGGGTTCAGCAAGACCCAGCCGCTAGCGCTACCGGCGTCCGCCGTAAAATAATCGCTTGGGTTCAGACCGGCTGCGACGATGTCATCGACCAGCGCTTGCGCTGTATCATCGGGGCCGAAGGTGCCGTCGACATCGACAATCAGTGTCGAGCGGCCGGAACTCGATGCACTTGGGTCCGTTAGCACCGGGTTGCGATAGAAGAAGTCCGAAATCGTGTCGTTGTCGCTAAAGCTGACATTACCGAAAAACTCGATCGAATCATTAATATCGATGCCGGCATTGAGGAAGAACTTGACCGTCTGCACATCTGGATCACCCCACCGCTGGCACAGGCCATCCAGTGGCACCACACCCTGTCCGACAAAACTCTCCACTTCTTCGCATTGAAAGTGCGGCACGCCGCGCGATGTCGTGTCCGCGCTCGAACTCTCGATCGTCACATTTAAAAAACCATTATCACCGAGACTGAAGCCACCATTGGCTGCGAGCGTTGTTCGCGCGCCATCGCCCTCGAAATATTCGCCGGTCTGTGCCGACACGGTATATCCCTCACTCGCGTCTTTGAGAATGATGTTGATGACTCCGGCGATCGCGTCCGAGCCATACTGTGCCGAAGCACCGTCGCGCAGCACTTCAATGCGCTTTATGGCCAAAGCGGGCAGCGCCGAAAAGTCGACGGCCTGTGCGCCCTGGTTAACTGTACCCAATGGAGCAAATTGCAAGTTGACCAGCGGTGACCGGTGGCGACGCGTGCCATTCACCAGCACCAGGGTCTGATCCGGAGAAAGATTGCGCAGCGACACCGGCCGAATAAAAGCGGTGCCGTCAGCAATCGGGAATCGTTGCGTGTTGATCGACGGCATAATCTTGGTCAGCCCATCGGTTATGTCGAATGTTGACTGATCGGTCAATGCAGCGCCCGCAAGTACGTCTATCGGTGAAAGAGTCTCGGTCGGAGACTGTCCTTCCCTGCGCGTACCCGTCGTGACGATCTCGTCAAGAAGATCAACATCTGCGGCTTCCTGGGCCGACGAGATTGCTGGCATCAGCATCAAAGGCGCTACGATCGCCAGCGACAACCCCCACACTCCGAATCTTACGACTGAATTCATGATCCTCTCCAAACTTGTAGCTAATTAAACGACACACAGACAATACGTTCCCCGCGCATCATGATGCGCGATGATCGTAATGGCCAAGCCAAGGTGGACGTAAGCGCTCCCCCCGGAACTGACATGCCTGTTCTTATTAGTACTTTGGTATACGCCTTTAGACTACACTTGTACAGTCTCGTGGACTAGGCTAATTGCCGCGCGATTTTAGCCAGGTCGTCTTCGGTATCGACGCCGGCGCCCGGTCGTTCGGCGGCCTGGGCGACGCGAATCGTCAACCCCAGCGATAGTGCGCGCAGTTGTTCGAGCTGCTCGGCGGTCTCCAGCGGCGAGGGCTCGGCATTGACCAGCCGCCGCAACACATCGCAACGATATGCATAGATACCGTGGTGATGTTGCGCGGCTTTGATGGCTGCGTTTTTGAGTTCGTCGGTGCGGGCAAATGGAATCGCTGCGCGACTGAAATAAATCGCATTACCGTTGTCATCAACAATGACCTTGACGACATTGGGATTGTCGAAATCCGCTGCTGAGGCGATGGGCGATGCCAGCGTCGCGATGTCAGCCCTGTGATCGTCGAGCAATGACGCGCACTGATTGATCAGTCGGGCAGGCATTGTCGGCTCGTCGCCCTGCAAGTTGACGACAATTTGCTCGTCGTCCCAGTCCAACAGGTCGCTGACTTCCGCGATGCGCTCGCTGCCCGAACGATGCTGGTCGCCCGTCATACACACAATTGCGCCGAATCCCTCAGCAACCGCGGCGATTCGTTCGTCGTCAGTCGCAATCACGACGCTGCTCGCAGCACTTTCCATTCCCCGTCGATACACATGCTCGATCATCGGCTTGCCGGCAATCTTTCGTAACGGCTTGCCGGGAAGACGTACGGAGGCGTATCGCGCCGGTATAACAACGACAAAATCAGTCATTGCCTGTCCATTGCATCGTCCAGGCGCGATGCGATCTGTTCCAGCAACGGTCCGGCCAACAGCGGATCGATTTTCAATTCCACGGGAACCTGCCACAACTTGTCCGATTTCGCAGACTTGAGTTTCACAGCATCTTTCTCTGTCATCAGAATGTCGAACTCGTCACCAAATTCGAGATCCTCCCTGGAAATCTTTGCATGATCCGGAAACGCATGCTCAATGACCTGAATTTCGTGTGCGCGCAGCAGGTCAAAGAAGCGTCCTGGATTGCCGATTGCGGCGACTGCATGCACAGTCGTGCCGGCAAACCGATCGATGGGTCGGGTCAACGACCCGTTCAGCCGACTGACCTCGGTTGCAACGAGTTCGAATTCAATCGCGTTTTGCTCGACCACCGACAACGAATCGACTGACTCGCGCAAGTGACCATTGATCAGCACCTGGTCGACTTCACCCAGTCGAGACAGCGTTTCTCGCAGCGGGCCAGCTGGCAGCAACAATCGATTGCCAAGGCCGCGAGACCCATCAATCACGCAAATTTCATAAAGCCGTGCCAGGCGATAATGTTGCAGTCCGTCGTCGGCAATGATCAGATCCGCGCCATCCTCGACGAGCATTGCGGCCGCCCTGACTCGATTCGAATCGACGACGACCGGACATCCTGTCCGTATCGCGAGCAGCACGGGCTCGTCGCCGACAACGGCAGGATCGCTAGCCGCGTCGACGCGCATCGAGGACGGTGATTTGCTGCCGCCATAGCCGCGGCTGACGATACCGGGTGCAAAGCCGCGTTTTCGAAGTTCACGTGTGAGCCAGATTGTGACGGGCGTTTTGCCCGTGCCGCCGATCGTGATATTGCCTACGACGATGACCGGCGCGACCGTCCCGTGGCTGCGAAGAATTCCCAGCCTGTACAGGCGCCGGCGCACCGCGATCAACAGCCAGTACATGCCAGTGAACGGCAGCAATATTCGATACGCGGGCGCACCTTCGTACCAGACGCGATGAATCCATGCGTACAGCGCGCGCACGCCTACTCCTCGCTGAACTGCATTTGATGCAATGCCGCGTACTGCCCGTCGCGTGCAATGAGTTCATCGTGCGTGCCCGACTCGACGATGCGCCCGGCGTCGAGAACGATGATGCGGTCGGCCTTTTCGACCGTCGACAATCGGTGCGCGATGACCAGTGTCGTGCAATTCTTCATGAGTTCATTAAGCGCCTCCTGAATGCGCCGCTCGGAACGCGTATCAAGAGACGATGTCGCCTCATCGAGTATCAGCACGGGAGAATTTTTGAGCAGCGCCCGGCCAATCGCGATGCGTTGCCGCTGCCCGCCCGACAACAAGACGCCGCGATCACCTACGACGGTCTCAAGTCCATCAGGAAGCTCGTTCGTGAATTCGAGTACGTTCGCTGCCTCAGCCGCCCTCAGCACGTCCTCCTGTGAGTGCTGGCTCAGCTCGCCATAACTTAGATTGTTGGCGATAGTATCGTTAAACAGGATAATGTCCTGGCTGACAAGACTGATGTTGTCACGCAGGCTCTTGAGCGTGTAGTCACGTATCGGCGTGCCATCCAGCAGGATCTCGCCAGCGTCGACATCATAAAAACGCGGCAACAAGCTGACCAGCGTCGACTTGCCACTGCCGGACTGGCCGACGATCGCCAGCGTCTGGCCTGACTCGATCTGTACCGATATGTTGTCAAGCACCAGCCCGCTCTTGTCGCCATATGCAAAGCTAACGCCACGAAATTCGACCGTGCCTGTCGATGCGTCTTTCGAAATCGTCCCCGTATCCACTTCCTGCGGCTCGTCGATGACGGCAAACAGGCTGTCCGCAGCGGCCACGCCACGCTGCAATGTCGCGTTGACGTTAGTGATGCGCCGCACCGGCTGCAGCATCAGCATCATCGCACTGAAGAACGAAATAAACTGACCCGGCGACAGGTTGCCCTCGATGGATTCGACGCCAGCCATATAGATGACACCGGCAACGCCGAAACCGAAAATTACCTGGGTAACCGCGACGCCGAGCGACCGCACCCGAATTAATTTCAGATTTTGTGCCTTGTTGCGCCCATCAACTGCGTCGAGTCGATTTTTTTCATAGTCGTAGCCGCCAAAAATTTTCACGACCCGGTTGCCGGTGATGATTTCTTCAGTGACCTGCGTGACTTCTCCAACTGAATCCTGAATGCGGCTGCTGTAGCGACGAAATGCGGCACTGAGAAACCGGATGAGTGCCGCAATTATGGGAAAAACGATCGTCACGAACAATGTCAGTTTCGGGCTCTGCAACAACATGACGACAATTGCGGCAATAAGAGTCAGCACATCTCGAATCGCGATAGTGACGACACTTGTCACCGATTCGGCGACCATTTCAACGTTATACGTCATCCGCGACAACAGTGGCCCCTTAGTGCGTGCTTCGAAATATCGAGTCGGCAATGTCAGGAATTTGCGAAATACGTCGCGGCGCAGCGAGCTGATAACATTGCGGCCGATCCAGCCAAGGGACGCCTCGGTCGCATAACCGGCTATGCCGCGCGCAATGAATATGGCCACGAATGCAACTGGTATCCAGCGTGCTGTCTCTAGGTTCTGTGCGACGAGCGCCTCGTCCATTAATGGCCCGAGGAGGTATACGAGGCTGCCTTCAATAATTGCGGTCGCCACCATGCCAACGGTCGCTATCATCGCCAGCAATTTGTGCGGCAGGACGTAACGCCACAGTCGTCGATAGATATCGGCGGTCTTGGAGTCGATGCGCTTGCTCACGGTGACGTCATGACCCCGGTTGGCTTCACTCAGCCTCCAGCTCGTTAACCGTTGCGATACTGATTTGCACAAATCCAAGCCGACCCGCGACATTCATTGCCGTAACGACATGCTGGTGTTTGGCATTGGCGTCTGCGCTGATCGTCAGCGGCAGGGTATGGTCGCCATTGGACACCTTCTGCAGTGCATTGCGGATAGTTTCAGGGCGATTGTTGATGAGCTCGCGACCGTTGATAAGATAGGTGCCGGTAGCGGTGATCATGATGTCGATTTGCCCGGGAACATCCGCGACGATTGCCGCGCTGTCGGCGTGCGGCAGACTGATGTTGATCTGTGACTGCTTGACAAAACTCGTCGATACCATAAAGAAGATCAGTAGCAGGAATACGACGTCGATCAACGAAGTCAAATTGACCTCCGGTTGCGTCCGCGGTCTCAAATTCAATCGCATCAGTTAGACTTTTCCTGACGCCGGTGCAGGGCCTCGACGAGTTTGATCGCTTCTTTTTCCATGTCGACAACAAGTGTATCGATGCGAGTGCGGTAGTAACGATAACCAACCAGCGCCGGAATGGCGACGGACAAACCGGCGGCTGTCGTTATCAGCGCCTTCGAAATGCCGCCAGCCAATGCCGCCGGGTTGCCGGCACCCTGTGTCGTGATCTCTGTAAAAACCTGGACCATGCCGAGAACGGTGCCGAGCAGGCCCAGTAGCGGCGTGACGGCCGCGATCGTACCCAGAGTTTCGAGATAGCGTTCGAGTTCGTGCACCACATGGCGCCCCGTATCCTCAATACTATCTTTCATTACAGCGCGTTCGCGGTCCCGATTGATCAGACCAGCCGCGAGAATCTGGCCTAAAGCCGATCCCTGGTGCAGGCTTTGAATCTGTTTTTGGTCCAGCTGGTCCCTTTTGACCCATCCCCACACCTTGCTGGTCAGATCCTCGGGGATCACGCGCTTTTGCTGCAGCGTCCAGTAACGTTCGAGAATGATTCCCAGCGCAAGGATCGCGCACAGGACGATGGGCGCCATCAACAAACCGCCGGCCTTGACTATCTCAACCATGCAAGCTGACTCAGGGAAAAAATGAAATATACAGTTTATTCATGCCAGATTCGACGCCGCTCTTGCCGATGTTGCCGAACCTGGACCTGATTTGAATCCTCGCACATGTGGATACTGATCGCTCCGGATGTCGCGGTGTCCAGCACCTCCGCTCCCACTGCCTGCCACCGCTGCACCACATCATGCTTTGGAAAACCCCAGCGATTGTGAAATCCGGCCGATACGATCGCTATGGCGGGCCGCAATGCCCGTACAAACGCCATACTCGAGGAAGTCCCGCTGCCATGATGCGGTACCACCACGGCGTCGACCGGAACGATCGCACCAGCCCGCACGAGCGCCGCTTCGATACGGCGCTCGATATCTCCGGTCAGCAACAGGCGGTAGGGTCCGGCCTCGATCTGCAGCACGCACGATGCATCATTGCCGCTGTAAACCCGCTCGGCCGGCGGATGCAGAAAGCGGAAATCGACGCCATCGTAAGCCCAGTGCTCCCCCGCACGACAGCGACGGAATGTGCTGATCAGGCCTGACAATCGTTCACCCGTAACGACCTGCCCAACCTCAATTCCTGCGACGATCGCAGAGACGCCTCCAGCATGATCGAGATCAGAGTGAGACACGACAAGCCGGTCTATCCGTTCGATACCACGGCTCGCAAGATACGGCAGGATCACGGCACTGGCGCTGCTGCCACCGCTGCGAAACGATGGGCCCGTGTCATACAACAAGACATGATTCTGCGTGCGTACGACCGCTGACAGCCCCTGCCCAACATCCAGTACTTGTATGTTCACGCAGCCTCGAGCCGGTCCTGCGGGTGTGTAGAGCACGGCGGCCGTGATTGCCAGCCACGCAAGATGGCGGCCAGGCCAGCCAGGCGGCGCGATAGCCCAGACGACGGGCAGGATAATGTACATCCAGGCCATTCCGGATATTTCAGGAACGTCATGCGCTCCCCAGGGAATGGCAGCGGCAACCGCAATGATGTTTTCTATCCAACCAATGCTTCGAGCAGCAAGCAGCAATACCTGATCGCCCAGGGCTTGCATTGGGCCATCGAGCATAAACCCGACAAGTGTCAGGGGCACGGTGAGCAAACTGAACAACGGGACCGCAATGAGATTTACGGGCGGCGCCGCAAACACGATTCGGCCAAAAATGATAACCGTGATTGGCAACAGGCCAAGCAAGAGCAGTAGCTGCACCGTAGCAAGCTGCCTGAGCGTATTGATCAGCCGAGTCCAGGGCCGGCCGGGAGGTGTTGCGGGATCCTGGTAGCGACGCGCGAGCCATAGCAATATCACGACGGCCGCAAACGAAAGCTTGAAACCAGGTGCCAATGTTGCGAGTGGCGTCAATACCGCAATGACCATGCACGATGCACTGACGATCGCCATCGGACCTGCGTGTCGTCGCCGCAGCAATGCCACAGCGGCGATCGCAATCATCAGGCTGGCTCTCTGGGCCGGCACTGCAAAACCTGAAACGAGTGCGTAAAGCACGGCGACAAGCAATGCCACGACAATCGCGCTCTCGTGAATATTGCCGCGACCACCGACCAGTCCGCCGACCAGTCCGCCGACCAGTCCGCCGACGACACAGGCGAGAAAATAACCGCCACCGGCAGCCAATCCGATGTGCAGACCCGATATTGCCATCAGGTGGCTGGTTCCGGTGCGGGCGTAACGGTCCCATTGTTCGGTGGTAACAAGGTGACGGGCCCCGACCGCAAGTGCAGCAAGCACCGCTGCATGCTCTGACGCCGCTACAAGTCCAGAGACACGACGCACGAATCGCGCTCGCAGGCGATCCATCATGCCAGACACGCCCGAACTGACCAGGTGATTGCGATGACTGTTAACGACGTAGGCAACGGCTCCAATTCGCTCACGAAAAGCCCACGATTCGTAGTCGAAGTCTCCCGGATTACTCGTACCGCGTGGTCGCCGCAGGCGCAATTCAAAACGCCAGATATCACCCAAGTAAATAGTGACAGGTGGATTAAACCAGCTGACGCGAATCCGCGCCGGGAGCCGCGGGTTTTCAACAGGCACGGCAACGAAACTGACGGACTGTGCGGTGCGACGTGGAAAGTCCACGACCCTGACGCGCGTCAGGATGCTATCACCCGCGAGTTGTGGTGTGAGACGGGAATCGACGACATCGTGTGCCGCACTGGCGAAGAGTGCGACTCCAACGAGAAAAAAGCCCAGGGGCCGAAGTCGACGCACGAACATCAAGGCAAGACTGGCGACGAATACAACCTTGACGAGGCCGGCTGCCAGGTCAAAGCTGCTAAGCTGCAGCGCGAACATACCTGCCAGCAGACACAGGCAGGCTCGTGTCATCAGCTGAACCTCCCGTTTGTGTCACTATCAATCGTTATCGAAGCGGAAACAGCAGCGAATGCCTAGGCGGTTTTTTAGGAAGTTTGCGTTCAAACGCCATGAGCTGAGCGAACGCTGGTTCATGGCGCCGTTTCGTCACTTGCTGCATGATCACCGACTCTGGGGTATTCGTCGCAAGACCGTAATTCCGGCGTTCGCTCTCGGCCTGTTCGTCGCATTTCAGCCTTTTCTGGGCCATATGCTTGCCGCGGTGCTTGGCGCGCTTGCCCTGCGCATCAACATGCCGGTCGCGGCACTTGCGACCCTTATCATCAATCCCGTAACGATCGGCCCTGTGTACTATTTTTCGTATCGGGTTGGCGCGTTCCTGCTGTCGATCGAACCCGGGCCAATTGAAATCGAAATGTCATTCGAGTGGCTGACCAATACATTCGTCTCAGTCTGGCAACCGCTGCTCCTGGGCTCCGTGCTCGTCGGCGCCATCACAGCCATGCTTGGCTATGTTGGACTTGCGCTGGTTTGGCGTGCCTCGCTCGCCAACTACAAGGCGCGCAAACGCCGCAAGCGAAAACCGTAGGATGCCTGCTGTTGGAGCCCGCTGTAGGAGCGGACCGTGCCCGCGATTTCCACCCGATTTGAAAAGCAAAGTGGACATCGCCCGCATGTCTCGATCCCGATTGACGGGGGCGGGCTACGACGAACGAAGTTTTCCGTCTTCGAGTATGAGTACACGATCCATGCGCGCCGCAATCGAGTGATCGTGCGTAACGATGATGAGGCTGGTCTGTAATTCCTGATTTAATTCGAGCATCAGGTTCAAAACATGCTCGCCATTACCAGCGTCCAGGTTACCCGTCGGCTCGTCGGCCAGCACGAGTTGCGGCCGTGTGATCAACGCACGTGCGACGGCTGCACGTTGCCGCTCGCCGCCGGATAATTCGCCGGGCTTGTGCGTAAGTCTCTCGCCGAGTCCGACCCGGCCAAGCAATTGGCGGGCCTGCTCCATCGCTACCGATTTGACCTCACGCCGAATCAGCAACGGCATGGCAACATTCTCCTCGGCCGTGAATTCAGGCAACAGGTGGTGAAACTGGTAAACGAATCCGATGTAGCGATTTCTAAGCTCGCCTTTGGACGACTCGTTACCACCGTGCATCGGCTTGCCGTCAACTATCACCTCGCCTTCGTCGGGATCATCGAGGCCACCGAGGATCTGCAGTAATGTCGTCTTTCCAGAGCCCGAAATGCCAATAATTGCTACACGTTCTGCTGCCTGGACGACCAGGTCGATCTTGCTGAGCACCTCGAGAACTGACCCGCCTTCGCGAAAGCGCCGCGTTACGCCGCGACACTGCAAGACCACACGATTCGGGTCAGTCATAACGCAATGCCTCTGCCGGTGCTGTTTTCGCAGCGACCCACGCCGGATAGACAGTCGACGCCAACGCCAACAGCAACGCGATTGACGCAATCTTGACAACATCGGGAATGCGCAAGTCGGCTGGTAAATCGCTAATAAAGTAAACGTCGGCGGCCAGGAATTTGATTCCCAAAGCGGACTCAAAAAAGGCCACGGTGCTCTCCAGATTAACTGACAAAAGAATTCCTGCTACGACGCCGAATAAAGTGCCCACAACGCCAATTACGCTGCCCTGAGTAATGAATATTTTCAGAATACTTTGCGGGCTCGCACCAATCGTACGCAGAATTGCAATATCTGCCCGCTTATCTTTAACAACCATCACGAGGGTCGAGACGATATTGAATGCCGCAACAGCAATAACCAGCAGCAATATCACAAACAGGATCGACTTCGTGATTTGAATAGAACGAAAAAAATTCACATGCCGGCGCGTCCAGTCGGACACGAGGACGACAACCCCATGCTCCAGCGCAACTTCGCGAACAATCGCGGACGCTTCGAAAATTTCGGTAACCGCGAGCCTCACACCAGTCACTGCGTCCTTTTTACGATAAAGCCTTTGCGCATCGACCAAATTGATAAATGCGAGGCGACGATCGAACTCATACATGCCAACTCGATACAGACCGCTCACCGTAAAGCGCTTCGTCCGCGGCACAACGCCCGCTGGTGTGACCAGCCCTTGCGCCAGTATCACGGTTACCTTGTCACCGACACCAATTTTGAGAGCTGCAGCCAAATCCACACCAAGGATGATATTGAAAGATCCGGGGCCAAGACTGCCAAGCTCGCCTGCCGTCATGACATTATTGACGCCGGACACGAGATCCTCGGCGACCGGATCAATACCACGAAGCTCCGCGCCGCTTAACTGCTCGCCGAACACGAGCAGGCCCTGCCCCTCGATGTACGGTGCCGTCGCGCGGACCCGCGGATTCCGTGCAGCTGTTGCAGACATGGCTTGCCAGTCAAGCAGTTCGCCATTGAGGTCTTCAATGCTCGCATGTGCAGTCATCGTCAGCAGCCGATCCTTGAGCTCACGCTCGAATCCGTTGACAACCGAAAGTACGACAATAAGAACCAGGACCGCGATTGCGATTCCAAGCATTGAGATAGCGGATATCAGCGACACAAAACTGTTGCCGCTACGCGATCGCACGTAGCGAGTACCGATCCAGATTTCAAAGGTCTGACTCATCGCATCACTCGTAGCGCAGCGCAACAGCGGGATTCACACGCGCGGCCCGGCGTGCCGGGTATAAGGTAGCCAGTGATGTCAATACGAATGCGGCCCCTGCGATCGTGGCGACGTCCGCCATTTCCAGCTCGGACGGAATTTGCGTGACGTAATACACATCACCCGGCATTATCTTAAAGCCGAGTAGATTCTCGAGCACGGGTACGATTTCAGGAACGTTGATCGCGACGACAACACCGAGTACGACGCCGACAATGACTCCGGCCCAGCCGATTACTGCGCCCTGCACGAAAAACACACGCACGACCCCGTTTGCACTCATGCCGAGAGTCCGCAGAACGGCGATATCGTTGGTCTTGTCCATGACCACCATGACGAGGCTTGCCACGATATTGAACGCCGCCACACCGATGATCAGCGACAGCATCAACGACATCATCATTTTCTCGATGCGAATGGCACGAAAGTAACTTGCATTCTCGATGGTCCAGTCGCTCGTTATGGCGCCGTCACCGAGCTGTTCGCCGAGACTTCTGGCGATCGCGGGTGCTGACATGACGTCGTCAGCCCGAAACCTTACCGCCGATCGTTCGGCGCCCAACGCCAGGATTGCGGCTGCTTCTTCGCCATTGATGAGCGCTAGCAGGCCATCATGATCCTGAAGACCGGCCTCGAATACGCCACGCAGGATAAATCGTTCCAGCACGGGCCGCAGAGTGCCGTCACCAACCGGGCGCGGAATCAGCAACACGACGCCATCACCCATCCGCAAGCCCAGATCAACAGCGAGAAGTCGGCCGAGAATAATGCTGTGGCTGCCGGGTGACAGATTTTCGAGATCGCCCTCGAGCAAATTGATCGGCGATTCCGGCAACGAACGTTCATATTGAGGATCCACGCCGTGGACCAGCACCGCACGCAATTCGCGGCCGGACTGAATCATGCCTTCCATCGCAACGATCGGGGCCGCCGCCGCAACTCCCGGATAGGCCGCGATCTGATCCACAAGCTCGCGCCAATTCTCGGTTACGCCGTCCGGACCCGTCACGGAACCGTGAGCGGACATACTCAGCAGCCGGGTGCGTAACTCGCCCTCAAAGCCGTTCATGACCGAAAGGATGATGATCAGAGAAGCGACGCCCAGCGCGACTCCCGCCAGCGAAATCAGCGTGATGAAAGATACAAAACGGGTGCGGCGCTTTGCTCTCAGGTAGCGAAGCCCGACGAACAGTTCAACGGGTTTGATCATCCCGTCGCATTAAACCATATCCGATCCAAGGGAGTGTTTGAGGGGTATTGTTCCTCCGAATTTAAAGCGCAGCATAGCGAGCTCCCGTCAAGCGGGATCGAGACATGAGGATGATCAGTATCCAATACAAACTCCTTTTGTGACTTTGCGCGCCTCAAATCGTGACCGAATTCACAGTTTTGACCTAAGTGATAAAACCTTGTAAATCAAATGCCTTACAGCATGACTTGGAGTGATATAGTCGATCGCAATGAGAGGAGATGCTGCAATGGCAAAACTACGCAAACTGACCCTGCTGGCGCTCGTATTCGGCTTTATCGGTACGGCTTACGCGGACACGTACGATATGGCGCCCGCTGAGAACGCGGCCCGCCCGACACGTGGTATGCAGCAAGAGGTTGTCGAAGCAAAATTCGGCATGCCCCAGTCACGTGATGCTGCCATTGGCGATCCGCCGATTTCACGGTGGGAATACAGGGACTTTGTGGTCTTCTTCGAGTATGACCGCGTCATTCACGCCGTCGTCAAACGCTAGTACCCCGTCAAAGGCGTACTAACCTAAATACCGCACGCTCAAAGCGCGCCCAGGCAGGCTGCCTGGGCATGGCCCGCCCCTACATGTGATAATCGCGGCCCGATTTTCCACTGACCATACTCGTGGCCTACGACAGTTTGCTGATTCCCTCGACGTTGCGCTTGCCCGAACCTGGCCGGAGCCGTGCGTGGGGCCGCTTGATTGGCGCCAGTACCGCGCTCGCAATTGCCGAATTATCACAGCGCATTGATGCGCCGCTGCTGGTCCTTGCGAATGATCCACGTCAGGCTGACCAACTCGAATCTGAGATTCGCTTCTTTGCCGGTAACGACTGCGCAGTACGCCACTTTGTCGAGTGGGAGACACTGCCGTGGGATAGTTTCTCCCCCCACCAGGAGATAGCCTCAGAGCGTCTTGCCGTCTTGTCGACGTTGCGTAACCTGCACGGTGGAATAGTCATTGCGTCAGCGCCGGTCCTGCTGCAACGTCTGCCGCCAGTGGAATACGTCGCTGCGCGATCACTATCGCTGCAAAAAGGCCAATCGTTACCGCGTGATCCATTCATCGGCTCGTTAGCATCTGCCGGCTATCGACGAGTATCGCAAGTATACGAACATGGCGAATTCGCCGTCCGCGGCTCGCTGATCGATGTCTTTCCAATGGGCTCAAGCCAGCCGATTCGCATCGATTTCTTCGACGATGACATCGAGTCCCTGCGCTACTTCTCTCCCGACTCGCAGCTATCCGGAGACATGCTCGATGCGCTCGAAGTCTTGCCGGCTCGCGAGATACCGCTCGATGCCGATGCCGTTCGTGATTTTCGCGAACGATACCGGGAGCGATTCGAAGGACAGCCGAGCCGCTCACGCATTTACCGAGATGTATCAGACGGCATTGCGCACGGTGGCATCGAGTATTACCTGCCGCTGTTTTTCGATTCGACCGCGAGCCTGATCGATTACTTGCCGGCCGGCTGCATGGTTATCGCACCCGAAGGCATCACCGCGGTGCTGCAGCAGGCCTGGGCCGCAATCGAGGAGCGACACGAGATCTGCTGCCTCGATCCCGAAAGACCCATTCTTTCGGCCGTGGAAACCTTTATGACTCCCAACGCTGTCGCAGCCCAATTGCAGGAGTTGCCACAGCTTCGCTATTCAGCCCAATCGCTTGCCGATGGCAAGACCACAGAAAATTTCGCAACCCGGATGCCGCCTGCAATGAAGATCGAGGCGAGATACGAAGACGCCGCAGGAGCGCTGGTGGAATTCCTGCGATCGTTCACCGGGCGCGTGCTATTTACGACAAACTCGGCCGGCCGGCGCGAACAGGTTAATGACATTCTGGCGGGTCGTGGTCTCGACCTGACGCGTGTCGATAACTGGAAATCCTTCGTCACAGATCGTCATCGTATTGGCGTTGCAATAGCGCCGCTGGAGAACGGCGTACTGCTAACCGACGCCGGCGTAGCGATCATCAGCGAACAGCAATTGTTCGGCGATCGCGTGCGACAGCGCAGCCGACGCCGGCGCACCGAGCGTGACCCCGAAACCATCATTCGTCAGCTCAATGATCTCGAAGCCGGATCTCCCGTCGTCCATGCTGAATATGGAGTTGGCCGTTACCTGGGACTGAAAACACTGGAAACAGGTGGCATCACCGGCGAATTTCTGCACCTCGAATACGCTGGCGGCGACAAACTCTATGTACCCGTGCACGCCCTTGAACTCATTACGCGTTTCACCGGCGCATCGCCCGAGACTGCACCACTACATCGCCTTGGCAGTGACCAGTGGGCGAAGGCACGACAGCGCGCCATCAAAAAGATTCGCGACATCGCCGCCGAGTTGCTCGATGTTTATGCACGGCGCGCCGCGCGCCCCGGATTCCGTTTTCATTGGTCCGAAACCGACTATCGCGAATTTGAGCGCGGCTTCCCGTTCGATCTCACTGATGATCAGGCCCGAACGATCGACGAGGTTCTCACCGACCTCGGCACCGACAAGCCTATGGATCGCATTGTTTGCGGCGATGTCGGCTTTGGCAAGACCGAGGTCGCACTGCGTGCGACGTTTGCCGCTGTACACGGCGGCAAACAGGTTGCCATTCTGGTCCCAACCACACTGCTCGCCCAGCAACACGGGCAAGTTTTCAAAGACCGCTTTGCAGACTGGCCGGTCCGCGTCGAAGTGCTGTCCCGTTTCCAGACACCCAAAGCAGTCAGGATAATCGTCGAAGGCATGCGTGACGGTACAGTCGATGTGGTCATTGGCACACACAAACTTCTACAACATACGAAAGATTTTAAAGACGTCGGCCTCGTTATCATCGATGAAGAACATCGCTTCGGTGTCCGCGACAAGGAAACCATCAAGTCTTTGCGAAGCCAGATTGACGTTCTGACGTTGACGGCAACGCCGATACCGAGAACATTGAACATGGCATTGGGGGGCCTGCGCGATATGTCGCTGATTACGACGGCGCCTGCCGAACGTCTGGCCATTAAGACCTTTGTTACGGAATGGAATGACGTCTTGATTCGCGAAGCCTGCCTGCGCGAAGTCAAGCGTGGCGGCCAGGTGTACTTTATTCATAATCGAGTCAAAGACATCGACCTGGTCGCGCAAAAGCTTGCCGCCCTCGTGCCAGAGGCGACCATCCGCGTCGGCCACGGCAAGATGCCCGAACGCGAACTTGAGCAGGTCATGCTCGATTTTTATCACCGGCGCTTCAACATCCTGGTTTGCACGACGATCATCGAGAGCGGCATCGATGTTGCAACGGCGAATACGATCGTAATCAATCGCGCCGATCAATTTGGTCTGGCGCAATTGCACCAACTTCGGGGCCGAGTCGGCCGCTCACACCACCGGGCATACGCCTACCTCGTCGTCCCGCCACGGGCCACAATGACAGCGGATGCCATCAAGCGGCTCGAGGCTATCGATTCCCTGGAAGAACTGGGATCAGGATTTACGCTGGCGACACACGACCTCGAAATTCGTGGTGCTGGTGAGTTACTGGGTGATACGCAAAGCGGACAGATTCAGGAAATCGGCTTTTCGCTGTACACCGAACTGCTGGGCCGCGCCGTCGAATCGCTGCGGGCAGGCCGGGAACCTGACCTCGACGGTCCGCTCAACGCCGGCGTCGACATAAATCTGCACGTTGCCGCACTCCTGCCCGAAGCCTATATCCCGGACGTACACTTGCGCCTGATATTGTACAAGCGTATCTCATCGACGCTGACGCCGGACGACCTCCGTGAACTACAAGTCGAACTCATCGATCGTTTCGGCCTGTTGCCGGATCCCGCCAGGAATCTGCTGCGCATTGCGGCGATCAAGCAGTCTGCCAGTACTCTCGGTATCGAGAAAATCGATGCGGCCGACAGTGGCGGCTATCTCATCTTCGGTCAGCAAAGTCACATCGATCCTGTCGCTCTGGTGCAATTAGTGCAAAATGACAGCCACGCGTACAAACTTCAGGGCTCTCATCGTTTACAGTTCCGTGGGGAACTCGGTAACCTTGACACTCGATTCGCGGCAGTTGAGAAACTGTTAGAGCGACTCGCAGTCAAAGAAACCTCCCTAAAGGCCGGATAGATCCGCACATCGACGAGTATGACCATGCAACGAATTAATTTGCTCCTCGCATCACTGCTGTTGCTGCCTGCAGCCGCAGCTCAGGACGAGGTCATTGAGGAAGTCCCGGAAATTCGTCGATATACGGTCGAAATCATCGTCTTCGCCTATGTTGAAGACGTCTCCGTCGGCACCGAAATATTTCCCGCCGACATTCCGCTCAGCGTCGATGCGGACGCGCTCGATGACAACGCAGAGGACATCCTCGAAGACGATGCGCTGGAGGAAGATGAACCCGAGCCTGTCGTCGATGATGAAGCAGCTGAAGAGGTCGATCCCGAGGCAGCCAGACTTTTAACGGTCTTGATGACGGAGGACGAATTTACGCTGCAGAACGTCATCGAAAAATTCGACGAACTTGACGTGTATGAGACGATTATGCACGTCGGCTGGACCCAGGCCACGATACCGCTTGAAGCAACGGAAGCCATCGATATAGAGTTTTTCGGCGCGCCACCACCAGGCCTCGCTGGAAGTTTTTCCTTGTACCTCAGCCGTTATCTGCATCTCATCGTCGACCTGGCACTCGATGCGCCTGGCGATGATGACGATGAACCCGCGTTGGCCGACTTACCCGCCTTCAGTTTCGGCGACTTTCGGCTTCGATATGACGACGCAGAGCCGCTTCCCGCAGAGTTCGTTCGCTACCGCATACTGGAAAACAGAATCATCAAGAACGGCGACATCCGCTACTTCGATCATCCAAAATTTGGCGTAGTTGCCAAGATCACACGGTATGAAGAAGAAGAGGACGAGGAAGGCCTGGAAGAAGAGGACGAGGAAGACCTGCAGCACGACTCCGAGCAGCTACTCAGCTGGAATCAATAAAATCCAACTCAGCAATCCTCATGAGCTGGGTTCCAGCAGTTCGTCGAGAAATGCCCGTGCCGACTGACCATCGTTCGCTTGCATCGAAACCGCCACACGAAACGACACGGTGACAAATTTTGATATGGAAGAGCGAGGGTGGTGCACGCCGAGCTCCCTTACAGCCGCCGAAATTTTTCCTGCGAATTCGCGAACGCCAGCTTCGTCTGACGCATGCGACAGCACCACCAATTGCGTACCGTTGAGCCTGCCGACGACATCGCTGGCACGCTGTAAACAGCGACGCACAGCCTGGCCCACCCGGCGCAGGCAGGAATCTGCAGCATGCCGGCCAAACACATCGGCATAGGCATCAAATTCGTCCAGTGTGAACACGACCACGGCCAGCGAGAGCTTTTCACGCGATGCAACGGCCCAGTCGTGCTCGAGAATTTCACGAAATGTCCTGTCGTTGAGAAGCCCGGTGACGGGATCATCTCGTGACAAATCCCGGATGCGTCGCTTCGCCTTGAGCAACTCGTGGTGCACTTCACTACCGGCAATCGCTCCGCCGCCGCCGCGCCAGTACGCTACGTAAAATCGTGCCGTTGATTCGCCCGCCGCCTGCAATGGCTTCAATGCCAGCAAGTATTCACGCCCGCCCAGCTCGACCGGAAAGCTCGTTTCCTCCTGTAACCGCAGCGCCTCCGAGATCTCAAGTGCGAGTTCTCTGCCAACAAGCTGCTCAATTACGTCGGCAAAAGGTTGCGTGCACGAGTCCTTGCCACCAATCGCGTCAAATGCCGGGTTGCTCATTACGACGGGCCAGTCAGGATGATCGACACGCACGATGACAAGCGGCTCGGCCGACGACTCGATGATCTGTTCCAGCATTTTTCGACTAATGGACTTCACGCATTCAGTTCCAGCTGCGGCCGCTGATTCCAACTGGTCACATCAGCGTTCGTCTGTTGCCACTCGTCGCTCTCGAGTAAGGAGTCGCGCACGATGTGACCCGTACCGTGCAATCGCGCAAGACGGACCAGCGACAGCGGATTCGAGTAATCATTCTGCGCCTCGACTGCCTGCCTGGCCGCAGCACGGTCATTGCAAATCAGCACCATATCGCATCCTGCTGCGATCGCGAGGGAAACCCGTTCGTCCATCGAGCCATATTCAACGGTCGCCTTCATACTCAGATCGTCGCAAAATACGGCGCCGCCAAACCCCAGGCGCGAACGCAGTTCGCGCTGAATCCAGAACGACGAAAATCCTGCCGGCGTTGCATCCATCTCGCCGTACACGATGTGCGCGGTCATCACGCCTGCAATCAAACCATTGTTGTTGAGTTTTTCAAAGGGACGCATGTCGTCGAGCACCGCGCCATATTCGCGTCGATCAACCGGCAATTTCAAATGCGAATCCGCAACAACGGCGCCGTGTCCCGGAAAATGCTTGGCGACGGCAGCCATGCCTGCGCTATTGAGTCCACGGCAAAATGCTGCCGCAAGTTCACCGACAGCATCCGGTTGCGCATGGAAAGATCGATCGCCGACAATTTCGCTCATGCGCCAATCAAGATCCACGCACGGGGCGAAGCACAGGTCGATATTTGCGGCACGGAGTTCGGATGCAATCAGCCAACCAGTCTTGCGCGCTATGTCGAGAGCTTGCTGTGGATTGCGATCGTAATCGTGACCGATGCTGCGCATCGGCGGAATGGTGCTAAATCCCTGACGAAAACGCTGCACACGGCCACCTTCGTGATCGACGGCAATCAATAATGCCGGACTGCGCAGTGCTCGAATATCGGCAACGAGGTCCGTAATCTGCGCCGGCGACTCGTAGTTTCGAGTAAACAGGATCACACCGCCAACGCCCGGCTCGCGCAACAGATCACGATCGGCCGGGCTCAGCGAGACGCCGTCTATGTCGAGCATCACAGGACCAAGTGACATGCGTTGTATCCCTGACTGGGCTGAGCTAGTACTCCGTCAAGGTTAGTGCGGCTCACTAGCGTGAACCAAGCCAACACATGATAATAATTCGAGAAAATATCTATATCTAATTGATATTTAATTATTTTTCAAATACTGCGATCGACTCAACATGGGCGGTATGGGGGAACATGTCGATGATTCCCGCAGCTTCGAGCCGGTAGCCCTGATCCTTCACGAGCATGCCGGCGTCGCGCGCGAGCGTGCCCGGGTGGCAGGATACGTACACGATGCGCCGGGCACCGACGACGTGCATGTGCTTTACAACGGCTGCGGCTCCGGTTCGTCCCGGGTCCAACAGAACGCTGTCCCAGCCCTCGCGCAGCCAGGTCTCGCAGCCATCGATTCGATCGAGGTCAGCAACTCGAAACGCAACATTACTCAGCCCATTTATGCCCGCGTTATGAGCCGCCGCCGTAACGAGCGTTGACTCACGCTCAACGCCTAACACCACGCCGGCCTTTCGCGCGAGTGGCAATGAGAAGTTGCCGATACCGCAATACAGGTCGAGTACTCGATCGTCCGTACCGGGCGCCAGCAACTCGACGGCACGGCTTACCATGCACTGGTTGACCTCACTATTGATCTGGACGAAATCCGCCGGGTTAAACTCGATGCGAATATCGAACTCCGGTAACGAGTAGCACAGCGCTGCGTCGATCTCTTCAGGGTGCAACAATTCGATTGAATCAAGGCCGCCGGTTTGCAGGTACACGCGAACATCGTGTTCGTCGGCGAATGCCCGCAACAACGCCTCATCAGCTACCGATGGTGTGTCGAGCACACGAAACACCAACGCGACGGCGTTGTCGGCAACCGCAACCTCGATCTGCGGCAGACGCGTACTGATCGAGAGTCGTCCGATCAGGTTACTGAGCGGGTCCATCATGGCGTCGACAGGCTTGGCGAGAACTTCGCATCGATGCATATCCGTAATGAACGGCGCATGACGTTCGCGGAAACCGACGAGTACCCTGCCCTTGGCATGTACGTCTTTAACGGCAAGTCTCGCGCGACGCCGATAATTCCAGGCGGGCCCGACAATGGGTTCGAGCCAGCGCGCGGGGGCAACCTGACCAATGCGCTGCAAATTATCCTGCAGGGTTTGAAATTTGATCTGCCGCTGCTGCTCGCCAGTCACATGCTGCAGCGCACAGCCTCCGCAGCGGCCGAATACCTCGCAACGCGCCTCGATGCGCTCGGGCGAAGCATCGAGTACCTCGAGCAGTTCTGCTTCGTCAAATTTGCGTCGCGACTTGCGGCGAATAAAGCGCACTTCTTCGCCGGCCAGTGCCCCTGCGATGAAGACTTTCTTGCCACTGAGTGCGGCAATACCGCGACCATCGTGCGTGACGGACTCGATACGGGCCGTCTCCGGCTCACGGCGGCGGCGCGACACGTCCAGCTACTCAGTGACGGGCCAGGCCGCAAGGAATTCGTTCAAATGCGGTGCGTCCATTGCTGACAATGTGCTTCGCACAAGGTCAAATTCACGCTCAAGGCCGGTTTGATCCAGGTTGCCACGCAGGAGCTCGAAGCGCAGGAATATGAGCCAGGTGTTGAGTACGTCGGTTTCGCAATAATCGCGAATTTCGCGCAGTCCACCCTCACGATAGCGGTCCCAGACCTTGTCGCCGCTCATGCCCAGTTTGCCAGGAAAACCCAGCAGTACCGACATCTGCTCGAGGCTGGCCCGTCCCCGCGGCTGAAAGCCGGCCAGCACATCCATGAGGTCGATGTGCCGCCAGTGGAATCGGCTCAGGTAGTTGTTGTAGCGAAACTCCCTGTCCGAGTCGCCTTTTTCCCAGTAACGCGGCGCCTGTATCGAGTGTTTCAGCGCGCGATAATTCAACACTGGCAGATCGAAGCCACCGCCATTCCATGAAATAAGGTCAGGCGTATAACGATCCACGCCGTCAAAAAATCGGCGCAACAGTTCGGCCTCGTCCGAATCTTCGTTACCAAGGCTCCAGACGCGAAAATCCTCGCCCGACCGCAGCGCGACCGCAATCGCCACAATGCGGTGCTGATGCAACGGCAGGAATTCGCTGCCCGTCGCCTGCAACTGCCTGAATATCATCGCCGACGCAACATCCTCGTCAGACAAATCGGCAAGGTCCCACATGCGACGCCCGAATTCGACGTCGGGAATTGTCTCGATATCAAACGAAAAGCAATTCATGACGATGCAGGAGTCGAGATGGATTCGACAACGGCAAACGCGATGATGAGACCAGCATCGTCGGTCAGGCTGACATGCCCAGCACCGATGCCAAGTTGCGCACAGACTTCTCGACCACGCTCGGACCAGATGATCAGCGGTCGACCCCAGTCATTATTGACGATGCCGACATCACGCAACCAAATGCCGTGCCTGAACCCGGTGCCCATCGCTTTTGCCGCTGCTTCCTTACCGGCAAAACGCATCGCAAGGAAGCGCGCGGGCCACTTGCTCTTGCGGAACAACTCAATTTCTTCATCCATGAGCAGTCGACGCACGAAATGCTCGCCGAATCGATCGTAGGTGGCCTCGATTCGGGACAGTTCAACGACGTCCGTCCCAATGCCAAATATCATGATCGGCTCACCCTTCGCGTGCCTGCAGCATCAGGCGTTTCATCTCGCTGACGGCCATTGCGAGTCCTTCAAAGACTGCGCGCGAAATAATTGCATGACCAATATTGAGTTCAACTACCTGATCGATAGCGGCAATTGCCGCTACATTTCC
Source organism: Pseudomonadota bacterium (assembly GCA_022574185.1). Taxonomy (GTDB): domain Bacteria; phylum Pseudomonadota; class Gammaproteobacteria; order Steroidobacterales; family Woeseiaceae; genus UBA1847. Next base: position 34,261 of record JACZSM010000010.1, read on the forward strand.
GTAGTGAAGTCCGTGGCCTGCATTGATTGTCAGTCCGAGATCATGACCGTATTTGGCCGCGGTCCGAACACGTTCGAGTTCACTTCGTTGCTCGTCACCTGCGGCATCGGCATAACTTCCGGTATGCAGTTCGACCACTGGCGCGCCGACCGCTACGGCCGCGTCAAGCTGCAGCGGATCCGGATCGATGAACAGCGACACGCGTATACCTGCGTCGGCCAGCCGCGTGCACGCCTCACGAACCTTATCTATTTGACCAACGACGTCCAGGCCTCCTTCTGTAGTGAGCTCTTCCCGCTTCTCGGGAACGAGGCAGACATCGGACGGGGCGATTTCCGTGGCGATGCCGAGCATTTCATCGGTAACAGCGATTTCGAGATTCATATGCGTGCGCATTATCTCGTTTATCGCAATAAGATCGCTATCTTGAATATGCCGACGATCCTCTCGCAAGTGGACCGTAATGCTGTCAGCGCCAGCCTTTTCAACCATAGCGGCCGCTTCCGCGGGTCTTGGGTATGGCGTGCCTCGCGCCTGCCGCAGGGTTGCGACATGGTCAATATTGACCCCAAGTAGCAGTGGTTTCGAATTTGGCACTTAGACAACCTCACCTTTGGAATCAGGAATTCTAGCGCGATGCAAGTCAACGAGCACCTTGCGACTCTTGAGCTCCTTGCCGCCGAGATGAAAGGCAATGACCTCACGCAGCAAACGGTTCGCGGCGCGCAGGACATCGGGCTCATCGAAGCGCAGCTCACCGATGGCCATCAACCGAGCCCCTGAAAAAACCAACGCCCCGTCCGATCGACTGACAGGAACCGGACCCTGCTCGAATCGGTACTCATAATTTTGCGCCGGTTTGAGTGCCTCCTGCGAGTCGAACTCGTGATTGAGATTCAATGCATAGCCGACCTGTCGCATTAACTCAATTTCAAACTGCCGCAGGCATGCAGCCACATTTTTCGTCACGGCCAGTGCCTGAATCGTCTGGCCGTAAATATCGAATATTCCGGGCTGCGGATCGTGGCGGTGCAGTAGATGCAACAACAATTCATTGACGTAGAAACCAGAGAGCAAAGCGTCTCCCGACAGGCTTATCGGTGCGCCACGAATTTCCGCGCCAGTCAAAGTGCCAAGATCCGATCGTTGCACCCACGACATCGACAGCGGCATGAAAGGCCGCAAGACGCCACGAAGGCGAGACTTGGCGCCTCGACTGCCCCTTGCAACAAGCGCGAGTCTGCCGTGATCATGACTAATTACGTCGAGAATCTGGCTGGAATCGCGAAACGGTCGGTGATGCAGAATAAATGCGGGCTGCTGCTGGACTCGCCTCGTTGTGGTCATGGCCAGTACTCCGTCAAGGTAGTACCAGCGGGTCGCTGATGCTTATGGCGACTCATAGCCGAGACGATGCAGATCTTTCTCGCTGTCGGACCAGTTGTCCTTGACCTTGACCCAAAGCTCGAGATGCACGCGTTGGGACAGTCGTTCGCTCAATTCAATACGAGCCGATCGACCAACTTTCTTCAAAATATTGCCGCCCTTGCCAACGACCATGCCTTTCTGGCTATCGCGTTCTACCCAGATGATTGCATTGATTGTAATGCGCTGCGCGTCCTGGTCGTAGCGCTCGATCTGCACGGTCAGACCATAGGGCAGTTCCTGATGCAGCAAAATAGTCAGCTTTTCGCGGATGACCTCGGAGGCGTGAAACTCGGCGCTGCGATCCGTTAGCATGTCTTCAGGAAACAGTGGTGGCGATTCGGGCAGGAATGCCGGTATACACTCCAGCAATGCGTCGAGATTGTCGTGCTTGAGGGCCGATATTGGCAAGATCTCCGCGAAATCGTATCGCTCCGCCATCACCGCAATGGTTTCCAGTAATTGTTCTTTGGGATTCACTCGATCAACTTTGTTGAGAAGCGCGATAACCGGCGCACGATTCTTTCGCAGGCGTTGCAGAACATCGTTGTCTTCGTCGGTCCAATGCGTCGCATCGCTGACGAATAGCACAAGATCCGCGTCGACGAGTGCATTGACGGCCGTGCGGTTCATCATGCGATTCATCGCCTTGCCAGCCCTGCGATGCAATCCCGGTGTGTCGACGAAGATGATCTGGGTGTCCATCATCGTGTACACAGCCAGAATCCGGTGGCGGGTAGTCTGTGGCTTGTGCGTGACGATGCTGACCTTGCTACCCATGATCGCGTTAACCAAGGTGGACTTGCCTACATTGGGCCGCCCGACAACGGCAACGAATCCGCAACGCGATTGCGTCATTTCACGGTGCCATTGGCGATTTCCGCCAGCATCCTTTGCGCAGATTCCTGTTCGGCGTTGCGTCGGGTTTTTCCGCCACCACTGGTTTTAATCTCACACTCATTGATCGAACAACGGACTTCGAATTGCTGACGATGCGCCTTACCCGTGACATTGACAAGCTCATACTCCGGCAATCCCTGGCCCCTTGCCTGCAACCACTCCTGCAGCTGGGTCTTCGGATCGCGAAGTTCATCAGCGGAAGGCATGTCGTATAACCTGTCGCCGAAAGCCCGCTCGACAACGCATCTAGCCGCATCAAATCCAGCATCCATGTAAACGGCGCCAAATATCGCTTCGAGAGCATCTGCGAGAATCGACTCACGCCGATGACCACCAGTTTTGCGTTCGCCACTGCCCAGTATCAAATGCTCGCCAAGCCCAAGGCCCAACGCAAGTTCCGCGAGCGACGTGTCTTTCACGAGAGACGCGCGCAACCTGCTCAGATCGCCTTCCGGTGCGTTCGCGTGCGAACGAAACACGACTTCGGATATGACGAAATCCAGAACTGCATCGCCAAGAAATTCGAGACGTTCATTGTTATCACCCGGCACGCTGCGATGCGTCAACGCCTGTTGCAGGAGCCGAATATCCGAAAACTGATAATCCAGCGTTTTCTTGAGCCAGGTCTCAGCCTTGTTCAAGTTTCCCCCTATCGGCGTATGAGGACAGTCTTATCGAAATGTACCGTGAATGAAATATTACCAATGAATGGAGCTGGGTGATCGTAGACAGCCGCTACCTCAAGACCGCCATCGACCGCAGTGACTTTCACGTCACGTGCGGAAATTACGCTGACGCTGTCGATATCGAACCGTCGTGAGATCGATCGACGAACAATGGCCCGAGTTGCATTTTGTCCGTCAAATTCCTCAAATACGCCGTTCACGACACCGATGATTTTCATGTAGTTCAGATACACGGGCGTCAGGCGCAGTGCAGCGAACGCGAACATGCCGAAGAAAACCGCGAGTATGATGAAGCCGATTGTTGTCACACCGGCCTGGCGCCGCAACTTGTGTCGATGTATGTTGTTTTGCATATGTAGCATGCCGTTTGTTGAACCTCGTTGTCGCGCGAGCACCGTCTCGGGCTGTCGATTACACCAAATTTAGCGCAATATTAATGCGCAATTCGGTGACTTGCACCACATTATTGAATCTTGCTGCCAACCCGCTCCCAGCGCGGCCAGCTCAAGCCATCCATATGCATCCAGATACGCACCGCTTCTCCCACGAGGTGCGTTTCCGGAATAGCCTGAATGAAGCGGCTGTCCTTGCTGTTATCGCGATTATCACCCATGACAAAAAAATGTCCGGCCGGAACACTAAAGGTACCGTCTTTCCAGTTATTGGTTTCGTCCGTGATCAGGATATCGTGTCGCCTGTCACCCAATTGCTCGACAAACCTCGGCTCGAGCGGGGTCGCGTCAGCGTGTATTTCCAGGTCAATTTTCTCGCCGTTGATAGTCAGCCGATGCCGCTCATAAACGATCTTGTCGCCGGGCAAGCCAACAACGCGCTTGATGTAGTTAATACTCGGATCGGACGGCAGACGGAAAACAATAACATCACCGCGCTCGGGCGCACCGGTTTCAAGGATCTTGAATTCCGTCACGGGAAGCCGGAGACCATACGCGTATTTCTTGACAAAGATGAAGTCGCCTTGCAATAGCGTCGGCATCATTGATCCTGACGGAATCCGAAAGGGTTCGAATACGAATGACCGAATAAAAAGTACAAACAACAAAACCGGGAAGAAGGAACGCGAATACTCCACAATTATTCTTCGTGTAGTAGAGCCACTGCCGTCTTCACGGTTCCTCGCCCACACAAACTTGTCGAATGCCACAATGACGCCGGAGAATAGCGTCAGTACGGTCAAAACCAATGCCAGATTAATACTCAAAACTCAAACTCACTTATCGACGCGCAAGACAGCCAGAAATGCCTCTTGCGGAATTTGCACGGATCCTACCTGTTTCATTCGGCGTTTGCCGGCCTTTTGTTTTTCCAACAGTTTGCGCTTGCGCGATATATCACCACCGTAGCACTTTGCAGTCACATTTTTACCCAGTGCTTTAACCGTGCTGCGTGCGATCACTTTGCCACCAATCGCCGCCTGTATGGCAACGTCGAACATCTGCCGTGGAATCAGCGTACGCATCCTGTCGACAAGATCCCTGCCCTTCGACGGCGCGATGGCCCGGTGGACAATGATTGACAGCGCATCCACTCGTTCCTTGTTAATAATGATATCCAGTCGCACGAGGTCCGCTGGCTCAAACCGCGCGAATTGATAGTCAAACGAGGCATATCCGCGACTGACCGACTTAAGCCTGTCGAAAAAATCGAGCACGATCTCGCCCAAGGGTATTTCGTATTCGAGCGACACCTGGCTACCGAGATAGCGAATATGCTTCTGCACGCCTCGCTTTGCGATACAGAGTTTAATAATCGAACCGACATGTTTCTCGGGAACCAGTATATTCGCTGTAATGATGGGTTCGCGCAATTCCGCTATCTCGTTTACCGGCGGCAGCTTTGATGGATTTTCGATATGAGTGATGTTGCCGGATCTATCGAGAATCTCAAAAACCACGGTCGGCGCCGTCGTGATCAGATCGATGTTGTATTCGCGCTCAAGTCTTTCCTGCACGATCTCCATGTGCAGCATGCCAAGAAAGCCGCAACGGAATCCGAAGCCCAGCGCATCCGATGTCTCAGGCTCGAAGTGCAATGCCGCATCATTCAGGCGCAGCTTCTGCAGCGCATCGCGAAAATTTTCGTAATCATCAGAGCGAATCGGGAACATGCCGGCGAATACGCGTGGCTGCACTTGCTTGAACCCGGGTAGCGGTTTATCGCAGGGCTCGTGGGTTAGCGTCAGTGTGTCGCCAACGGGCGCACCATAAATATCCTTGATAGCGGCAATAACAAAACCGACCTGTCCTGCGCGCAGCTCATCACGATCCTGCATTTTTGGTGTGAAGCAACCGACGCGATCAGCCATGTAGGATTTACCGGTGGACATGACAGTAATCTTGCTTCGCTTCGGCAGGCTGCCATTGACAACGCGGACCAGGGATACGACGCCAACATAATTATCGAACCAGGAATCAATAATTAATGCCTGCAATGCGCCTTCTGCGTTACCCGACGGTGGTGGAATTCTTTCGACGAGCATTTCGAGCAGCTCCGGCACACCCTCGCCGGTCTTCGCACTCACGCAGAGGGCATCCTGGGCCTCGATGCCGATGATGTCCTCGATCTCAGCCTTAACCCGATCGGGATCCGCCGCGGGCAGATCGATCTTGTTGATTACCGGCAGTACCTCCAGCCCTTGATCGATAGCGGTTGTGCAGTTGGCGACACTTTGCGCTTCGACGCCCTGAGCGGCATCCACAACGAGCAGCGCACCTTCGCAGGCTGCCAGGGAACGTGATACTTCGTAGGAAAAATCGACATGGCCGGGTGTATCGATAAAGTTGAGTTCATAGTTCTCTCCATCGGCTGCTACGAAGTTGAGCGAGACACTCTGAGCCTTGATCGTGATGCCGCGTTCTCGCTCGATATCCATCGTATCAAGCACCTGATCCGCCATCTCCCGATCCGACAGGCCACCACAGTGCTGAATAAACCGATCAGCCAGTGTCGACTTGCCGTGGTCGATGTGCGCGATGATGGAGAAATTGCGGATTCGGTTCATGTCAGGAAGTAATGGCCAACCAGCATCTTGCCGGCGTACGAGCCGCCGCGAAGTATACCGATTTCACCTTGCTGGACCGCAACTATCATGTGGCTGTGAGACAGAATCGCCCAGTTCGGCGATGATTTGCATGATGGCGTCACGATCCAGGCTGAATTCGCAGACGAGCCGACCATCAAATTCGATGACCGGAACCCGGGAATCGTACTTTCGACGCCAATCATCGCGGCTATCCACGTCAATGACCTCGATGTCGAGCTGGTCACGCACCAGCGGCAGCAATGCTTCGATCAGCTGCTCGCACAAATGGCAGCCCTGGCGGCTATAGACTGTTAAAGCAGGCAATCAGATGCCCTCGCCCAGTCTTTTTTCGATGCTCGGCACGAAGTGCCTGAGGCAGGCTTCCTGTCGCAGACGCCAGCGTCCAAGCACAATACCGACCGTGAGGCCAAGCAAAGCGGCCCCGGCCGCACTTGCGTCACCCAATGTCCAGGTATAAGCCAGCGTCGCCGCTACGACGGCGCCCAACAATGGCAGACCATAGACAATCAGCGCCGCTCGCAGCAGGTTATTCGGCGCCAACGCGATTTCCACCAGATCCCCTTCGGCAAGATCCATATCCGGGTGCATTGATGCCTCAACCTGTCGAATACGATCATCACTGACCAGCAGGCCTGCGCCGCAGCCTTTCCCGGCCGCACATCTCGGGCACACCGCAACGACGTCAATACTGACGATAGCCCGGGTGCCGTGCTCGTCGCTTACGAACGCTTGAATTTTGCCTTTGGGGTTGTCCATCGACGAATATATAGCAGTTCGGGCGCGTCATTGTCAGACGCGTATTGCGGCCCGGTTAGTTTGACTGCATGGATCTCGCGAATTGCTCGACAGTTGTCGCCGGCACTTCGCCCACAGCCGTGACAACGTGGTCCTCGATTACGATACTGAATGAACTCGACGCACCGACGCGTGATCGCTCCGCAATTTTCTTGCCCGTGTCTGGCGTAATGAAAATCGATACGCTCGCCAGACCGTCGCTGTACAGAATATGCGTCACGAGCTCTGCGGCGCCAGGAAACGTTGATTCCTGGGTCGAAATGACGCGGAATCCGGGTGGCAAATTGCTGCAGCTCCAATCGGTTTCGACAGCACGGATAACATCACGTTCTGGCTGGTCGTACCAGCGAAAGTCGTCAGTATCGTAAGACGGTGCCAGCGCAGCGAGGGAAATGTCCTGGCCGATGCTGATATCGGCGAACTTGACCTGCACGATAGGCTCGCCGTTGGCATCGATTAGCTTCGTTTGCAGAGGAAAGCCGGTTTTGATATCGAGCCAGATACGGTGGCCGTAGCGGAAGCTGTCATGCGGGCGAATCGCAAGCATCACGGCCTTACGCCCCGCGACGCGATCTTTGCGCACAATGGATACGTCATATTCGGCACCGAAACGAATATCGCTCGATGGCAAGGTCGAGAACAGCGTGCTTTGATCGTTCCACTCTCCGACCAGAACCGATTTCTTGTCCGGCAGTATGCAATGCACTTCGTTGCCATTGCGGATGATTTCGAGTCCGTTGCCGTCTTGAACAACCACTTTCTCGCGAACCACGCCGTCAGACACGATATGCACGACTTTTAACGCTTCGGCGGTACCATTTTGTATGCGGATAACCGTGCCTTCGTAGTTGGTTGTCTGTACGGCACTGGCCATTTTTCTCAACCAGTCGCTGGGACTCATGTCCTGCGCCAGCGCAACAGGCGCGACAATGGCGAGGCCGCTGCACACAACACTGGCGGTCGCGATCAGAAATCGCCGGCGGATCTTCATGAGGTTAGCCCGAACCATTCATGAAATATCCGGGTCAGGGAGACGGCCGCTCCGGCGGTGTACTTGAGTCGACATCCGTGTCGTCGGCGGCGTCTTCTGCCTCTGCAGTCTCAACGACCGCAACTATCTCAACGTCACGCAGCCGGAACGTGGCAAGTCGCGCGTTGATGTTACTGGCGCCAGAATCGAATATCGTCGCGCTGTGTCGCGAGTAGTAATCGAGAATTTGGTCATTCGGCTGCCCAGGTACGGTGTATGCCTCTTCGGCGACACTGTCCGCCAACGCATCGGTCGCCAATGAGTTGTTCAGATCGGGCACTACGGCAAATTGCTGCAGTCCAAGAATCGCCGCCAACGCAACACTCGCCGCAATTGTGAAACCAGCCAGCGAGCGCACATAACGTTTGGGCGGCGGCTCGATGGTGTCGAAATCTTCATCCAGCGAGTCGTCATCAATGGCCGCTGCGATCCGCTTGCGGAGCGCGTCCGCGCCCGGAATGCTGCGCTGGCCGCGCAACGCGTGGCCTATGGCCAGAAACTCAGCCGCTTGCTGCCGGAGATCCGGATCCTGGCTTAACCTTCGCAACAGCAATTCGGCTTCGTTATCCGGCAATTCGCCATCTACAAATGCCGAAATCTGCATTTTTATTCCATCGTTCATATGTTCCAGTCCAGTTATCGAATTAAAGTTCCAACTTTCTTACCGATCGCATCACGAGCTCTGAAGATCCTTGACCTCACAGTTCCAACCGGACAGTCCATCGTCTCTGCAATCTCTTCATAGCTCATGTTATCCAACTCACGCAAGATAATCGCTGTGCGCAGATCTTCCGGCAACGCCGCAATGGCGCGCTCCAGCGTTTCTTGTAACTCCTGCCCCAGCAACAACCCCTCCGGGGTATCCGTCTCCCTGAGCTTGGCGTGCAACCCGTATTGTTCCGGGTCCTGCAAGTCCAGCTCAACATCCGCTGGCCGTCGGCGCTGTGCCGCAAGATAATTTTTTGCGGTATTCACAGCAATTCGGTAAAGCCATGTGTAAAACGCACTTTCACCGCGAAATCGAGGCAACGCCCGGTAAGCCTTGATGAAGGCCTCCTGGCTGATATCCAATGCCTGATCGGGATCGTGCACATATCGCATCACCAGTTTGACTATCTTGTGCTCATACTTGAGCACAAGCAGGTCAAACGCGCCTTTGTCACCTTTTTGTACCCGCTTGACCAGTTCCTTGTCGGTCGATTCATTCGACATGCGGTTGTGTCTCGCTGTCATCGAGGTACAGCCGCTCGACTCCCGGATAGACCCGCAGGACTGCCGAAAGTTCTCCGGTTGAAGCGTTAAATATTCGCATTTCGTGACACAGTTCGCCCATCCATTTGCTGCGTGCCGATGCCTGCTTTAGCCAGCACCGCAGCCGGGGCATGTTATCAGCTTCCCACGGCGGCCCCCAAGTGCCGCCAGATCACCTGTAAGCGCCGCCACTCCTCATTTTTCCTCGATGTGCCACGCAATAGCTCGACAGATCTGCGCCCGTCACAGGCCTCAAATCGAAGCCAGGCGAATCCGTCCAATACCACGCTGCCATTTGCAAGTCTCGCGGACTGCCAGTCGCCGTTGTCATTACCCAGCTCAACGTCGCCATTGCTGTAGAGGCGGATGCGTCTGATGCGCTGATAACCGCTGGCAATCGCGACCAATTCCCGGCCACTGAATAGCAGCCAGAGGACGCATCCAGGCAATTGCATCATAGGATCCGCTTGCATTGTCAGGATCGTCACAAGTCCGAGAATTGTCATTACGCATCCGCTGCATAAGACGATCCCTCGCAATAATGGTTCAGGCATCAGTTCTGTCGAGTATGTGCTCGATGACAAGGTCAAAATCCGCGGCAGGTGTTTGCTTGTGCAACAGGTAACCTACAAGCTCCGGATCCGATAGTGCCAAAAGCGACCGAAACGCCACTTTTTCGGTGTCCCCGGCCTGCTCATAGTAATGTTCGAGATAGCCCAGCAACAGCTCGTCAAGCTCGCGCATGCCACGTCGACACTGCCACCTGAGTTTAGATCCTGACATTGGTTCGCTCATGCGACCGACACTGCCACCTGAGTTTACTTAACACCACCGTTATCGCGCCCATCGGGCGCTCCTGCCAGACCTTGCTATCAATGCCGCCGCGCCGCAAGCATTTTCTTGGTTTCCGCAATGGCCCGCGCCGGGTTCAGTCCCTTCGGGCAAGTCTGTGTGCAGTTCATGATCGTATGGCAACGGTACAATCGGAACGGATCCTCGAGCTCGTCGAGGCGCTCACCGGTCGCCTCATCGCGGCTGTCGACAAGCCAACGGTAGGCGGCGAGCAAGACAGCCGGACCCAGGAAACGATCGCTGTTCCACCAGTAGCTCGGGCAAGCCGTCGAACAACAGGCACAGAGAATACAGGCCGCTGGTTCGTCGATACGTTCCTGATCCTCCTTGCTCTGCAAGCGCTCGTGATTCGGCGGCGGCGGTGTGCGCGACTGCAGCCACGGCTTGATCGACGCATATTGCGCATAAAAATTGGTCATGTCGGGAACCAGATCCTTGATCACGGGCATGTGGGGCAATGGGTAGACCCTGATTTTGCCTTTCACGTCATCAATCGACAGCGTGCACGCCAGCGTATTGCCACCGTCAATGTTCATTGAACAGGAACCGCAAATGCCTTCCCGGCACGAACGGCGGAACGTCAACGTCGAGTCGATTTCATTCTTGATCTTGATCAAGGCGTCCAGGACCATCGGACCGCAGGTGTCCATGTCAACGTCGTAAGTGTCGACGCGTGGATTCTCGTCACTGTCGGGATCGTAGCGATACACGGCGAAACAGCGCACGTTTTTGGAGCCATTCGCAGCAGCGAAATGCTTGCCTTTCCGGATCCTGGAATTCTGCGGCAATCTAAATTCGGCCAAGGTCTGTGCTCCTGATGGTCAACAAGGGCGCGAGCGTATTCATGAATAGTCCAGGCTAGTACACGCGCGCTTTCGGTGGTACGGCTTCGACCTCATCGGTCATTGTTTCCTGGTGCACAGGGCGATAGTCGAACGACACCCGGCCACTCTCATCCAACCATGCGAGCGTGTGTTTCATCCAGTTCTCATCGTCCCGGTCCGGGTAATCTTCACGTGCATGCGCGCCACGACTTTCGAGCCGGTTCGCGGCCGACTGAATCGTCGCGGTCGCGTTCAGCATCAGGTTTTCGAGTTCCATGGTCTCGATCAGGTCGGTATTCCAGATTAGCGAACGATCCGAGATACGCAGGTCATCCAGTGAAGCAGCGGTCTGCACGAGAAGCTCGACACCTTCATCCAAAGAGTCACCGGTGCGGAATACCGCCGCATGATTTTGCATGATTTTCTGCATCTCCAGTCGAATCTCGGCAGTTGGGCGACTGCCATCGGCATTTCTGAGCTTGTCGATGTGCTGCACGCTGTTCTGACCGGCGTCGCGCCCCAGCGGCCGATGCCGCGCACCCGGCGTCATGGTGTCGGCACAATGCTGCGCCGCCGCACGGCCGAAGACGACCAGGTCCAGCAATGAGTTCGATCCGAGGCGATTGGCGCCATGCACGGACACGCACGCCGCTTCGCCGATAGCCATCAGGCCCGGCACAACGGATTCGGCGTCGCCGTCGACGAGCGTAACAACCTCGCCTTTGTAATTCGCCGGAATGCCACCCATGTTGTAATGCACGGTCGGCAACACGGGCACCGGGTTCCGGGTCACATCGACGCCGGCGAAAATACGCGCCGACTCGGCAATGCCGGGCAATTGCTCTTCGATCACATCCGCCCCCAGGTGCTCGAGATGCAAGTAAATATGATCGCGGTGCTCGCCGACGCCGCGGCCCTCGCGAATCTCAATCGTCATCGAACGGCTAACGACGTCGCGCGACGCGAGATCCTTGGCATTCGGCGCATAGCGTTCCATAAATCGCTCGCCTTCGGAATTTGTCAGAAAGCCACCCTCGCCCCGCACGCCCTCGGTAATCAACATTCCGGCACCGTAAATACCAGTCGGGTGGAACTGCACGAATTCCATGTCCTGCAGAGGCAGTCCGGCGCGAAGCACCATGCCGTTGCCGTCTCCGGTACAGGTATGTGCCGAGGTGCAGGAAAAATAGGCTCGTCCATAGCCGCCGGTGGCGAGAATGACCTGGTGTGACCGATACCGATGCAGGCGACCTGTCGCAAGATCAATCGCGACAACACCGCGGCAGGCACCATTCTCCATTATCAGGTCGATCGCAAAATACTCGATGAAGAATTCGGCATCATGTTTCAACGACTGCTGATACAACGCGTGCAACATCGCATGACCAGTTCGGTCAGCAGCAGCACAGGTTCGCTGCGCCGTGCCTTCGCCGAAATTCGTGGTCATGCCGCCAAATGGCCGTTGATAAATTCGGCCGTCGTCGGTCCTGGAAAACGGCACGCCATAGTGCTCAAGTTCGATCACGGCGTCCGCTGCCCCTTTGCACATGTATTCGATCGCGTCCTGATCGCCGAGCCAGTCGGATCCCTTGATCGTGTCGTACATGTGCCAGCGCCAGTCATCTTCGCCCATGTTGCCAAGTGCTGCACTAATGCCACCTTGTGCGGCAACGGTGTGACTGCGCGTTGGAAATACCTTGGTCACACAGGCCGTCTGGAATCCGCTCTGTGCCAAACCCAGAGTTGCTCGCAATCCCGCGCCTCCGGCACCAATGACGACGACGTCATAGCTATGCTCGATGAAGTCGTAGTCACTCATGCGCCCAGTCCGATCTTTAGAATTGCGTAAATCGAGACGATCGCCACGAAAACATGAGCGAATCGAGATGCCATAAGCGACGTGACCTTGATCCATGACTCGTGCACGTAATCCTCAACAACCACTTGCACGCCCAGACAGGAGTGATAAGCAAGGGTCACGCAAAACAGCGACAACAACACGGTGTTGAGGGGCTTAGCGATAAAGCCGACCGCACTCGCGTGCTCAAGGTTGCCCAGATTGGCAATTGATACGGCGAACCACAGCCCGAGCAAGATCAGCGCCACAGCCGAGACGCGCTGCCCCCACCAGTCGGCGGTACCGTCCTTTGCCGTTCCCAAGCCCAAAACACTGGCCATCGGCGTGCGCAGGCTCATGCCAGGACCATCCAGAAACCAGCCGTCATCACGACCGAGGCGGCAAGTACGAACCAGGCGGAAGCATTGGCCTGATGCATCTCAAAGCCGCGGCCAGTATCCCAGAAGAGATGACGAACTCCATTCGCCAGATGAAAGGCGAACGCGTAACTCCAGCCAATCAGCAACAGGCGGCCAATCAAGGTCGACATCAGGTCTATGAACCGTGCGTAGTCAGCCTCGCCAGCCGCGGCATAGGCCAGCCAGGCAGCCAGTACAATCAGACCGATGGACATCGCCACACCGGTTGCCCGATGCAGGATTGACAGTGTCATCGTGATCGGCCAGCGGTAGATCGAGATGTGCGGCGATAGTGGCCTGTCCGAATTACTCATCTGACGCCTTATCGGGGTTGGCATCGCGGAAATCGGCCCTATTGTCTGTATCCTTGCTGGTCATGGCGAAATTATGCCAGACACGGCATCGGCCTGCATTAGGGACCGATCACATCAGCTACATAAATAAAGTCGATTCGAGATGAAAGAAGCACCTTACTCCGCCATAGTCGCATGCGGCGACGATGCCTTTGAGTTTCTGCAAGGTCAATTGACTGCCGATATCGCAACTCTGGCTGGCGATGAGCAGATGAAAACGGCCTGGTGTAATCCAAAGGGCCGCGTCATATGCCTGATGACCGTGGCCGCAGCCGACAACGGATATACGCTGACATTGCCGACCGAGCTCGCCGACGAGGTCGTGCGACGCCTGACAATGTTCCGGTTTCGGGCAAAGCTGGAATTTGAAATACACGAAGTGACTGTTGACCAACTTGGCATCGAAACCACAGTCGATGACTGGCTGCGCAACAGATTGCGGTCCGGGATCGCCGAAATCTGGCGCGATCAGTCCGAAAAATTCACGCCGCACATGCTGAACCTGGATCTTCTCGGCGCCATCAATTTCGATAAGGGTTGTTATACAGGCCAGGAAGTCGTCGCGCGAACACACTATCGCGGCGCGACCAAACGCCGCTGCCTGCGATTCGAATCGGCAGAACCGGTTGCTCCGGGCGACAAAGTCTCACATGACGGGCGTTCGGTCGGCGAAGTCGTCAATGCCATCGGCAACGACCTGCTCGCCGTCGTGCCCGTCGACAAAGCGGAGGAAGCACTGTCGGTGGGTCCGGTCGCATTGACGCACGTACCCCTGGACTATCTGTAGGCGCCCGCCTGTAGGAGCCCGCCGTGTGGGGCTAACGGCGTGGACTAGTCGAAGACTTCGGGTCGCATGTGCGGGAACAGCAATACATCGCGAATCGACGCGGAGTTTGTAAACAACATGACGAGTCGGTCGATACCGATGCCGATGCCGGCAGTCGGCGGCATGCCGTACTCCAGCGCGCGCACATAATCATGATCGTAGGCCATTGCCTCGTCATTGCCGGCATCGCGACTTGCCGCCTGAGCCCGGAATCGCTCGGCCTGGTCCTCGGGATCATTAAGCTCTGAAAAACCGTTGGCAATTTCGCGTCCGGCGATAAAGAATTCGAATCGGTCTGCCAGAAACGAATCCTCGTCATTGCGTCGCGACAATGGTGAGACCTCGATCGGATACTGCGTAATGAAGGTTGGCTGGCGCAGATGCTGCTCGCCAGTCTTCTCGAAAATTTCGATTTGCAGTTTGCCGGGACCGTAATTGTCCTTGATCGTGATACCCAGCTTGTCGCAAATGCCGACCAGATAGTCCCGATCTCGCAATTTCGCTGTATCGATATCAGGATTGAACTTCGCAATCACTTCGGCAATCGTCATCCGCGCAAACCGCTGCGAAAAGTCGAACTCTTCGCCCTGATATTGAACGGTCGCGTCGCCGAGTACTGACTGCGCCATGCCGAGCAGCAGCGCCTCAACCATGTCGATCAGGTCTTCGTAATCGGCATAGGCCCGGTAGAGTTCCAGCATCGTGAACTCGGGATTATGCTGCGTAGACACACCTTCATTGCGGAAACTTCGATTGATTTCGTAGACGCGCTCATAGCCACCGACAATGAGCCGCTTGAGATTCAATTCGGGAGCGATTCGCAAATACAAGGTCATATCGAGCGCATTGTGATGCGTTGTGAACGGGCGCGCGATCGCACCGCCTGGCGTCGTCTGCATCATCGGTGTTTCGACTTCAAGATAATCCTGCGCATCGAGGAATGCGCGAATATAGGCGACGATGGCCGATCGCGTGCGGAATACGTTGCGGCTGCCCTCGTTCATGATCAGGTCGACGTAACGTTGCCGATATCGTGTTTCCTGGTCTGCAAGACCGTGGAATTTCTCGGGTAACGGGCGCAATGACTTCGTCAGCAAGCGCAGCTCGTCCGCCCTGACCGTCAGCTCGCCGGTCTTGGTCCGAAACAGCGTGCCTGTCGCTGCGACGATGTCGCCAACATCCCATTTCTTGAAGGCCTGGTAGCAACCCTCAACCAGCCGATCGCGCTCGAGTCGCACTTGAATCTGACCCGAACGATCCTGCAATTTGATGAAGCTCGCCTTGCCCATGACGCGCTTGACCATCATGCGCCCTGCGACGGCAACCTTTATATGTGCCTCCCGTAAAGTCTCATCGTCCTGGGCTTCGTAGGTCTTGTGCAACTCTTCTGCCAGGGAATTGCGACGAAAATCATTGGGAAACGCATTGCCATGCTCGCGCATGGCGTCGAGCTTGCGCCGTCGTTCGGCGATGAGCCTACTGTCGTCTGCCATTAGAGCCCTTGTTTAAGACTGGCCTCGATGAACTCGTCGAGGTCACCGTCGAGCACAGCCTGAGTGTTACCGGTTTCGACGCCGGTACGCAAATCCTTGATGCGACTCTGATCGAGAACGTAAGAGCGAATCTGACTACCCCAACCGACATCCGCCTTGTTCGCCTCTACAATCGATGCTTCGGCGCGACGTTTCTGCATTTCAAATTCATACAGCTTCGCCTTGAGCTGGCTCATTGCACTCGCTTTGTTCTTGTGCTGCGAGCGGTCGTTCTGGCACTGCACAACAATATTGGTTGGCAGATGCGTGATGCGCACGGCCGACTCGGTTCGGTTGACATGCTGGCCACCCGCGCCGCTGGCGCGGTACACATCGATTCGCAGGTCGGATGGATTCAATTCAATGTCGATGTCGTCGTCGACTTCGGGCGCGACAAATACGGAAGCGAAAGACGTGTGTCTGCGATTGCCTGCATCAAAGGGCGACTTTCGCACGAGCCGGTGCACGCCGGTCTCGGTTCGCAGCCAACCATAGGCGTACTCGCCGACCACGTGTACGGTCGCGCTTTTGATACCGGCAACTTCACCCGCCGACGCCTCGATCACGTCTGTTTTGAAGCCGTGTGCTTCAGCCCAGCGCAGGTACATGCGCAAGATCATCTCGGCCCAGTCCTGTGCCTCGGTACCACCGGCACCCGATTGAATATCGAGGTAGGCATTATTGATGTCCATCTCTCCGGAAAACATGCGGCGAAATTCCAGGCCGGCAAGTTGCTGTTCGAGGTCCTTGAGATCGGCGGCGACTTCGGCGACCGTGTCGGCATCGT
The DNA here is from genome assembly GCA_022574185.1 of Pseudomonadota bacterium. GTDB lineage: Bacteria > Pseudomonadota > Gammaproteobacteria > Steroidobacterales > Woeseiaceae > UBA1847. Next base: position 50,839 of record JACZSM010000010.1, read on the forward strand.
CTTCATCGATAGCCAGGGTCAACAGCTGCCCGGCATCGTCGAGTCCTGACGTCAAATGGTCGATAACGCTGACAACCAGATCGAGCTGCGCACGTTCCCGACCCAACGCCTGCGCACGTTCAGGCTTATCCCAGACGTCGGGCTGTTCGAGCTCGCGCTGAACTTCGGTCAGGCGTTCCGCTTCGCCATCATAGTCAAAGATACCCCCTCAACGCGATTGTGCGTTCGGTGAGATCGACGATCAACTGTTTGATGGAACTCGTTTCCATGGTTCTTTCTGCTACATCAGGCGCGGACGACGCGCGATCTTATCATGCAGTCGCGTTTTGCAATGCGGATATTTGTTCGACGACCAATTGTGGCGTTTCGACACCGCGATACTCGTTGACGTCCAATTTGTAGGCGAGCTGCACGACGCCACGATACGACGGGCCAGCCTGGTTGAACGCAATTGCATCGATGGCAGCGCCGCCATCGGCGCGACGGACTCGCAGCTTGAGATGATTCTCGCCAACGGTGCGCTGTTCAAGAATCGTAAAGTCACCATTCCACAGAGGTTCGGGAAATCCCGATCCCCACGGTCCGGCCTCGCGCAACGATTTCGCAAACTGCAGGCAAAACGCCGATTCGGGCAGAACCCCATCGCTGACAATCGCACCACTGAAGTCGGCCTCGGGATACAGGCGCTCGAGCTGGTCGGAAACTGCCGTCGTGAAGTCCTGGTAGTGCTCTTCGGCAATCGTCAGCCCTGCTGCCATCGCGTGACCGCCGAAGCGGACGATCAGATCGGGATGCATGCTCGAGACTGCTTCCAGCAAATCCCGTACATGCACGCCCGGGATCGATCGAGCGGATCCTTTTAACAGGCCTTCGGTTTCGCGAGCAAAGGCAATGACGGGTCGGTGACACCGTTCCCGGACCCGGGACGCAATGAGGCCAACCACACCCTGATGCCAGGATTGTTCGTAAACGCAAACGCAAGACGGCCACTTTTTTGCATCAATCGATTCGACGTAAGCGAACGCCTGCTCGCGCATCGTCGCTTCGATATTGCGACGCTCCTTGTTGATCTTATCGAGCTGGCGCGCGTACTGCTGCGCCGATGCGTCGTCATCAGTCAGCAGGCACTCGATTCCCACCGACATGTCATCAAGTCTGCCGGCGGCATTAATACGTGGCCCGGCGACGAAGCCAAGGTCGGTGCTGACTGTCTGTGTCAGTTGCCGCCCCGATTGCGTCAGCAGCGCGCGAATCCCGGCGACCGCCATGCCTTTTCGTATGCGACTAAGACCCTGCTGGACGAGGATGCGGTTATTGTGATCAAGCGGCACAACGTCGGCGACAGTGCCCAACGCGACGAGATCGAGATAGCGCGCAGGAATCTTCGCGGCACCTTGCTGCCCACCTTGCTCCAGTGCGCGACCCAGTGCCGCCATCAGGTAAAAAGCGACACCGACGCCTGCAAGATTGCGACTCGGAAATTTGCTGCCGGCAAGATTGGGATTGACAATCACCTCGGCAGCCGGCAATTCCGCGCCAGGCAGGTGGTGATCCGTTACGAGTACCGGGATACCATGCGCCTGTGCATCGCGCACACCCGCGACACTCGAAACGCCATTGTCGACCGTTACAATCAGTGCGGGTTCGCGACCCGCAGCCACGCGTACGATTTCGGGCGTCAGTCCATAGCCATATTCGAATCGATTTGGAACCAGGTAGCCGACATCCGCGAAACCATAGGCCCGCAGACAACGCAACATGAGCGCCGTGCTGGTGGCACCATCGACATCGAAATCGCCGATGACAATGATTCGCTGATCGCGTTTGCTCAGCAACAACTCGACGCCGGCGTCGATGTTGTCGAGCAGGCTGACTGGCGCGAGTCGCGCAAGACCGTAGTCGAGCTGTGCCACCGTTGTTACACCGCGCGTGGCATACAGTCGCGCAAGCACGGGATCCAGACTGGACAACTCGGACATGACGGCTGGCTCTGGCGCCGTTCGCGTAACGATCGGTCGTGTAGCGTGCAAAGCCATCAATTCAGGACCGGCGCAGCGCGGCGCCAGAATCGCCAGGCGTGCGTCCGCAAAACGTCTGCCTCAACGCCGTCACGGAAAAACAACACGAGTCGACTCAGGCGTCGCGCATGCAACGCTTCGCGCAACTCGCGCAAGCACTCTTGCAGGGCCTCGACATCGTCAGCATCGAATGCAGGCACCGCCACAAAGCCGGCATCGGATGCGTCCAGGCAGGCCGCGATCGAGCCGGGCCATGAATCGACAACACCGGTTATGCTGTGCCAATAGCCTTTCGTCATCGGATCGTCCGCAAATAACGGCGGACACGGCTCCGCTTGCCGCTGCGGGGCGAAACCACCACCCCACAGCCATAAGGAGTTGATCGGGTGCCGTCCTTCCGCCTCGCGCTTCAGGTTGACGTCATGATCGTGCAGTGACATTTCGACTTCGCCAATCAGCCGACGGTAGTCAGCCGCCTCAGTGCCTGACGGCATGAAATCGTTCGGCGACTGCTGATCGACCACATTGGCGGATGAAAGAGCTGTCGCCATCGGCTCATTGGAGCGCAAATAGCCATATGAACCTAATTGAATAAATCCAAACCGGCTGGCATCCGTCAGTGATTGCTGCAAATGGTCGAATAATGTTCGCAGATGCGACGCTGGTACATCGTGACCGCCCAACGCGTGCAGACAAATATAATCAAGACGCGGTTCGAGATAGATCGGGTCCGCCGCAGCGATCCACACAGTCGGCTGATCACTGGTTTGTCCCCACAATCGCAAGGCGGCCAGTCCGTCGACCGGATACGGTAAATTGATCGCGCTGACCACACATTCGAGTATCTCCCTGGGTTGCGGCGTTATCCGCAACGTGGATCGCGATAACCAGGCGCGTAATTTGGCATCTTGCAGGCGCCCGCCACGAACCGCGGGCAAAACGACGATCGCGGTAGATTTATCATGGGTTTTCGTCACAACGATTGCAGATCGACACGAGCTTTGTATGATGCGTGGTGACGCTGATGGTAACGGAAACAGGAATTGAAATTCACACTTGAATCATCGACAGCCGTGACCATTCGCAGCGTGTCGGACCAGGAAATCCGTATCGGCGACCAGAGCTGGACGCATACGATAGCGTTGACGAACGACGGTATCCTCGATGGCTGGATTCACAGGCCCATGGAGGCGTTAGTCGAAAGCGATTTGGCGTTGCTGCTCGAGACAGGTCCCGAGTTGATCGTCCTGGGCACCGGCAACAAGTACATCCTGCCGCCAAGGGATCTCGTGTTTGCGCTGGCCCGCCGTGGTGTCGGCCTCGAAGTGATGGACACGCCGGCCGCCGCGCGCACGTTTAATGTTCTGATCAGTGAAAACCGACGTGTAGCGGCTTTGCTCTATTTATAAGAGGGCTCCTACAGCCGCAGAATCCATTCTTAACGACCGCTTTCACTGCGATATCAACCGGTCGATGCAACACCTAATCTCTGAAACTAGAGAGGAGGATGTTGAAAATGAAGCAGCGACCGAGGATTTATTACACCGAAAAAGACAAAACGTTGATGTGGGATCGTTGGCAGCAAGGCGAGTCGCTTCACTCAATCGCACGCCTTTTTGGTCGTCATCATTCGGCGATTCAGGGCATTCTCTCGAGGACAGGCGGCATACGACCGCCGCGACGACGCCGTTCACGCTAAGCCGAGAGGTCAACCGCAACGGTGGCCGGCTACGCCTGCCTCGGAGTGTGCTGTACCGACAATACGTATTCGTCTCCGCGTGAAATAGCGGCGAGTGGCGTACTGGCCGCGTTTGCCCGAGGCTACTCGAGGGCATAAGCATTTGCTATGCATCGTTTGGCAGGTGCTCTCGCATGCGCTGATGCAAAAGGCCAAGTGCGGTTTGGCTCAATGTATCTTCGATAATGCCATCAACATCGCAATTGCGGGCGAGACGTAAGAGCCTATCAAACGAATGACAAAAGTTACGCGTATGACGTTTACGAATCTCGGTCCCAAAAAATAATTCTGCGAAACCGCCCTCCTCCGCAAAGTCCTCGCTGAGAAAGCGGCGTGCGAAAACGCCCGAGTCGCCACCTGCGGCTCTCGCGAATAATTTCGCTGACTGCTTGCGGCTTATACGACCGCTGCCGGTTTGCCCCAGACTCGATACAAAAAGTAACCCAGAGATGCCTCCCAGCTGATGCTTAACGCCTTCGGCGATCTTAAAGAAAGATTCTTGCCGGGCATTCATCTCTGTCGCTGCGATCGCCAAGGTTTGTTTTTCCGATTGTTCGGCCGTGCGCCGGATCGCCTCCGTATTTTTTGTCAGCTCTTGTTGCTGAATGAACATACCGAGAATTAGCCAGAGGAAAGCCAACGGAGCGAATACACCTTCCAGGAAGCTACCGACCGCGTCCAGAGAATTAGTCTGCGACGGGTCCGTACTATGGATACTTCCGACATACCAAACCCCGGCGGCCATCCACAGTAATGAGATCACCATGCCGAGCCATATTCGCCAGTCCCGGTCGCTGAAAAAACCAAGCTTACTTTGATCGAGTTCCATTGCTCTACTCCATCGACTGAGTGGTGCTACTGTACTACGCGATTGGATTCGTCGAAACGAGGCATCGTAGCTGACCGCAGTCATATACCGAACAACAAAAAGGCCGACCTCCGTGGCGGGCCTGCCATTTTGATTGGTAGCGGGGGCGTGATTTGCACTGTTCCTACGGTTCCGACACGCGTCCGTCTGAAATAGGTCCTGGCGGGCAATTACCTAAGAACGACACAATTACAATAGCAATAAATTGGGCAATAAATCGGGGACACCCATCATTTGTATCGAAAGTCGCATTGTGGCCCGATGATGGTCGGATCGCCAAGATCCCGGAAATCCGCCACGCAAAGCGGCCGGATCAGGTACCAATTCATGCCGCGACGAACCCAGGTCCACGGCTTACCCGCTCGTTCGGCCCCGACACCAGGATTCAGCGACCGTTTTCTGTTCTCCAGGTCTCAATGACGCGATAGAAAATCCTATCCTTATGACGTCCTGACGAGCTGCAGACAGATTAATTTTCCGGCAAAATCGGCTTCTGTCCCTTGGGAATAGGTGAAACGTAAGGATGATCTTTCATCTTCTCATCAAACTCGGCCTTCGCTCTTTTACGCAGGTCCTCATCCAGTAAGAAGTCAATGGCCGTCATTGCTAATGTTTTTGCAGCTACCGATGCACCCTTGGCCGCATTGGTTGGTGATTTCAGATGATCATCGCAACACTTTATCTTAAAGGCAAAAGATGAGGTGTTTATATGGGCAGGGAAATTGGCTACGGCTTTACAAACGCACAACGACAAGAACTGTGGGATCGCTATCAACGTGGTGAGTCACTGAACGCGATTGCAAGAGCATTAGGTAAGAGGTCGTCGTCGATTTATAACCACTTGAGGCCGAGCGGTGGTATCCGCCCAGTGTCGAGGAAGCGATCACGGTTGGCATTGAGGTCGGCTGAACGCGAAGAGATCTCCCGCGGCATAGTCGCAGGGCAGTCGATCCGAGGGATAGCCAGGACACTGGGTCGTGCAGCCTCGACCGTCAGCAGGGAAGTCCGCCGCAATGGTGGTTGTGCTCGTTACCGTGCAGTCGACGCTGACAAGAGCGCCTGGGATCGCGGCAGGCGGCCGAAGCTGTGTAAACGTGCGGTTGGCGCGATTAGTTGCCGCCAAGCTTAAGATGAACTGGTCGCCAGAGCAGATCGCCGGCTGGCTAAAGGCCGAGTACCCGAGAGATGAGAACTACCAGGTGTCCCACGAGACCATCTATCAAAGCCTGTTCATTCAAGCCCGCGGTGCGCTTAAGAAAGAGCTGACGGCGCATCTTCGCTCACAGCGAACCATACGGCGTTCGAAGCACTCCAAAAGCAAGGGTGTTGGGCAGGGCGAAATCAAGGATATCGTGTCGATCCGGGAGCGACCGGCGAGTGTCGAGGATCGGGCGGTACCGGGTCACTGGGAGGGCGATTTGATCGCGGGTTCGAAGAACACGCATATCGCGACCCTGGTAGAACGCAAGACCCGCTATGTGATGCTGGCCAAAGTAAACAGTCGGGATACGCAGACGGTTATTAAGGCGCTGATCAAGCAGTCGAAGAAGTTACCGAAGGAGCTCTATAAATCATTGACCTGGGACCGTGGCAAGGAGCTTGCTGATCATAAGGAATTTAGCCTTGCGACTGACATCAAGGTGTACTTCTGCGATCCGCGAAGCCCTTGGCAACGAGGCTCGAATGAGAACACCAACGGATTACTGAGACAGTACTTTCCCAAACGAACGGACTTATCGGTACACTCACAAGCTAAACTCAATGTGGTAGCCAGACAACTAAACGAACGACCAAGAAAGACGTTGGGTTTTCGTACACCGGCACAGAAATTTAACGAATGTGTTGCATCGACCGTCTGAAATCACCGCCCAAAGCGGACATCGTTGCGCAAGACACGCAAGCCCACAGCGCGGGAGCATAAAATGCGACGGAGCCTGACTTGCAGCACAGTCTTGATTCTACTTCTGGCAGCCTGTACCAGCGGTGCACAATATAGGACAGGATCAATGCAAGTGCCTAAAACCGATGAGCAATTTCTGCTGACATACCCCAATCTGGACAATCCTCGTGGCGAAGTGTTGCTAGAGAACGAGCACGTTGTTTTGCAACGGCTCGTCGTGGGCCCTGGGGAGTGGGAGGGCATCCACAGTCATCCTGGCAACCAGATCTACGTGCACATCAAGGGTGGGGAGTGGTCTGGCCGCATCGACGGCAAGTCCGAGTATTCGGGAATTGTCGATGAAGACGGGGCGGTAGGCTGGATGGACGCAATCCCACTCAGCGCAGGACACGATTCCGGCAACACCGGCGATGCGCCCATCGACTTGATCTATGTGACCCTGAAGGACGATGCGCCGATTGCTCCCGAGGTCGAGCATGCACCGCAGACTTACCCCAACATCCCGTTGGAATTGCTGTTAGAAAACGACCGGATGATTGTGCAGCGGGCGCGGGTCGAGCCGGGCCAGTGGACGGGCATCCACAGTCATCCCGGCAATCAAGTCTACATCCACATCAAGGGCGGCATCTGGTCGGAACGCCGCAGTGGGGTGCAGTCCCCGGCCGCACTGTATTCGGAACCTGGCTCAGTGGGCTGGGTGGACGCCGTCAAACTTGGCGTGGGGCACGAATCCGGCAACGTCGGTGACACTACAATCGATCTTGTCCTGGTTACACTCAAGTAATAGCAGCAGCGTTGTGCAGTCCAGTTTCAAGCCAAGCTTAGAATTAGAGTGAAATGCCCGCTTGTGGCCGACTGCCGTCTGTCGCCAGGTACCTGGACCACCGACTGCTAACGGCAAGAGCAGCCGGTCAGTTCGTAGATTTCGATACATTAGTCGGCCCTGAAGAAGTCATAAGAGGTTGAAAGTATTTAGGAAACAGATCGTTTTGTTGAGAATAAATTGCCAGAGAATGGTATAAT
>JACZSM010000051.1 GCA_022574185.1 Pseudomonadota bacterium
TGTCAAGATTGAACTCAAGCCCGAGCTGGTTGGACAGAAGCGCCCGGCGCGCAGCTTCAACGACTACGCGGTACGGGTGGACGAGGGCGACCTCCCCTCCGGCGTGACCGTCGAATACTGGGTTTGAGAGCACAGCAGTGTTTTCCGAAGATGAGCTGTTGCCAATCTCCGCCCTGCAACACCTGCTCTTCTGCGAGCGGCAGGCGGCCCTTATCCACATCGAGCGGCTATGGGCCGAGAACCGCTTGACCGTGGAAGGCCGGCATCTGCATGAGAAGACTCACGGCGGCAATGCCGGACCGCGCGGAGGAGGGCTGATCGAAGTGCGGCGTGGCGTACGCATCGCGCGAGGCATGCGCTTGCGTTCGTTTCACCTCGGCCTCTGGGGCATCGCGGATGTGGTTGAGATGCACACGCGAGACAAGAATGGCGACCCTCTCGACCCGCCCCGGCCGTTCCCTGTCGAATACAAGCGCGGCCGGCCCAAGCGAGGCGATTTCGACCGCGTTCAACTCTGCGCGCAGGCCCTGTGCCTGGAGGAAATGCTCGGTGTCAAGGTGTCGGACGGAGCGATCTTCTATGCCCGCACGCGACGGCGTGAGAGTATTGTCTTGAATGCTGCATTGCGCAAACAGACGGCGCAGACCGCGGCCCGGCTCCACGACCTGATAGCCGCCAGCGTCACTCCGACCGCCCGACGTGAGAAGAAGTGCGACCGCTGCTCGTTGCTACACTTGTGCATGCCCGAGGTTACGAGTGGGCGTTCCGCGGCTGCCTACCTTCGCCGGTCGCTCAATGCCGCCGTTAGCACCACTGCATCCACGTTGGCAGACGGTGCGCCGCCGGAGGAATCGCCGCCATGAAGCAGCACCTCAACACACTCTTCGTGACCACGCCGAGGGCGTTTCTGCGCAAGTCAGGCCAGGCGATAGCAGACAAGAAAGCCAGCCGGATTGCAGCGGACGGGCGCATTGTCGTGCTCCAGGACGGCAACAGAGCCGTTATCGTCGAGGTCAATTCGGAGACGGACTTCGTTGCGAAGGACGAAAACTTTGTCGCTTTCGTGCAAGCCGTTGCAGCTGCAGCACTCGCATCGGGAACCACTGATGTCGAGGCTTTCGCGCAAGAAAAACTCGCAGACGGGCGATCTGTCGAAGCGGCCCGCACCGAACTCGTTGCCAAGATTGGTGAGAACATCAGTGTAAGACGAATTGCGTCGGTGATTGCCGATGGCGTAATTTCAAGTTATACGCACGGAGCACGCATTGGTGCCGTTGTCGCAGTTGATGGAGGTGATGAGGTCCTGGGTCGTGACATTGCGATGCATGTTGCCGCAAGCAACCCGATGTGCATTGACGAGTCGGGAGTGCCTGCGAAAACACTGGAAAGCGAACGCCGCATTCTGACCGAGCAAGCTCGGGATTCTGGCAAGCCCGAAGAAATCGTCGAAAAAATGATCGCAGGGCGCATCAACAAGTTTCTCAAACAGGTCACGTTGCTCGGACAACCGTTCGTCAAGGATTCTGACATCAGCGTTGGCAAGCTCTTAAGCGATGCCGGTGCGACGGTCACAGCTTTCGTACGTTTCGAGGTTGGCGAAGGTATTGAAAAGAAAGAAGAAAATTTTGCGAAGGACGTAATGCAGCAAATCAAGGATGCTAGGATGAATGGCAAAAATTCTTGATATTACCGCCGGGTCAATCCTATGAGTGATGCTCCAAATCGATACCGTCGCGTTCTGCTGAAACTCAGCGGTGAGGCGCTAATGGGCGATCTGGATTACGGCATCGAGCCAACGGTCATTCAACGCATGGCCGCAGAAATTGCGACCGCACAGAAGACTGGGGTTGAAATCGCAATCGTTATTGGCGGGGGCAACATTTTCCGCGGTGCCGGCCTGGCCCGTGCCGGCATGGATCGAGTGACGGGCGACTACATGGGTATGCTCGCAACAGTCATGAATGCATTGGCAATTCAGGACGCACTTGAGTCCCTCGGTGTCTATGCACGAGTGATGTCGGCTCTGGTTATTCACCAGGTCTGCGAAGACTATATCCGGCGTAGAGCCGTACGCCATCTTGAAAAGGGCCGGGTTGTCTTGCTGGCGGCGGGAACAGGCAACCCGTTTTTCACGACCGACACAGCGGCAGCGCTAAGGGCAATTGAGATCGGTGCCGATGTATTGCTTAAGGCGACCAAAGTTGATGGTGTCTATGACGCAGACCCGCTTAGCAATCCCGATGCGACGCGTTACGACACGGTTTCTTTCGACAAGGTATTGACCGACAAGCTGTCGGTAATGGACGCTACGGCGATCGTCATGTGTCGTGACAATGACTTGCCGCTGCGGATATTTGACCTGACACGTGCCAATGCGATTGTTCAGGCCATGTCCGGCGACAATATTGGTACTCTGGTGACCGCCTGATCAGCAGGAAAGCGATTTAAAAAGAGGGCGAATTAAGTGTTGGATGAGATCAAGAAGGATGCCGGTGACCGCATGGCGAAAAGTGTCGGTTCCCTGAAGCACGAACTGACCAAGCTGCGTACAGGCCGTGCACATACGAGCCTGCTCGATCACATTACCGTCGAATATTATGGTTCTCAGGTGCCGTTGAATCAGGTCGCCAATATCGGAGTTGAGGACTCTCGTACGCTGACTGTGACGCCATGGGAAAAGATAATGGTGTCGGTCATCGAAAAGGCCATCATGAATTCCGACCTCGGTTTGAACCCTGCCTCGGCCGGAACCGTAATTCGTGTGCCACTACCGATGCTGACGGAGGAACGCAGGAAAGACATGATCCGTATCGTGCGCCACGAGGCTGAAGGCGGTCGAGTGGCTATTCGTAATATTCGTCGTGACGCGTTAAGCGATGTCAAAGAATTGCTCAAGGAAAAAATGATCGGCGAGGACGACGATCATCGGGCGCACGACGAAATCCAGTCGATCACCGATAAATACGTTGCCGAAATCGACAAGGTACTTGCGGATAAAGAAATCGATTTGCTCGAAATCTAAGCCGAATTTTTCTTTGCTGACCGTGGACCCAAATATTCCCAATCATGTGGCCGTCATCATGGACGGCAACGGCCGCTGGGCTCGCAAGCGGGCACTTCCGCGCCATGCCGGGCACCGGTCTGGAGCGGGTGCCGTTCGCAAAATTGTCGAAATCGCCGCCGAGCACGGGGTCCGATATCTGACCTTGTTTGCGTTCAGCAGTGAAAACTGGAACCGTCCTCGTGAGGAGGTCAGCAAGCTCATGGGATTATTCATCGAATCGCTGCAACGAGAAATCGATGAGCTGCATCGTAATAATGTAAGGCTCGAGTTCATCGGTTCGCGCGACCTACTGCAGCCGAAACTACTCGACAAGATTATTGCGGCGGAGACGCGAACGAGTGACAACACGGGATTACGGTTACAGGTTGCCGTCGCGTATGGTGGTCGCTGGGACATCGTGCAGGCCGCGCGGCGGCTGGCCGGGCGCGTGGCTGACGGCGACATCGCCGCACAGGATATCGATGACACCGCGTTTGCGGCAGAACTCGAGCTTGCTGAAGTGCCCGATCCGGACCTGCTAATCCGTACGGGTGGCGAGCAACGCATCAGTAATTTTCTGCTGTGGAACCTCGCCTATGCGGAGCTGTGGTTTTGCGACACGCTTTGGCCTGATTTTGGTCAAAAAGAGTTTACTGAGGCCCTGGCCTTTTACGCGAGGCGCGAGCGTCGCTATGGGCATACCGGAGACCAGGCCGAGGCGGTTAGTTAATGAGACAGCGAATAGTCACTGCAGTATTGGCGCTTTTGGTGCTGTTGGTCGTGCTGTTTGTGGTGGCGCCGATCGCGACCCGAATCGCCATTGGCGGACTGATGCTTGTCGGCGCCTGGGAGTGGTCCGGTTTTCTAGGCACATCGGGCATCGCGACCCGTATTGTTTATGTCGCCCTGATCGGGGCCATGCTCGTGGCCGCATCACTGGCGCCGGCAAATTACACCGAACTCCTGCTGATGGTGAGTATGGTCTGGTGGCTGGCCGCACTGATCTGGACGTTTTTCTTTCCGACGCCGATACCAACCGTCATACGCTGGTTTTCGGGAGCCATCGTACTGGTGCCTCTGTTTGTAGCATTGATGTTTTTATACGACATTGAACCGAGCATTCTGTTATTTGCGCTGCTGATTGTCTGGGTGGCGGACAGCGGCGCCTATTTTGCCGGCAAGAACTTCGGTCGCGTCAAGCTTGCGCCGCGGATAAGCCCCGGTAAGACCTGGGAGGGAGTCATCGGCGGATTGGCGGCTGTCGTGTTACTGGTTGTCGGCGGATCGTTCTGGATTGATACGAATCTGTCAGTCTTCGTGCCATTTTGCCTGGCGGTTGCGGCGGTTTCGATCGTTGGCGACCTGACCGTTAGCATGTTCAAGCGTACAGCGGGCGTTAAAGACAGCGGCACGCTGTTTCCTGGACACGGTGGTGTGCTCGACCGCATCGACAGCGTCTCGGCCGCAGCTCCGCTTTTTGCGCTCGGCTTGAGCTGGTCGGGCTTACGATGACCGGCCGTTCAGTTTCTGTTCACTGCGCAGAGCCTAGACTTGGCAGCGGGGCCTTGGGAACTGCTGCAGGCCGGGCAAGTCAACACTATGCAAGTGCAGCGCCCACCGGCATCGACCCGCCGCTGGTCAGGATGTTCAAGCGATTGAATTTATTAAAGGAAATAAGCGACCATGGGTGATGCACTGACGAGTCTGGTGGCATTCATTGTCGCGATCAGCATCCTGGTCACGATCCACGAGTTTGGCCATTACATCGTCGGTCGCTGGCTTGGCATGAAAGTGCTGCGGTTCTCGATCGGTTTCGGCAAGCCGATATGGACTTGGATTGGCGGCGCCGATCAGACCGAGTACTGCATCAGCGCGATACCGTTGGGCGGCTACGTCCGCTTCCTCGACGGGCGAGAAGGACCGGTTGAGCCGGAAGACGACGGTCGGGCATTCAATCATCGACCGATCTGGGCACGCATCACTGTGCTTCTGGCCGGTCCCGGTTTCAATTTCCTGTTCGCAATCGTGGCGTACTGGGTGCTGTTCCTCGGTGGAATTCCAACGCTCCAGCCTGCTGTCGGAGACGTCGTTCCCGATTCATATGCAGCGAAAGCGGGGCTTGAGTTCGGCGACAAGATTGTAGGGGTCGGTGACGTGGCAACCGCAGACTGGGAATCGACGCTGGTCGCGATGCTTGACCGTATGGTGACTGACGGACGTGTCTCGCTGACGCTCGAGGCTGCAGATGGCCGGCAGCGCCGCGCGACCTTGGTTGTTGGCGAGGATGCATCGCGTCTGACCGAGCCCGGGATGTTGTTCGAGGGACTGGGATTCCAGCCATGGCAGCCGCCTGCAATTATTGGTGAGCTTGTCGAGGACGGTGCGGCGACCGGCGCCGGACTGTTACCGGGTGACCGGATAACGGCTGTGGATGGCGAGCAGGTCAAATCCTATGGTGATCTCATCCGCATCGTATCTGTCCGGGCGCAAAAAGACGTGTTGGTTGAGTACATCCGCTCCGGGGGCGCTTTTGCAGTCGATGTCGTCATCGGAGAACAAGAGGTTGACGGTCAAATACGGGGCTTGCTCGGTGTTCGGGCCTCCAGTGACATCGGTGATTATTATCACTTGCGCAAATACGGACCGATCGATTCGGTCGGTGCAGCGGTGTACAGGACATGGGCATCGTCGATTTTTACCGTGCGCATGCTCGGACGTATGTTGACGGGCGACGTATCAATCAAGAACATCAGCGGCCCTATCAATATTGCGCAATTCGCCGGTGATTCAGCACAGCGCGGCTTCAGTGAATTTCTTGCGTTCCTGGCGCTGGTGAGTATCAGCCTGGGCGTACTTAATTTGCTGCCGGTGCCGATACTCGACGGTGGCCAGATCGTCTATCAGACAATCGAGTTCGTGAAAGGCAGTCCACTATCGGATCGAGCACAGATTATCGGCCAACAATTCGGGATCTTCGCGCTGGTACTGCTAATGAGTTTCGCCTTTTATAATGACATTGCAAGAATTCTCGAATAAGTGCGGCCGATTAGATGCTGCAATCTATAAAACACTGGAAGTGTGCGTGATATGAAAGAGATGTACGACGACCTGAATGCAGGCAGGAAATTGATTCACATGTTTGTTGTCGCGCTATGCCTGATGCTGCCCTTGGCCGCTGGCGCGATGGATGAGTTTGTCGTCCGCGACATGCGCGTCGAAGGATTACAGCGCATCTCTGAAGGAACGGTGTTTAATTATCTACCGGTCAACATTGGCGACAGCATCGATGGTATTCGTGTGCAGGAATCGATTCGCGCCCTTTATGGGCAAGGGCTGTTCGACGACATCGAATTTCGACGCGACGGTGACGAACTCGTCATCGTTGTTCACGAGCGCCCATCGATAGAGAGCTTCGAGATCGATGGCAACAAAGACATCAAGACAGAGGATCTGATGAGGTCGCTACGCGATATCGGGCTTGCGAAGGGCAGGACATTCGATCGCTCGATTCTCGAAAACGTGGAAGCGGCCCTGCGCGAGCAGTATCACGGCCAGGGCAAATATGCTGTTTCGGTCGAGAGCTATGTGCAGGATCGGCCCAATAACACCGTACGCGTAGGATTCAATATCAAGGAAGGCGATCGCGCGAAGATTCGGCAAGTCAATATCGTTGGCAATATGGCGTTCGACGAGAATGAGATTCGGGCGGGTTTCAAGCTCGATACTGCAAACTGGTTGTCATGGATCAAACAGGACGATCGCTATTCTGTGGAGGCGTTGGAAGGCGATCTCGAGAGTCTGGCGTCTTTTTATATGGATCGGGGTTACGCGGACTTCCGGGTGGATTCCACTCAGGTTGCAATCTCGCCAAACAGAAAAGATATTTTTGTAACGATCGGTATCCATGAAGGCGAGCTGTACAGAATTTCCGAGGTCAAACTGGTCGGTGACATGGTTGTCCCCGAGGAATACCTTCGAGCATTGATTCTCACGCAGCCGGGCTCGGTCTTCAACCAGGGTTTGTTGACACGGTCAAGCGAGTTCATGTCGATTCGGCTCGGCGAACAGGGATACGCGAACGCGAAAATTGATCCGGTTGCCGAACTCGATCATGAGAAAAAAGAAGCCGCAATTACTTTCTATGTCGATCCGCAGAGCCGCGTTTACGTGCGACGAATTAATTTTAATGGCGTCGATCAGGTTGACGATGAGGTCTTGCGCCGAGAGTTGCGACAAATGGAGGGCGCGTATCTCTCTAATCTGTTGGTTGACCGGTCCAAGATCAGGCTGCAGAGGTTGCCGTACATTGAGAAAGTTGAGGTCAACAATTCACCAGTTCCGGGCAGCCCTGATCTCGTTGATATCGACTTCGATCTCGAGTACCGCATGCCGGGCCAGTTCAGTGGCGGCGTAGGTTATTCGGAATCACAAAAATTGTTGCTGAATGGAAGCATAATCCATACCAATTTTCTTGGTACCGGAAATCGTGTTGCCCTCGAAATACGATCAGGTCGATTTCAAAAACTCTACAGCCTTTCGCATTCAGATCCGTACCGAACGATGGACGGGGTACGCCGTACTATCAGCGTGAATTCTCGTGATATCACGCAATTTACGTCGGCTGCGTCGGATTTTTCGACGAAAAGTGCGGGCGCAACGATCGACTATGGCTATCCGCTGAGCGAATTTCAGACCTTGTCGTTTGGTCTGAATTTTCAACATTCGGAGCTGCTCGCGTCATCGACGAGTACGATCCAGGCGCAGGATTGGGTGCAAAACAACGGCGACACTTTCCTTGAAACCACCAGCGCTGGTTTCGAATTCTTTGGCACAACTTTTGATTCGATCGAACTAATAGTCGGCTGGACATACGATAGCCGCAATCGCGCACTTTTTGCAGATCGGGGCATGCGACAACAGGTGTTTCTCTCAATGGCTGTTCCGGGTAGCGATGTTGAGTACTTCACTGCGCGTTACAATTTTACAAAGTATATTCCGCTGTGGCGGCGCTGGGTTATCAGGGTCAACGCCGAATTGGCATTGGGCGAGGCCCTAGGCGACACAACCGCATTACCGCCATACAAGCAGTTTTACGGTGGCGGGCCACAGTCGGTTCGCGGTTACAAAGAGTCCTATCTCGGGCCACGCGATAGTTTTGGTCGCCCCTATGGTGGCAATGTATTGGTTGCAAGCCAGGTAGAGCTTATACTCCCGCTTCCGGCGAAATGGGCCAGTCAGGCGCGCGCCAGCCTCTTCTACGATATTGGCAATGTGTTTAATACTGGCGAGGTCGCATTTACTGATAAATTAGGGTCACCCGTAGAATACAAGCCCGAATTCGATGAGCTGCGTGCATCAATCGGTATTGGCGTACAATGGTTGGCGCCGCTGGGATTGTTTCGTTTCAGCTATGCGTTTCCGCTTAATGATTACAGCGGTAATGACAGGTACTACGGAGATGAGCTGGAGAGATTCCAGTTCTCCATTGGTCAAGCGTTTTAAGGATTGAAGTGTTTATGAGTTCTGTAAAGCAATGTATATCAAGAGTGGGCTTCGGTATTGTTCTTGTGTGTGCGTTTATAGTTCCAGCCAACGCGCAAAACCTGAAAGTCGGTGTCGTCAATATTCCGATTCTTATGGAGCGTGCACCGCAGACAAAATCGGCAATGGATGCTTTGCAGGAGGAGTTCGCGCCGCGACAGCGTGAGTTTCTGGCGAAGCAAAAAGAATTCGAAGAATTGTCCACGAAAGTCCAGAAGGATCTGGCAGTAATGGGTGAAACAGAGCGACGTAATGCCGAGAAAAACTTACGTGATTTGCAGCGCGAAGTCACACGCCTGCAGACCGAATTTCGCGAAGACTTGAATCTTCGCCAGAACGAGGAGCTGGGCATCCTGCAACGATCCATACTCAAAGAAGTGCAAGATTATGCACAGCAGGAAGGATACGATCTCGTGGTTGGCGATGGCGTCTTGTACGCGAGTGCCGCGGTCAATATTACTGAGGAAGTGCTGCGAGCTGTGGAAGCCAACTTTCAGGCAACCGGGCCACGCTAACCACCGCGTCGTCGGTCTGGCACGCCTCCTATGGCGATCAGTCTCGGAGAATTGGCGACGCAATTCGGCTGTGAGCTGATTGGAGATGCCGACGTCCTGGTTGACAACGTCGCATCGCTCAACAACGCGAACTCGAGTTCGCTGAGTTTCCTCGCCAGCCCCACATTCATAGATCAACTTGCCTCGACAGCGGCAGCAGTTGTTATTTTGCGTGCCGATGATGCGAAAAATTCACCGACCGCATCGTTGATCAATGAAAATCCTTACGCGTGTTTTGCACGAGTGTCGAGCGCGATTGTTCCGGCGCGGTTTTTCGAGCCGGGCATTCATCCAGCGGCGCATGTCTCGTCGATGGCGACCATAGCGGCTTCAGCGCATGTCGCGGCGAATGCTGTGATTGACGATGGCACGACGATTGGCGAGAACACCTACATCGGTCCCGGTTGTGTCATCGGCCCGGATTGTCAGATCGGCAACGACTGTCGATTGATCGCGAACGTGACTGTAGTACGTCAGGTGACGGTCGGCGCGCGTTGCATCGTGCATCCAGGTGCGGTCATCGGTTGCGATGGATTTGGCAATGCGATGACAGCAGAAGGATGGGTCAAGGTCCCGCAGACGGGTGGTGTACGAGTCGGTGATGACGTTGAAATTGGTGCACATTCGACTATTGATTGCGGGGCGCTCGATGACACTGTTATTGAGGACGGTGTGAAGATCGATAACCTGGTTCATATTGCGCATAACTGTAGAGTTGGTGCGCACACGGCGATCGCGGCACAATGCGGGTTTGGCGGCAGTGTCGAGATTGGTCAACGATGCATGTTTGCCGGTCATTCTGGCGCGGTCGGGCACGTCACGATCTGTGACGATGTTATCGTGAGCGCACAAGGCATGATTACGAAAGACATCAAGGAACCGGGCGTGTACGCGTCGAGTTTTGCGGCGGAGCCTGTGCACGACTGGAACCGCAAGGTTGCTCGTTTTAGCCGGCTTGAGTCGCTCGTTGAGCGGGTAGGCAAACTGGAGAAACACGGCAAGTGAGCGTCGATACGGCACTGCTCGATGCGGCAGGAATCATGGATCTTCTGCCGCACCGGTATCCATTTTTGTTGCTGGACAAGATCGTCGAATGCACGCCGCATGAGCGAGTGACGGCGACCAAAAATATAACTGCCGATGAGCCGTATTTTGAGGGGCATTTCCCGGGCAATCCTGTCATGCCGGGCGTGCTTGTCATCGAGACGATGGCGCAGGCTGGTGGTGTGTTATCGCATATCAGTAATGGTGATATAGAGCCGCGTCCACTGTATTACCTTGCCGGCATAGACGCCGCGCGTTTTCGGCGACCCGTAATGCCGGGCGACCTGTTAACCGTGTGTGTGGAGAAACAGAAGGTGAAACGCGGCATATGGTGGTATCGGTGTGAGGCGACCGTCGACGGAAAATCTGTCGCGACGGCGACGATAATTTGTGCACCGGGTGGAGATCGAACGTGATTCATTCATCGGCCATCATATCTGATGGCGCAAAACTTGCGCAAAACGTGGCGGTCGGGCCATTCACGATTATCGGCGATGGCGTTGAAATCGACAGCGGCACGCGCATTGAAAGCCATGTGGTCATCAAGGGACCGACCATCATCGGCAAGGACAATCACATTTATCAGTTTGCGTCGATCGGTGACGATCCGCAGGACAAGAAATATGCTGATGAGCCGACGAAGTTGATAATCGGTGATCGCAACACGATTCGAGAGTTCTGCACAGTCAGTCGCGGTACCGTGCAGGATGCGGGCGAGACGATCCTCCGTGACGACAACTGGATTATGGCCTATGTGCATATCGCACATGATTGCTATGTCGGCAGCAATACGATTATGGCGAACAATGCAACATTGGGCGGCCATGTGCACATCGGTGACTGGGCTATTTTAGGCGGCTTCTCGGGAATCCATCAGTTCTGCAGAATAGGTGCTCACGCGTTTCTTGGTATGTTCTCAGGAGTAAACCGGGACGTGCCCGCGTTTACGACGGTTTCGGGCCAGCCGGCGAAGCCACGTGGCATCAACAGCGAAGGCCTGAAACGGCGTGGCTTCAATGTCGACCAGATTCGAAATATCAAGGATGCGTACCGACTCGTGTATCGAAAGGGAATGAAGCTCGCAGATGCGATCGCAGAGATCACGGAGCGTTTGCTGCAGCAACCCGAACTTGAGGCGTTTCTAGAATCACTGCGTTCTTCCGAACGCGGAATTGTTCGATAAGGCTTGTGAAGATTGGCCTGGTTGCTGGTGAGGCGTCCGGCGATCTGCTGGGAGCGGGGTTGATTCGTGCGCTCCGGGAGCGAATCCCGGACGCGACTTTCGAAGGAGTTGCAGGTCCTGCGATGGTCGACGCCGGTTGCTCGCAGTGGGAGGAAGCTGACGCGCTCGCCGTGATGGGGCTTATCGAACCGCTTCGAGAGATTCCGCGTCTTCTTATGCTGCGATGGTCGCTCGTTCGCCGCTGGCGTGAATCACCCCCGGATGTCTTTGTCGGTATCGATGCGCCCGACTTCAATCTTGGCCTTGAGAAGAAATTGCGCCGGTCCGGTATTCGCACGATTCATTACGTCAGTCCATCGATCTGGGCCTGGCGCGCAGGCCGCATCAAAACCGTGCGCAAAGCCGCGGACAGGGTTCTTTGCATTCTGCCATTCGAGAAAGCAATTTATGATCGGCATGGCATCGATGCCGTCTTTGTTGGCCACCCCAAAGCGGATACCTTGCCCACCGACATCGATACCGACTCTGCTCGTCAGCTACTGAATCTCAAAGGCCATCGAGTGGTAACGGTCATGCCGGGCAGTCGCAGCAGCGAGGTGTCACGACTAGGACCGTTGTTTGCCTCTGCGGCTTCCATACTGGCCGCAGCGGATGACAATCTTCGGTTTATCACACCGGTCGCAAGCCCAAAATTACGCCCGATGATTGAGAAGCAGCTTGAGTTTGCTGGTGTGGCTGAGCGATTCAAAGTCACGGACGGCGGGTCGATACAGGCTATGGCAGCTGCCGATGTGGTCTTGCTCGCATCAGGGACAGCGGCTCTGGAATCGGCGTTGCTCGGCAAACCAATGGTCGCCGCTTATTGTGTTGCGAAAACGACCGCGTGGATTTTTCGAACCCTGAAGCTACTCAAGACCGAATACTTGACGCTGCCAAACCTGTTAACCGAAACGCCGCTTGTGCCTGAGTTCGTGCAGGAAGCTGCAACCCCCGAGGCACTGGCACGGGAGGTTGCTGCACTTCTTGCGGATACCGCCAGAAGGGAAGCGATTGCCAGTCAATTTGCCACGCTTCGATCGGAGCTGGCATTGGGTGCCGACGATCGGGCCGCGGCCGCGGTCATAGACCTGGTAAAGCAGGCGGGAACGGCCGGCCTTTAAACGCGTTCCAGCAGAGCCTTGAAGCGTGGGTGATCGCGGATGGAGTCGAAGTCGACGTCATTTTCATAGTAGCGCTTGTTGCGTCCGCCAAGTTCAACCGCCTTTTCGAGAAAATCCAGCGCCCTCTCAGTTTCACCCGACTTGGCATAGAGGCACGCGGAGTTGTACATGACGCTACTTGAATTGGGATTGACTTCATGGGCCCTGCTGGCCCACTCCATCGCCTTTTTATCGTCTCCCAGCGTTTGCCAGGCGCCGGCGCCCAGGATCAGGGCGCGTGCATCGTTGGGATTCAATTCGATAGCGCGCTTGCTCTCGCGGCTGTATCTTTCGACGTTTCACGCGAACGCTCAACGTCTCCCATGGCCTCGTACATGTTGCTTGCAATCGCCAGGGCCTGGTAATCCTCGGGGCGCACCTCGGCCGCGCGGCAAAACAGTTGGGCTGCTCGTTTGTACTGGCCCAAGCTGCGCATCATTTGTGCATAGAAGTGCAGCGGCTCGAACAAGCGCGGATTGAAGGTGATGGCTTTCTCAAACTCGGCCTCGGCTGCATCGAACTGCTCTGCAGCGCGCAATGCCAGCCCCCGCGCAGCGTGTGGTTCAGCAAGGTGCGGCGCCAGTTCGATAGCTTTTTGACTGGCCTCGTGGGCGCGCTCTATCCATGCCGCTCCCTTGTCCTTGTACCAATACGTATCAACAAATACGTAAGTCAACCCGGCCCATGCCAGCGCGTAATTGGGATCGATTCGAATCGCCTCCTCAAAATTCTCGCGAGATCTGTCCAGGTGGCCAGCTTCGGTACGGTGATATAACTCACGCCCGCGCAGGAAATAATCCAGGGCTTCAGCGTTGTTTGTAGTAGGCCGGATGGCGTGTTGCTCTTCGATCGTCAGGCTGAGTCTCAACGACGTAAAGAGGTGCGCGGCTATTTCATCCTGCACAGCGAAAATGTCCTGCAGCTCACGATCATAGGTCTCTGACCACAGGTGGCGGTCTTCAACGGCATCGATGAGCTGCGCTGTAATCCGCACCCTGTCACCGACACGCCGCACGCTGCCCTCAAGCACGTGACGAACTCCCAGCTGGTTAGCAATAGTGGGCATGTCGATATTTTTTCCCTTGAGGGCAAAGGATGAGGTACGCGAACAGACGCGCAGAGACTGCAACCGTGACAACAGATTGAGCAATTCCTCGGCAATGCCATCGCTGAAGTACTCGTTGTCGGGATTCCCGCTCATGTTGACGAAAGGCAACACGGCAATGGAGGCGTCCGAAGGTGCGGAAGACACCTCGTCGCTTTCGTCAGCGGGCCCGGTCACTTTGATGCCCTTGGGCGAGATATCCAGTACCCAGGCGAGGATCACCGTGATCGGAAAACCCAGCGCCACCAGCCACACCACCAGCGTACCCGCCCAATCCGGCAAGTGCAGCGGCTGCAATGTTGCGTCCGCGATCTGAACTAGGCCCCAGCCGACCACCAGATAGGCAACGACGACGCGCACGACCTTGCGCCGTTTGATCTCCTCCCACAGTGTTGACGACTTGGATTTCTTTGTTGTCACGTGATGTCCCGCACTGATGCCCGATTTTTTGCGAAGAACCGTTCGCTGATAGCAGTCATTATAATTCAATAGCGGTTAACATCGACCCTCTTAATTATGAACGTGCTTCATGAAGAAGAAATATCGATGCCTGTGAGGCCATTCGAGATTGAGCAACAATATCCATTGCAAATCAGGTGGTGAGGATCGCGAAATGCTGACGCGCCGCCGCATAATCAAGGGTTCGGCCCTGGTCTGTATCGGCCTGGTAGCCAGCGTGCTCATGTCATGTCAGGGGGATGACGACAATCAAGTCGACTTATTGCTACTGGAATGGAACGGCTACCAACAAGTCGAATACCATCCAGAGTTCAATGCCAAGTACGGTGGGCAACCGGCATACTCGTTTTTTGCTGAGGAAGAGGATGCCCTGCAGCGAATGCGCAATGGATACCGGGTCGACCTCGTGCACCTGTGCGCCGGCCAAATCGCTGCGGCCCGAGACGGAGGGCTCATCAAACCGCTTGATATCGACCGAATTCCACGCTGGGGCGACATCACTCCCACTTTGCTGGATGTGAAGGACGTCCAGGTCGACGGTCAATACTGGATTGCTCCCTGGGACTGGGGATATTCGACAGTCGCCTACAATCCCGAGACTATCGAGGTTGAGAATGCGACCTTCGATATCTTCATTGACCCGCGTTTCAAGGGTAAAACTGCTCTCACATCAGATACCCGCGCCAATTTTTTAATTACCGCGATCATTGCCGGCTGGGCAGATCCTCTGGACCCGACCGAAGCGGAAATGGAAGCGGCGCCCGAAATCTTCACGAAGATGCTCGAAAACGCGCGCTTCATTTGGTCCGACGGCACCCAGCTCGAGCAGGCGTGGGTTGCTGGCGATGTCGGTCTCTCCTTCGTCTACGGTAGTGCCTCGCGCAGGATGAAAGAGCAAGGCATACCCATCGTCGTAGTCGAACCTTTGATGCCTTTCATGTGTGGACTTTCCCTCAGCGCCAACGGCGCAGGGTCGGAGGATCAAGCCTACGATTACATCAATGCCATGCTGGACCCGCTGAGCGGTGTCGCGCTATTCGACGAGTACGGGTACGGGCACGGCAATGCCAACACGCTTGCTCTGATCGACCCGGACAGGGTTGTTGGAACGGGCATCGATGACCCGGTCGGAACATTTGCCCGGGGCGTGTTTACCTCCGCACTGCCACCCGCGAAGAAAGCCAGGCTGTTCCAGCTTTGGTTTGAAGCCCAGGCTGGTCTTGACTGAGCGACTCAAGACCAAAGCATCCATAAGTTACGCGCACAGAAAACTATTTCACAGTCCTACTCTTTCGACGCATCCATGTGCAGGCCATGCAGTACTGCGCTGGTGTCAATAGCGAGTCGATGTTCGCCATCGGTATCGGTATAAATTATTTCGACCAATCGAGGTGACGGCGCCAGTGGGAAAAAGATATCGAGCGTCAGTTGCTCACCCGCGGAAATTTGCAGCGGCAATTGTGTCTGCCGCTGTATGATCTCTTTATTGACGGCACTGTTGCGGACGCCACGCACAACGCCACCGACGACGATCGCCGGACCCAGCAACAGCAGGCCAGCGGCCGCGCCAGCGCCAGCACCCGCAGTACCAACACCCCCGAAGCCCCCCAATAATACCGAAGCTTGTGCTACGCCGTATCCAACTGCGGTCACTGCAGCACCGGCCACGAGCATCGTCCCTGTACCCCGGCCTGCTTTTACCTTGATCCCGGAGTATTTGTAACGCCGGGCGGTCAGCTTGCTGCCTTTGACAAGATGCTTGCGCCCGGGCGCCGGTTCAATCCGCGTATCGAGCGAATCGATGACAATCAGTCCTGTAATCTGTATCGGCTGATCAGACAGGTTGCTGACTCTTAGCAGGTATTCATCCCAGTCCGCATTCTTGGCCCAGGTTCCCGGACCATCGCGGACGATGACCCAGTCGAGTATCGCCGTGACTTTCTGATCGGATACGGCCGCGAGCGGTTCTGTGGCCTGTAGCGGCTGCGAATTCTTGAGCACTTTGGTGCCACCACAGGCGCTCAATATTAGTGTGGTTACAACAGCGGTAATAATGGTTGAAAATTTCATGACGTTCTCCCTTAGCGACAGCCGTATAGGCTGGCTGTCGATGCAAAGTTTGCCGGGAGCGGCTTCAGTGATCCTGATGATTACCTGATGACCATACGAGGATTATCTGATGATTTCCGAGCAGCGGTGAAAACCGTCAAGCGGCCAGCCAGGTGCTAGGATAATGAGTGGCCGCGACCGTCGAAACAACACATTGCCCGATCAGGATGTCGACGCTGCCAGAGGGGATCATGCAATTGATTCACACCAGATAAACATGCCCAAGACATCACGTCGTCAGGTCCTTGCCTGGGGCGTGGCTGTGTCAACCAGCCTGATTGCCTGTGGAGAAACGATGAACAACGTGAATTCTGCGGATTCGACCGGCTCATTACTCGACCTTTCTGCAGCCGATGCTGTCGCTGCAATGCGCAAGGGCGAACTGACATCCGAGGCCTACGCATCTGCGCTGTTAGAACAATGCCAGGAGTTCAGCCATCTTAATGCCTTCATTTCCCTTGCGCCGGAGAAAGTGATGGAAGCGGCCCGGGACGCTGACGTGAAGCGTGCCACGGGAGCCGAACTCGGGCCGTTACATGGTCTGCCGATACCCGTGAAGGACAGCGTCAATACGATAGATTATCCGACAACCGGTGGCACGCCGGCGCTACGGAATTTCAGACCAGCTCAGGACGCGAAGCTCGTGCGCGTGCTTAAACAAGCTGGCGCCTTTGTCATGGGCAAGACGAATATTCATGAACTCTCATTCGGTTGGACCAGTAACAACCATGCGTACGGTGCCGTTCACAATCCCTATGACACCGACCGTATTCCAGGTGGCAGCTCGGGCGGCACGGCGGCGGCCATTGCGGCTCGCATGGCACCGCTCGGTATCGCCGAGGATACGCAGGGCTCGATACGGGTTCCTGCAGCACTGTGTGGAATTTGCGGATTTCGCCCGACGACGCACCGCTATCCAAATGCCGGCGTAATGCCTATTACACCGCTGTTCGACCAGGTCGGTCCGCATGCGCGATGCGTTGCGGATCTGCAATTGTTCGATGCGATCGTTCTTGGCAAGCAGCCGGACTTTCGTCTTGCGTCACTTCAGGGTGTGAGACTGGGAGTCCCGCGCCGATACTACTTCGGTGGCCTCGATAGCGACGTCGAACGCATTATAGAAATCGCGTTAGATAAACTTGTCGACGCCGGAGCCGTCCTGGTGGAGGCGGATGTACCTGAATTGGAAAACCTGATCAGCTTGACCACGGCACCGGCGCAGCTGTTGGACGTAGAACGCCAATTCAGCGCATACCTTGAGACCTATGGCGGTGGTATCACCTTCAGTGACGTGCTTGCACAAGCAAGCGACGACATCAAAGGTGTATTCGCTGAGTACGTTCTGCCCGGTGGTCAATATACGATGTCACAAGAGGCATTTGATGCGGCTCGTGACGTGCATATTCCGGCACTGCAAGAAACAATGCGTGCGTACTTTCGCGACCACGACGTTGTTGCGATGATATTCCCGGCAACGATGATGCCGGCACCGCCGATCGGTCAAGACATCATGGTCGAAATTGGTGGCACGCCGATCACGTTGGAAATAGCGATGGCGAGAAACATATCGCCGGGTAGCACATCCGGTATCCCGGGTCTGGTACTACCAGCAGGGCTTTCGTCTGGCGGATTACCGGTGTCAATAGAGTTGGATGGGCCAGAAAAAAGCGACGAGACATTGCTCGCCCTGGGGCGGGCAGTTGAAGCGGTGCTCGGACGGTTGCCACCGCCAACGGCGCTTAGCGGAAATTGAGTGTTCGCACGGAATGTTCAACTCGATAGTCGACGCAACGGAGCGATTGTATGTTCGAGTTGCAAATAGTCGGCACAGAATTCTCTGATCAGCTGGTGAAGCTGTGGGTCGACACTTTTAAACAAGCTTATGAAGACGTGCATTCGCCCGAAGACATCGCTGCGTATTGTGCAGCCAATTTCACTGCAGAATCCGCATCAGATGAGCTCTCGAGTCCCCAGACCGTTTGTTGTATCGCTTCGGTAGAAAATGATCCTCGCGGGTTTTACCTTGTGAAGCATCATGGTTGCCCGATTCCAGTGGCTGCCGATGCATCGGAACTTAAGCAGATATACGTGTTGGCGTCAGAGTACGGCAACGGGCTGGGTCGATCACTCTATGAACATGCAACAGAGTGTATTCGAGCGGCCGGGTCCGGGTGCGTCTGGCTCAGTGTTGCCGATATCAATTTGCGGGCACAAGCGTTCTATAAGAAACTGGGATTCGATCGGCTAGGCCCCGGACCGATACTCGAAGTAGGGTCTGAACGTCTTACATCGTCGATAATGGCGTATAGGTTCTGAAAGGCCTTAGTTGGCGGCCTGTCAGATTCCGAGAGTGTCGAGATATGCAGCGTTGATCGCTGTTGCTCGACTAGTCGTGGCCGTGATGGTGGGTATGGCCAGCAGCATGATGCGACGCATCTTTCGATTGCCCGCTGATGGTTTGCCTGTACCCAGGCTGCGAATTAGTGTTTTGTGCGGAATGGCCGTAGTAGTCATTTTGGGTCCACGCGTGCCGGTCGACACGAGCCATCTGCATTAAAGTCAGACAGTCCTCATAGTCACCAACCAGTTCGCTGTCTTCTGCCGCACTGAGCAGGAATTCAAAATCCGGTGAGCGATGGAGCCGCATGCGATGACCATTGGCGGCCAAGACTTTGGACTCTTTGTCTATACCTGCGCGGCAGGCCTGGTCCATAGGGAGGCTGGCGCACCCTGCCAGCAACAACACCAAAAATAGTTCCAACGTCACTACATGGGTGGTTTTCATGCCGACCTCCACAGGAGCCTTTGGTCGGCAATTATACAGAACCACACTGACATGCTCGGGCGAATTACAGCGAAGGCGCCGCGCAATGCCCGTTCACGGCCGGAAGCGGCGAGGAATATTGACGATATCAAGCGAAATGCACGACCGCTTTACCGCTGTGACCTCAACCGGTCGATGCAACACTTAGACTCTGAGTATAGAGAGGAGGATGTTGCAGATGAAGTACAGAACGAGGATTTACTACAGCGCAGAGCAGAAAAACCTGATGTGGGATCGTTGGCAGGCAGGCGATTCTTTGCATGAGATTGCTCGCCTTTTTGATCGGGGTCACTCATCGGTTCAAGGAGTGCTTTCTGAGACCGGTGGTATACGGCCGCCACTGCGCAGTCGCTCACCACTGGCACTGACATTAGCGGAACGCGAAGAGATTTCCCGTGGCATGGTCGTGGGCCAGTCGCT
>JACZSM010000052.1 GCA_022574185.1 Pseudomonadota bacterium
GCGCAGGGCGGCCTTGTCGTTCGAGGCCATGCCGGCGGGGGACGCGGTGACCGATATTCGCGAACTCCTGGCAAGTGAATCAATGGATGTCAGAACCTCCGCCGCGCTCGCACTATCGGGGCTCGCACCGGCAAGCCTCGAAGCGCTGCCTGAGCTGGTTGCTGCACTGGCGGCCGACGACTGGCAATTGCGCGCGGCGGCGGTGCACGCGCTTGGCGCATTGGGCCCGGATGGCCGGGCAGCGCTGCCAGCATTGGCGAGGGCGCTGCGCGATCGTGACTGGGGTGTCGCCGAGCAGGTTGTTGAGGCGCTGTCGCTGATCGGTGAACCGGCACTGCCGGTTCTGATCGAAGCGCTCTCCGACAAAAGTATCGCCGTGCGCTGGGGCGCGGTCCGGGCACTGGGTCGGATTGGTGCAGATGCCGGGATTGCGGTTCCGGCGATCGCTGGCTTGCTCGACGACTCGGTATTACAGGCACGTTGGGCGGCCGCAAGAGCGCTGTGGGCGATTGGCTCTGCCGCGGCCGGTGCTGCGCCAAGGCTCGTCGCTGCGCTCGACGATCCTAACTGGGTGGTTCGCTGGTCATCAGCTCGGGCGCTCGGCGCGACGGCTGCCGAGCCACATCTCGACGCAACTGTCACAGCTCTCGCGGTTGCACTCGAAGATCGCGATTCACGGGTTTGTGAAGCCGCCGCGTTCTCGCTCGAGCAATTAGGCACTGCGGCCATCGACGCGCTGCCGGCACTTGGTCGGGCGGCGACGGGTGGTGTTGGCTCGACCGACGAAAAAAGTAATTCGCCAGCTTGCCAGGTTATCGATGTCGGGCCGGCCGCCGAAGAGCTGTTGATGCAAAGTGGCTGGACCGTGCGCTGGGCGGCCGTTCGCGCGCTGGGCGTTGTCGGTCACGATGCAACCAGCGCACTGGCGCCTCTTAGCCTGGCAACTTTGGACGAGCATTGGCAGGTCCGCGGTGTCGCCGCACTCGCGATCGGGCAGTTCAAAAATCGTGCGACGCTGGCGGCGGTCGCGGCGATCACCACTACGCTGAACGACGAGCATGCAGCCGTGCGCATGGCGGCGACAGTTGCGCTGGGAGAAATCGGGCCGACTGCGCGCACCGCATTAGTCGCGTTGCGCCGCGCTGCGAAAGATGAAGACGACGCGGTACGCGAAGCCGCGGCCGTCGCGATCGCCAATGTATTGGCTGATCCTCAGGAGGATTAACATGAATTTTCGGTATCGAAAATTGCGTCACCCGCGCATCGCGCTCGTCGTAGCCGGGCTACTGGCTTGCGCTAACGTACTCGGACACATCAAAAATGAAGCGACCCAATTTCCCGACATCGAATTTTCCGCTGCGCGCTTCGACATCGTCGTGCTCGTCGGCGCGGGCATCATTCCCGAGACACCGGTCTTTGAACCCGACAAGGCGCTGTCAAACGAGGAACTGGCATCCTGGGTCGCGCTCGCACAAGGTCTTGGGCGCGGTGGCGAGAACCCCGATACGGCTGCGCTGGCGGCGGCGGCCCTCGAGCGGGGCATTGTTAATTCACTGGCAGGTGACGCTAGCGTTGCAGACCTGAATCGGTTGTTTTTTGATGGCAATCTCGGCATCGAAGCCGGGGAGCGAACGCCCACCAAAGCCGAAGCCGCAAGCTTCATCGCCACGGCGCTGGGCAGTGAGGTTGGCAAGGCGTTGCTCGAGAGACGAAATCTTGCAGCCGGGGTCAGCGGTGACGTTACTGAAGTTGCGCTTGAACAGGGCCATCACGGCAATGTGTATGTCCTGACAATCGGCGGCATCAAACTGCAGATGGATGAACACGGCCGCGTCGCAAACGGGCCGACCGACTTGCTGCAGTGGGAAGGTCGTAGCGTTCGGCGCTCGTTCATTCGCGGCAGCGGTGATCATGCGCAATGGATGTATCTTGAAGCTGAGCCACGCCGGGCTGCGCCAGCGGACGCGGCGCCCGCCGCAACCGGCACGGTCACGTCCGAGCTTGTCGCCGCAGCGGTCGAGGAGCCAGCGGCCGATCGCAGCGTGTTTTACTGGCTAGTCGCGGTTGCGGTGATCCTGGGTGCGGTGCTGTTCTTCCAGCGCCGGCGGAGCGATTAGCGGACAGTGTGCCGATAAGGATGAAGCGATATTGACATCGTGCTTGAAAATGTTTCGAAGCATTATCCGTTGGTCAAATTCACGGCGCTCGATGATGTATCGCTCAAAATCGATTCCGGGGAATGGGTGTTCCTCGTCGGCGCCTCCGGAATGGGCAAGACAACGCTGCTGAAACTGTTGTATCGCGAAGAGCTCGCCGACGAAGGACACGTTTCAATTGGTGGCAAGGACGTTGCCAGGATGTCCGGCAGTCGCCTGCGCCGTACGATGGGCATCATCTTTCAGACGTATCGCCTGCTCGACAAGAAGACCGCATTCGAGAACATTGCTTACGGCGCCGAAGTCCTGGCAATGCCGCCGGTCGAGGTACGCAAGCGAACACGCGAAATCCTCGAGCTTGTCGGCCTGGACAATAAGGCCAGTCGATTACCAGGCGAGTTGTCGGGCGGCGAACAACAGCGAGTCGCGATTGGGCGTGCGCTCATTAATCGTCCGCAACTAATCCTGGCCGACGAACCAACCGGTGACCTTGATCCGCAAAACAGCAACCGCGTTATAGAGATTCTCGATACCGTGCATCGTGAACACAACGTCACTGTGTTGTTCGCGACACACGCCGTGGATATCGTTGATCGCCTGCAACGCCGCGTCGTGCGTTTGCAGAACGGTCGCATAGTCAGCGACACCGTCGGTGGTTATTGGTCAGGCAGCGAGGCGAGTGCACAATGAACTGGTGGCCAGTCTATTATTGCCTGCGCGAAGCGCGTGAGGGCATTGCCCGGAACGCCTTGGCGAGTGTCGCGACAATCGTATTGCTGACACTGACGTTACTGTTGTTCGGCAGTTTTCTTTGGCTGAACGCAAACCTGAGCCAGGTTGCGACAATGCTTGAGCGGCAGGTGCAGGTACGCGTGTTCGCTGACGAGGGAACGGCCGCACATACGTTGCTGGCGGCACTCGAGGCGGTACCCGGCGTGCGCAACGTGGAACTGCTCGATGGTGAAAGTGTGTATGCAGAGCTTGCCCCGGTCTTCGGCGAGGAAACACTGATGCGCGCGCTGCCGGCTGACGCGTTCGCCGACAGCTTGTCAGTCGAGCTGATCGACCCCGACCGGGGAATCGAAACTGTCGACCTGATACGCGCGGTCGACGGCGTTGGCGATGTGATCTGGGGGCAGGGTTTCGCCACCGTGTTGTACCGAATCTCGAACGGCCTGCAAAAAGGCGGCTTGGTTCTGATCGTCGCTTTTTTCATCGCGGCGTTGTTGATGAATCTGACGTCGATGCATCTCGCCGTATCGAATCGCGAAGTTGAAATACAGATCCAAAGGTGGGTCGGCGTCAGCCCATGGGGCATTCGTACGCAGTTCCTGGTCGAAGCCTTGTTGCTTGGCGTTTTTTCATCTGTGCTGGCTGCGGCCATATTCCTCTACCTGGGGGAGGTCATTCAAGGCGCGATCGCAGCACTTTTGCCATTTATGGCAGGGCAACTGAGTTCGCCGCTGCTCGTCATCGGCGTCGTGTTGCTGACCGGTCCGATATTGGCGCTAATCGGCGGCGGTCTGGCGAGCCAGCGAGCGATAGGAACGGGGGACACATGAGAAACCGTGCCGCCGTTCTTTTTGCGACCCTTATCTTTGCCAGTCTGGTTGGAACACCGGTAATGGCGCATTTGACCGGAGTGTTCGCCCACTTTGTCCAAGACATCAACGATCCGACGGCGAGCACGCGCATGTTACGGCAGCAGCTGGACAGCGTCGGTAAGCGGCTGGCGGCACTGCAGCCTGAAGTCGTTGCCGCCCGCATGGCCTACGATCGCGAAGCGGCGGCGGCCGTTCGGACGATTCGGTTCTACGACATCTATGCCGGCAGCGCGTTAGGAGCGCTTTGGGCCGGAGCGCAGGATCCGATCGATGTCATCGCGAGCACTGAGTTAATGCAACGGCGACTCCGCGATGACCTCGAAGCGCTGGCCAAGCTGAGCCGCGATTACGCGCAGCTGCATGGCAAGGAATCATCGCTGCGGCGCTACGCGAACCTGCTCGTGCCTTTTCGAGACGCAGCCGCGGCAAGAGAACGGCGTTTGTCGCAGCCGCCACCGGGTCTGGTGTCGCCTTTTGCCGAGCCTTACATCGCGTATCGCATCGCGGAAGACTGGGAACAACTGCGCGGCACGACGTTCGTGCTCTATTTTCACTGGGCAGCGCGGCGTATTGCCGACCGCGGTATGTCCGAGATTCTGACAGCGGTCGATGAGGGGGGCGAGTCATGGCTGTTGCAGGAAGAAGTCCTGAACGCGCTCGTCGGCGGTGACAGTTTCCCGTTTGTCGAAAACGCTGAATTTTTCCTGCGCGCCGATCACATCAATTTCTCCGCACGAATTATCTCGGCTCTCGATGCATACGACCTGCTAACCATCGGTCAGCTCGAACGCACGGGCCCGAGCGGTTTTCAGTATCGTGTCGAGGCGATCTTCGTCGATGGCATGCCGATCGATCCAAACGACCCGGATGTACAGCGAGAGGTTTATCAGGGACGGCTATTGGGAATCGATCTCGATGCCGTAATGCCGGATGATGCGAGCGTTGTAACGTTCGAACAAAAAAACGGCTCGATTGAATTTCGCTTCCGCTAGCCAGTGTGTGTCGCTGACTACAGCCCATCGGGCAATTCATTTCACCAGAAATAATATTAAAATTAAGCGCAAATCCTTATAACCGTTGCGTTTGAAAGGCTTTGTTGTGGTTTATTAGGCGGAGTAGTATGGTCACAGGAGCGTGTCGTTACCTAAACTTGCCTTAAAAAAATTTAACGTTATTTGATGCGCGTGCAATTACATTAGGGTAGAAGATTCATTTCGCCTGACGGGGGACAGACAATGGCCAGGAACCAGGTTTTTGCCAAGCTAACTTTTTCTTCACTCGCAGTGTCGCTGCTTGCGGTTGCTTTTCTGCAACCCAACACTGTGTTCGCTCAGGACGACGCGTTGGCGCTCGAAGAAATCATAGTAACGGCGCAGCGCCGCGAGCAATCGCTCATGGAGGTGCCGGTATCGATCGAGGTGTTCTCGGGCAACCTGATCAGGCAGCAGGGATTCCGCGACCTGGACGACCTCGCCAACTTCTCGCCGACCGTGTTGATCGAGACGCGGATGCAGGATCAGGACGTGTCCATTCGCGGCGTCGGCACGACCGGTAACACGCTGACACACGACCAGGCGGCGCCGTTCTTTCTCGACGGCATCCATTTCGGGCGGCAGTCGCAGGCCAAGCTGGCCTTTCTCGATATCGAAAGCCTCGAAGTGCTGAAAGGCCCGCAGCCCCTCTATTTCGGTATGAACGCCACCGCAGGCGCATTCAATATTCGCAGTCGCCGGCCGACTGCCGAGTGGGAGGGCTACCTCAACGCCGAACTCTCGAGCAACAACACGGGTGAATTTACCTTTGGTGTCGGCGGTCCCATCAATGATCAGTGGGGCATCCGGGTTGCCGGCATGCACGAGGCGACCGACGGTTATATGAAGTACGTCGTGACCGAAAATTTGATAGGTGGGTACGAAAGCAACGGCGGTCGCGTCATGTTGACGTTCGATCCGACCGACAAGCTCTCGATCATGGCTAAAATCGACGTCATTGACATCGACAAGGATGGCGAGGCCGAGTACACCTGCCTGACCGACGGGCCGATACTCTTTGGTCGCGATGGCGCGCTCGACGATCCGGGCGATGCGCCGGGCGATGAGGCCAGCGTCTGGAATCAGGATATCGGCACAACGTGGGCCCAGCCGTTCCTGTCCCTCGACACAAAGTGTTTCACAAGCAACAGGTCCGTAAGCGCGGCCGGACCCTGGTTCGACCCGATAGACACAATTCGTTGCAACGCCTGCGACGGTGGCTTTGTCGACATCCGGTCTGCTGCAAACGCCTTTATCAGGTCAGTGGGTGGCAAAGGCATCAACGGTTACGAGCGCCTCAACAGCGTCAACGCCGTATTAGAAGCCGTCTACAGCTTTGACAACGGCATGTCTCTCGAATTCATTGGTGGCACGAGCACCTATGAGCGTGACTACGTGCTCGACAATCGGTCCGGGCCGTTCCTCACGAACATGCAACACCGAGATGAGGACTTCGAGCAGTGGAGCACGGAACTCCGCCTTCGTTCTGCAAGCGGCGGCAAGGTCGAATGGGAGATCGGTGCCTTCATGCAGACCACCGACCTGGCAGCATTCTCTTCGAGCATGCGCGCCAATCTTCGCCAGTCGCAGCGTTTTAATGATATTACGGAAGACGTCGATTTCAGTAGCGTTTTTGCTAATGTCACGATCAATTTTAACGATCGCTTCTCGCTCGATGTTGGTGGTCGCTATCAGGATGCCGACAAGGACAATTTCGTCAGGGGCTACTCGGCGTCGTGGGTATTTGCCGTTTGTCCTGAAGAGCCCTGCGATCCGGGCCTGACACCGGTCGACGTTGTCTGGGATCCGGCGCTCGACGGGGGCGATGGGGACTACGCTGGTTGTGAGGGCTCAGCTTTGGACGGGCGTGGCCGTGACCGGGATAGGTATTGTCTCGTCGATCCTTCGACAGTACGCTTTTTTGGCGCCACCCCTCCCCCGGGTGCGCTGCTCTATGCCATGCCTTGGCGCGAGACCCGCTATGTGCCTGACGCATGGAGTTGGGGCAACGCGGTTCCCGTGGGTCTGACGGCCATCGACTTTAACCGCCGTGAATTCGACCGCGGCGAGGGCCCCTGGTCCGAGAACTTCACAGAGGAAGGCTTCAGCCCGCAAGTCTCGCTGCGCTTCCAGGCAACCGACGATATATCGATTTATGCGAGATACGCTGAATCGTTCAAAATCGGTGGCTTCGACACGGGCCAGAGTTCAATTCCACGGAGTGTCGACGAGTTGACGTTCGAAACCGAGGATGCCGAGCATATCGAACTTGGCGCCAAGGGCATACTCATGGACGGTCGTTTCAGTTTCTCCACCGCCATTTTCGAAACCGATTTCCCGAACCTGCAGGTATCAGTGCTGTCCTCGGACCCGGAGCAGACATCGGCATCCGGCAACGCCGGTCAGCGCGTCCGTGGCTTCGAGTTCGATACGCGCTTCGCGGCCTCCGAGAACTGGATCCTCGGCTTTGCGGGCGCCTTCATGGACGGTGAAATGACGCGATTCCCTGGAGCAGGCTGCACCGATACGGAGATCAATGACGCGATCAACAACATGTCCGCGCCATGTGAGCTCTTCGACGAGGATACCCTCCTGCGGGTTGTTCCCACCGACGCCGAGGACGCCTTCGATGACAAACTTGCGATCATCGATCGCACCGGTTTAGTCGCGCCGCGCACGCCGGACTGGAAGTTCATCCTGTCGGCGGACTTCGTCATGCCAATCGGCGGTGGTGAATACGAGCTCACGGGCAATGCGAAAGCGTTTATCTCGGACGGCTACATACTCGATGTCGAAGGCTTCGAAGAGATTGTTAAATACGATCAGCACT
Source organism: Pseudomonadota bacterium (assembly GCA_022574185.1). Classification (GTDB taxonomy): domain Bacteria; phylum Pseudomonadota; class Gammaproteobacteria; order Steroidobacterales; family Woeseiaceae; genus UBA1847. The sequence continues at coordinate 7,622 of JACZSM010000052.1, forward strand.
CGGACCTGAACATCATGATCGGCATCCGCAATGTCGACGCTGGCTGGTCGGTAACCGCATTTGCTCGTAACCTGCTCGAGGCACGCCCGACCTATCATCCGGAGAACGATACGTTCCCGAATGGCACAGAGACACAGCACCTCGGCCCGGCGGCGTTCACGTCCTACGGCATAAAGATGGAGTTCCTGTTCGACTGACCGGAACGTAGTGCTGCAACAGAAAACGGGGCACGCTGTGCCCCGTTTTATTTTACGAATGATTCATTACCGGGAGACTTTTATATGAGCAATAAACTGGCGATTTTGACCACGGTCTTTTTCGTATTCTGCGTCACGGATGGTGCAATGGCGCAGCGCAAACCGGTTGTGGAACCAAAGGCAGAACGAGGCGGCGTCGACCTGGAATATGTCGGTCCCAACCTGAGGCGGGTGAGCCCGGTAGGACGCTCTCCGTACGAGCTCTGGTTCCAGGAAAACAAGGCCAACATGCCAACCTTCGAGGGACTGGTAATCGACGACGCCCGCACCGAGCCGCTGGAGTATTGGGAAGACATGGGCGTGAACGGCCTCTATATAAAGATGGCCGACTACCAGATCACCGACGGCTGGATCCTGGAGCTCCCGCCAAAGGGCAAGACAAAAAAGAAACGCCATTTGTACGAGGCCGGGATGTATTTCTTCGGCGGCCCGGGGCACATCGTCATTCGGCAGGAAGGCAATCGACCGCAGCGAGTCGACTTTGACTATCGTACGCTGTACTCGATACCGCTCAATGTCGAGTACCAGATTTTCAATGACAGTGACAAAGCAATTCGACTCGTTGCCGTGACGAGTTTTCCGTTTACATTGAACTCATTCAACAACGAAGAGTTTGTCTTGAACAACCCGTTTGCATTCCGCGATCGTTATAACACCGAGGAAGACTATATGACGATGAGCGAACATACGGGCCAAAACGATACGGTGACCAACCTCGTCGAGGATGCGCTCGAATTCGAGCTCGACTCGTACGACCACCGTGGCAAGGGAACGACGAATATGCACTGGAAAATGTCGGGTAACTCGGTCATCGACATGCACGTCTCGGAAATGCCCGCAGGAGTTTATAAGAAAGCGCACCGCCACAGCAGCGATGCATTTATTCTGCTGACGTCGGGGGAAGGCTACTCGTTGACGTGGCCAGAAGGTCGCTATGAGGATCGCGTTCGGGTGGACTGGCACGAGGGCACGATCTTCGTGCCGCCGATCTTTTGGTACCATCAGCACCTTAACCCGCATCCAACGGACTCGGCACGGTACCTCGCGATCAATGCACCGCCGATCGTGGTCAATCTCGGCTTACGCTTTAACAACCAGCTTGACGAAGACCTGCCGGAGATCGTGGCAGAGTTCGAAGCGGAGGTTAAGAAACGCCGCGCAGAATATATGCGGAATGCCGAACACACGCAGTAGTTAGCTACTGCCCGTTTGTTATCTCGGCCTCGAATCGTTGCAGCTGAGCGCGGGCGAGCTTGCCGATTGTGTCATCCGCATAGCGGGCGGAAACCGCCGCAAGGTGGTCACGGTTGAGCTTCGAGTAGCGATCCATGCACTCAGAGTCATCTGCCGAGCGGCAGGTCCGCCATAGGTCGCGATAGTCGATCGCGAGAAACATCGCAACGCGCCCGGCATTGCCGAACTCGGGATAGCGCCGCAGAAAATCACTCTCCATGGCCGCCCGTGCCGCCAGGTCCTCGCGATTGCCGGCATTGCCGCGATAGAAACCTGTCTCTATCAGGTGGTAGCGGCTGTTGGCGGCATTGAGGCCGTCCGGCATGGTGTCCAGATAACGCCGATAGGCACCGCCTGTGTAGAAGTAGCGCTGATGGTCTTCTGACCAAGTGATTTCAATGCCGAGCCCGGCTGCCCCGGAAACGGCTGCGTCGAGCAGGCTTTGCTGATCCATGCCGTGCAACTGGATTTCCTGATTTAACAGCAACATCAGGCCGGTTGCCTTGAGCGCAAGGTCGTAGATTGCAGCTGCCAGCGCCGCCGTTTCATTTTCCCCGTTAACCGTCACCTGGGCCTGCTCGATATCGTCGAGGGCGTCGTCGAGTATGGCGGGCGACAAAGGGATGTGAGCATGTGCGCTGCCAACGACGAGCAGCAACAGTATCCCGTGGGTCAGTATGGTTACTCGTAGTCGGGGAGAATTCATCGCAGGATAACCGCGCAGAGCAGGGAGACGACGGCAAACATGCCGAATGTCGACAACCACTTCGCATTGGGCGCGGCGACGTGCGCATCGGTTCCCATCGTAAACTGTAACATGCGTTCGACAGCGGTCGCCGATTCGGCGCGAACGTGCAGGCCGCGACCGGCCGAGGCCTGGGCGATGGCGCTCATCGCAGCGAAGTCAGGCACTGTATACAGTTTGCCGCCCATGCGTCGAAACCCCGTAAACTCACCGACTCGACCGTAGGTCGGCACACCCTCATTCCTGTCGATCAGTCCGGTCTGCAATGCGATGGTGTCGAAACCGGCGTCGGCCAATTCCTTTTTGGCATAATCGAACGACGATGCGCGCATCGTATCCTCGCCATCCGAAACGATAATGGCCAATTGGCGACTCGTCGTTTGTAATTCCTTCGGCAGCATGGAAAAGACGCTATTGAGCGATTTCACCGCCGCCTCGATACTGGTGCCTGAGCTGCCGAACAGGTCCGGCGCAACGGCGAAATCGAGGATCTCGTGGACCTGGGCCATGCTCTGGTCCCAGCCCATGATGATATTGGCGTTCTTTGTAAAGCCGACGACCGACACGATGACCGGTTCGCCTTGCTCTTCGAGTGCGCGGATATACTCGAGCAAGACAGCTTTGCCGCGCTCGAATCGCGGCGGATGCTCTTCGTCAATGCCGGGATTTGGTATGGCGAGCATGCTGGGCGACAGGTCGAAAGCGATCGCAATGGCGACGGGGCTGGATTGCCGCTCAAACGTGTATGCGGAGCGCTCCAATGTGACCGACCAGAGGCACAGGCCCAGGCCCGCCACGATCAATATGAGCAGCCCGAGCAATTGTCGCGGCTGTTTGATGAAAACCGCGCGGCGCGCAGGCTGTGCCCAGTAAGCAAATACTGCCACGGCCATAATGATCGCGGCCAGCAGATAGTATCCGGTGATATCGCGCATTTAGAATTCGCCGGGATCAGCGGCGATCGCGCCGCGCTCACCATCACCCTCGCCGGTGGCTTCGCTTTCGAGCGGTGATACATCGACCTCGACGGCGTGCAGGTCGATCGACAGAAGGTAGTCGAGAAACAGTTTTGCCAGCGCATGACCGGCATCGCTGCGCACGCTTTGCTGTGCCAATTGCAGCGCGTCTTGAAAATACGACGGATCCTTTTCCAGCCGAAAAGCCTGATACTGGATACGTGACAGCGTGAACAATGCTTTGGCGCGCAACGATTGGTCAGGCGAGTCACCGCGCAAGGCATCGAGAATTTCGATAGCCGCACTCGTATTGCGTACATGCATCAGGTACAGCGCGTGATTGAACGCCAGCGCCCGGGACCGAGCCTGGTCCTTGTTCAGAAACGCCGCCGTCGGTTGCAGGTACCACGCGGGGTTTGCAACCGCCATGATCGCATTGTCGAAATGATCCGAGTACATGCGTTCGAGCTGCACCACCTGTCGCAGCAAAGTCGTCAGCACGTCCTGTTCGGCGACCGACCGGGACTCGAAACTGTCAACAACGCGCGCGAACTCGCGCACGGCCGCGGCCGGGTCGGTGCCGAATCGCTGCAACACCGAATCCCGAAGTTCCACTACCTGCCGCCGGGTCAACTCGACTTCAGCGGCTTTCCAGTATGCCTGCAGACTCTGCAGTGACAGATTGACCAGGCGCGTGTCGGGCATTTCGTGCTGCAGCAAGATGAGCTGCTCCTGAGCCGCTTCGATCAGCGGCGACGCCTGTCGGTGAAAGCCCCAGGCCTGCAGACCCGCAACGAGAAAAACGACGCCCGCGAAGCGCAGCAAAGCTGGCCACCTGTTCATTATCGACATCATTGGGTCTGCGTCCCGAATGAGCGCCGGCGCATCGCAGGGTGAAATATCGTTGCCGCCGATAGCAGCCAGAGCAGCAGGACGACGCGAGTAACCTGCAGTATCGGCTGCGCCAGGTCAATCGTCCGGTGCCGCAACTCCTCGTAACGATAGCCTTCGAGACGGCTGATTTCGGCGAGCGCTGCCTGCATGTTGTCGGGGTCGGGATCCTTGATCGTCAACACCGAGCCTACCGATCTTGCCAGCTCCAGAAAAATGTGGGCATCTTCCGTCGAAAGGTCCTCCGTATCGGTCGTGATCCACAACAGGTAAAACGACAGATCGGCATTGGCGAGCCTGGCGAACTGCTGTTCGAGATCCTGGGTGTAACGCGTTTCGGCATCCGTCATCAGAATCAGGGTGCGCTTGTTGTTGCCGGGGTATCGCTCGAGAAGGCTGAGGCTGCTGTTCATGGCGGCGGCGATATTCGTACCCCAGTTTACATAGTCATCCATGGTTTCGAGCTGTGCCACGACAAAACCGATATTTGACGTCAGCGCCGAAACTGGATGCGCCGCATCGTTAAAGTAGATGAGCGCTACGCGATCGCCGGCACGGCGACTCGTCAGGAAGCGAAACAGGCTCTCGCGCGCGAGCTCGAACCTGGCGACATACCGTATTGCGTTCGGATCGTCTACGTTTTCTGCGAAGGCGCCAACGCGGCGGGGGAAATTGAGTTCGAAATCGCGGCGCTCGGCCGCAGTATCGTGACGCATCGAACGTGAAGTGTCGACTAGAATCACGAAGTCACGGGCGCGTTGTTCGATACGTTCTATCCGCACGACGGACGGTCCCATCATCACCAGAATGAGCGCCGTCAGTAAGGCGTAGCCGATCACCGGCAGCAGTCGATCGGTCAGTCCTCTGCAGCGACGCGTCCGCAAGATCAGAGTCAGGTCCGGAAATACGCTCTGCTGCCGCCAATACCAGAGCGCCAGTAATGCGCAGGCGGTGGGCAGGGCCAGCCACACTGGCCACGTTTGTTCAAACCGCAGCGTCTGCCAGTCAATCATACTTGCTGCTCCACCGTAGCCGCATGACGTATGTGTCCGGTGACGCCAAGCAGTCTGTCGAGGTAGTCGGCGCGCCGACTCGGATCGATGCTTGCCTGTTGCAGGACATCGAGGAAGAATTCACGGGCATCCTCCGGCGTCTCAGCGCCGCTGGCAGCATCGCCCGCCTTCGCGCCCCACGCATCGAAGAAGAATTTACGGGCGCCCTCCGGCGTCTCAGCGCCGCTGGCAGTATCGCTCGCCTCCGCGCCGAGCCACGCATAGGGATTTCGGCCGAATTCGTCCAGGCAGTACCAAGTGATACAGCGGCGCAACAGGTCCGACCATTCGTCATCGGGCATCGTGTCGTCCTCGAGGCGCGCGAGTGTCTGTTGCCATCGGTTATTGCTGTCGCGTGATCGAGCTGCCAACGGCTGCGGCCGGCGTTCGCCCGCGCTCGCGAGGAAACCAGTAAGTAACAATAGTGCACCGGCCGCCAACAGCATTGAACGGGCGGGTGCGAGTTCGGCAATGGGTTGAGGGCTGTCGTATGCGCCGCCGGGCAGGATGTCGGTTAACGTCGTTCCCGACCCCGGAATGACAGCGATAGCCGGGGCAACGTCGATCTTGCCGGGCCAGGGTCGAAATCGTGCAGCCCGACTGTCCGCGCTGTTGCCGGCATCGTCAATTAACTGGTAGGCAACGGTCATTACAGGGAGTTCGTAAGATCTGGATCCCGGACAACTCGTCAATGCATCGGGGCAGCCGAGTACCTGCAGGCGCCAGTAGGTTGTCACGCGTACGCGATCGCCGGATTCCTTACGCGTCGTGACAATGGCGGGCGCATAGAGGCGGATAGCTGGCATCCCGGAGAAAGCACGCTGAAATACATCGTCGTCAAGGATTTCGATCTGAATCCGCCGTGCGTCGAAAACGACTTCGATGACCAAAGACAGGAGATCACCGAGATGCACGGCCCTGGCGCCCGACTCGGGCAGGCCGGCATGCACGGTGATGTAATTGTCTTCGTACACGATAGGGACAGACTCCTGCGAACTGACGCCGGCCGCTGCTAATAAGAGGGCGATCACGGCGATGCGACGTGCAAGGGTGGCGGCCATGTCAGAATTTCCTGCGTCGCCGCACACGAGCCAGCCGTGCCAGTTGTGGATAGATGTCACGCTGGTTTGCAACCGTCATGCAATCGAGACCGGCGGAGCGGCAATGCCGAACGAGTGCAGCGACGCGTGAGCGTTCTTCGTCATTAATGCGCCGAACTCTGTCACGCGTAAACCATGCGAGGCGCCGGGCAGGGCGCTCGGCGTCGCGGAGCTTTACGAGGCCTTCGGTCTGTGGCGCCAGCTCGAAAGAAACGATCACGGGTACGATATTTTGTTGAATCTCATTGATCGCATCGCGCCACTCGACTTCCGGGCTAAAGTCGTTGCCGTTGGTCGTGACGAAATCGGATACGACGAACAACAGGTTTGAATGCCGGCGTCGATCCTGGCGCACAAACGCGTTTAGAGCCGATGACACGTCGGTTGTTGCTCGCGGATGTTGCATGTGCAACGCTTGTACGGTCTGCTGCAGCTGTGAGCGCAGATTGGCGGCGCGAATCTGCTCGCGTACTTCAGTGTCGAAAAATGCCAGCCCTACACGATCGCCCGCGCGCCACAGCGAGTAGATCAGCTGCAGGATGCAGGCATTTCGAATAGGCGCCTTCAGGTGCGAGTCCATCGAAGCGGAGCGGTCGACGAGTAAGGTGATAGAGGCCTGCGCTTCATCTTCCCATTCGATGACCTGCAGATCACCCGGCGGACTGAACTTGTCGATATCGCGTGGATTGTCCTCGCCGGGCACATATGCCCGCGTGCGCAGCAGCCGCATGCCATCGCCTGCGCGACCGAGCGGATGCCGGCCCGGCAGCACCTTAACCGGGTGGAACCGTATGGGCAGCAGAACGCCGAGCGCATGCAAAGCGTCCCGGTCGATGATCGATGCAGCGCCGCTAGGTACGGAATTCGTAAGCATAGCCACGCTCGGCAAGAACGACGTTTACAAGCTGCTCCATATCGACCGGATAACTGGTCTCGATGCGGTGACTGAGCATTACTGAAGCTGTTGCAAAAATATCGTAAGGGACGACTTCGCTGCGGCCGTGATAAAATGCATGCGCGCGCAAAAGCGGCGGCCAGAATGTGGTCGTTCTGGAGCTGGCGCCACCCGCTACGCTGACAACGTCCGGACCAAGACCCGCAACCTCAAACGCACGGTCCGGATACGATGGGTCCGTGCGGCGCGTTGCCACCGTGATGGCATTCATCAGGTGCACCATCGCGTCCGACAATTCGATCCTGTCCTGGATCAGGTTTTGAACGGCAAGCAACTCATCGCGCGTGATGACAGCTTGAATGTGCTCCAGGTTTTCTCTGAGAAAGCTCTTCGACTCGCGAGCAATCTGAAACTCGATTTGCCGCGGCGAGAACGACCATTTGATCTTGACCAGAAAGCGCTGCTTCGCCGCGGCATCGAGTTCCCAGGTGCCTTCGTGCGACAGCGGGTTTTGCGTCGCGATGACGTGAAATGGTTCGGGCAAAGAGTGGGTAGTATCACCGATAGTGACCTGGTATTCCTGCATCGCTTCGAGTAACGCGGATTGGGTGCGCGGGTCCGTTCTATTGAGTTCATCGAAGAGCACGATGTTGTTGAAGATAGGTCCTTTGATCAGTTCGAACGTGCGGCCGTCCCCTGCGGCGATCTCTGCACCCAACAGGTCTGATGGTTTGAGCGTCGGTTGTCCCGAAATGCGTCCCGCCGTTATGCCGTCTATGGATGCAGTCAGAGCACTGGCCAGTAATGTTTTGCCTTCGCCGGGGACCGACTCGAGCAGCACGTGGCCTCTCGCGAGAATAGCGATGACAAGCAGATCAATGCTGAATTCGTGTCCCTTGATAACACGATGCAAGTTGGCGCGTAGCCTGTTGATCGCCTCGCCGGCGTCTTTCAATTCCAATGTCGGTCCTTACGTACCACGGTGTTATTATTTCGGAGCCTGCAGTTTAGCAAGTTCGGGCATGATGACGCATGCGTGAATCATTATCAGGCCGCTACAAATGAAACGATTACTGGCGTCATTAACCTCATGATTTAAAAGGCAGAAATCAGCTCTGTTTAAATTGACAAGATACCCTCATTCTTTTAGCGTGAGTTCTCGCTCGACTGCCATTCGGATAAATTTGCCAGAGGGAAAAAAATGGGCCTAATCTGCAGAATACCAGCTGTTATCGTCGTCGCTCTCGTTGGGCTTATCGCGACAAGTTTCATGATCGTCGACGCCTATGCGGCGAAAGCACCGTACGCCGAGACTGTGATTGTAAACGGCAAAGTTATAACCGCGGACGCAGACGATCCCGAGGACGTCACGATGGCGGAGGCGATCGCTATTCAAGGCGACCGAATTATGGCCGTCGGCAGCAACGAGGAGATCAGAAAACTCGTGGCCGATTGGACCGAAGTGATCGATGCCAAAGGCAACTCGGTCATTCCAGGTTTGATCGATACGCACAATCACATCTACGAGACCTCGACCGGCTTTCCCTGGGTCGTACGCTCGTTGCCCGAACTTCTGAAAATCGAAGTTCGTGCGGATGACCCAGCAGCGCTCGCCGAAATCGTCGGCAAAGCCGTTGCCGCCCGCGCAAAGCAGATCCCTGAAGGCACATGGATTCGCGTACGTCTCAATCCTGCCGGTATCGCCTTGAAAATATTCGGCACATTGCTGACTCGCGATAGTCTCGACCGTGCGGGCCCCAATCACCCGGTGTTTGTGAGTACTCGCGGCGGATCGGTTCTCAACACCAAGGCGATCGAAGCCATCGAAGGGCATTACGGCAACGAGTTGCCTGAGGGCTACTGGATGCGCGGCAAAGCGGTCGGCTGGTCCGGCGAATACACGGACTTCTCGCGCTGCATCGGATTAGACCTCATTGCGGCGAAACCGGAAAATTTCGACACCTATATCAGAGGTTATTTCGAGGTCCTGCAAGCAAATGCACAGATAGGCGTGACGACGCACAAAAGTCACCTGCAGTGTGAGAGCGGATTCAGTGCGTCATCGCATCTGGCACGCAACCACATGATGCCGATTCGGATGGCGTGGGGTCATCGCTGGATGCAGCCATTCAGTCCGTATATTGCCGAGACCTATCGGCGCATCGGCGACTGGACCGGCTATGGCTCGGACTACATGTGGAGCATCGGCAGCAGCGTGGGCGGCATCGATGCGGGTGGTGTTGGCTGGTGCACGTCGATTCCGGCGGACGACAGCATCAAAGCTCGCGAACAGTGTCCTCCCGAACCGGAAGGACTGCACATAGACGCGATACAGGCAATCAACACGGTCAGCAATCGGGCACGGCGTACCGAGCATCTTGAGACGCTCGCCGATCTCGCAGCCGAAGGCCGAATATCAGGTATTCCGGGCTGGCACGTATCGGGCGATGGCGCATTGGAACTGCTGTTTCAGACCTACCTCGCGACCGGCATGACCGACGCGAGGATCAGGATGTTGCGCATTGAAAGCGATCACTGTCACGCCGTTACGCAGGAGCAAGTGCAGCTGGCAGTGCGCCTGAACCACACCTTTTCCTGCGATGCAGCCGACACGCCAACGCGGGTGCTCAAAGGAGGCTACGGCGAGGAATACCTGACGATGAACGCGCCCGTGGCGAGCATGCTCAAGGCAGGCGCACGCGTTGTGATCAGCGAATTCGGCATCCAAAGTGAATTACGCGATTCGCCGTTCGAAGACGGTGTCATGTGGCTGACACGCAAGATCGACGGCGAAACCTGGGGCGTTCCGGAAGAGGCGGTGCCCGACAGAATGACACTCATGCTCATGATGACCCGCTGGGGCGCTTATCCGCTATGGCGAGAGAACGATATCGGGTCGATCGAGCCCGGCAAGCTCGCAGACATCGTTATACTGAATGGCGATTATATGGCTGGCCCTGACGAAGATCTCGACAAGCTGACATCAATTCTGACATTGATCGGCGGTGAGGTCGTGTATGAATCGAGCGAGTTGCGCGGCAACACGCTACGATTCAATACCGATACCGCCGACTGGACCATCGTCAAGAACACGCCAACGACGCTCTGGCGCTGGAACGAAGTGCCCGAGCTCCCACCATTCCTCAGTGGCGCGGCGGGTCACTGAGGGCAGCCGGCAGATGAACGACCACGGGTCGTGAGCAGCGACATGAGCAAGTTTGCTGGCATACTTTGCCTGGTGCTGTTCCTGCCAGTCATTTATGCAGGCTCGGCAAGCGCTGCCGACGACGACACGCAGGCCTCGGTCTATCTCGTATTCGATCCGGAGACGGGCGAGTTCATAACGGTCCATGACGCCAGCATCACGGCGCAGCATAAAGCCCAACAAGATCAGGAAGCCATCGATTCCGTTGTCGAAACAACGGCTGGGGCAGGTGCCTCGATCGCCGGTGGCGCGCGTAAATCGCCGATGACATGGATCATTGGCGCAGCCCTCATCGCGATACTGCTGGGTGGCGCCGTCTGGTTACAGCGTAACCGACAGCGCCCCTCTTGATTCTAGACTGATTTATGCGCCTCGCCGGGCAAAACCTTGGTGGCGTTTCTTGCGCCTTCCTCGTAGTCGTGGTCCTGCGGTAGCAGCATCGCCGCTGAGCGAATCTTATGGTGTGCGGGATCCACACCGGGCGGAGTCTCCCCGTTTTTCTGCAGGTTCTTGATGGCTTTGAAGATTTTTCGGCGCGCCATCATGATGCCCTTGTCTGTCGGTGCCAGTTTTTCGTTCCTGCGGTCGCAGATCGGGCCCATGCTCTCCTGCATCGCGCAGTCCTGTATCGCGATGCTTTCGATGCCGCTGTACGTAAGGCCGGCTTTTTGAGCATTGCGATTCATCAGGTAATCATTGCTCTTGTTCGCCAGGGGGAGATAGGTGCCGGGCACGTATTTGCAATGAACACCCTGACCGTCTGCCATGGCCGCGAGTTCGATAGCCGTGAAATCGCGTTGCGCCTTGTAGTCGAAACTCCAGGTCCAGCAGCTGAAGTCATTGATCGGTATCCAGAAATGACCGTGCACGGGGTGATCACCGCGCGGCGGCACCATCGTAAAGCTCGGCATGATCCATGGCGTAATGCGCCAGTAATACTGATTGTCTTCGGCGTTGCGGCGTGCTCCGATCAACAGGCCTCCGTCGGTATCCGACACCTCGAACACGGGTTTCAGATCGCCGAGGTTATATTTGTTGCCGCCCGCGCCTTTAAATAATGGGTCGGTTTCGAGGCTCTTACTGTGCAGAAACGAGACGTGACTCGAGTCGATGCCGCCTTCCATCGCCTGCAGCCAATTACAGGCCTGGAAGCGCTTCGTAGTGTATCGCCGCGCAGGTTCGACATTG
>JACZSM010000011.1 GCA_022574185.1 Pseudomonadota bacterium
GAGTGGGGCCTGCCGATGATGAAAGACCCGGAAACCGGGCGCTATCAGCGCGAAGGCAAATGGCAGATCATGATCCATGGCGAAAGCTACAAGCCGATCGTCGCCGAAGCCGCGCGCAAGGCGGCCACCAAAATTTACAACCGGATCATGGTGACTCACCTGCTGATGGACGAAACGAATCCGCAGCGGGTCGCCGGGGCCGTCGGGTTCAACGTCCGGTCGGGCGATTTCTACGTGTTCCGCGCGAAGGCAGTCATCGTGACCGCCGGTGGTGCGTCGCATATCTTCAAGCCCCGTGCAGCCGGTGAAGGCATGGGACGAACCTGGTATGCCCCATGGAGCAGCGCGTCTTGCTACGCGTTGCCGATCCTCGTCGGCGCCAAGATGATGCAGATGGAGAACCGCATCGTCCTGACCCGATTCAAGGACGGCTACGGTCCGGTCGGTGCCTACTTCCTGCATCTGAAGACCTACACCGAAAACGCGTATGGGGATGAATACGAGTCCAAGTGGTACGAACACACGCGGGAATTAGTCGGGGATTACGTCGACAGAAAACCGATGCCGACCTGTCTGCGCAATCATGCCATTCTGCAGGAGATCAAAGCAGGCAGAGGTCCGATCCGCATGGTAACGAAGGAGGCCTTCCAGGATCCGCACAAGGAGACTGTTGGCTGGGAGAACTTTCTCGGCATGACGATCGGGCAGGCAGTCGTCTGGGCGTCGCAGAACATCGATCCCAAACACACCAATCCCGAACTGACTACGTCCGAGCCTTACGTCATGGGCTCCCACGCCACGTGTTCCGGCGCGTGGGTGAGCGGGCCGGAGGACTGCGCCCCCGCCGATTACCAGTGGGGATACAACCGCATGATGACCGTCGACGGACTTTTCGCCGCCGGCGACACGGCTGGCGGCGCCGCCCACAAATTCTCTTCGGGATCCTTCGCGGAAGGCCGGATCGCCGCGAAGGCGGCCGTCAATTACGTCAACGACCTGGGCCGGGACCAGCCTCGGGTCAGCGAGACCGAATACCAGGATTTGCAGAAAACGGTCTTCCAGCCCATGGAGAACTACGCCGTGGGTCGCAACGAGATTGTCGCGGGCACGGTGTCGCCGAGTTATCTCCTGCCCCTTCACGGCCTGCTGCGTCTCGAGCAGATCATGGACGAATACGTCGGTGGTATCGGCGCCCACTACACGACCAACGAACCGTTGCTCACCCGGGGCCTGGAATTGCTACAAATGTTGAAGGAGGATCTGGACCACCTGGGCGCCGAAGACCTGCACCAGCTGCAGCGGGCATGGGAGCTACAACACCGCGTCGTGGCGTCCGAATCCGTAACGCATCACACGATGTTCCGCACCGAAACGCGCTGGCCAGGGTATTACTATCGGGCCGATCATCCGAAGCTCGACGATACTGACTGGCATTGCTTCACCTTGTCCCGCTACGACCGGGAATCCGGGGAATGGAACCTGGAAAAGGCGCCCGTGCATCACATCATCGATTAACTGGCGTGAAAGACCCGAATGACCCCTGTCTGTTTTGCACACCGCGTGCGGTGACCCGGCGTAACGAGCTGGCCTATTGCACGCGCGACAGTTACCCGGTCAGCCCGGGCCATTCGCTGATTATTCCGTTGCGGCACTGTGCCAGTTGCTTCGATCTCACGCCTGACGAGACGGCCGCTTGTATGGAGCTATTGGCGGCCGAGCGAACAGCACTTGACGATGATTTTAGTCCCGACGGCTATAACGTGGGAGTAAACGTAAATGTGGCTGCGGGACAGGGTATCTTCCATGTCCACATCCACTTGATCCCCCGTTACACAGGAGATGCCGCAAATCCCCAGGGGGGCGTACGGCAGGTTATTCCCGACAAGGCCGGCTACACGCGATAAAATTCTCCGCAAATGGTCTGTTTGGAGATACGCACATTGTCAGGCAACGGCGGATGTGCCGGTCGATGACCACTCGTGCATCGGCAGGCGGATCGTGAAGCAGGCGCCCTGACCAGGCTTGCTATCCACGTTAATCGTACCCGCGTGTTTTTCGACGATGACCGCGTAAGCAACGCTTAAGCCCTGACCGGTGCCTGTGCCCACCTTTTTGGTCGTGAAAAATGGATCGAAGACACGCGTTCTAACGTCCTCGGGCATGCCAGGACCATTATCTTTTATGCGAATTTCTACCCAGCCGTCGAGCATCCGGGTACTGACCGAAATGCTGCCCTTTTCCTGCGGGGCATCACCGACTACGTCACCGATAGCCTGTGCTGCATTAACGATAATGCTCAGTATCACCTCGTTGATTGCTCCTGGCAGGCATGTCAACGGCGGCAAATCCGGGTCAAGGTCCATGGTCACGGTGGCTACATTTCTCCATGCGTTGCCGCCCACCATGATCGTGTTTCTTATCGCGCTATTCAGGTCCATCTGCGTCATCTCCTGGGACGGTTGCGAGAATTCGCCCATCGCACCAACAATCTCGGATACCTGGCGCACACCCTGCAGAGATCGCTCAATTGCACGTGGAATTTCTACATGGAGTTTCTCCACATCCGCTTCCCTCATCGCCTCGCGAATCGACTCCAACAGATCTGAATCTTTAGCATTTGCCGCCAGTTCTACCAGTCTGGTGATCAGCGAATTCAGATTGCGAAAGGCTTTCTCCAGGAATCGTGTGTTGTCACCAATGGATTGCGCCGGTCTATCAATCTCTTGCGCCATGCCAGCGGCCAGCCGTCCGATCGATTCGAGTTTCTGAGAATGAACAAGCGCGGATTGTTTTTTCTTCGCCGATCGCAGGAAGGCGTTGAAACGCATCGCAAGCTTGCCAATTTCATCGTTAGATGTGACGTCAAGAGCATTGTCAAAATCGACATCTCCTTCGACCATATGACGCAGGCTTTCCGACACGTGATCAATAGGCCGGGTGATCCTGCCCGCGAGGTAGACTCCGAGCACGATAAATACCAGCGCAAGCGGCCCGGTGACAGACCAGATACTGATGACGATATTTTTTTCCATCTCCACCAGCACAGCCCGGTCGATGACGGCAATTACTTGCCAATCCGATATTTTGGACGGGTAGAAGATCAGCTCGTATGTCGAGTCATCAACGGTTTCTATGTTCTGCCGCAATAATGCATTGGCCAATCCTTCGTAGGGTGGGCCCGACAGTTCGGCGATATTCTTGAATATGTTATCGCGATTTCTTGGGTCAGCCATGATCGTTCCATCGCCGGCGACCAACATCAGGTAACCGGAGTCCCAGATGGTGCCCGCATCAATCATGCTCGTTAACCAGCCCAGCGTTACATCGACGGATTGCACACCAATCAATGTACCGTCAGTTCGCGTAACAGTCGTGGCCACAGAGATCATATTTACCTTTGTCATGCCGATATACGGGGCCGTAACAATTATCTCGAACGGATTGCTGACTGCGGAGACGTACCACGATCGTTTTCGTGGATCGTAGTCACTCAGCACGTTGTTGATCAGATTTACGAAACCACCGTCAATGGTTGCCAGGTAAATATTTGTCAGGTAGTCACGCTTTGTCGCGTACATCGCATAGTAATTTTCGAGCTCCGCCTCAAATCCGCCGACTGCTTGCGAATCCGCCAAACGCGGCGTGCTATCCATGTATTTGCTCAATTCCACAGGAATCTGCTGATAGCGATAATTTTTGGCTAGATACTCGACGTCAGCTTTAACTTTGTCGATAAATGTCTCGAACACGCGATCGATCATTTTGGCTTGTAACGCCGCATCATAGGCGATGCTTTCTTTCGCCAAAGACACGGTGTCCCGAGCGATGATTGCAGAAAGAGCTACGGACAGGGTGACGACTGTGGCTAGAAACGACAGCGAAAGCTTGCTACGAATGTTCATCGCCGGGCTTTCCCCATCCACACACGCCGGACCACAGATCTGTGCTCGCCATGCCGTTCGGAACTCGCTTTCATACAGTAGAATCGGCTGCATTTTCAAAAACTTAAAGCATTTTCATGGCTCTGGGCTGCGCGGCGACATTGCGCGGTCGGGGCCGCGCCGACGGTGTGCGCAAACCACAGCGTCAATCCGGTGTACTACGTCGCTTTTCGTGATTTATTTGCTGTAGCCGTCGGCGGCCACCCGGAGCGCAGATGCAGGTCGCGCTGCGGAAATGGAATTTCGATGCCGTATTCGCTCAACTTGGTATCCAGCGCCCACAGATAGGCGGACCGGGTTCGGGTCGGGCGTCGGGCACCCTGGCGATTGACCCAGACCAGCAACAGGAAATCCAGGCTATTGTCGCCGAATTCCACCAGCCTGATGTCGGGCTCACGGCCTTTCATGTTGGTCAACGTATACGATACTTCTGCTGCCGCTTCCAGCGCCGCCTGTTTCACCAGTTCCTTATCGCTGCCATAAGCCACGCCAAAGGGAATGCGGACCCGCAGTATCCTTTCACCGAGCGTCCAGTTCGTCAGCCGTGTGGTTACAAATTCGGAGTTAGGCACGACGATATCGATGTTGTCGTTGGTATTGATGAGCGTGCTGCGCACGTTGATCGACTTGACAGTACCCGTGAGGCCCGTGTCGAGCTCGATGTAGTCGCCGACGCGCAGCGAGTGCTCAAACAGGATGATCAGACCGGATACGAAATTATTGACGATGGACTGCAAACCGAAACCGATACCGACACTGAGGGCACCGGCAACCAATGCAAGATTGCCGAAGTTGATGCCGATCGATGACAGCGCAATAAATATTGCGAGAACGATGATGATGTAATGAGTCAGTCGACTCACCGTGTACAACGAAGCCTGCGTTCCACTTGAATCGCTCTGGCCGACACGCCGGATGGCATGCCGAATGCCACGGGACAGCAGCATCGCCACAATCATGATGACCAGGACTCGCAGAATGTCAGCGCCCGTGACCGGCGTTTCTCCCACCGAGAACAATGTGACGTCGGTGAGACCGACGGTCCGAAGGTAGACTGTTTTCACCACGCGGCTGATGCTTGCCAGCCAGGATCTGATCACGCCCGTGTGCTCGGCGGTAGCGCTGTCGACCACGAGCATCAACAACCGTAGATCGGCAACAGTGGTGCCCAATTCGCCGACCTTGGCGAGCGTGTCCTGGGCGGTTCCCAGTCGCTGATCCAGCAGCCGACGCGACTCCCGATCAAGGCCGTCCCGATCGATACTTTGCACAGCGAGCAGTTCGTCTTCAGTTTCGCGCTGCCACTCCGGTGCGGACAAGCTAATGCTGCGAACGAATTCTGACCATGCCAGCGCTTGATTCTGCAGCGCGCCCGTATCCACGCCCGCCTCCAGTACCAGCTCGGTCCACCATCGCTGTGCCTCGGCCTGGGCAAGAGCCGTTTCAGCCAGGGCCAGGCCGATCTCCGCGCCCAGGAGCCGCTGCTGCTCCAGTCGTTGCTGTGATCGACCTCGTTCTGTGTCGAGATCGAGACCACTCGCGGCCAATTGAGCGGCGCGCAAAATCTCCTGGGCGTCTTCGACAGCGGACTCGCTAGCAGCGACTCGCTCAATGATTTCGTCCAGATTTGCCGCATCGACCGTGGTTGCAAGTCGTCCCCGGGCCACATCCACGCGCGCAGCAGTTGCATCGGCATAGGCCGTGACGCGCTCGTATCGTTGCGTCAGGAGTTCCAGTCGACGTGCCGAAATTGCCTGGGCAGAGCGCGCCAGTACCAATCGCAGTGCCACCAGCCAGCGTTCGTCCCCGCCAGCCGCATCCACGTAGTCTTTGAAAGCTGCGTCCCGGCGCCTGCCGGCCCCATCGAATATGCGCTGTTCGCGCTCTACCTCAAGTCTTTCCTCTTTCGCTTCGGCACGAGCGCTACGGGCCGTGGCCGCAAGCCCAAGCAATATATCAATGGAGTAATCAACCTTGGCTGGCGACAGCTGCTGCAGCGCGACATCGCCGTCTTCCAGCAGCGCGAGGTACGCGGTGAAGTTGTCGCGGACTGCATCCAGTACCGATTGGGCAATGACCTGGTTCTGTGGCGCCAGGGCCGCGATCTGCACGCCAACATTCTCGAGAAATGTGTCAACCCTTGGCTGGACCCCCTCTCGCGAACCCTCGAACGTAGCCCACCAGTTGTTTTGCAGGGAATTCAGATCCGGCGCGATATTCGTAGTGCTGTCGTCAACACCCTGAGCAGGGCTGTTCACAGCGACAAATGCGCAGAGCAGCAGCGCGAGCAAGTATTTTGATGGCGCGATCTTCATTCGGTCAACGTGGCAGGGCTTGAGCAGATATCCTGGAGACACATGCTACGAGAAAACCGCAACATTGGCGACCGCTATCTAGGCAACCTCTGATCTATTCATGAACTCCAATAGTGATACACACGAGATCTTCGTCAGATGTCGCAACTTCGCACACTATTAACCAGTGCACGCTGCAAATTCAGAGTTACAATTCAATAAATTCAATCAGTTAGCAAGAATAAGGGCAAGGAGCACCTGGCGGCCATCATGCAAGTCGATCAACAACTACTCGCAGTCATTCGGGCCAGCGTCGAGAACGCATTAGCCGAAGATATCGGTGATGGCGACCTGACGGCTGAACTCGTGCCGGCGTCGACGATGCTCGACGCTACAATCATCACTCGCGACCCAATGACCATGGCGGGGCGTCCCTGGGTCGATGAGATATTTCGCCAGCTTGACCCCCGCATCACTCTGGAGTGGCAAGCTGATGATGGGGATTCGCTCGAAGCTGAGTCACCGGTCTGTAACCTACGCGGTCCTGCCAGGCCGATTCTCAGCGGCGAACGTGTCGCACTGAATTTCCTGCAAACGCTTTCGGCGACGGCAACTGTGACCAGGGCCTGTGTACTGGCCGTTGCTGGCACCGGCTGCCGTATTCTTGATACGCGCAAGACGCTGCCGGGTTTTCGTCTGGCCCAGAAATACGCGGTTAGATGCGGTGGCGGTTACAACCATCGCATTGGATTGTTCGACGCGATCCTGATCAAGGAGAATCACATCGTGGGCGCTGGCGGTATCGGTGCGGCGATAGCGTCCGCACGGAAACTACATCCAGATAAGCCCGTGGAGATCGAGGTTGAATCGTTGGCGGAAGCGACCGCAGCGTTAACGGCAAGAGCTGACCGATTACTGCTCGACAACTTTACACTAACGATGCTGCAACGGGCCGTAGCACTCAATAAAAAGCAAGGCGATCCGCCGGCTGAGCTCGAAGCCTCCGGCGGCGTAACGATTGAAGCAATAGCTGCCGTCGCAGAAACCGGCGTTGACTACATTTCGGTCGGCGCTCTAACGAAGAGTATCTGTGCTATCGACCTGTCAATGCGCTTCGACAGCTGATTACACCGCATTGAGCTATGGCGCGGACGCGAATCTCTGCCGACGCGTTTCGATCAATTCCTTGAGATGATCCTGGGTCCGGAACTGCACTTCCAGTGACCGGATCTCGGCCATTAGTGCCTGCACGACGGCCGTGTCTGAATCCGACTCCTCAATATCGAGAAAGATCTTGTCCATCTCGAAATCGACGACGACCACGAACAGGCGTTCGCCATAGGAGTCGACCCTGGCCGCGAAGAGCTGGTTAGGGTCCATGCCGAAGGCTTGCGTAAACGCCGGAAGCGACGGTTGTCCCGAATTCATGAGCGCAAAATAACGATTCAGTTTCGCGTAGTTCGCGAAATCCTCGCCGAGCGTAACGTAGTGCGCGAGCATCGCCGATTGCAGGTACCGTTCACACGCAGGCCCCTGCCGCAACTTCTCATTTTCCCACTCGCCTGAAATCAGGCGATTGATGTCCTCGTCTTCGAGGCTCACGCCGGAACGGCGCCGGCATCCCCCCGGAAACTCACCGATCGTGAATGCCGTGTTTTTCTTCCGGAACTGAATCATGGAAACGAGCCGCGAAAAGCCCTCCTGGTACCACACGGGGTACGGGAAGCTCATCTGGTTAAAAAGTGAATGCGTGTAGTGATGTTTGATGTCTTCCTGGATCCAGAGGTTGAAATTGCCTTCATTGATAACCACCAGGTGTCGCCCGCCGTGCGCCATACCGACGTAGCTGAGCTGGGGTTCCGGGCTCACATCCGCAAATTCACGCCGGTTGCGAACGATCAGTACATCAGCCTTAGGAGCAGTTTCCGGTATGCGCCAGGCGCTGACCTGTAACACGGCCGCCCGGAACAGCTCGAACTCCTCGACGATCTTGCGGGTTTTCTTCGCACTGGCATTGCTGTGGACGACGAAATGCCGGCTTTCATAGCGTTTGAACGGATAGTCCCTGGCTTCGGCCTGCTGTGGGGCCGCCGCCAGCAACAGTATCGCCGAAAGCAACGGTGTAATGTGGAGCCAGTTTGGCATCTTGCGGTGATTCATCATTAGGTCGACCCTGGATCAATCTGTTCCTATTCGGATCTTGTTATTCGATAAATGTAGCTGTTACCGGCGTCAACGTCATTCCGGGTACCGAAGGATAAGAAATTCTATCGTATTGGCGAGGCCTGGTGTGTAAAGAGTATCTTTTCTGGCCTACAGGTATCTTTAGCTGCCAGCAGAGAGCATGCGTTCAACCGCGACGCGCGCACGATTTGCAATGGACGCTTCGATCTCGACACGCGGCTCCAATGTTTCCAGTGCTTCGTAGATATTCGCCAACGTGATGCGTTTCATGTGTGGACACAGATTGCATGGCCGAATAAATTCCACATCGTGTATGTCTGCAGCCACGTTATCGCTCATTGAGCATTCAGTGACCATCAACACCCGCTTGGGTCGCTTCGTCTGCACGTAATTTTGCATTTGTGCCGTTGAGCCGACGAAATCCGCAACGCGTAAGACGTCGGGCGGACATTCGGGGTGCGCGATGATCGTTAACTGATCGTAATTGCGCCGGTACTCCTCGAGCTCTTGCGCCGTAAATCGTTCATGCACCTCGCAACGGCCTTTCCAGGAGATAATTTCAACCTCCGTTTGTTGTGCAACGTATGCCGCAAGATATTCGTCCGGGATAAATATGACTTTATCGACGCCCAGCGATTCAACGATATCGACTGCGTTCCCAGACGTGCAGCAGACATCGGATTCGGCTTTGACCTCGGCACTCGTATTGACGTAGGTCACAACCGGAACGCCGGGATGTTGCTGACGCAGCTGCCGGACATCCTCCCCGTTAATGGATTCGGCGAGCGAGCAACCGGCCCGTTCGTCGGGAATCAGCACGATCTTGTCCGGGTTCAGAAGTTTGGCGGTCTCGGCCATGAAATGCACGCCGGCCAGCACGATGACGTCAGCATCGGTTTCTACAGCCTTTTTTGCGAGTGCCAGCGAATCACCGCAGATATCTGCTACACAATGAAAAATCTCGGGCGTCTGGTAGTTGTGTGCCAGCACAACCGCATTGCGACGTTTCTTGAGAGCATTGATGGCCGCCACATAGGGGGCATGGAGAGGCCACTCGACATCGGGTATCACGGTTTTTACGCGTTCATACGCGGCGGCGGTTTCTCTCGCGACTTCTGCCGAATATTCGAGACTGGCTAACATGGTTGACCCAATCATGCGGGGCTCGGCGATCGAGACCCTTACGCAATTAATATGCTCTATAGGAGTATATTGTTTATACTCCTATAGAGCATATACTCTGTCAAGTCGTACTCACCGTTCGCGCGGATAAATGAGGTTTCAGTGGAAATCGCCCGGTCCGATCGTCAGCTCTGCACCAAATGGTTGGCTCAATATTCTATTAGTACGGCGGGCTCCTACAGACCCTATGCCTAAGAATTCAGTCGGCACAATCATCAACGTGACGGCCGTCATTGTCGCAGTGACGGACGACATTCCGCGCGTGCTGATTATCGATCAGGATCCCGCTCGCGAAGCGCGCACCGGCGACGAGGCCTGGCCAGACTCCGGCCAGTACGCGTTGCCCAATGGCCCGTTCCAGCCCGAGCACGACGAAGGCCTGGAAAGTTGTCTGCGACGTTGGGTCGAAGTGCAGACTGGCCTGGACCTTTACTACGTCGAGCAACTCTATACATTTGGCAATCGCTACCGCGATCCCGGCGAGATCGCCGGCGGACCCCGGGTCGTGTCAGTAGCCTACATCGCCCTTACCTATGAAGACGCGGTAGATGAAGAGACCGCAAAATGGCGCGATTGGTATAGCTTTCTGCCCTGGGAAGACTGGCGCTCCGCACGACCGACAATTATCGCGGACAAGATTAAACCCGCGCTGCAACGCTGGGTAAAACAAGTGAAAAACTCAAGGCAGCGAAAACGCCGGCAGGAACGCGTCAATGTGACTTTCGGTCCTGGCACCGGATCAGACATGGACAGCATTCTGTCTCTTGAACGTTTTGAATTACTGTACGACGCCAACATTGTGGCGGAGGCGATTCGCGATGAGCGGGCGGCGAATGGCAAGAGCAAGACATCCTTAGCCGGCGCAGCGCTGAGCGAATTTGACGGCCTGGGCATTCAACTGGCATCGGACGATCGCCGCATTCTGGCCACGGCGCTCGGACGCCTTCGAGGCAAGCTCGCTTACAGGCCGGTCGTGTTCGAACTGCTCCCCGGGGAATTTACATTGCTGCAGCTGCAAGGCGTTGCCGAAGCGCTAAGCGGTGCGAAATTGCACAAACAGAATTTCCGACGGCTCGTGACCAACGCCGATCTCGTCGAGCCCATCGGCCGAACCAGTGCGGCTGGCAGGGGTCGGCCCGCGGAGCTGTTTCGTTTCCGCCGTGAAGTACTCGGTGAAAAGCTAACGGTCGGACTTTCGCGGCCAATCATGCGCAGCCGTGACGCATAGGGAGAGGAGCATTATTGTAACTCTGATTACGGACCCATCCCGGTAATTGCGGTAGAATAAGCACATGCAAAGAATTTCAGAATGCCGTCGACGCATCATTACGGGCATGCTAATGATGTTTTTTGCTGGCGATATATTTTCCGCGGCATTGTGCTGCACGCTCGAGTTCGATGAAGAATCATTTGCGACCATCGCGGAAGATCGTGTCCCTTGCCACGGACAGGACAATATTGATTCCGAAAATACGGTGAACTGTTGCACATCGTGTGTATCGATGATGGCGCCTCCTGACGATTCGATGTTGAATTTGGATTTTCGGCAAACCGATCAAACAAGCGTTGCGCGTCTAATAATTGGTCCACCCAACGAATCCCTGTACCGACCGCCCATCAATCACCTTTCGTAGGATTGGTACGTCCGCGATATGCGGATTACATTAACTCTAGTACGAAAGGTAAAGTCATGAAAATCAAAATTTTCCTAGCGTTTATTCTAACGCTCGCAAGCAATGCAGTGATCGCAGACGACTATGTGGTCGAAGTACACGGGCTGGTCTGCTCGTTTTGCGCGCAAGGGGTCATCAAAAATGTCTCCAAGCTGCCATTTATCGACCAGTCCCGTTTTACAAAAGGTGTCAAGGTTGAGATCGAAGACCAGAAGGTCACGATTTCCGTCAAATCGGGTGAGCGGCCAGACATAGACGGTTTGTTCGAAGCCATTCGCTCGGGAGGCTACGAGCCCATCGAAGTCTGGGTCGTTCAAAGCGACGGGGAATTAACGAAGGTTGAGCGATGAGACGGCTGCTTGCTGCGGCCCTGTTCCTTTGCACCTCATCGCACGCTCATCAGCCCGTCATGGACATGGCGCCGCGATGGGCGAACGGTTACGGAATCCAGATCCGTTACGAATGGTACGGTTCGAATGACCTCAAACGGGGCCGCGATGATATTGCAAATCTCCAGGGTCTTGAGCGGTTCGTCAATACGACATGGTTAGAGGGCGTTTACACATTTGATCGATCGGTACGATTGACGGCGAAGATTCCGTTTGTCCATCAACGACGGGTCGTCGATGAAAATGGCCTGCCCGTGAAACAGTCTGCGAGCGGATTGGGCGACATCGTTATTGGGCTGCCGCTCAAGCGCTATTCTAACCGTCGGGGGATGACGCAAAACTGGTCCTTCACACCGTCGCTGCGCGTTCCGACAGGAACGTCTTCGGGTGACTTTCCGATCAGTGACGGCAGTTGGGACGCAGGATTGAGCCTCGGTTTTTCTCGGGAGACTCCAAAGTTTTATCAGCTTTATGGCTTATATTACTGGAAGGAGGGTTCGGGCAAACGCCGCATGCAGACAGGCGACTCTTTCGGTCTGGACGTCAATCTGGGTATCCATCCCTGGCACAGCAACGAAACCAATTCGGGAATTTTCCTGATGTGGGACCTGTCAGCGAGCCACAGCGATGCCCCGAATCAACAGAATCTGACTACGGCAGCTGGCGCGGATCGAGTCTATACCGGGCCAATCTTCGTCGCGTATCGTCAAAACCTGATGTTTCGGGCGGAATTTAAATTCCTCGCCTACGAGCGCGTTGACAATATTGCTTTATCCCGCGGCAACCAGTTTTCATTGTCGGTCGGCGCTACTTTTTAAGGAGTGCGGTTATGAGCGATAAACCAAGAATGTGGGGCTGGACGCTGATCTTTACGACATCGGCCACACTAGTGTGCTGCGCGATTCCCATCGCATTGGTGGCAATGGGTATGGGTGCGACAGTCGCATCACTCGTCAGTACCGCACCATGGCTGATTACGTTTAGCCTGTACAAGGGATGGATGTTTGGACTCTCGGGCGCACTGGTTGCGACAGCTGCCTGGGCGATCTACCGCCCGGGCAGAGTTTGCCCTGCGGATCCGGAACTGGCGGCGGCTTGTGAAAACGCCGACAAATGGAATAAGCGATTTATCCTGGCATCGGCTGTCATGTGGTGCGCCGGTTTCTTCGCCGCTTATGGCCTGGTATACCTGGTCTAGTACTCCGTCAAGGTAGTATTGATGGAGTACTAGTTTCCGGCGTCAGCGAGACGTCGACTTCCCCACTCCGGGCATCGCAAAATTGAGTTGATCCAGTGCGTTCATCAGCGATTCGGTTCGCCCACTGTCGAGTGCCATCAACGGCGGGCGCACGGTTTTCCAGGCAGCGTCGTTGCTATAGGACGCGACGATGGCTTTTAAGGCAGGAATAATCGGATATTCCTGGATAATTCCGCGAACCGCGTCGAGCTGTTCCTGCATCTCGGCCGCCTTTGGTTCCTGCCAGGCTGCAAAGAGCCTGTCGATCGCCGCCGGATTGATGTTGGCCGTCGCCGAAATGCAACCTGCCCCACCATTTTGCATGACCCTCTGCAAGAAATTCTCGCTGCCTGCAAAAACTCGAAAATCATCCCAGCCGCGCTGCAGCATCGCAAGAGTGTTTTGCCAGTCGCCGGAACTGTCCTTGATGCCGACAACCGTGTCCGGATACGCCGTCACCAGGCGTTCGATCAGATCAATGGAAATTCCGATCTGGGCTATGGGTGGAATGTGGTAGAGATAAATTTGCAGCTTCTCACTGCCGACACGTTCGATAACTTCCACGTAGCTGGCAAAGAGACCATCATCGCTGACGTCCTTGTAGAAAAAAGGCGGCAGCATCAAGCAACCCGCGCAGCCCAGATTAACTGCGTGTCGGGTGAGTTTGACCGAATCGCTCATGGCACAGCAACCGGTGCCCGGCACTATTCTGTCGGCACTGATGCCCGCATCCACGAGACGGTCGAGTAATTCGATCTTTTCCTCAACGGACAGAGAATTGGCCTCACTGGTCGTGCCAAATACGACCAATCCAACATTTTGCGACAAAAGCCACTGGCATTGGCGGATCAGGGAATCTGCATTGGGGCGCAGATCTTCATGGAACGGTGTCAGGACCGGGCAATAAATGCCGGACAGTCGATCCGGCGACATCAGCGAACACGCTCGAACAGATCGACCAATTCGATAATTTTTTTGCGTTTCTGCTGTATGGTCCCCTGCCTGAGCGCCGCATCCACGCAGTCCCCGGCGTGAGCGCGCAGCAGCTCGGTCTCGGTTTTCGTCAATGCAGCTTTGGTCGCCTGAATCTGGTGCAGGATATCGATGCAATATCGATCATCTTCGAGCATGCGCTGAAGCCCTCTGACCTGACCTTCAATTTTCTTCAGCCGACGAACCAGCAAGTCACGAGTTGCAGCTTTCCCAGCCATGGTATTTTCAGCTCCTGGTTGACTTCATACCCCATGGGGGTATAGGCTGTCGATTATATACCCTATAGGGGTATAAGGTAAACAGTGATTTTCTTTAACGAGAACTTTAGATGGACACACAGACCCATAGCCACCACGGGCACTCAGCAAGCGGCAATGCCCTTGTGACATCCGCGCAAGCTACGCTGCATTGCCTGACAGGATGCGTAATCGGTGAGGTCGCCGGCCTGATGATCGGCATATCGCTGGGCCTTGGCGCGTGGGTCAGCATGGGCCTGGCGACAATCCTCGCATACGCCAGCGGCATGACGCTCGGCATTATTCCTGTCGCGCGCCGCGAAAACGTCAGCATGCTCAAAGCGTTGCAGATTATCTGGATCGGGGAAGTGCTCTCAATCGGTGTCATGGAACTGGTCATGAACGCGGTCGACTACAGCGTCGGTGGCGCTCAGGCCGGCAGCATTTTCGAACCCGTATTCTGGATCGGCATAGCGGCGGCCATTCCGGCCGGATTCCTCGCCGCGTGGCCCGTCAACTGGTGGTTGCTCAAACGCAATTTGAAAGCTTGTCATTGACAATGTTAGTTTGAACGCACACGGAGATCCTTATGCAAGCAATCAAGACACTCATTGCAGCCGCGGCCGTCACCATGGTCGCCATCCTCGGCTTCGCCTATTCGGGCGCCTACGATATCAGTGCAGACTCCCCGCACAGCGGATTCACGAAATGGCTGTTTTCGACGACCAAACATGCGTCTGTAGAACGCCAGGCCAGCAACGTCGAGGTACCCGATCTCAGTGACGAAGCATTGATACTCGCCGGCGTCAATGACTTCAACGGCATGTGTGCCGAATGTCACGGTGCGCCAGGCCGAGCTGCCGAGGCGATGGCTAAAGGCATGAACCCCGCACCGCCCGATCTCGCAGAAGAAGTGTTGGAATTGTCTGCCGCTGAATTATTCTGGGTAACGAAACACGGCATCAAAATGACGGGCATGCCCGCATGGGGAGTAACGCACGATGACGACACCATCTGGCCGATCATCGCGTTCATCACCACACTGCCTGAACTCGATGCCGCTCAGTACGAGAAGATGTTGGCGCGCGCAGGTGGTCTCGGACATCACGCCGATGCATCGGCGCATGCGGACGAGCCACCACAGGAACCGGACGAGCATAATTACAGCACGAATGAACATTAGCCCGATATGACACAAACATCATGGAACATCGACAGCGAATAGTCTTGCCGACAGATTCCCTGCGGTTGTCGCGCCGGCGATTTGTGACCGGCGTAGCGGCCGGCAGCGCATTACTGGGGTGCGGCCTGGGCGGTAGACTATCCTACGCGAACCCGGGAAGCCGAACAGCGATCACGACACTTGCAGGGCGGCAATTCGATCTCACTATTGGCTATCAGGCGGTCAATTTCACGGGCAAAGAGCGCCTCGCGACAGCTATCAACGGTTCTGTGCCCGCGCCGATCCTGCGCTGGCGCGAGGGCGATCGTGTCACCTTGCGCGTGACCAATAAGCTGGCTCACGATACCTCCATTCACTGGCACGGAATGATTCTGCCAGCCGCCATGGATGGCGTCCCCGGCATCAGCTTTGATGGCATCAAGCCAGGTGCAACATTCACCTACCAGTTCGATGT
Organism: Pseudomonadota bacterium; assembly: GCA_022574185.1. Classification (GTDB taxonomy): domain Bacteria; phylum Pseudomonadota; class Gammaproteobacteria; order Steroidobacterales; family Woeseiaceae; genus UBA1847. Next base: position 15,767 of record JACZSM010000011.1, read on the forward strand.
CAAGCAAAGCGGCACTTATTGGTACCACAGTCATTCCGGGTTTCAGGAACAGACCGGAATGTACGGCGCCATCGTCATCGATCCGTTGCAGGCCGATCCGGTCGGTTGCGACCGGGACTATGTAATCTTGCTGTCCGACTGGAGCGACGAAAAACCCGAAAGAATATACGCCAAGCTCAAGAAGCAAAGTGACTACTACAATTTTCGTCAACGCACTGTCGGCGACACGTGGCGAGACATCCGGGAGAAAGGCCTGGCCCGGACGCGCGATGATCGCTCGATGTGGAATCGTCAACGCATGAGTGACCGCGACCTGTCAGATGTTACGGCTTACACCTATACCTACCTGATGAATGGCGTTACACCGGCCAATGGTTGGTTCGGCCTGTTCTCCCGCGGCGAAAAAATCCGCCTGCGTTTCATCAATGGTGCTGCGATGACGATTTTCGACGTGCGCATTCCCGGCCTCAAGATGACCGTTGTCGCCGCGGATGGTCAAAATATCGAACCCGTTACGATCGATGAATTTCGCATCGGCGTGGCCGAAACCTATGATGTGATCGTGGAACCTGCCGCTGACAGCGCTTACACAATTTTTGCACAGGGCATTGATCGATCCGGATTCGCACGAGGCACGCTGGCGCCGAGTGGTGACTGGGTTGCCGAGGTTCCGCAGATGGATCCACCCGCCCTGCTCGGCCACGCCGACATGGGCATGGCAATGGACATGGGTGGCATGGACCACAGCCAGCACAACATGGGCGGCATGGATCACAGTAAGCACAAGATGAACACGAAGCGTGACATCACACATGTCGCCACCGAGTTCGGACTGAACGTGGACATGCGCGCCGACAATCCACAAGACGGCTTGCACGATCCTGGTATTGGCCTGCGCGATCACCTGCGTCAATACGGCAGGCAGGTACTGACGTATGCGGATTTAAGGAGTCTTGCGCCAACGGCGGATACCAGAGAACCCGGCCGCGAAATCGAACTGCACCTCACGGGCAACATGGCTCGATACATGTGGTCCATCAACGGTATAAAATTCGCCGACGCCGAGCCTTTGCAACTGACCTACGGAGAACGGGCTCGCATCACACTGGTCAACGACACAATGATGACGCACCCAATTCATCTGCATGGCATCTGGAGTGAACTGGAGACCGGCGATCCCGACTACATTCCGCGTAAACACACGGTGATCGTGCAACCGGGGTCGAAGATCAGCTACCTCGTCACCGCCAATGCGATGGGCGGGTGGGCCTATCACTGTCACCTGCTATATCACATGCCGGGCATGTTTCGCGAAGTGAGAGTGAGTTAGATGAGCCGAAGTACTTCGCGCAGTTTCGTTCGTTTCGCATGCGTGGCTGCATCTGTTTTTCTGCTCGCCTTGAACGATGCCGGTGCCGATGCAGCCGACGATCCCGTATTGCTGGCGGTATTTCTCGATCAACTGGAAACGCGTGACGCCACCGGTGACCGCACTTTTTCCTGGGCTGCGGAGGCCTGGCTGGGCAAAGATCTGCATAAGATCTGGATCAAGACCGACGGCGAGCGCACCGCGGGCATTACTGATGAGGTCGAATTGCAATTGCTGGTCAGCAAAGCCATTGCCCGATACTGGGACATTCAGGTCGGCGTACGGCATGATTTCAGACCGTCACCGAGCCAGACTTGGGCGGCCATAGGCATCAAGGGATTGGCGCCGTATTTCTTCGACATCGATGCCGCGGTCTACATCGGCGCATCGGGACGCTCTGCATTCCGCTTTGAAGCAGAAATTGAATGGCTTCTTACGCAGCGCCTCATTCTCTCGCCCGAGATCGAGTTCAATGCATACGGTCAAAACGATGCAAACCTTGGAATCGGCTCGGGCCTGTCAGACATCGAGGCCGGGATTAGGCTGCGCTATGAAATTCGCCGGCAATTCGCTCCGTATATTGGAGTCCATTGGTCAAAATTGTTTGGCAACACTGCAGACTATGCGAATCTGGCCGGCATGGACGTATCCGAAACACAACTTGTGATTGGACTTCGAGCGTGGTTTTAGAAAAAAAGTCACTGGTCACGCACCTGGAGTGTTCCCTGACCGGCGAACATTATCCGCCCGGCGTTTTGTACGGTCTGTCACCGGCTAATGCGCCGCTGTTTGTCCGCTACGACCTGAAAACCCTAAAGCGTACGTTGAGCAAAGAAACTCTCGCGGCGCGCGCACCAAACATGTGGCGTTACCGGGAATTCCTGCCGCTGGGCCCGGATATCGAAGCCGTCAGCCTGGGAGAGACCATTACGCCGCTGATCCCGCTGCCGACACTGGAGCGGCGGCTGCAATGCGCGGCAGTATGGGTTAAGGATGAAGGCCGCCTGCCAACCGGATCGTTCAAGTGCCGCGGTATGGCCGTTGCGGTCAGCATGGCCAGGTCCCTGGGCGTGACACGTATCGCAATACCGACCGCGGGCAACGCCGGCTCGGGTCTGGCGGCCTATGCCTCACGGGCCGGCATCGAATCCTTCGTCTTCACGCCCGCCGATACGCCCGAGATCACGGCCAGTGAAATCGCTTTCCACGGCGCTAAAGCCTGGCGCGTGGATGGCCTGGTCGGGGACTGCGCCAAAATAGTCGCCGACGGCACCGAGGCAATGGGCTGGTTCGACCTGACAACGCTCAAAGAGCCCTACCGGGTCGAAGGCAAGAAGACCATGGGCCTCGAACTCGCCGAACAATTCGACTGGCGCCTGCCCGAGCTGATCTTTTTTCCCACCGGCGGCGGCGTCTGCCTGATCGCCATGTGGAAGGTGTTCAACGAGCTCAAAGAAATCGGCTGGCTGGAAGGTCCGCTGCCGCGCATGGTCGCGGTGCAATCGACGGGCTGCGGTCCGATCGTCAAAGCGTTCGAGGCCGGAGCACGCGAGGTCGAGGCCTGGGACAATGTCACGACCGGGATTCATGGTGTGCGCGTGCCGAACCCGCTCGGCGGTGGGCTGGTACTCGATGTGCTCTACGCATCAGAAGGTTTCGGCACCATGGTCAATGACGACGCCGTCCACGAGATGCGCGCGAAGATTTGCGCCGCAGAAGGCCTGCACATGTGCCCCGAGGGCGCAGCCTGCCTGGTGGCACTGGCAGTGGAACGGCAATCGGGACGGGTCGGGCCAGATGACCGGGTCGTCGTTTTCAATACTGCCAGCGGTCTCAAATCTCCAATGCCGCCACTGACTCAAAGCCTGAACAAGGACGAGCCCGTGGATTATTCGACCATGCAAATCTAGCAGGCTAAGCTGCGTTTTGTCTTTTGATGCGCATTTGTTCGAGCCAGAAGAACGCCAGTCCCACGACAAACAGAACTCCTGTCAATTTCCATGAATCGGCCGACGTGTGAGAAATCATCCATAAGCAGATTCCAGCTGCCAGCAACGGAATGGTGTAACCGCCTTTTATTTTGTAGGCACGTTCGATCGCCTTAGCGTCCGCCTTGGCCTTTATGACCGGCAACGCTGCAATGCAGATGAAATATATAATAAGTCGTGTCAGCGACGTCGCGATCGCCAGCAGAACGAAGGATCCCGACAAGCCGAGAACCATTGCAATGCCGCCGAGAAATACGATTGAATTGGCGGGCGACGAATACTTTTCATTTATGCGACCGAACCATTGCGGCAACAGGCGTTGGTCGGCAAGTGACTGCGTCAGGCGCGGCGTCGCCAGCATCGTGCTCGAAAGATTTCCGGCGATCGAAAATATTGCTGTCAGCGTAATTACGATGGCGCCGGCGGGACCAGCCAGTTTTCTGCCGACATCGACCAGCGTCCCACCGTCCGCAGCATCGGAGATGACGGAGACATAGACCAGTACAATCAGAAAATAGAGTATGCCCGTCGTAATCATCGTGAGCACGAGTGCGTTGGGGATCGTCTTTCTCGGATTCGCCGTCTCGCCCGCAGGTATGAGTACCTGCTCAAAACCGAGAAATGCATAAATCAACAGCAACGTCGTGCCACCCAGATCGTCGATCGTCGGCATATTTTCGGGAAACAGAATCTCCGGGCTCACATATTGCAGGCCGAGCAGGACCATGATCAACAGCGGAATCAGTTTGAAAAATGTGAAAAAACTCAATGCGCGCACACCGCCTTTGACGCCCAGCACGTTGACCAGCGTCAGCATCGAGATAACGACGACGACAACGACGGAATGGCCGATATCGGTGTCGAACCATGGCAGAAGTGCGCCCAGGAAAATGGCCATGACGTGGCAGTTTGCAGCAATGGACGCTGCACGACTGACGAAGTAAATCCAGCCGGTGCTGAATCCGGTCAGCGGGCCGAACGCCTTGGTTGCATACAGCGCGGGCCCGCCGGATATTCTGAAGTAACTCGATAATTCTGCAAAAGTCAGTACGACCGTGATAATCAACACTCCGGCCGCCAGAAACAACCAGGGACTGAGCACGCCCGCCCTGGCTACAACAGCAGGCGGCAGTGCGAATATTCCGGCGCCGATCATCCCGTTCAGTACCAGCAGCACGCCGCCGAAGAGTCCGATACCGCGGACCACCTGGCCCTTTTGGCCCGACGTCGCTTGATTCATCGTCTACACTCCTCCCGCCCGAAACAGGATGTTAGCGGATCAGCATTGCGATTCTGCGCCGCCGGGTACGTCTACCTGAAACTGAGCCGATTCGCCCGCACCGGTTGGTGATCGGAGGGCCGGGCCATTGACGGCCTGGCTCTTCAAGGTCGCTCCAAATCCTGGCTCTCGCCGGCTTCTGCGTCGGACCTGGCCTGCACCAGTTGTTCGCGTGTGATCTCGATAACGGGGTCCACCCAGTATTCGGCCACCTGCAAGTAGTAATCCAGGTCGGAGCGTCGCAACACATAATAAGGAGTGTCTTGCAATTTGGAGAAACGGTAGCTTAAGCTCTCGCCACCCACCCGTATGATCTTGAATTCGAGCGCTGGCTCGTCTTGCCCGTATTCCGGCTTGTTTTCGGTACCCAACAGGGACTGGATCCGCAATCCGGTCAGCTTGCCAAGCAGCGCGCGGCTTGCTGCGTCATCGGTCTGTTCCTCGTCCCCAAGATCCGCCACCTGCAACACGTCGTCCACGCGATGCAGAATGAACCCCGGCATCTCGACACGCTCCACATCGCTCGCATCGAGGTTGAGCACATCTTTGTCGATCCAGGAGTCGGCATCAGCCTCTGCCTCCCAGGGTTTGAAATCCACCGCAAAGATTTCATCCTCGTCGCCGGGTCTGACATACACCTTGCGAAAATCCGGGGAGGAGCCGACAAAGAGTGTGGCCTTTTCATCTGCGCCCGAGAGCAACGCAAGTTTGCGCTCGAATTGTTCCCTGTCCACATTGAAGCGCCGGGCTGCGCCGCGAGTCCTGGCGACGGGCCAGCCCTTTTGCAGCGCGGCGAGTTTATCCAGCAAGCGCTCGACACTTTGCTGGCTGGCCGGGAAGTCGCCGCTGCCGGGCAGCCGCCACGCACCGTCGCGCTTTATCAAAACAACACTGTCCGTACCGTCGTCTATACGCAGGCTGTCTATCGATTGCCGGTCGAAAGACAGTAACTTCTCGTCGGCCGCGAAAACCCCGTATTCCTCTCCTTTCAGGTTAACGACTACCGCCAATACCAGTTGCGCGGCCAACACGGCGCTCAAGACAGGAATCCATTTCGTCATTACTTACACCGGTGCCTTGCTTGCCGTGCCGAGAATGGCGGCGTAACGCAACGCCGCCCGCTTATTTGTCTGCCTGCGTATGAAGCCGATCAGGAGCAAACCGAGCAGCGCCAAGCCATAGTTGAGGGTCTCCCAGAACAGCTGGGCCTCCCTGTCCAGGGGATCGAGGGTGCGTGAGAAGTGCGCCCGGCCGCGGATAGCCAGCAAACCGCGATCTTCCAGCGACCAGTCGATGGCATTTTCCATGAGCTGCACCGGCTTGAGGTAGCGCGAGCCCAATCCTGATGTAGCCAGATCCAGCATCGTGTCCGTAAGAAAGCTGCTCGAAGAAAACAGGATGATGCGTGCCGTGTCGGGGGAGCGGTCGATGACACGCGTGATGACCAACGGCGTAGCTACACCGTCTGTGGGCTCGGCACCGGCATCCTCCTCGTCTTCATGAGTCAATAGTGGCGAGGGCTTGTCCGTGAAGTACGAGTCGAAACGGCCCTCTATCGCAACCGCCAACAGCTGCACACCAATTTGATCGCCGACCGGAAAACCAAGTTCGCCATGAATCTCAAAGTCGGGCTCGATCTGCATATTGTCCGATGCCCAGGCCTGGTCCGAACTTTCGAGCAGACGAATCACCTGACGATCCAGGTTTTTCTGCTCATCCACGTGGATGGGTGAAGGCCAGGTCATCGTGACCTGGTCGACACCCGCGGTCAGACCACCCTCCTGCACGATGCCATTGCCACGGATATCGCCAAAATACGGATAGCTCACCATGCGCGTCTCGCGAAATACAAAAGTGCCGACAGTGCGATCGACGGGTATGGGAAACGATGCGTTCTGCGGGTCGAGTACCATCTGCGCTGCGAGCGTGATGCCATGGTATTCCAGCCAATCCAGCAACGCCGATTCGTTCTTTCTTGCCGTCAAGCCCTCGCCAAACTCGACATCGAACAATGATGTCGCAATGATCACGGTGCCGCCACGCATCAGAAACTGGTCCACCGCAAACAGCTGTTTGATGTTCAGCCTGTCCGGCGATGCCAGCAGCAACAGGTCGGCCTCGTCAGGCACTCGACCGTTCTTCAGATTGGTCGAGGCCAGGTTGTACGCTTCGGCCAGGGTTCCTCTGAGCCAGTCGAATCGTTTGCCGCTGGCGGGCATGCCTAACATGGCCAGTGTCGAGATCGGTGTGTGCAGTGCCACGGTCTTGAGAAAGCCCCTGGAGAAGCGCTTTAGCGCCGCTTCGATGCCACGCCGAAGTTCTGCTATCCCAAACTGCTCCGGCAACGGCACCTGGATGATGCGCCCATCTCCCTCGAGGGTCATATAAAACCAGAAGGTATTGGTATCGGTCAGACTGGCGACCATGGGACGGTATCCAAACTCATTTTGAATTTGCGTGGCGAGGATACCGTTCTCGGCGTCCGGATCGCGAATATCGATAACGAACCTGCCGGCCGAGCGCTGGCCCCACTCACCCAGAACTGTGTCTAAATCCTTGCGGAGTTCCACGAGTACCTCGGGCAGATTCTCATCGTCCGAGATGTAGCCCTTGAAGCTGACCGGGTGCGGAATATTATCGAACAGTTCGCCGCTGCCCTGGTAGGCGTAGAGGATTTTCTTGATGGCCTGGGTAAGATCGTATTCGGGATTGCGAAGTTCAACCTCCAGATCCGACTCGCTCTGAATCTTGACCTCGATGAGATCAGTGAAATCGAGCACCTGATACTGGTCGCCGTACTGGATCAGGATATTGAAATATGAATTGACCACGGTTGCCTGGTATTTGTTGGCGAACTGGAACGGCACGGGCTGGATATCGTATTTTTGGTTCGCCTCCTGCTCCAGCTCCGGATGCTGCTGGGGATCGATGAATTCCACGCGTACTCTGCCCTCGCCGGCGACGGCGTACTCTGTAAGCAGGTCGCGCAGGCGCGGCACCAGCGGTGCCAGCAGCGGATGCGTCTGCGCGCTGAAGTAGCCACGGATCAGCAGCGGTTCCTGCAGTTGTCCCAGGTAAATCTGCGTGGTGTCGGAAATGGAGTAGACCTGTCCCGCGGTCAGGTCGGCGCGCATCGATTGCACCGGCGCAAGCCACAAGTTGGCGGCCAGAATATTGGCCACCAACAATGCACTCGTGATTCCGCAGCGCCGGTGATTGGTATTGGTCGCGTTGCCGGCCCAGCGCAGCCACTCCAGCGCAAATATATTCAAGGTCAGAAACACACCGACCAGGCTCAGGTAATAGTAGAGATCGCGCAGGTCGATCACGCCACGGGTTATGGCGTCGAAGCGAGCGCCCGTGCCGAGAAGCTTGAGAATTTCCGCTGCGCGATTGCCGAACAGTCCCGTCAGTGCATCGCTACCAAGTAAATAGAAGCTGCCACAGACCACGGCCGTCAGGATCAGGCTGACAATCTGGTTCGCCGAACGCGCGCTGATGAACAGACCGATCGCCGCGTAGGCCGCCGCCAGAAACAGGCTGGCAACGTAACCCCCGAACACCGGCCCCCAATCCAGCGGCCCGAACTGGCTGACGGTCAGCGGCAGCGGCAGCGTCAACACCAGGGCCACGGCTACCAGGCCAAGACACGCCATAAACTTGCCGAACACCAGCTGATAATTTTTGACCGGCACGGTGAGCAGAAACTCCAGCGTGCCGGAGCGTCGTTCTTCGGACCACATGCGCATCGTCACGGCCGCCACCAGAAAGATCAGCAGCAGCGGCATCCATTCGAACAAGGGCCTCACATCGGCGATATTGCGGGCAAAAAATGTCTCCACCCAGAAGAATACATACAGGGTCACGGCCAGGAACGCGCCCAGAAAAATAAAGGCAATGGGCGAGGAGAAAAAGCTCGCAAACTCTTTGCGCGCGATACGCAAAATAATAGTCACGTCTGCACCTTGGCCGAGATTTCGCTGAAGATCTGCTCCAGGTTGCGGCGCTCGGGTTGCAAGGCGTAAAGCATCCATCCCTGGCTCGCAATCAGGCTGGCCACGATGGGCGCTACGGCCGCCGGATCGCCATCACTGCCCAGGTGCAGACCATAGCGGTGCCCCGGCCCCTCTGGCGCCATCGGTTGCACCGACTCAACACCGTCTATTGAATTGAATGGTTCGAGCGCACGCCCTGGTTCAGCATCGACGGTCACCACCAGGCGCTCGCCGGCCAACAGCTCGTCCATGGTGGAGTCCAGCACCTTGCGGCCATCGTGGATGATGATCGCGCGGCTGCAAATTGCCTGGACCTCCTGCAGGATATGCGTCGAAAGGATGATGGTGGCGTGCTGCGCCAGCGAGCGGATCAAGTCCCGCATATGTTGTACCTGGGTGGGATCCAGGCCGTTGGTGGGCTCGTCGAGAATGAGCACGCGCGGTCTGTGCAGAATCGTCTGTGCCACTCCGACGCGCTGACAAAAACCCCGCGAGAGTGTGCCAATGATGTCTGTTGCCCTGGATGAGAGTTCTGTCCGGGCAATGGCGTCGCGAATCCGAGCATTTTTCTCGGCATCCGCAACACCGTGCAGCGTGGCGGCGTAATCGAGGTAGTCGATCACCGTCATTTCATAATAAAGAGGGTCGTTTTCCGGCAGGTAACCAATGCGCTGCTGTACGGCTTCGCGTGCGACGCTGATATCCAGACCGTCTATCTCGATCGACCCGCTTGTGGGCTCCAGGTAGCCGGTCAACATCTTCATGATTGTGGTCTTGCCTGCACCATTGTGACCAAGCAAGCCGACGATTTCCCCCGTGCCGATCTCGAAGGAGACTTGGTCAACTGCAGTCAGGTCGCCATAGGTCCGGGTCAGAGCCGCAACTCGTATCATCAATCGATTCCTGCGTTAATTACGCATTCTAGCCGAACAACTGCGTGAAACTCGAATCCGGGCACTCGGAGAGGGTGTCGGCAAGCGACTGCATTTCGACGTGCCTGTCGTGCAGCCGTGGCTCGGGCCTGCGCAGATGATATTGCCTGAATCGCCAAAACGATGTGGCTACGGCGGCATATACCGCAAAGGTCTTCAGCGTTCGCCGTTCCAGTGACGGAACATTGGTCTCTTGCTCGTAGCCGCGAATGATCCGTGCCGCTTTATCGAAACAAACGCCGTTACGATCACGACAAGTGCCGATGATCATCATGCCCAGGTCAAAACCGCGGTAGTAATGGCAAGCCTCTTCGAAATCGATGATCGCCATGAGCCGGTGCCCCTGGACAATCACATTATCGAAAAATACGTCACCGTGAATCAGCGCCATCGACAAATGCGCAGGAAGGCGATCGCGCAAGTAACTGTCCTTCTCCGCGAGCCAGTCGATATAAGCATGGTCAAGCTTGCAATTGATCACCTCGTGGAAATAGCTACGACCGTAAGGAAACAATCGAGGCAGGTTCGAAGGCGCGGGAATCTCATGCAAGCGCGCCATTTCCTCGCCCAACTGCAGCAGCAGTTTGTCATTCAATGCAGATGTTACGTCGCCTTCGACGTAATGCTTCATCATGACTGGCTTGTCATTGTGCACAATGACCATGGGCCCCGTGGGCGGCACCACCACACGTGAGGTGCGAATACCTCGAGCCGTCAAGTACACCAATAGACTCGCAAGGTGAGACGCCTGCGCTAACGATTTCTGATCCCAAAGGGTTAACACGTACTTTGCCGAACTCGTCGTAACGCAATAGCTGGTGTTCTCCATGCCGCCGTCCATGATGGAGAATGCCGTAATGTCATCGATGCCGAAGCGACGCGCGAGCCTCTCGACCGCGGACCTGTCCAGACGAGCATAACGCGCCATCGAGGTGCGGGCCTAGTTGAGTTTGGATGATTCTACGAAATCGATGAGGAGAACATCTCGATACCCGTCGCCATCGCCATCGCCCAAGACGATCGGCGAGACGCTGTGCCATAGCGAGCGGTCAAAATAATACGAGTCAAAGTAAACTTGCTGCTCCCAAACGACCTGCGGACATTCCGTCGGCGCCGGTCCGTTGCCATAAAAGTAGTTGATACCGCCACTGATGTTGTGGCGACCGATCAGGTGTTGCGCTGTAAAGTTCTCATCATCACGATGAGTGCCCTCGGGTGTGGGATTGCCAGGGATCCCGTCCGCAGCGAGTATGCGGATCTGATGCACGCCGATGAGCCAGTCGTCATCGATGTGCTTATTCGCAGTCAGCTGAGCAAAGTCAAACAATATGACTTCGCGCAGGAACGCATTACTGGCGATATCGGCGGTTAGTGGCGCAAAATGTCGGGGTTGGCCACCATTGAGAGGGTTGATTTTGGCGCTTTGATAGAAGGACGCGCCGGCAATGGCGCTTAGCTCACCCGTCGTTGCCGACAGCCGAAACAGCCCGTACCGCCTGAATCGGTATTTTCCGCCATCAGCCATGTAGGGATCTGCTTCGAGATGCTCCCAATCGAGCCGGAAGGCTTCAATGGACTCTTGCATGGCGGGTGTAAACAGAAAATCGTGGGCGGGAATCAGTGCGTAATGAGCGCGCTCAATACTACTGCCTATATCGGCATCAACGGTGATCACTTTGTTATTATTATTTTCCTGAGACGGCCTAGTAGTATACAGGAATCGTACCCAGAAGCACTGATTCCGGGGCCGCACTGCCCGTCGCAGGGTAAATGGGTCACCAAATCGCTGCTGTACGGCGCGGATCCGGGCGCTAGTCGCTGCGACGGTAAACCAGCATTTCTTCCCGCGCGGAAAGTCCGATAAGAAATGCGCCGATTTCGAAAACACTCATGGTCAACCAGCCTTTGTGACTGCCGCGAGATGATGCCACCAAGCGGCCATTACCTCGAAAAACCCGATCGGGCGGCTATGGAAAACACTCGACCTGCTATCGGCCTCGCCGATGAATTCTTGAGCAGAGTTCGAATGCAAAAAGATCAGCCAGAATAACCGAACAGCTTGCGCTCGACTATTGCCGTGGCCACACTTTCCGGCACCATCTTCTGCCATTCGTCACTGCCGCTCGCGATCATGTCAAGGACGTCAGGCGAATGAATGCCGAGGAACTCCTGCGAGATATCTTCCAATGCAATAATGCATTGGCGACTTTTTAGATAATTAAACAGGTGCTGCAGCGAATTCTCCAGCCGAAGATCGTCGACGCTTTCTATTTTTCCAGTGGACTCATTCTTGAGCGGGTAGATCAATAACTTCAGCTGCTCTTTAAACAGTCGCCCGAAACTTTCGAGAATTCCGCCATCGAGGGCCGCGTAGTATTGCTCTTCGAAAAGGCTGCGCAGCGTTCCAAGGCCCATGGCCAGACCGATCGGCCGGTTGGTGCAACGAAACAGATACGCAGCCAGGCGGTAGAATTCCGGATAGTCCGAAATTAATACCGTGTAGCCGGTCGTCGCAAGAACCTCCGCACGACTCACAAAGTCCTCCAGAAACACGTCGCCATGCTCTGCAAGGTTGTGCATCGATATCTCCATGATCGGCAGTGTCTCTCCGGCTTGTACATCGCATACCTGTTCAAACTTCGCCATGGCAGCGTCCAGCATGTCGATATTGACATGCGTCACCGGTCTGAACCTGCCACGCTCAACCAGCAGGGGACGTTTGCGTAGAGCCTCCGATGGCTGCAGCACTACGCCGTCTGCAGAAAACATCGCTGCACCGGTTAGCCCGAGTTGCACCAGTCGCAATGTCATTACACGATTGTCGATGCCGACAAATGCGGGACCGCTGACGCTTATCATGTCAATCTCAAGGCGATTGGCAGAAATACCATCAATCAGTGATGCGATCAGCGCTTCGGGTTGATGGTGCAGATCATAGGCACCGTAAATCAGATTGACACCAACGATCCCCAGCGCATCTTGCTGTAATGCATTGCTGTCATCGAGCATTCGGACGTGGAGGATAATCGCGCTGTCGTCTGCACCAGGCGCCGCCTGGAAGCGAATTCCCATCCAGGCGTGACATTCGTTGGTGCCAAGATAATTACGGGCGGAAACGGTGTCCGCGAATGTGAAAAAACTCGTCGAATCGCCGCGTGTATTGGATAATCGATGTCGAATGAGTGCCTGTTCATAATCCAGCATTGATTCGAGCCGCTCTCGACACACGTAGCGTTGACACTTGCCGTAAATAGCGTCGCTTACATGCATATCGTAGGCCGAAATGCTTTTGGAAATTGTGCCTGCTGCACCACCTGCCTGGAAAAACCAGCGCACAACCTCCTGACCGGCGCCGATTTCCGCGAAAGTACCGTAGCGTCCGGAATCCAGATTTATTGCAAGCGCCTTGTCCAGGGTTGAGCATTCACGAGCGTCTGACATCGGCGTACCTGTAGTGGTCTACATGTAAGTTAAGGGTTGTCGGTATATCGCGAGGATTCTTGAGGCTTAAGAATATCCAGCTTTGACCGACATAGATTCTAATATATCTCAAATGCCGGCACGAATCGTTTGTGACTCCGGCATGCGACCAATGGAGCAGCCATGGAAACCGCCGCCTTAGCAGAGCCCAGCGAAAAATCCGCCTTCGAACAGGAGCTGGCCAGGGACCTCGCCGCAGGCGAACTCGAGTTGCCTTCCTTTCCCGATATTGTCGTAAAAATCCGCAACGCGATTTCTGACGAGTCCTGCACCCCGGACAAAATCGTGCAGCTTCTTGGCGCTGAACCTACACTTGCAGCTCGCATCATCAATATGTCGAATTCCGCGGCACTGGCTCCCGCGGGCGACGCTATTACAGATATTCGTGCGGCCGTAATGCGAATTGGATTCAACATGGTTCGAAATACAACCATGTCCTATGGCGTCGTACAGACGAAGTCCAGTTACACGTTAAAAGCGGCGAAAGATTGTCTCAGCAGTTTGTGGGACGAATCGGCGCATGTTGCGGCGCTCTGCTTCGTACTCGCAAAAAAATTGACGAAACGCAATCCCGACGAAGCCTTGCTGATCGGCCTGATGCACAGTATTGGCAAGCTATACATTCTCAGTAAAGCGGAAAAACACCCAACGTTATTCGGCGATGGGGGTCCATTAATGGGCATCATGGACGAGTGGCACGCTCCCATTGGCAGCGCAATCCTCGATAACTGGGGTTTTGAAGCGTATGTAGCAGCCGCGATCGCTGACTACAGGAATTACGAAAGGCAACATGACGACGAGGCCGATTACACCGACATTTTGACGATGGCCACCATGTTTTCAATGTTCATGCGTGCTGAAGACAACATGGAATTCAATCTGAACGACATATCAGCCAGTCGACAATTGAACATCGGCATCGAGGACATGATTCCGATCATCGAAGCATCCAACAGGCAAATCAATTCCCTGCATCGTGCGCTCGGAATGTAGCACGCGGATTCGGCTCGAATTGAACTCGGCGCGATCAAGTGCGCCAGAAATCTAACGTAGTTCCTTGCCGCGCAAGGGAGTTAGTATCGGTGCCCCCTCCAGGTGCTCGAAATGGGTTGATATGAGGGCGTCCAGTCGACGCATGCGCCGCTGGTCAAGCCAATCGATGATCAAATCCATCTGTGCGACATCTTTTTTCGTCTTGTGCGCAGGTAACTCGTGAACACCGATGCCATGCGCAGCAGCGTGCACGAAATTCTGCGTGTCTCGAAGTACGGAAATGATCGGTATTCTCAAACTGGTGAGAAAACGCATCAGCATCTGGTAGCTTTTCGTGTTCTGCCGCGTGCGATTGGGCACTACGGCCAATTGACAGTCGCGCCGGTCAATTTGCGAGACCAGCAACAGTTCGGCAATAAATCGTGAGGCACAGAAAACATCGATTTCCGATGGCAGAACCGGAATCAGGATACTGCCGGCATCGTAGGTGACGTCGAATAACTCGTCCGGACTGATGCCGGCTGGCATATCAATGATCAGGTTTTCGGTGTCAGGCTCAGTCTGCACGTACATGGTACCCGTAGATTTCACCATTTCCTGGCACGCAGAGATACCGTGAATCTTGGGCAGGTGTGAGGGCCGCTTCTCAAGCCAGCGCATGCTGAAACCCTGTGGATCACAGTCCACGAGTGTCGGCGCTGGACCGCGCGTCGCGTAACAAGCCGCAATATTCGTAGCGAGAGTGGTTTTGCCGGAACCACCTTTGGGATTGAGCACGACAATCTTATGCAGATTGTCTCGGTCGGGTGCAATCAACATCGTTCTGCCGGGGTTTCCCCCTCTCCGTTGGCGAACAATCAACACGAATTACCACCGTCGTAATGCAAAGCTAGTCCAACTTTCGTGGCAACTCACCAGTGCATTACGCGGCATCCTACATAACAGCAAACAACTTGTCGAGAGTTTTATCTCTTTGTTTTTCAAACGAAAAGGGCAGCAAAACGCGTGGATGAGTGTCAATTAATTGACGCACCAGAATTGGCAGGCCGAAGAAAATGGGGCTGGCCCGGATTATTCATGAAAAAACCGCGCCAAACCTCAAGACGGCTACCCAGTGGCCGATAACGAATAGGCAGATCTGCGTTTTCCAGGCGCTGCTTGACCACGCCGTAGAGGAATTCGCCGCTACGGTGAATCATTCATGGCGGGTCATTTCGATTTGTTATCATGCTCGCAGCCACGCACGTAATTCCGTGAAAGGCGCAAGATGGCAAAAAAACTCAAGAACGAAAAAGGACTCCTGAAAGAAGCGCTGCGGCTCATTATGGTCGACGCCGTCAAGCGCGGGATCGTCGAATTCGAGGCGACGGATTCCCACGATCTCAAAATTGAATATGCATACCGGCTTCTGATCCACGACAAGAAAATCAGTCCTCTGCCGAGTGGCCAGGACACGCTGCCTAAAATACGGCATCGCCTGGCAATGTGGGTTACGCACAAATTGCCCGACGATCACGCACTGCTGGGCTAGGTTGGTCGAATCGGCGCCCGGAGAGACTGGCTGGCGCGATACCCGCAACGCGTTATATCGCAGCGACGCTAGCGCGCAATCGCCGCAAGATTCAGCAGTGCGGGTACATCACTGGGTTTATAGAGATCGATCTGTGAGAATGCGACCGGTTTGGTCGGCTGCGCGGTTACGACCAGGGTCGATTTACCTTCAAGGAATTCCCGGTACGGATCCAGTAAGTATTCATCAAACTCAATACCGGATGATGTGCCGGAATAGCGGAAGGCGTCCATTTGTGCTGTCAACACTTCTTCCGGTGACAATCCTCGCTGACCACAGTACTTTGTGACACGTTGCTTGAGAGAGCGGTCTGTGAATACCAGCCGCATTGCGCTCAGTTTTGGTCGGTAGCGGGTTCCCTTCGACAATTCGGTCATCATATCGCCGTCCAGCGAGATACTTGCATCGAGATCCCACATGTCGTCAATGTTGAGCGCCATTTCGAGCAGGTATTTTGACGGTTGATCACGAAACGTCATGGACATCGAAATGACCTGCTCTTTATAGCCCAGCGCTGCGAGAGCACGCGGTGAGAAGCCATACCGGCCTGTGCATTCTATCGCCGCTTGTTCAGCATCGTCTACGCCCAGCGACTGCACGGTGAAGTTGTAAATCTCCTGGTAGTAATCCGCATCGACGGGCATATGCAGACCTTCCACGAGGAAGCCGAAATACTCCGGCATGCTGTCACCCTGCATCTTCATCATATCGCTGAGATCAAGCAATGCGAAAAAGCTCGGCGTGTCGATGCCTATCCGGTCAATACGGATCTCGTCCCGGAAGCCTTCTATGCGTATGGTTACGCCCTCGACCGTAAGCTCACCAGTCATGGTTGAGGCAACGCCGTCATAGTCCACACGCGCAAACGGCGACATCATGAGCACCACCGTATCCATCGCCTCAGAGACCTTGCTGTGCAAATAAAACTTGGCGCCGCCATAAGCCAGGACGCCCAGCGCGATTGCCCAAACGATAAGCGCTTTCATCATTTAATCTCGCAAAACCCTGTGCTACCCGCGAATATGCGCCTGCTGCCGGCAGCGGCGATACAGGAGCCGTCACAAAATGAACAGAATCACGATGCGGCCCAATGGCACCTGCGAAGCCTGTCGTACAGTCCGTCATTTTGTAATTGGACATAACGCGGGCAGTCGCTTTCGATATCGGCTAAAGTTAGCCCTAATAATTAAGGAGTCAAAGTGAAAGCATCGGACCTGCTGGTGAAATGCCTCGAAGCAGAAGGCATCGAGTACATCTTTGGCGTGCCGGGCGAAGAAAACGCCGACTTCATGATGTCGCTCGAGGATTCCGGGAAAATCAAATTCATCCTGACCCGCCACGAGCAGGGCGCGGCATTCATGGCCGAAATTTATGGCCGCCTGACCGGCAATCCGGCGGGCGCACTCGGTACGCTCGGGCCTGGCGCCACCAACCTGATTACGGGTGTCGCCAACTCGAATATGGACCGTGCTCCCATGCTCGTGCTGACCGGCCAGGGATCGACCGACCGGTTGCACAAAGAATCGCACCAGATCATGGACGTCGTCAGTATGTTCAAGCCCGTAACCAAGTGGGCGACGACGATTTTGAATGCCGACACGATCCCGGAGATCGTACGCAAGGCAGTGCGAATCGCGCGCACCGAAAAACCCGGCGCCGTGCACCTCGAGTTGCCTGAAGACATAGCGAGTCACGAATCAGATTCGGTGCCGCTGCAGCCACGGCGCTTTCGGCGCCCGGTGCCCGACGAGAAAATCGTCAACCAGGCATTTGCAATGATGAAAGCAGCCAGGCGACCCGTCATCGTTGCCGGCAATGGATGTATTCGACGTCGGGCAAGCGCACAGCTTCGGCTTTTATGTGAAAAAACCGGCATCGGTGTCATCAGCACGTTCATGGCCAAAGGTTGCGTCGACATGGACGCCGATTACTGCCTTTATACGGTCGGTCTCGGCACCAAAGATCGCGTTGCGATGGCGATCGACGACGCCGATCTAGTCATTGCACTCGGTTTCGACATGGTCGAGTACCACCCCCAGCTCTGGAATTCGCACAAAAACAATCGCATTCTGCACGCCGACTTTTTGCCCGCAGAGATCGATGAATACTATCACCCGGAAACGGAGGTTATTGGCGATCTCGCCCACACATTGTGGATGCTGAACGAGCGTATCGATGCCGAAGGGCTACCCGACTACGACTTCGAAACACAGCGCAAATGCCGTGCAGCGATGGCATTAGACTTTGCTGAGTACAAGGATGACACGACCGAGGGTTCGATCCGGCCGCAAAAAGCGATCTGGGACGCGCGCCAGGTGATGGGGCCACACGACATATTGTTATCGGACGTCGGTGCGCACAAGATGTGGATCGCCCGGCACTATCATTGCCACGAACCGAATACCTGTCTGATACCGAACGGCTTTTGCTCGATGGGGTTTGCCCTGCCCGGTGCGATCGCAGCCAACATCGTGCACCCGGAGCGGCACATACTCGCGATCGCCGGCGATGCCGGATTCCTGATGAATGTTCAGGAAATGGAAACCGCCGTGCGCATCGGCAGCAATATCACGGTCATGGTCTGGGAAGACCACGAGTACGGGTTGATCGCCTGGAAACAGGAAACCCACTTTGGGCGGCACACGGATCTGGCGTTTGGCAATCCCGATTGGCAGTTGCTGGCGCAGTCCTTCGGCTGGAACGGTCACTACGTGAATAACGCCGCTGATCTTGCGGGCACGCTGAAAATGGCGCTTGAGGAATCGGGACCAAGCCTCGTTGTCATTCCTATCGATTACCGTGAGAACCAGTTGCTCACCAAAAAGCTCGGCGAGATCCAATGGGCGATCTGATGCTCGAGACCAGCCGCCCCGCAAGCGGCACGCTGGCAGTCTTGTCGCCGTTCGACGGCCGCGAACTGGCTTCTGTTCCGACCAGTAACGTGGATCATGTGGATGACGCGTTGGCCACAGCGCACGCGTTGTTTCGAGACCGTGACAGCTGGTTGCCCGTGCCGCAGCGTCTCGAGATTTTAAACAAAACGGCGTCCATCATGCAGGGGCAGATCGAAGCGCTGACGCTGCTCGCCGCGAGCGAAGGCGGCAAACCTTACACCGACTCCAGGGTTGAGGTCGTGCGGGCTATCGATGGCGTGCATCTCTGTGCGGAGACTTTGCGATCGCACTCAGGTTCAGTAATCCCACTTGGAAAAACACAGGCGACGACCGGTCGCATCGCATTCACACAGAAAGAACCGGTTGGCGTCGTTGTCGCGGTCAGCGCGTTCAACCACCCTTTGAACCTCATCGTTCACCAAGTCGGTCCTGCCGTGGCGAGCGGTTGCCCGGTCATCGTAAAGCCCGCGGCCGATACTCCGCTGTCGTGTATTCGATTCGTCGAGATACTGCGGGAAGCGGGATTGCCCGATGCCTGGTGCCAGGTCGTCATAACGGGCGATCGAGATACTTCTGAAAAACTTGTTACCGATTCACGCGTGGGTTTCTTCAGCTTCATCGGTAGCGCTCGCGTCGGTTGGATGCTGCGCTCAAAACTGGCGCCGGGCACGCGCTGTGCGCTCGAACATGGCGGCGTGGCGCCGTTGATCATTGCCCCACCGTACAATCGCGATGCAGCACTCGCCGCGATTCTAAAAGGTGGCTTCTATCATGCCGGGCAGGTGTGCGTATCGGTACAGCGAGTGTACGCACCGAAGTCCGAGGCCGCCGATTTTGCGTCTGCGCTGGCAGAGAAAGCGACAGAACTGATTGTCGGCGCACCAGAAGAGCCCGCGACAGAAGTCGGGCCATTGATTCGCACTGCGGAGGTCGATCGCGTTGCCCAGTGGGTGGACGAAGCGGTTGCGGCTGGCGCCAAGCTGCTCTGTGGCGGCAATAAAATCTCGGACAGCTGTTATGCGCCCACCGTGCTTTTGAATCCTCCCACGAACGTGCGGGTCAGCACCTTAGAGATATTCGGACCCGTTGTCTGCATTTACGCTTACGACGATGTCGATAGCGCCGTCGCGCAGGCCAATGACTTGCCCGTAGCGTTTCAGGCAGCCGTTTTCAGCAATGACATCGATCTCGCAGGCGATCTGTACAGAAAGCTCGACGCATCTTCCGTAATAATCAATGATCATACGGCGTTTCGTGACGACGTCATGCCGTTCGCCGGCCTGCGTGAATCCGGGCTCGGAGTTGGCGGCATTCCGTACACTATGGAAGACATGCAGATCGACAAGATGATGGTCATCAAGTCATCATAGGAACATAAGCGCTGCAAGCGCTTGCCTAATCACCCAGCAGGAATTTGCAAATGACGCAGGAGAGTGACCTGAACGAAGATCTGCGCATAGTACTCGCGCACACGATACGCGAAGCCTACATGGAGATTTTTCCGACCGCCACTATCGAGTCAAAGCTCGACGTCCTCGAACCGAATTCCTATATCGCTGTTACCTGCTCGCCGACGAAAGGCGTGGACATGACTCTCGATATGTCCGAGCGACTGGCGCACAGGGGTTTTAAAGTCGTCCCGCATATCGCCGCAAAAATGGTCAGGGATAAGGCGCATCTGCGAGAGATATTGAAACATCTCGACGACTTGCCGATCACCAGCATCTTCGTGCCCGGCGGCGATGCCGACAAAGCGATCGGCGACTATTCAAGCGCCCTCGAATTGCTGCGTGCGATATCTGAGTTCGATCACAAGTTCACCGAGATCGGTGTCGCGACGCATCCCGAAGGTCATCCTTCTGTTGCCGACGATGTGATGCTCGAACAACTGCTCAAGAAGCAGGAATTTTCCAATTACCTCGTCACCCAGATGTGTTTCAATGCCGGCGCGCTGGGCGAGTGGTTTCACGTCATCCGCGACGCGGGTGTCACACTGCCGGCGTGGCTCGGGCTGCCGGGCGTCTCCGAGCGCAGTGCTCTCATCACGACATCGCTGCGCATCGGCGTCGGCGATTCACTGCGATATCTTCGCAAACGCGGCAGGATCGCAATGCGTCTGATGAAGTACAAGACCTACCGGCCGGACGAGCTGCTGTTTGACCTGGCACCCTATCTGGCCGACCCGTTCTATAATATCGCAGGACATCACATCTACTGTTTCAACCAGGTCGTGCAGACCGAACAGTGGCGGCACGAGTTTCTGGAATCGCTGCATGGCAAGACGTAGCCATCGTAAGAAACGGGTAGCAAACGCGATCCACCAACTGCCGTGGCAGGACGTTGTCAATCCCTATGCGCCGCTTGAAATTCTCGACGCTGAACAGGTCGAGACCATCATCGATGCGGCGCTAACCATACTCAAGTCGCAGGGTATGCGTTTTCTAGAACCCGGCAGTCGTGACACGATGCGGGAAGCAGGTGCGGACGTCGATGAAGCTGAAATGATCGTGCGCTTCGATCCGGATCTCATCAAAGAGAAGCTGGCGCAGGCGCCGGCAAAATTCGGACTGCGCGCCCGCAATCCAGCGCACAATCTCACCATCGGCGGCAACCATATTCTGTTTGCGTCGGTCGGCGGCCCGGCATTCTGCAGTGACCTCGACAAGGGCCGGCGGCCCGGTACCTACGCGGAAATGTGCGACTTCCTGCGCATCGTGCAAAGCCTCAATATCCTGCACCAGGAAGGTGGCGGCGCCTTCGAAGCGATGGATCTGCCCGCCGAGACGCGACATCTCGATTTGTATCTCGCACAAATCCGGCTGCTCGACAAGAATTGCCAGTCCTATGCCCTCGGTCGCGACAGAACCCTCGACTCGATCGAAATGATCTGCATCGCGCTGGAGGTCGACCGCGATGAATTAGCAAAAGATCCTGCCCTGCTCGCAATCATCAACACCAACTCGCCGATGCAACTCGATATTCCGATGACCGAGGCTGTCTACGAATTGGCCGGCGCGGGTCAGGTCTGTTGCATCACGCCATTCACGCTTGCGGGGTCGATGAGTCCGGCAACGCTTGCGGGCACGCTCGCACAGCAGACGGCCGAGGTGCTGGCCGTCGCCGCACTCACGCAATCGATCAAACCCGGTGCACCCATCGTCTATGGCAGTTTTGCATCGAACGTCGACATGCGTAGTGGTGCGCCCGCGTTAGGCACGCCTGAGTACACGAAAGCGGCACAGGCCAGCGGCCAGATCGCGCGGCGACTCGGGCTGCCGTTTCGCTCCAGCAACACGACCGTTTCGAACTGTGTCGATGCACAGTCCGCTTTCGAGAGTGAGATGTCGCTCTGGGGAGCGGTTATGGGCCACGCCAACCTCGTCAACCATGCGGCAGGCTGGCTTGAGTGCGGGCTTACGGCCTCGTTCGAAAAACTCGTCATCGATGCTGAGATGTTACAGATGATTACCGAGTACCTGCGGCCCATTGTCGTCAACGACGACCAGCTCGCGCTCGACGCGATCGCCGAAGTCGGTCCGGGCGGACATCATTTCGGCACCAGCCACACTCTCGAGCGCTACGAGACGGCATTTTATACGCCACTGCTGTCGAACCGGCAGAACTACGAGGCGTGGGCCGAATCCGGAAGTATTGATATTAGCGTGCGCGCCAACGCACTATGGAAACAATTGCTCGCCGAGTACGAACAACCTCCGCTCGACCCAGCCATTGACGAGGCGCTGGTCGAGTATGTAGACAAGCGCAGGATCGAACTGCTCAGCAAAGCTAACTGATACGGAACACGGCGATGCGACCTACTTTGAATATCCTCTCCGAAGCGCTCATCAGTGACATTCTCAATGAGGCGAAACGCATTCTGGGTGAACTCGGCATGGAGATACGCGGACAGACGCTAAAGGAACGCCTGCTCGATCATGGCTTGAAAACCACCAAGGACGGTAAGCGCATATTGTTTACGGCGGACGTTGTCGAAGCGGCGGTCGCGAGCGCGCCGAAATCCTTTACATTGTTCAATCGCGATGGCGATGCACACGCCGACATCGGTGGCTACAACGTGCACTACGTGCCGGGTTCGAGCGGCCTCAAAATTCAGGATCATCGTACGGGCGAGACGCGCCTGGCGAATTCGACCGATTTCATCGAGTACGCGCGAATTTGCGACGGCATGGAGCACATTGCGTATCTCGCGACGGCGTTTTCAACCAACAAGGACATCGAGTCGCAAGTCTCCGATGCCTGGCGCTTGTACATGTGTCTGACGACGTCGAAGAAACCCGTCGTCACGGGCGCGTTCACCGAGCATGGCGTCAAACGCATGGTCGACATGCTGCAATTGTTCCGCCGCGATCGCGCGGAACTGATCGAGAAGCCCTACTCCATCTTCACGATTACGGCGACCGGCAATTTCCGCTTCGGCGAAGACTCGTGCCAGAACCTGCTCGACTGTGTCGAGGCTGGCATTCCCGTGGAAATAGTGCCCGTGACGCTAATGGGCCTTATCGCACCGGTCACGCTGGTCGGCGCATTGGTATTTCATTGCGTCGACGTCCTCACTGGAATCACGATGGCGCAGATCATCCGCCCCGGCGCACCCGTGTTGTTCGGCGGCGCGCCGGCCACGTTCCACATGAAAGCGGCAAGCTCGCCGATGGCGGCAGTCGAGGCGCTACACCTGAACGTGGCCTATGTCGCGATCGCCAAGTCGATGGACCTGCCAACTCAGGCCTACATGGCATTGAGCGATGGCAAGTTTCTCGACGCGCAGGGCGGTGGCGAAACGTTCAGCAGCGCCATGCTGGCCGCATTGGCTGGCGTCAACTCCGTGTCCGGACCCGGCATGCTGGACTTCGTGTTGACATTCAGTTTGCCGAAACTCGTTTACGACAACGAAATTTGCGGTCAGTGTCTGCACTTTGTGCGCGACATCCAACCACTGGGCGATCTGCCAACACAGACTCTCGTCGATGACCTGATGCGGGACAACCACCTGATTACGTCCAAACATACGCTCGAACACTGGCCGAAGGAGTTGTACCTGACCGACCCGGTAATCGATCGCGCCAACCGCGAGTCCTGGGAAGAAGCCGGGTCATTGTCGCTGTGCGACCGGGCAAACGCCGAGGTCGAGGAGCGACTGGCCAACTACATGCCGATCGCAACAGACCCCGAAGCCGATACTACAATGCGCGAACTGGTGGCCGCCGGCTTCGAGAAACAAGAACAACTGCCCGAGCTGCCACCACCGGCAGAAGTACCGCCGCCGAAACCCGTACTGGGCCGCCGCGGCCGCGCCGGTCGGCGACGCGCCACCTAGACAGAAGTCCCCGCATGTCTCGATCCCGCCTGACGGGAGCGAGCTCTTACAGGGACAGTAAGTTTTGCTTCCCATAATGGCTCGATAGGGTCTAGAATCGCGGCCCGATCCGTACGTCCAATGAACCCGTTCCTATCCTAAAGCCATGAAAAACGCTCTCGCCCCAGTAGCGCCACTGTTGATCGGCGTGGCAATCCTGATGACCGGCTCCGGACTGCAGGGTACTTTATTGCCTGTGAGGGCATCGCTCGAGGACTTCTCGACGATCGCGATCGGTATCATCGGTGCTGCCTATTTCTTAGGCTTTACGCTGGGTTGCCTCAAAGGCGGCGAACTCGTCAAGAACGTCGGCCACGTGCGTGTATTCCTGGCCATGACGGCGCTCGGCTCAGTGGCGCCGCTGATGCACGGCCTGATCCTGAACCCGATTGCGTGGAGTTTGCTGCGATTTCTGAGCGGCTTTTGCTTCGCTGTTCTCTTTGTCGTCATCGAAAGCTGGCTTAACGAGCGCTCGAGCAATGAGAACCGCGGCATCGTGTTCTCTACCTACGTCATGATCATGCTGACCGTGCTTGCAGCCGGGCAGATGATGACCCTGCTCTACGAACCCGAGGGTCTGGAATTATTCTTGATCGCTTCGGTGCTGGTGTCACTCGGCGCTATACCCGTCGCCCTGTCGAAGCAACAATCTCCCGCGCAGCCGACACAGGTCGACGTCAACCTCAGGCGATTGTTCCGGATCTCTCCCACCGGGACTCTGGGATGCCTGGCGGATGGCATCGTATTCGGCGCATTCTGGTCGCTGGCACCAGTTTTCACGGCGAGCGTTTCCGCGGACACGTCTCTCGCGGCGTGGTTCATGTCATCGGCCGTCGTCGGTGGCGCACTGGGTCAATGGCCGCTGGGTTATATTTCCGACAAGCTCGGGCGGCGCAAGATATTGTTTGTGTCGGCCGCTGTCGGCGCAGTGATCGCAGCACTGTTTTTCATATTCGTTGACGGCCTTGGCTTCGTCGGCATCAACCTGCTGGTCGCCGCCTGGGGATTCTTTGCCTTCCCCATGTACTCGATATCGGTTGCACACGCCAACGACTACGCCGAACCCAGTGACTACGTCATGGTGTCCAGCGGCCTGCTACTCGTATACGGCGCCGGAGCGATCATCGGCCCGTTCGCTGCGTCGGCCGTTATGACTCTTGCGGGTGCGTCGGGCCTGTTTGCAATGGTCGGACTGGTACAGGTCATGCTTGCGGTATATGTAGTGCAACGGATTTTCCGTCGCGCCAGCGCACCGTCCGAGCAACATATCGCCTTCAGTGACGCGCTTACGACTGCCTACACTGCATCACAGGTTTACGAAGAAGAGATCCTGCACAAGGCCGACGACGAAGGAGAAACCTGAGGGCGCTGCGAGCTATTGCCGCCGCTCGGCGCTCGGCGAGTGGCCGAAGAATTCCTTGTAGCTCTTGCTGAAATGAGAGCTCGAGACAAATCCCGTCAGTGCTGAAATTTCGACGAGATGCTTGCTCGTCTGGCGCAACAGCTCGCGCGCGCGCGACAATCGGATCTGCTGGTAGTAACGGGACGGCCCGCACTTCAGGTAGCGCTCAAACAATCTTTGCAATTGACGGCGCGAAACTCCAGTGTACGACGCGATATCGGCCTGGCTCATCGGCTCCTTGATGTTTGCTTCCATGAGTTCGACCGCGATCACGAGTTTCTCGGATTGTTTGCCGACGACGTGTTTCAAAGGTACGCGCTGGTGTTCGCCCGAGCGACGAATCCGCTCATGGATGAACTGCTCGGCAACGCCGGTGCTGACCTCGTTGCCACATTGCACCTTGATGAAATGCAGCATCATATCGACCGGTGCAGTACCGCCCGAGCAGGTATAGCGGTCGCGATCGATCGTGTACACACTGCGACTCACGTGAATATTCGGGAACAGGTCGGTCAACGCCGCCATGTTTTCCCAGTGCACACTGCAGCGATAGCCGTCAAGCAATCCGGCACTGGCAAGAAGATAGCTTCCCGTGCAGGTCGATCCAAACGCAACGCCGCTCTGACCGATTGTTCGCAGCCAACGCAACACAGGTTCGCTCGTATTTTGCTCGACATTCCAGCCGCCGCAAACGATGACGGCATCAACGTTGCTGAGAACATCGCCGTCAATAATGCCGTTGTCTACATTGATCGACAAACCGCCACTGGCGCGCACAGCCGCACCGGTCTCGGAGATCAGTTTCCACGCATAAACTTCGTCACGACAGATACGATTTGCCATGCGCAAAGGCTCGACGGCGGAAGACATCGAGATCAACGTAAAGTGATTGATCAGTAGAAATCCGAACCGGGTCGGTCCTGTCTTGGTCGAGGTATCAGTCATTGGGCGGCACGCTATGCATCTTCGCCCAAAGTATGAATCGTCAACTAGCGGAACTCAATCCCGTATTCGCATCCGGCGTTCGCCAGCCAGCGCAGCAGGTAGTCCGAGAAACTTCGGCGAACGATGATGTCAAAGGTGTGCGGCGCTTCGACGAAGCCGAATAATACGGCAGCTTTCGCCAGTCCACTCTGTGCACAAGTTCCAGGACCAAAGACGATTTCATGAAAATCGAGCGTACAGCCCTTGGCTAAAACGTCGCGCACATTTTTACCTGACAGCCGCAACTCGATGTTGCCACCACTAACGTCATTGACTGCCGCATGATGGCTGGCCAATTTTTTGTCCAAATCTGCCAGCAGGCCCAGCGTATTGTCTGCCACCGTGGTGATCAACCATTCGTCGGGCCCGATCCAGAAAACGCGGTGTTCTTTCTCCGACATCGTATTCGCCGCCACTGGCAGCGACTGACCAATCACGGACTCCACCGCAGTAATGAAATCGACGCTGTGTCGGTCGCCACGCAGGTTGATGTGACCGACATCATCAAGCACACACACTTGAACTGTGGACTCAGTCATTCTGCCGCTCACCTTCGGGGTCGTAGAACACCGGGGAAACTATTCTTACGGGTACGGCCGAGCCATCCGCAAGAGATGCGAAGATGATCTCATCCCGGCGTGAGTGACCGGTGGCGACGAGCGCCATCGCAATCGGGCGGCCTAGACACGCGCTGTAGTAGCTGGATGTCACGTGCCCACACATCGGTACGGGTATCGCAGCACCCGGATCGTCCACAAGCTGTGTACCCTCGGGCAATACCGTCTTGCCGTCTTCGGACAGCAATCCAACCAGTTGCTTGCGATCGCTGCGGACGCAGTCGGTCCGCGACAATGAGCGTTTGCCAAGAAAATCCTTGTCCTTTGAGAGCAACCACTGCAAGCGCAGATCGACGGGTGTTACCGAGCCGTCCGTGTCCTGACCGACGATGACGAATCCCTTTTCGGCGCGCAGCACATGCATCGTTTCTGTGCCGTAAGGAGTGATGTCGAATTTCGCGCCAGCATCGGCGACGAGTTGCCACATCTTTAATGCATTGCGGCTGTCGATATTGATTTCGAACGCGAGCTCGCCTGAGAAACTTACGCGGAACAAAGTCACCGCGATACCGGCAAGCTCCGCGTCGCGCACGCTCATGAATGCGAAGCTGTCGCGCTCGAGATCGATGTTGCAGCCAATGTCTTGCAGGACCCGGCGGCTATTCGGCCCGGCGACCACGATCGTGGCATAGTGCTCAGTCAGCGACGTCAGGTAAACCTCGAGTTCCGGCCATTCGGTCTGCAGCCATCTTTCGAGCCAGGCTAAGACCGGCGCCGCACCTCCCGTCGTCGTCGTCAAATAAAATTGTCGCTCTGCAACCCGGGCTATGACACCGTCGTCCATGACCATGCCGTCTTCACCAAGCATGATGCCGTAAGCGCAGCGCCCGACCTTCATCTTGCCAACGTCGTGCGTGTAAATTCGTCGCAGGAACTCGACAACGTCCGGGCCGCGCGCATCGATCTTGCCCAGTGTTGACGCATCCATCATGCCAACTGACTTGCGGGTCGCAAGGCACTCGCGTGCCACCGACGTGTGCAGATCTTCGTCGCCCTGTGGGAAGTACCAGGGACGGTGCCATTGCCCAACGACTTCGAACGGCGCGCCTGCCGCCTCATGACTGGCATGAATGGCGGTCTTGCGCACCGGCTCAAACAGATCGCCGACATTCTCCGCAGCGCCGACACCGAATGTGACTGGCGTGTAGGCGGGCCGAAACGCCGTTGTGCCGACGCTCGCGATGTCTTCGCCCAGGCACTCGGCGAGTATTGCCATGCCATTGATATTGCCAAGCTTGCCCTGGTCCGTGCCGAAACCAAGCGCCGTGTATCGCTTGACGTGCTCGACGTTGCGGTAGCCTTCGCGCACTGCAAGTCGAATGTCGGCAACACTAGTGTCGATCTGGAAGTCGACGAACTGCTTCGGGCAACGGTCGGGGTCTGTGGCTGCCGGGACTCGCCAAAGCGGCTCGAGCGGACGCGAGGCGACTTCGACAGCCAACGGCAACGTTACGTCGGCGGCTTCGATGCCACAGCGTGCGATGACTTCGATACCGGCATCCAGCCCGTCTTGAAGACAGTCCTGCAGCGACCATTTGCCATTGCCCGCGCCGGCTGACACATTGGCCTGCGCGTACTCGGCCGGCACAAAGCAATGCAGGTCATCACTCCAGGCATTCTTGCCGCCCGATTGCGAATGCAGGTGCACGGCCGGGCTCCACCCGCCCGATACGGCCACCAGGTCACAGTCGATGTTGATCGTATTTTGTACCGTCGATGTAACATCCCCATTCCATTGCGCAACACGCACGCCGGAGACGTGCCGGCGCCCGCTGACATCGGTCACGATGTGTCCCGGCAGCATCGTAATGCCGTCAGCCCTGGCCGCATCGGCAAGGGCGCCGGCGCCTTCGGCACGACTGTCAATGATGACGACGGATGCGCCAGCCGCGCGCAAATCGATGGCAGTTCGGTACGCTGAGTCGTTGTTCGTGAAAACGACGGCACGCTTGCCCGGACACACTGCATAGCGATGGATGTAACACGATACGGCCGACGCCAGCATCACGCCGGGCCGGTCATTGTTGCAAAAGACCAGCGGTCGTTCGAATGCACCCTGCGCCAGTACAACCTGTTTGGCACGCACGCGCCACAACCGTTGCCGTACTCCCGCTACGTCCTCGCCAATGTGATCCGTGCAGCGTTCGACGATTGCGACGAAGTTGTGATCGTAGTAACCAAAGACCGTGCTGCGAGTCAGCATCGTGACGTTATCGAGCGCGTCGAGTTCGGCCGTCGTCGCCTCGATCCAGGCCGTTGCCGGTTCTGCGTCGATCGTCTGCGACGCGGACAATAAGCTGCCGCCGAACTCGTTTTGTTCATCGGCAATAATGACACGCGCGCCTGATCGCGCCGCCACCAGCGCCGCGATCAATCCGGCCGGGCCCGCGCCAGCGATCAGCACGTCGCAATGCGCATTGCGGTGCTCGTAACGGTCCGGGTCCGGTTCTCGCGGCGCTAATCCGAAACCCGCGGCGGCGCGGATGAATCGTTCATACCAGGGCCACAGCGCTTGCGGGCGCATGAACGTCTTGTAATAGAAGCCGGCGGCCAACAACGGGCTCACGAGATCGTTGAATGCAGCAATATCGAAGCGCAAGCTCGGCCAGCCCTTGGTCGATCGGGCCTCGAGTCCATCGTACAACTCGACTTGCGTGGCCCGCTGCGTCGGCAACGTCGATGCACCCCTGCCGATCTGCAGGATCGCGTTCGGTTCTTCGGCGCCGGCACCGACGATGCCGCGCGGCCGGTGTAGCTTGAAGCTGCGGCTGACCAACGACACCCCGTTGGCCAGCAATGCAGACGCCAGCGTGTCGCCCGTGTAACCCTCGTAGGATTTGCCGTTGAATCGAAAGCTCAAGGCGCGCGAACGATCGATGCGCCCTCCCTGTTTGAGACGATTTGGCTGCACGATCGCCTACGCCCCCTTGCCGGCTCTGCCCGAGGGCAATTCATAGCTGCCCTCGATCTTGTAGGTCACGGTATCGCGTTCAACACCGAACCAACGCCGGCATCCCTGCGCGTGATTCCACAATTCTTTGTAGGCGCCGCGCAAATTGGTGCGATTGAACAGATAATCGGCCCACTCGGCATCACTGAGCGCATCGGGCTCGAGTGGCCGCACGATTCCAGCCTCGCCGCCGTAACTGAACTCCGTCTCAGCTCGTTCGCCACACCAGGGACATTGGATCAGAAACATGCGACTACGCCACTCAGTGAGCCACGGCCGCCGCGCCGTGTTCATCGATCAAGGCGCCGCTGATAAAACGCTCGAGGCTGAAAGGTGCGTTGAGTTCGTGCGGTTCGTCCTTCGCAATCGTGTGCGCGAAGGTCCAGCCTGAGCCCGGCGTTGCCTTGAAGCCGCCCGTGCCCCAGCCGCAATTGAAATACAGCCCGTCGACGGACGTCTTGCCGATGATCGGGCAGGCGTCCGGACAGATATCCACGATGCCACCCCACATCCTGAGCATGCGCACGCGGCTGAACGTCGGAAACAGCTGGATAATCGCCGCCATCGTGTGCTCGATTGTCTGGAAGCTGCCGCGCTGACCATAGCCTGTGTAGGCATCGATGCCGGCACCGATGACGAGGTCGCCCTTGTCCGACTGACTGATGTAACCGTGTACTGCACCGGACATGACGACCGTATCGAGTACCCGCTTCAGTGGTTCGGACACGAAGGCTTGCAGAGGATGACTCTGAATCGGCAGGCGCATTCCGGCCATTGCTGCAAGCACGCTGGCATTACCCGCGACAACGATACCGATCTTGTCAGAGTGAATCGTGCCACGCGTCGTTTCGACACCGGTGACTTTGCCGCCATCGCGATTTACGCCTGTGACCCTGCACTGCTCGATAATGTCGACACCGCGCGCATCGGCGGCGCGCGCAAAGCCCCACGCCACGGCATCGTGCCGCGCGACGCCAGCACGTCGTTGCAGCGATGCACCGAGTATCGGGTAACGCGCAGTGGGCGACGTATTGATCAGCGGTATGGCTTTCTTGATCTGCGCGACAGTCACGACTTCGGCGTCGATGCCGTTGAGGCGGTTGGCACTGACACGGCGTTCGATATCGCGCATGTCCTGCAGACTGTGGCCGAGGTTGTACACGCCACGCTGACTGAACATGACATTGTAGTTCAGGTCCTGACTCAGCCCTTCCCAGAGCTTGAGCGATTTCTCGTAGAGCAACGACGATTCGGGGCACAGGTAGTTGGAACGCACGATCGTCGTGTTGCGGCCCGTATTGCCGCCGCCGATCCAGTCTTTCTCGAGCACGGCGATGTTGCGCACGCCGTGCTCTTTCGCCAGGTAGTACGCCGTTGCAAGGCCATGGCCGCCGCCGCCGACAATGATGACATCGTATCGGCGCCTGGGCTCAGGGCTGCGCCACGCACGTCGCCAGTTGCGGTTGTGACTTGCGGCATGTCGCAGCAAGCTGAATGCAGAGTATTCCTTCATTCAGCCGCGTGTATCGTTCCGTAATCTGCGTGTTGAGGCAAGCCGTCGTCGATTGTGTAGTAGTCAGAGGCGTCCGCGACGAAAATGTGCACCGCGGCCTTCAAGCCCGTAGGCAGATCGAGAGAACCGGGCGCAATAGTGATAGTCGGGGCGTCTTTGTGGCTCCAGAACACACTGGAGCCACAGCGATTGCAAAAACCGCGTTGGGCCTCGGGGGACGACTGGAACCAACGCAGCCCTTCATCGACCGTTATGTTCAGATGTTCGCGTTTGCAGGAGGTCGCCGCAAAGTAGTGACCACTGGTTTTGCGGCATTGCGCGCAATGGCAATAAATAACGTCACTCAATGGACCGTTCACTGCATAGACGACTTTACCACACAGGCATGAGCCGCTCGCTTTAGTTGTTTGCTCCGTTGACATCTCTTAGTCGCTCGTTTTTGGGGTCAAATGGACTGTCCGGAATTACAACAGCATCGTAGGTTTTTCCCAGTATATCGATTTCCAGTTTCGTGCCGGGTTTCGACAGTTCCGGTCGCACCATGCCGAGCGCCAGCGACTTGTCGACACGAAAGCCGAAGCCGCCGCCCGTGGCGCGGCCGATGATCTCGCCATCTTTGAACAGGGCGTTGTTGCCGAGCGCGTCGGCATCGTCGACGTCCGCAATGTCGAGTGTCACGAGCCTGTTGTCCATGCCTCGTTCGGCCCACGCGAGCAGTGCGTCGCGGCCGAGGAAATCGCCCTTGTCGGGCTTCACGAAGCGCTCCATCGCGGACTCGTACGCCGAGTATTCAATGGACAGCTCGGTGCCTACCATGCGGTAGGATTTTTCGAGCCGCATCGAATCCATCGCCCGAATACCGAACGGTTTGAGCCCGAGATCCTCGCCCGCCTCGAATAAGGCATCGAAAATCTGATTCTGCGAATTCATCGCATGATGCAGTTCCCAGCCCAGCTCGCCGACATAATTCACGCGCATGGCATCGACAGGTGCCCCGGCAACGACGATTTTCTGCGCGGTCAGCCAGCGAAATGCTTCGTTGCACAAATCGGCATCGGTCACACGTTGCAGTAATTGCCGCGCTTTCGGCCCAGCCACTACCAGTACACCCTTTGCATCCGTAAGCTGCTCGAAATCAACGCTGCCGTCTCGTGGCATGGTTTTTTTCAGGTAATCGTGATCGAGCCGCTGCAATGCAGCAGCGGAAACGAGATAAAACGAGTCATCTGCATCGCGTCGTATCGTGAATTCGGAATGCACGCCGCCATTCTTGTTCAATGCATGGCAAAGACTGATGCCACCAATCTTTTTCGGCAGGCTGTTGGCAACAAAGTAGTCAAGAAACGCCTCGGCCCCCGGGCCTGACACCTGGCACTTGGCGAACGCAGTCATGTCGAGCAGACCGACATTGGTGGTCGTGTTGCCGACTTCGGTACGCACAGCCTCGAACCATTTCGAGCGGCGGAACGACCAGTCGTCTTCCTGTGCCATGCCGTCGGTCGCGAAGAAGTTCGGCCGTTCCCAGCCGAATTTCTGGCCGAAGACAGCACCCTTGTCCCGCATGCGCTCGTAACAGGGTGCCAGGCGCAGCGGCCGACCGGCCGGTCGTTCCTCGTCCGGATAATGGATGACGAAGACATGCGCATAGGTCTCTTCGTTCTTCGCGATCAGGTAATCCTTGCTTACGTAGTCACCGAAGCGCCGCGGCTCGACGCCGAGCATGTCGATCGTCGGTTCGCCCTCGACTATCCATTCCGCCAACTGCCAGCCCGCGCCACCTGCTGCCGTGATGCCGAAGCTGTGCCCTTCGTTGAGCCAGAAGTTATCGATATCCCACGCCGGCCCAATAATGGGATTGCCGTCGGGCGTGTAAGCAATTGCGCCGTTGTAAACCTGTTTGATGCCCACCTCGCCAAATGCGGGTACGCGCGACATCGCGGCCTCGATATGTGGCGCGAGCCGGTCGATATCTTCCTGGAACAATTCGTACTCGGCGCGCGGATCCGGTCCATCGACGTAACAGCACGGCGCATCCTTTTCATAAGGTCCGAGGATAAACCCGTTGTTTTCCTCGCGCAGGTACCAGGAGCCATCGGACTCACGCAGCACAGCCATCTCGGGCAGACCATCGGCCTTGCGCTGCTGTAATTGCGGGTGCGGCTCGGTCACGATGAACTGGTGCTCGACGGGTATGACCGGCACATCGAGACCGACCATCGCACCCGTCTTGCGCGCGTAATTGCCGGTCGCCGATATCACGTGGTCGCAAGTGATGTCGCCCTTCTCGGTCTTGACGACCCAGGCACCCGACGTTGCCTGCTCAATCGCAACGACCGGTGTTTTTCGATAAATCGTCGCCCCACGATTGCGCGCACCCCTCGCCAGTGCCTGAGTCAGGTCTGCCGGCTGGATATAGCCGTCATCCGCATGAAAAATACCGCCGACCAGTCCTTCGATGTTGCACAGCGGCCAAAGTTTCCTGATGTCATCGGGCGTCAGGAAGCGGACACTGATGCCGATCGTCTTTGCCGTGGCCGCGTATTGATAGTACTCGTCCATGCGGTCGTCATTCATCGCGAGACGCAGGTTGCCAACCTGTTTGAAACCGACCGATTGACCGGTTTCCTCCTCGAGTTGCCGGTACAAATTGACCGAGTACTTGTGCACCTGGCCGACGCTGTAGCTCATATTGAATAATGGCAGCAAGCCAGCCGCATGCCAGGTCGATCCTGACGTCAGCTCGGCCTTCTCGAGCAATACGACGTCGTCTCCCCAGCCCTTCTTCGCGAGGTGATACAGCGCGCTGACGCCGACCACGCCGCCGCCGATGACGACCACTTTAGCCTGTGATTTCATGCCGCTAAATATCGCTCGAGACTATTGTCATGCGTCTAAAAATACGAGCTCGGCTCTCGCGCAAACAGCTCGCGCACCAGAGGTTCGTAGTGTGCCAGCGATCGCGTCTCATAATCCGGATCGAATGAAGGTTGATCCCAGCGCGCGCAAAATTCAACACACGCACCGTAGTGAGGATGACTACGATATTTCTCGCGAGCGTCACGATCCTGACCGTAGAATTTAAAATAGTAATAGCCCTGGAACAAACCGTGGTGCTTGACGATCCAGTGATTTTTTTCACTGACATAAGGTTTCAGTAACGCAGCTGAAATCTGTGAGTGATTCGCTGGGCCAAGAATATCGCCAATGTCATGCAGTAATGCACAGGCGATCGTTTCATCATCGGCACCGTCATTCTCCGCACGCGTTGCTGTTTGCAGACTGTGTTGCAGCCGGCTGATCTTGTACGGCGATTCACCGTCCATGGCCTTGAGCCAATCGAGCACGCGATCTGCCTGTTGCAAAGCGTCCCTCGTGCCAAAAGTGTCAATCAAATCCATATCTTCTTGCGTGCAATGCTCCATCGCTGTAAACGAAACCTTTTGCTTCATGGCGACGTCGCTTTGCGGCGGCGGCGACTTGATCCCCGGCCACTGTTTACATTGATCACTGTTTTTGCCTGCGGTTTTTCCATCACAGAAAATAAATGCGGAAACGCGTCGATCTTGTTCGGTATGGCCATTGCATTGACGAAGTATTCCTGGAATTTTTTCTCTACCGCAGTTTCTATTTTCTCGATGCTGCGAACCACCGACTCGATTTCGCGACGGGCACCGACATTGAGTAATGCGATGCGTGCGCCCGTACCCGCGGCATTGCCCGCGGACTCGACCTTGTCGAGCTCACAGTCGGGGATCATGCCGAGCACCATCGCGTACTTCGGGTCGATATGACTACCGAACGCGCCTGCGAGGCGAATGCGATCGACGCTTTTCAGGCCAGCACGATCGAGCAATAATTTGGCACCGGCGTACAGCGCTGCTTTAGCCAGTTGAATCTGCCGTACGTCGTTTTGCGTAACGATAATGCGCTGCTGACCGTCATGCAGAAGATATGACCAGGTGCGATCTTCGGCGATCAGACGCTTACTGCGTTCGGCCAACGAGCCGTCAACGACGCCGTCCTCGCTGATCACACCGCTTAGATACATCTCCGCAACGGCCTCGATGATGCCCGAACCGCAAATACCCGTGACGCCAAAGTCGGCAACGGACTTCTCGAAGCCCGGATCGTCCGACCAGAGCTCAGAGCCGATGACGCTGAATCGCGGCTCCAGCGTATCGCGATCAATACGCACACGCTCGATGGCACCCGGGGCCGCGCGCTGGCCGCAACTGATCTGCGCTCCCTCGAATGCCGGACCCGTAGGACTCGAACACGCGAGCAGTCGTTCACGATTGCCCAGCACGATCTCCGCATTGGTGCCGACATCGATAATCAGAGAGATCTCGTCGAGCAGGTGTGGCTCCTCCGCAAGAATCATCGCGGCCGCATCGGCGCCGACATGACCTGCGATGCACGGCAGAACGTAAACGGCGGCGCCTTTATTGGCTTGCAACTCGAGTTGCGATGCCGTCAGGTTCAGTGCCGCGTCGGTTGCCAGTGCGAATGGCGCGCTGCCCAGCTCAATCGGGCTGATGCCCAGAAACAGGTGGTGCATGATCGGATTGCCGGCAATCGTCAATTCAACGATATCATCGGCTTCGATATCGGCCTCGCGCGCAACTTCGTGGATCAGATCATTGATGCCCTGGCGCACCGTGTTGGTCAGCTCGAGCGCGCCTTCGGGATGCATCATGACGTATGAGACCCGGCTCATCAGATCCTCGCCAAAGCGAATCTGCGGATTCATGATACCCGCCGTCGCAACGACATCGCCACTGGTCAGGTTGCACAGGTGTGCTGCGATCGTCGTCGAGCCGATATCGATCGCAACGCCGTACGCGTCGCGCTTGAAACCGGGCCAGATCGCAATGACACGCGATGACTTGTGCACCGCAACCGTTACCGCCCACTTGCCAGCACGCAACGCCACTTGCACGTCGGGCAACATCGCCGAGTCGAAGCTCAGGTCCTGCAAATCCCAATCCGTCGCCAGCGCCAGCAGGAGTCGCTGCACATCGCCGCTGGGTTCGAACATGTCGGCTTCCTGAACTTCCGTGTAGTAAAGGTGCACGCCCGTATCGAGCGTAATGTCGCGATGATCGGCACTCTTGCGCACGACTTGTCGATGCATCTGGCTCTCGGCCGGTACATCGATCACGAGGTCGCCCTGGATCAGAGCCTGGCAGCCAAGCCTGCGATCGGCTGCGAGCGGCTTGAGTTTGCGTCGCTTGCTGTAGCTGATCTCCACTGCCCCGATTGGCGAAAGATTCTCGACCCGCGACGAGATGGCGTGCTTGGCGAATTCACCCGCCGTAAACACCACCTGGCATCGACCGCACAAGCCGCGTCCACCGCAGACCGAGTCCAGATCGACGCCAAGGCTGCGCGCCGCATCGAGCACTGGCGTGCCGTGCGCAAACGAGCCACGCTTGCCGGACGGCGTAAATACAATTTTTGCCATTTTAGTGCTCAAAGCGTGTCCCGCTTGTCAGTGTCTCAGGCCGAACGGCGGCGGCGCTTGCGGCCGCTGCGGCCGCGCGTCGCGTCGTCTGCGCTCCGATTGCTGTATTTTTTTATCCATTGTTTGCAGTCCGGGTCATTGCCCATCATCACGTTTGCTCCGAATATGGCTTGCATCACCTCGGCGTGCAGCGGGCTCGTAATTGCTGACGTCATACCAGCCGCGATAGCCATCGTCAGGAACGCGCTGTTGATGCCATTGCGATTTGGCAAACCGAAACTGACGTTCGATGCGCCGCAAGTTGTGTTGACCTTCAATTCCTCGCGCAAGCGGCGCACGAGATGCATGACTTGTTTAGCCGCCGTGTTGATCGCGCCGATCGGCATAACCAGCGGATCGACGACAACGTCTTCGCGCGGAATTCCGTAGTCTGCGGCACGTTCGACAATTTTCTTCGCGATCTCAAAACGCACGTCCGGGTCTTCGGAAATGCCGGTCTCATCGTTCGAAATGGCGACGACCGCTGCGCCATACTTCGCAACCAGCGGCAACACGACTTCGAGTCGTTCTTCCTCGCCCGTGACTGAATTGACCAGGGCCTTGCCCTGGTAAACGGAGAGCCCGGACTCCAGCGCAGCGACGATCGACGAATCGATCGAAAGCGGCACATCGGTAATCGACTGCACACGCTTGATGGCTTCGGCCAGGATTGCAGGCTCATCGGCGAGCGGAATGCCGGCGTTAACATCCAGCATGTGTGCGCCCGCCTCAACCTGGGCAATTGCATCTCGCTCGACACGGCTGAAATCGCCGTTTTTCATCTCCTCAGCGAGTATCTTGCGCCCGGTCGGGTTAATGCGTTCGCCGATAATTACAAACGGACGATCAAACCCGATGCGAACCTCTTTGCTGGCCGAACTGACCACAGTCTCTGTCATTGTTGTTGTCTCCGATCAGACGCATTGGGTGGAACGTTATTACTCGCTTGCGGAGCCGTGATTGCGGATTAATTGCAGCAGTCGCGCGTCGGAAAACTCCGCTTCGAAGCGGCTGATCTCCTGCTGAGCGATATCGCTCAGCTCATCGCTGCTGTCGAAGGTCGACGATTCGCGACGCCATTCCGACAGGTACGCATCGCTGCTGCCTTTGCCCGCACGCATCGCGGCCCGATCGATCGCTTCCTGGAAGCGCGAACTCAGCCTGGCCTTTTCGCGTTTGCGACCCCGTTGCACGATGACCTGGGCGGGAATATCACGCCAAAATATAAGAGTCTTCTTGACCATCACTTCGTCCTGTTACGAACGACTCCAGACTTGTTTCCAGGTCCCCATAGCCGCAATGAACGTGCTCGAATTCGAGTTCGAGCTGATCTGCCGCATCCCTTGCTGCCTGCAACAATCCCTTATTGCGGGTCTGCGACAGATACACGACACGCTTGTAATTGCCGAAGTACGCATCGCGGAGTTCCGGATGCTTATCCAGCTGCAGTGGCTCCGTGACGAAGCGGTCGAAATGTTGTGCGAGAAAATCCGTCAGATAAAACGTACCGGGTTCGGCCTCGGCCAGCGCCGCAAATCGCTTAGCCCCGGCGAAGAATTGATAGCAATGCGCGCCCGGCAGACGTTCGATGCCTTCTTCTTCAAGCACTTTGTCAATGGCGCCGCCGGTTCCGCAATCGGCATAAGCGACGAAAATCCGATCGTACTCACTTTTGTAGCGGCGAATCTTGTCGCGCAGCCGACCCGCGATCAATTCAGGACGATTGTGCAGCTTCGCATCAATGCATTTCAGGTGCAGGTGACCCCACCCCTTGGTGCGTTTGAGCGCGTCGATTTCACCGGCCAATGCACCGCAGGCAATGACAAGTACAGACCTAACCATTACCCGCCGCCTCGCGCTTTTCTTTAATCATTCGCGGCGCGACTTCGGCGGCCTGGGCCGCATCGCGGCAATACGCATCGGCGCCAACGGCTTTGCCGAATTCCTCGTTGAGCGGTGCACCGCCAACGAGCACGATGTAATCGTCGCGCATTCCCTGGGCGATCAGTTCATCGATCACGACTTTCATGTACGGCATCGTCGTCGTCAACAGTGCTGACATGCCGAGAATATCGGGCTCGTGCTCTTTGAGCGCCGCAAAGAAATCTTCGACCGAGTTGTTGATGCCGATGTCGAACACCTCGAAGCCGGCGCCTTCGAGCATCATGCCAACCAGGTTCTTGCCGATGTCGTGGATATCGCCCTTGACCGTGCCGATGACCATCTTGCCGATCGGTTTCACGCCCGATTCGGCAAGCAATGGGCGCAGGATCGCCATGCCGCCCTTCATCGCATTTGCAGCCAGTAATACTTCGGGCACAAACAGGATGCCATCACGAAAATCGATGCCGACGATACGCATGCCCTCGACCAGCGCAACGTTGAGCACCTTTTCGGCAGACCAGTCGCGGGCAAGAAGAATGTTCGTGCCCTCCTCGATTTCCTCTTTCATGCCGTCGTACAGGTCATCGTGCATTTGCTCAACGAGCTCGTCATCGGGCATCTCGGCGAGGATGATTTCATCGTCTTCGGCGTCTTCGTTTACAATTGTTTCGTCGTTCATTTAATATTCTCGATCCGCAAACTCCGCCTTGCGGCGGTCCATGAATGCCAATAGTGCTTCATCAATAGCAGGGTCAAGAGGTGGCGCTTCATACGCAGCAAGCGTCGATTTCCAGAGCTTGTTCGCGCGTTGCGCTGCATCCAGCGACCCTTCCTCCTGCCATTGTTCAAAACTGTTGCTGTCGGCGAGCGGCGAGCGATAGAACGCCGTCTCGAAATTGGCCAACGTGTGTTTGGCGCCGAGAAAATGCGACCCGGGTCCAACCTCACGTAAGGCGTCCATCGCCTGTCCATTTTCGGACAGGTCGACACCGGCCAGGAATACCGCGAGCATGCTCGCCTGGTCGGCATCCATGATAAATTTTTCGTATCCCATCACCAGGCCACCTTCCAGCCAGCCGGCAGTGTGCAGCATAAAATTGACACCCGCCAGCGCCGATGTCACCAATGTATTGGCCGACTCGTAGGCGGCCTGCGCGTCAGGAAGCTTCGAGCCGCAGAGACCGCCGCCACTACGGAACGGCACACCGAGACGACGCGCGAGCGCAGCCGCCGCGTACATGACCAGGCTCGGTTCCGGCGTGCCAAACGTTGGTGCACCCGTTTGCATAGACACGGCCGCCGCGAACGTTCCAAAAATGACAGGGACACCGGGTTTGACGAGCTGCACATAGGCCATGCCGGCCAACGCCTCGGCAAGTATCTGCGTCACGGTGCCAGCTACAGTAACCGGCGACATCGCGCCGGCGATCAGGAACGGCGATATCATCGTTGCCTGGTTGTGCTCGGCGTACACGGTCGCCGCACCGAGCATCGTTGCATCAAAAGTCATCGGTGAATTCGCGTTGATCAGGCTCACGATTACCGTGTTCTGCTCGACGAAGTCATCGCCAAAAACGATCTTGGCCATGTCGACCGTGTCCTGCGCTCGCTCGGGCGCCGTAACCGACCCCATGAACGGCTTGTCGCTGTACTTGATATGGCTGTACACCATGTCGAAATGACGCTTGTTGACCGGCACATCGACGGGCTCACAGACTGTGCCACCCGAGTGATGCAGGCCTGGGCTCATGTAGGTCAGCTTGACGAAGTTGCGAAAATCTTCGATCGTCGCATAGCGCCGACCTTCGTCCAGGCTGCGTATGAATGGCGGACCATAGGCAGGCACCAGTACCGTGCGCTTGCCACCGATGACGACATTGCGCTTGGGATTGCGAGCATGTTGTGTGAATTCGGCCGGCGCGGACGCCTGGATGATCGAACGACACAGGCCGCGCGGGAATCGCACCCGTTCACCTTTGATATCCGCACCCGCGTCGTGAAACAATTTGAGTGCTCGCGGAAAATCCTTGAACTCGATGCCGATTTCCTCGAGTACGGTCTCGGCGTTGTGCTCGATGAGTTCGAGCGCTTCGTCACCGAGCAGTTCGTAATAGGGAATCTTGCGATCGATATAGGCAGCCGTGGACGTCGGCAACTTGCGCCGTGCCGCGCGTTTGGCCTCGCGGCCCCCGCCATGTCGTCTTCGCGGTCTGCTACTCATTATCGACCCTGTTGAATCGCGGCAAAAGCCGCCGAATGCTCAGTGATGTATCGCTTCCAGCAGGTCAGTGTGTCCCAGAATGGGGTTCGGCGCATGGTTGCGAGCGACGTCTAATTGGCTAGAAACGACAAGAATCGGTCTATTTTGAACATTCAGACCTTATTCCGCCCGGTATCTGGCATCCGCGATACGGCTGCAAGGCGAGTGACAGAGACGGCCGGGCAGCAGTAATGTAGTGCACTATCAGGCGTCGAGGCTGCGTCAGTGAATCTTAAAACCGTTATAAACCAGTAGCAGCGACAATACCCATACCACCAAGCAGGGCAAGAGAAGTATGAAACGGCGATTATCATTTTGCGTCGTCTTAAACGGTCAACGCAGAAGAAACGGACACAGTTAGTTACAACAGTTTTTTGACGTAGATTCGAGGAGACGTTTCCGCGGACATGCTTATCCGGTTGAGTTCGGGACCCACTACATATAGTGTTTGCGTATGGCACTGCCAGATCCGATCAAGCTTGCTCAGGTGCTCAACCCGCCGCAGTCGCTCATCGAATTCAGCGCTCGTTTTCGCACTGAGACCGATTGTGAGGAATTTCTTTTCCGGG